>NZ_JBEYEU010000010.1:0-224372 GCF_040634035.1 Micromonospora sp. NPDC007220 | reverse complement strand
CGTTGCGCCGGTAGAAGAAGACGTTCGGGTTGGCGAAGACGCCCTGCGCCTTCTTGTGGACGCACTCCTCGAACAGGTGCCGGGCCACCTCGACGTTCCGGATCGGCTATCGACAGCCTGGTGACGGCCTGGAACAGGCATTCGGCGAACCGTGACGAGAACGCCGGCTCCCTACAAAATCGATGGTGCCAGGTCGCTCTTTGGGGTTTGGATGCACCGTGAGCATCATCTTGAGCACCCCGAGCGTTGATGAGTTGTCACCAGCGGTGGACGCGCTCAAGGGGTGGCAGTACGACGGGGGACCGCTGCATCTGCATTCCGGCGATCTCGGGTGGCACTCGTTAGGTGGTGCCGAGGCTACGGCGGCTGCCATCCGGATGTGGTCGCGCGACGGGGAGGCTCTCGCGATCGGGCTGCTGGACGGCCCCGAACTGGTGCGCATGGCCGTCGCTCCCGACTGGCGTGATGACGAGGCACTGGCCCGTCGGCTCGCCGCTGATCTGGACGAACCAGGGCGTGTCCTGGCTCCCCACGGTGCGACCGTCGAAGCCCGAGGTGCGGGGCTTTTCACCCAGTTGCTGCTGAAGCGGGGTTGGGAGCGGGATGAGCCGTGGACAACGTTCCACCGCGGTCTCTCGGACCCGGTACAGGACTGCGGTCTGCGCATCGAGACGATCGAGCCCGATCGCGCCGAGGTGTGGGTCGCCGTCCACTGGTCCGCGTTCCGCGGGTCGCCCTTCACCGATGCCGACCGGCGCCGTACGGTCGGAGGTTGGCTCGCGATGGCCGGTGGCCCGTTCTACGCTGACGCACGCTGCCTCGCCGCATTTGATCAGAATGACGACGCCGTGGCGGTGGCGGCTGTGTGGTCAGCCGGCCCGGGGCGGCCTGGACTGCTGGAACCGATGGGCGTGCACCGCAGTCACCGAGGCCATGGTTACGGCACTGCGATCACGCTTGCCGCCGCTGCGGCGCTTCGCGACATGGGTTCGTCCAGCGCGAGTGTGTGCGTGGAGAGTTCCAACGTCGGCGCCGTAGCTACCTACGCCTCGGCCGGCTTCACGCCGTCAGACGAGGTGGCCGATCTGCGCCGCGGTTCCCGGTGAACACCGGGCGAAGGTCGATACCCCTCGTGCAGATAGTCGTAGCCAGCGGGCCGCACTGATCTTGGTTCCAGTCTAGTACTCCAACGTCATTTGTGCGGGCTGGGCCAATGATCGGACCAGGCGCTCGCCGTCGGGCCACGCGCCGAACCCGGTCTTGGAGTCCAGGTGCCCGACTGCGCCCGCGTCGAACAGTTCCGAGCCCCAGTCTCGCGCGTACGCTTCGAATTGCTCGAGCGTGGTAATTGGGTCGTTGTGACTGGCGACCAGGATCGAGCGAAAGGGCAGTGGCTCGCGTGGCACGTGGTCGATGACGACATCGACGGTCTCGTGAGGGTCGGGAGTCCAGTCCGGATCCAGGTACGGTGGCGTGACCAGCAGGGCGGCACGGACGGGACCGACATGCTGGCTGGCCCAGACGGCGACGGTCAGGCATCCCGCACTGTGCGCCACGAGGATCGCCGGCTCATCGTCGGCGCTTATGGCAGCGTGCAGCGCGGCGACCCGTTCGGCGGCGACGTACGGTGGCCCGGGCGGTTCGGGCGCCCACTGGTACTTCGGGTAGTCCCTGACCCAACTGCGCGACCAGTGGTCGGGGAATGGAACGCCTCGACCGGGCACGACAAGGTAACGCGTCATGCTGGGGAGGGTAGCGCGACGATCCCCCGGACTCTTGCGGTGCCAAATGTCGTGGTTGAGTCGAGGGCTTTGCCGAATCGGGTGCGGTCAGCGTCTTCGAGTCTCCCAGATCGGCCGCTGAGGCTCGTCGTTGTGCACGACGATGTCGGCGTGATCGGTCGGGCGGACGGTAGCGAAGTACAGCTGTTGGGAGGGGATGTAACGCTCGCGCCAGCGCCGTTCGATTTCAGCCCGGGACGACGTCCGGCGCTCTCGGATCACGGCACGGTCCACGGTCTTCTCAAGCGCGGTTGACACGAAGATGCGCAGGTCCCACCTGTCGATCAGCTCCGGACGCATGAGGAAGACGCCGTCGAAGACCAGCACGGCGTCGGCGGTGGCAGTGGCGGCCGGCGGGGACAGCACACTATCCGCGGTACGGTCGTAGACCGCGTGTCGAAAGCGTCGATCCCCGCCCGGGCCGAGCGGATCGAGCAGAACCCGGTTCAGCGCGTCGTAGTCGTGGGTGTCGAAGTAGCAGCCTTCGGCCGAGAATTCGCCGCGCGGATAGCGCTGTGCCCGGGGAAAGAGGAAATCGTCGATCGTCGCGCGGATGACGTCGCGGCCCTGGTCGCGCAGGATGACGGCGAGCTCGTCGGCGAGGGTGGTCTTGCCTGCGGCGGGCGGTCCGTCGACGGCAACCCGCGTCGGGTGCGCGACGGTGATGGACCCGACTGCCTCAGCCAGGCGGCCGAGCACCTCGTTGCGGGTGCCTTGGTCCATGTGCTGTCCCGTCCTGTCCTCGCGAAGGTTGCCGGGTCGAGCCGACCTTATGCGCGTCAGCCCCTCCGTGCCGGCCCCTCCCCGGGTGAGCGAGATTGCCGCGTGCACGGGTGGCTGCGGTCGCGGCGCGAATGGGCAGCCGGACGCGTCCGGGCAACGTCTCAACTGCCGCGGTCCGCAATTCCCACCTGTCGACAGCGGTGAGCGTCCTCAAATTGAGAGTGCGAATTCGCGGCGATGGGATTTGCGAGTCAATTTTGACGCTTCTGTTCGGGGTGGGGGTGCTTTGTTTGCCGCCGGCTGTGGTCCTTTTCGGACGCCAGAAAGTCAATGTCAATTACCTGTCATTCGATCACGTTGTGATCAAAGCAATTTGATCGATAGGTTTCGCTGGTCCGAGTTGGAGTACCCGAAAAAGGGGGCAACTGTTGAGATCAACCCTGCGCTGGTCCGCATCGGCCAGCCTGGCACTCGCGCTGGTCGTGACCGCTCCGGCGGTCGCCCAGGCGAAGCCGACCACGGTCGAGAGGAACGGCAACACCACCGCCGTCGCCCGCACCAGTGACGGTCGTGCGATCACCAACGAGAAGATCGCCGAGGAGGTCGCCAGGTTCTGGACGCCGGAGCGCATGGCGAACGCCGTCGACCTCGACATCGCGAAGTCGGCGAAGGCCACCGAATCCACGAGCCGGGCGCCGAAGCCCGACGGACCGGCGGGCTCGGTCGCGCCGGTGCGACCGAGCGCCGCCAGCGGCGCCGACGTCGGCATCCAGCTCAACGAGTCGGCGGTCGTCGGCAAGGTCTACTTCACCACCCCCAACGGTGGCGGCGCCTCGTGCTCGGCGAGTGCGGTCGCCAGCGGCAAGGCGCGACTGGTCATGACCGCCGGGCACTGCGTGCACCAGGGCGCCGGCGGGCAGTGGTACAGCAACTGGCAGTTCGTGCCGCGCTACCGCGACGGCGCGCGGCCGTTCGGCACGTTCGTGGCGTACCAGCTCGCGGCCCGCACCGCGTGGATCAACAGCAGCAGCTACGACGAGGACATGGCCATCGCCATCATGCACAACGGCGGTAACTGGGGCCTGAAGGTCGTCGAGACGGTCGGCGGCCACGGCATGCGCTGGAACTGGGGTTACAACATCTCCCTGATGACCGCGCTGGGCTATCCGTCCAATCTCGGCGGCGGCGAGAGCCAGTACTTCTGCCAGAGCGGCACCTGGCACGCCGGCGCCCAGCAGATCCGGATGTGGTGCAACATGACCTACGGCTCCAGCGGCGGTCCCTGGCTGCAGGAATACAACGACCAGAATGGTCTCGGATTCATCAACAGCGTCGTGAGCCACGGCGACAACCCGGGCAACGGACAGTTCGACGGCCCGTACTTCGACAACGACATCAAGAGCCTCTACGACTTCGTGGAGGGTCTCTCCCCGGCGTAAGGGCACGTGATCGGCAGAGCCCCGGCCATGCGGCCGGGGCTCTGCGCGCGGTGTTCCGTCATCGGCGGAGAAGTTTCCGTCCGAGGCGCGGGGTCACTTGAAGCGGATGAACTTGGAGAACTGGTTGTTGGCGGTTCCCACCGACACCGTCCGGTGGCTGTACCTGTCGGCCGAAACGTAGTTGTACTCGTCGATTTCGAAGGTGCCGTTCGCGTTCACCCTGGTCACGAACGCGACGTGACCGTAGGTGCCGCCCAGGCGTACCGCGACGTCACCGGCCTTCGGGCTGTTGTACACCGGCACGCCGGCGCGTCCGGCGGCGGCGACCCACTCCTTGGCGTTGCCCCACCGCGCCTGGCCCTTGTACTGGTTGTGGAAGGCGACGCCGACCCGGCTGCGCACCGCCCAGGCCGCGAAGCTGGTGCACTGCCCCTTGTAGAAGTTCCACGGATCGATGCCCGAGGTCTGACCCTTGTAGGGGTAGTCGTCCTTCGCCGGGTAGCTGGCGCCGGCGGAGATCAGCTGGTGGGAGGCGTTGTTGTTCTTCAGCGTGGAGCTGAGGTTCTTCTTCGCCCCGGGCGCGAAGTCCTGGTGCGCCTGGGAACCGTTGTAGCCGGTGTTGTAGTAGACACGCACCGTCTTGCCGGTGCGGTTCCACGCCGAGGCGGCGTTGTTCTTGATGCACTGGCCCTTGCCGCTGCCGGCGCCCTTGAACTCGTAGCAGCCCGGCTGGGCGGTGCCGTAGTCGGCCAGCGAGCCGGCGTGATCGGAGATCGAGCCCGCGTGGTTGCTGTTGTAGTAGTAACAGAACTCGCCGGTGTTGCAGGCGCCGTCGCGGGACGCGGCCTGGGCGGGCGCGGCGACCGCCAGGACGCCGAGAGTCGCGCTCAGCACGCTGGCGCTGAGGGCACCGAGAACGCGAACGGTGACCGTGGGCATGATCACTTCCCTCCTGGGTGGGTGAGGAGGGCCCACGCTACAAGCCATCGACCGATCGCCATACCCCTCAATTGAGGGCGGTCCGTCGCCGCGCCGCGAACCGGTACCGGGGGCGGCGGCCGGTCGGGCGTGTGGGTCCTGCGTCAGGGTAGGGGTGCCAGGTGCGCGGCGACGTCGGCGGCGATCTGCTCCGGATGCTCGCCGTTGATGGCGTGCGAGGCTTCCGGGTAGACCTTCACCGCGGCGTGCGGCAGGACGCGCCGGGCGTGCGCCGCCCCGGCCGCCGTGTCGTGCATCCGCGACCTGCCGGCGAGCAGGGTGAGGACCGGCACCCGCACGCCGGCGAGCTGTTCGTCGGTGAGTCGTTCGGGAGCGGAGAGCTTGAGCACGTACGACTGCATCCCGGCCTCGATCATCTCGGCGACCGGGACGTCCTCGACCGGCGCGCCGTTCGCCGTCCAACTCGCGAAGTCGTCCCGCCAGGACCGGGGGAACCAGCGCACGCTCGCCGGGATGGAGCGGACGATCGCTGCCGGCGACAGATCGGTGAAGACCAGGACCGGATCCAGCAGGACCACGCTTGCGACCTTCTCCGGCCGGTGCGCCACGAGGTTCATCGCGGTCCAGCCGCCGATGGACAGGCCGAGCAGGTGCAGCCGCTCGTCGGGCAGGCCCCGCATCAGCTCGTGCAGCCACTGCGCGTGGTCACGGGCGGAGCCGATCGGTCGTTGCTGGACGCTCATTCCCGGCTCGCCGAGCAGGTCCACCGTGTACACGCTCCGCGTGCGCAGCAGCAAGGGCAGGTTGTCGGCCCACACGGGGGAGGGCGCGGCCCGGCCCGGCAACAGCAGCAGCGGAGCGGCGGGGGAGGAGTCGGCGCCCGCGAAGTGGTAGACGCGGACCACCCCGTAGCTGGTCCGCACGTCGAGCGTGCGGTCCGGCTGGGGCAGGTCGGCCATCGCCCGTTCGTAGGCGCGCAGGAAGCGGTCCTGCGCCCGCGCGGAGACGTAGTAGCCGACGGGCGCGGGGTGGTGCAGGGCGACCCCCGCGGCCACCGCCAGGGTGGTGACGAGCGCGACGCCGCCGCCGACGATCCAGCGCCGGCGATGCCTGATCCGAGGTACGCGCGCTCGCATGGTGCCCCCCTCCGTTTCCGTGGTGGTCGTGGACGTCGTTGCCCATCCCAGGATTCTACCGGTCGGTCAGATTTTCAACCAGTCGGTAGAAAGTCTGACCGGGGGGTTACCCTGTCCGTGCCGCGGCTACCCGGCCCGGCAGGGCCGCCACGACACCCCGAGGACACCGAATGACGCCGGACGCCACCACCCGCAAGGACCGTTCGCGCCGGCCGCTGACCATCACCGAGCAGGCCCGTCGCGCCCAGCTCGTCCGGGTGACCACCGACCTCGTCGCCCGCCACGGCTACGCCGGCACCTCGCTGGCGCGCATCGCCGAGGCGGCCGGCCTGTCCAAGGCGGCGGTGCTCTATCACTTCCCTTCCAAGGACGCCCTGGTCCAGGCCGCGTACGCGGCGGTGATCGAGGCCCTCACCACCGACGTCGGCGCGGCCGTCGAGCGTGCCCGCGGGGCCGCCGCGCTGGAGGCGTACGTCCGCTCGCTCGTCGCCCACCTGCGGGAGCACCCCGAGCACGCCCGCATGATCATCGAAGCCATCACCGAGGAGACCGGCATCTCCGACGGGCCGGACGCGCCCAGCCGGCGGCAGAGCGTCGTGGACCTCATCGGGGCGGCGCGCTCGGCCGGTGACTACCGCGAGGACACTGACGCCGAACTGCTCGCCGTCATGATCAACGGCGCGATCGACGCCATCGTCGCCGAGCAGCTCGCCCGAGCCGGGTTCGACGGCGCCCGCGCCGCCGACGAACTGATCGCGATCCTGGACCGGGCGTACCGCCGCCGGCCGGAGTCCGACGGGCGCTGACGGATACGGCGGTGCCCGCCCGCGCCGCAACGGTGCTGGCGGCGCCCGTGCCGGCGAGCGTGAGACGGTCGCCGGCGCGGCCCCGGCCGACGGGCGGAAACAGGGCGGCAGCGGGCGTCGAGTTGTGTGCCGATTCGGGGTTCGTTAGGCGATTCGCGGGCATAGCGTCAGGCGTGGCGGCTTCCCGCCGCCGGGCCTGCCCCGGGGGCGGGTCAGGACGATCTGACGGTGGTGCGACGTGGACGAGACCGATCCGATGATGCTGGACCAGCGGGGACGACGCGGCCAGGGCGCCGGGCTGCCCCGGCTGCTGGGCGCGGTCAGCCTCGCCCTCGGGGCCGGCAGCCTGCTCGCCCCGCGCGCGGTGGCCCGGCTGACCGGCGTGGACGACTCACCCGCCGCGGGCGGGGTGATCATGGCCGTGGGCGCCCGCGAGCTGATCCACGCGGCGGGCCTGCTCGGCGGCCGCCGGCCGGCCGGCTGGGCGTGGACCCGGGTGGCCGGCGACGCGCTGGACCTCACCCTGCTCGGACGGGCCTGGGCGGAGCGGTGCGGCGAGCGGCGCCGGCGGGTCGGCCTCACCACCGCGGCCGTCGCCGGCATCGCCGCCGTCGACCTGATCGCCGCCGTGCGCGCCGGACGGGCCCGGGCCGCGCACCGGCGGGTGATCGACATGGAGGTCTCGGTCACCGTCAACCGGTCCCCGGCCGAGGCGTACCGCTTCTGGCGGGACCTGGAGAACCTGCCCCGGTTCATGTCCCACCTGGAGTCGGTACGCGCCGACGACCTGCGCCGGTCGCACTGGACCGCGCACGGCCCGGCCGGCCGCCGGATCGAGTGGGACGCGGAGATCGTCGACGACCAGCCGAACCGGTCGCTCGCCTGGCGGTCGCTGCCCGGCACCCGCGTGCCCAACGCGGGTCGGGTCCGGTTCGTGCCCGCGCCGGGCGATCGTGGCACCGAGGTCCGGGTGCGGCTGCGCTACGCCCCGCCGGCCGGCGCGCTGGGCCGGGCCGTGGCGAAGCTCTTCGGCGAGGAACCCGAGCAGCAGGTACGCGACGACCTGCGCCGGTTCAAGCAGGTGGTGGAGACCGGCGAGGTGGTCCGCTCCGAGGGCAGCCCCGACGGCATCTCCGTACGCCAGCAGGTCATGCAACGCCCCGCCCAGCCGCTGCCCATCGCCCGCCGCTGACCGCCCGCCACCCGAGAGGACGAACGATGAAGGCCACCGCCTGGATGGGCAAGGACAGCGTCAAGGTCGTCGACGTACCAGACCCGACCATCATGAACGCGCGCGACGCGATCGTACGGATCACCTCGACCGCCATCTGCGGCTCCGACCTGCACCTGTACCACGGGTACATCCCCGCCATGCGCAAGGGCGACATCCTCGGCCACGAGTTCATGGGCGAGGTCGTGGAGGTCGGCCCGCAGGTGCGCAACCTGCGCCCCGGCGACCGGGTGGTGGTGCCGTTCCCGATCGCCTGCGGGCACTGTTCCTCCTGCCAGCGCGGGCTCTTCTCGGTCTGCGAGAACTCCAACCCCAACGCCGGGGTGGCCGAGAAGATCATGGGGCACTCGCCGGCCGGCATCTTCGGCTACTCCCACCTGCTCGGCGGCTACGCCGGCGGCCAGGCCGAGTACGCCCGGGTGCCGTTCGCCGACGTCGGCCCGATCAAGGTGCCCGACGAGGTCCCCGACGACCAGGCCGTGATGCTCGCCGACGTGCTGCCCACCGGCTTCATGGGCGCGGAGATGTGCGACATCAAGCCGGGCGACGTGATCGCCGTGTGGGGGGCCGGCCCGGTGGGCCTGCTCGCCGCCGCCAGCGCCCGGATGCTCGGCGCGGAGCGGGTGATCGTCATCGACCGGTACCCGTACCGGCTGCGGCTCGCCGAGGAACACACCGGCGCGGAGACCATCAACTACGACGACACCGACGTGCTCGACGCGCTCAACGCGATGACCGCCGGCCGGGGGCCCGACGCCTGCATCGACGCCGTCGGCCTGGAGGGGCACCACGGCAACACCGCCGTCTACGCGTACGACCGGGCCAAGCAGGCCGCCCGGGTCGAGACGGAACGCCCGTTCGCGCTGCGCCAGGCCATCCTCGCCTGCCGTAGCGGCGGCGTCGTCTCGGTGGTCGGGGCGTACGGGGGCTTCGTCGACAAGTTCCCGATGGGCGCGTTCATGAACCGGTCGTTGATCATGCGTACCGGTCAGTGTCACGTCCAGCGCTACACCCGTCCGCTGCTCAACCGCATCCAGCGCGGCGACATCGACCCCAGTTTCATCATCAGCCACCGGATGCGGCTCAAGGACGCGGCCAAGGGCTACAAGATCTTCCAGAAGAAGCAGGACGAGTGCACCAAGGTCGTCCTCAAGGTCTGAGCCGGCGGTCGGCAGGGCCCCGCCTTCGGGACCGCGCCGGTGCCGGCGGGTGGGTACCGTGCCGGGATGGTGACGGACCGATCGAGGTACCCGGGCGCGGAGGTGGCCCGCGACGGCGTGCGGCTGCGCCCGGTGGCCGAGGGGGACCTGCCGATGCTCGTCCGGTTCGCCGTCGAGCCGGGTCTGGTCGGGCTGGACTGGCACGGGTTCCGGGACCCGGGGGCGCCGGCGCGACGATTCGCCGCCGACGGCTGGCTCGGCGAGGAGGATGGCCGCCTGGCCGTCGAGGTCGAGGCGGAGCAGGCCGCCGCCGGCGTCGTCGGCTACCGTGCCGGCCGGTACGGCGGCGCGGCGATCCACTGGGAGATCGGCATCGTGTTGCTGCCGGAGTGGCGGGGGCGGGGAATCGGCTGGCAGGCGCAGGCGCTGCTCTGCGACTACCTGTTCTGTCACACCCCGGCGCAGCGCGTCCAGGCCGGCACCCACCCCGAGAACGCCGCCGAGCAGCGGGCGCTGGAAAAGGCCGGATTCCAGTTGGAGGGCGTGCTGCGCGCCTGCGAGTTCCGGGCCGGCCGGTGGCGCGACGGTTGGCTCTACAGCCGGCTGCGCGACGACCCGTCGCCGTGGGACCGCCCGGAGGACTGACCGAGCCGGACGCCGGTCCTGTGGGACGGACGCTCCGGTGGGTCGTGCCGCCTCGCGGTCGGCCGGGTCCGGGGACGACGGGGCACCGCCGTCCCCGGACCTCGTCACCGGCTCAGGCCCAGGGGGCCGTCGGGTACCAGGGGATGATCTCGCGGCGGGCGAGCAGCCGCACGTCCCAGTAGAGGAACGTGAAGGCGCCGGCGACGATGAACGCGACCGCGGTCAGGACCGCCAGCCGGCTCGGCCGGGCGCTGAACCAGCGTTGCAGGCGGGAGCCGGCGAGCCAGGCCAGCAGCAGGAACAGCACCGCCATGATGACGATGTTGCCGAGGGACTGAAGCGTGAACGCCGCCGCGCCGTAGAGCGGGTTGCCGCTCTCGGCGGCGTCGCGGAACATCTGCCGGAACAGCGCGAAGGGCCGGCCGATCAGGAAGCCGGCGATCAGCGCGCCCATGAAGACCATCGGGGCGTTGGGGAACCGTCGGGCGATTCGGGCGAACGGGTCCGGCACGACGCCCAGCGCGGCCAGACCGAGATAGATCATGATGATCCCGATCACGCCGAAGACCACCATGGACTGGATGCTCCTCGGTGACAGCCCGCCGGGGGCGTTGGGAGCGGTGGAGAACTGCGGCATCGACGTGCCGACGAGGCCGACGACCGCGCCGTAGGCGGCCGACACCGCGACCATGCCCACCGACATCCAGCCCAGCGGCTTCAGCGGCGCGACGATCCGGCTGAACCTGCCGCCCGTGGTGCCGGTCAGCGGGGCCAGGGCGCCGAACGCGGCGATGTTGCAGGCGGTGAACGTACCCGCGATGCCGGAGACGAAGGCGAACATGATGCCGGCCGCGATGCCCTGGATGGGCGTCTCCTTGGCGTCGTGGCCGAGCATTGTGTTGGCGACGTTGTCGCCGATGGTCCGGTCCACGAACTCCGCCGACCAGATGACGGTCAGCAGGAACCCGCCGAGGACGCTGAGGAGGATGATCAGCCCTCGCCGCCGGGGAAAGTGCCCGTTGACGAACGCGGACGTCGCGGTCCGCGCGGTGTCGGGGCCGAACCGGACGGGCGCGTCGGGTCGCTGGGGGGACCTCTGGGTCTGCGTCACATGCGCTCCTCGAAGGTGAGGGAGGGGCCGGTGGGAAGGGAAGGCGGGCGCCGACGCCCGCGACGAATGGCCACCGGTCGACGTGGACGCGCCCACGCGACCCTCCGTGAGCGGCGAGTCACGTGGAGCGATGTCCGCGTTTCATGATGGGCCGACCGTCGTCACCTCGTTTCTTCAATCGTGCGCGATTTCCTGACCCGATCTGCCCCCGTCAGGGCGCCGGCGACTCCGAAACAGGCCGACCGGCCGCCTCCGGCAGCGGGTGGGCCGACGGTCGCGGTTGGCAGCCGCGGGCGCAGGCGGTGACGCCGTCGGAGAGCGCCATGACGACGGGGTGTGTCGCCCCCAGCCGCTATCCTGCGCCGGCACGTCGGGGGACGGCCCCGGCGGGAAACCCCGGCGGGCGGGCTGTCGCGTCGGTTCTGGAGGGCGCATGGCAGTCGAGGAGAGGGGCGTCGAGGCGTGCCGGACCGCCGCCCAGGTCGTCGAGGCGACGGGCCCGGAGCGGGGGTCCGCCCTGCGGCGGCTCGCCGAACTCGGCGCGGCCCGTCCCGCGCTGCGCCAGGTCGCGGCCGACGCGGTCTGCGCCTACCTGCGTACGCCGCCCGCCCCGGACGGCACGGACGCCGACGCGCGACGCGAGGCGTCGCGGGTGCTCGCCGGGCTGCTGCTGCGCCCCGCTGCCGGGGCGGTCGACGGCGCGGGCGAGGGCGCCGGGGCGGGCGAGGGCGCCAGGACGACCGACGCCGCCGGAGCGGCCGAGGGCGCCGGGGCGTCGCCGGGGCCGGACCTCGCCGTGGACCTGTCCGGGGCGACCCTGGTGGATGCCGACCTTGGCCGCTGCGAGCTGGCCGAGGCCCGCTTCGCCGACACGCGGTTCTTCGGGTCGACCTCCTTCGCCTTCGCCCGGTTCACCGGCGACGCGGTCTTCGCCCGTGCGGTCTTTCACGGCGAGACCCGGTTCGACGACGCCCGGTTCGCCGCCGACGCCGTGTTCGGCCGAGCCCGGTTCCGGGGCCCGGCCAGCTTCGACCGGGTCGCCTTCGCCGGGATGGCGTGGTTCGGGCGGGGCGAGGAGGAGCTGTGGGAGGACGACCCGGCCTGGGACGACGTCGAGAACGTCGACCCCGCCCCGTGGGACGAGCCGAACGAGGACGACCCGGGCTGGCCGGCCGCGGTCCTGATGGGTGACTACCAGGGCTGGGCGGAGGGCGGGGACGGGGCACGTTTCGTCGGGGCCGCGTCGTTCCGGTGGGCCCGCTTCGACGGCCCTGCCTGGTTCGGCAAGGCGCGGTTCGGCGCGGAGGCGACGTTCCGGGACGCCGAGTTCGGCGGGCTCGTGCACCTGGACCAGCCCGCCGTGGACCTCACCGGCGCCCGGTGGGCCGGCGCGGCCGACGGCGAGCCGATGTGCTGGCCCCTCGGCTGGGTGCCCGAGCCTGGGCCGGACGGCGCGAGCGTGCTCGTGCGGGACGGACCCGTCGCGCCCCGCACCCGCCAGCTCGCCGACCGGGATTCCGCTGTCCGCCGCGTGGGGCTGCGGGCTCTCGGCGAACTCGGCGACGCGAGGCCGGAGCTGCGCCAGCGCGTGGTCGACGCCGTCTGCGCGTATCTGCGGGTGCCGCTGCCGTTCGACGTGACCGGCGAGCTGACCCCCGCCCAGGCCGGGGAGGTCCAGGCGCGGCGCGACGCGCAGCGGCTGCTCGCCGAGCGGCTGCGTCCGGCGAGCGCAGTGCCGGGCGGGGCGCGGCCACCGCACTGGCCGGAGACGAACCTGCCGCTGTGCGGCGCGACGCTGGTCGACCTCGACCTCAGCGGCTGCCAGGTCGGCTACGCGGACTTCACCGGCGCTCAGTTCCACGGAACCACCCGGTTCGACGCCAGCGGGTTCGCCAGCGCCGCCTTCCGGCTCGACGGTCGGCAGGGGCGGGCCTCGTTCCACGGCGACGTCACCTTCGCCGGGGCGCGGCTCGACCGCTGGCACAACGTCCGGGAGGTCCTCGGCGGCGTCGTGTTCCACGCCAAAGCCGTGCTCGACGACCCGGACGTCGAGCCCTGACCGTGTCCCGGACCGACGCGCGTCCGGGCCGGCGGGGCACCCCCGCCCCCGTCGTGGTCCCGGTCAGGGGATGGGCCACTCGTGGACCGGCCGGTTGGTGTGCATCAGCGTCACGTAGTGCCGCACCACCTCACGCAGCGCCTCCGGCCGGTCGAGATGGTCGGCGGACTCCAACCGGTGCAGGGTCTCCACCTGCCAGCTCGCCCCGTTGCGGCCGGTCAGGCAGCGTTGCTCGATGACGCCGAGCAGCCGGTCCCGCTCGGCGGGGTCGAGGCCCCACCGGTCCAGCCCGTGGTGGGCCAGCGGCAGCAGCCGGCGCAGCACCAGCTCGGTGACCGGGAGATAACCGAGGCCGGGCCAGAAGACCTGGGCGTCGATGCCGTAGCGGGCGCAGGCGTTGAAGTTCTCCTCGGCCGCGCTGAACGACATCTGCGACCACAGCGGCCGGTCGGCCTCGGCGAGCGCCCGGACGAGACCGAAGTAGAAGGCGCCGTTGGCCACGGTGTCGAGCACCGTCGGCCCGGCCGGCAGCACCCGGTTCTCCACCCGCAGGTGCGGGCGGCCCTTCAGCACGTCGTACACGGGGCGGTTCCAGCGGTAGACGGTGCCGTTGTGCAGCCGCAGCTCGGCGAGCCTCGGCACGTCCCCCCGGGCCAGGGCCTCGGCCGGGTCCTCCGCGTCGCAGACGGGCAGCAGCGCCGGGAAGTAGCGCACGTTCTCCTCGAACAGGTCGAACACCGTGGTGATCCAGCGCTCGCCGAACCACACCCGGGGGCGTACGCCCTGGGCCTTGATCTCCTCCGGCCGGGTGTCGGTGGCCTGCTGGAACAGCGGGATGCGGGTCTCCCGCCACAGCTCCCGGCCGAAGAGCAACGGCGAGTTCGCCCCGAGGGCCACCTGGATACCGGCGATCACCTGCGCGGCGTTCCAGTAGTCGGCGAACTGGGCCGGGCTGACCTGGAGGTGGAACTGGGTGCTCGTGCAGGCCGCCTCCGGGGTGATGGTGTCGGCGGTGACCGCGAGCCGTTCCACGCCGTTGATCGCGATCCGCAGGTCCTCGCCGCGGGCGGCGAAGATCTGCTCGTTGAGCAGCGCGTAGCGCGGGTTGGCCGACAGCGTCTCGGCGGTCAGGTGCTCCGGCCGCAGCGTCGGCAGGACGCCGATCATCACCATGTGCGCGCCCACGTCCCGCGCCTTGGTCTCGGCGGCGTTGAGGCTGGCCCGCACGGACTCCTCGAACTCGCGGGTGCCGGTGCCGGCCAGCCGGCGCGGCGCCACGTTGATCTCGACGTTGAACTGGCCCAGCTCCGTCTGGAAGGCCGGGTCGGCGATGGCGGCCAGCACGTCGGCGTTGCGCATGGTCGGCAACGAGTCGTCGTCGACCAGGTTCAGCTCGATCTCCAGCCCGGTCATCGGCCGTTCGACGTCGAACCGGGACTCCCGGAGCATTTCGGCGAAGACGTCCAGGCACCGCCGTACCTTCTCGCGATAGCGGGCCCGGTCCTCGCGACTGAAGGTCCGTACGCCGACGTCCTCGCCCATGGTCACCGCCCTGTCACCGTTGGTTCCCCTAACCTCGCACGCTTAGGGCGGGCCGGGGAAGACCCGAAGCTCCTTGTACGTACCCAGCTCGGGCCCGCGTGATCCCTGTCGCCTCCGCCCGTCGTGCCGTCGGCGCGGCCGGCGGGGTGGTTAGCATGTGCGGCAACCGGTGGGGGAGTGACGATGCGCGAGAAGATCACCAGGCTCTTCGTGGCGGCGGCGATCGCCGAGGCCTGCTCCTGGCTGGCCCTGCTGATCGGCATGGCCGTCAAGTACGGCCCCCCGGGCAACGAGATCGGCGTGCAGATCTTCGGCCCGATCCACGGCGCGCTCTTCGTCGCGTACGGCCTGCTGGTCCTCGCGATGGCCCGGCTGCACCGGTGGCGGCCCTGGCCCACCCTCGTGGCCCTGGCCTGCGCCGTACCGCCGTTCGCCACCCTGATCTTCGAACGCTGGGCCGCCCGGCGCGGGATGCTGCGCACCGCGGGCGAGCCGGACCGGCCGCTGACCCCCGTCGGCTGACCGGTCAGCCGGCGAGGAAGTCGGCCAGCGCGGCGGCGAGCTGCTCCGGGGCCTCCTCGGCCATGTGGTGGCCCGAGTCGATCGCGGCCACCCGCACGTCGTCGGCCCAGTCCCGCCAGATCGCCGCCGGGTCGCCGTACAGGTCGACCATGTCGTCCCGCTCCGACCAGCCGAACAGCACCGGGCAGGCGATCCGCCGCCCGGCGGCCCGGTCGGCGTCGTCGGCCGCCCGGTCGGGGCCGAGCCCGGCGCGGTAGTCCTCGCACATCGCGTGCACCGTCGCCGGGTCGTGGATGGCCCGGCGGTAGTCGGCGTACGCCTCCTCGCCCATGGCCGCCGGCGACCCGCCGTACCAGGCGTCCGGGTCGGCGGTGATCACCCGCTCCGCCGGCTTGTCCGACTGGCCGAGGAAGAACCAGTGCCACCAGCGGGCCGCGAACCGGGCGTCGGCGCGCGCCAGGGCCTCGCCGATCGGCACCCCGTCGAGCACGCCCAGCCGGCTGACCCGATCCGGGTGGTCCAGCGCCGTGCGCATCGCCGCGTAGCAGCCCCGGTCGTGCCCGATCACCGCCGCGCGGTCGTGGCCGAGCGCGTCGAGCAGGCCGACCACGTCGCGGGCCATCGCCCGCTTGGCGTACGTGGTGTGCCCCGGGTCGCTCGACGGCTTCGACGAGCCGCCGTAACCGCGCAGGTCTGGGCAGATGACGGTGTGCTCGCGGGCGAGCAGCGGCGCGACCCGGTGCCAGGTCGCGTGGGTGCGCGGATGGCCGTGCAGCAGCACCACGGGTGGCCCCGAGCCGCCGTGGCGTACCCGCAGTTGGACCTCGCCGACGTCGATCCGCTCCAGCGTGAATCCCTCGAACATGTCCGCCACCGTGCCCGCGGGCGCGCCGCCGGAAACCGCGCCGGCCGTCAGGTCAGCGTGGACCAGGCCAGCACGGCGGCGACCAGCACCGCGCCCAGCACCGCCTGGAGCAGCAGCGGCGGCCCGAGGTGCGACCACAGAGTGGCGGTACGCGGGGTGAGCAGCTGGCCCGTCGTCAGGTTCACGATCCGCTCGATCTTCGGCGGCAGGTCCGGGTCGCCCTGCGGGCGCAACGTGAGCTGCACGTGGTCGGCCGGGTGCAGGGCGCTCTGCGGCAGGTGCCCGTGCAGCTCGACCTCGCAGAGCCGCCCGGCGGCGTCGCGCAGCCGCACCGGGGTGACCAGGTATTCCGGGCCCTTCTTCAGGTCCTTGAAGCTTCGTCGGGCCGCGCCGGAGCTGGCGGAGAACAGGGAGCGGGCCAGCGCCATCAGCAGGCCGGCGATCCCGGCCGCCACGAGCACCGCGACCAGCACCGGCTGGCCGATGCGCACCTCGCGCGGGTAGCCGTCCATCAGCCGGACGATCCGCCCAGTGACGATCCGGCCGGTCGGATGGACGATCCGCCGGATGTGCAGGTCGCTGTCCATCTCCACCACCCAGAGTCCGGTTGCGTTCACTCATGGTATCGGTCGTCCGGGTTGAACGACATGAATGAAATGCGGTCACGCGCTCGCGGCGGCCAGGTGACAACCGCAGCGGCACGGGTAAGCGGGGGGCCGAGCTGGAAAGGGGTCGAGCATGCAGCTGTCCTTCCTGCGCCCGCTCTACGACCGGCCGGGGCCGTGGGTCTCGGTGTACCTGGACGCGTCCGCCAACACCGAGGACGCCCACCCGGCGCTCGATCTGCGCTGGCGCGCCCTGCGTGACCAACTTCAACAGCAGCGCGCCGACGTGGACACCATCGACGCCGTCGAACGCGTCGTGCGGGGCCACGATCCGATGCCCGGCGGCTACGGGCTGGCGGTCTTCGGCGCCCGGGGCCGGGTGGTGCTGTCGGAGTACCTCTCCGCCCCGCCGCTGCGGGACCTGGCCGCGTACACCTCGTTGCCGCACGTGATGCCCATGCTGGCGCAACGCGGCGAGCAGGTGGCCTGGGTCCGGGTGCTGGCCGACCGGACCGGCGCCGACGCCATGGCGATCAGCGCCGGCGGCGTCCCGCGCCGGGCCCACGTGAGCGGCCGGGAGGACTTCCAGCTGCGCCGGGTGCAGCCCGGCGGCTGGTCGCAGTCGCACCACCAGCGGGCCGCCATGGAGGCCTGGCACCACAACGCGGGCGACGTCACCGCCGCCACGGTGGAGCTGGCCGAGAAGGTCGGCGCGGAGGTGGTGGTGGTCGCCGGCGACGTGCGCGCCACCGGCGTGATCGCCGCCCAGATGCCCGAACGTTGGCAGGACCTGATGGTGCGCACCGACGCCGGGTCCCGGGGCGGCGGCGCCGACCAGAGCCTGCTCGACGACCTCACCGTGCAGACCATCGCCGAGGTGGCCGACCAGCGGATCACCGCCGTGCTGGACCGGTTCGGCATGCAGGAGGACGTCGGCGCCGGGCTGGACGCCGTGGTGTCCGCCCTGCAACGCAACCAGGTCGAGACGATGCTCATCGTCGACGACCCGTCCGCCACCGGGGAACTCTGGATCGGGCCGGACCCGACCGAGATCGCCACCGACCCGGGGCAGCTCGCCGCCATGTCCGTACGCGACCCGGAGAAGGTCCGCGCCGACGCCGCCCTCGTGCGCGCGCTGGTCGGCACCGACGCCGAGCTGACCGTGCTGGGCCCGGACGAGGCACCGGAGCTGACTGACGGCGTCGGCGCGGTGCTGCGCTACGTCGACTCCGGCACCCCGGGGCGTGGCGATGGCTGAGCGTACGGTGGCCGACCTGGTGGTCGAGCGCCTGCGCGCCTGGCGGGTGCCGCGGGTCTTCGGCTACCCCGGGGAGGCCATCGCCCCGGTGGTCGAGGCGTTGGACGCCTCGGGCGGGGACCCGGAGTTCGTGCCGGCCCGGCACGAGGAGACCGCCTCCTACATGGCCACCGGGCACGCCAAGTTCACCGGCGGGATCGGGGTCTGCCTGGCCACCCAAGGGCCGAGCGCCGTGCAACTGCTCAACGGCCTCTACGACGCCAAGCTGGACAGCAAGCCGGTGGTGGCGATCGTCGGCGAGGACGTCTCGGGCCCGCTCGGCGGCGCCCACCAGGAGATCGGCCTGAGCCGGCTGTTCGCCGACGTGTGCAACCAGTTCGTCCGCTACGGCCGTACGCCCGACGGGGTGCCGGCCCTGCTCGACCAGGCGTTCCGCACGGCCGCCGCCACCCGCAGCCCGGTCTGCGTGGTGCTGCCGCGGCAGTTGCAGGAGGCCACCGTGCCCGACCTGCAGTCCCACGCGGCCGGGGTGCTCTCGGCGACGCCGGGCGAGCCGCTGGCCCGGGTCCTGCCGCACGACGCCGACCTGGACGCGGCCGCCCAACTGCTCGCCAACGGCCGGCGGAGCGCGATCCTGGTCGGGCAGGGCGGCCGGGGCGCGGCCGGAGAGATCGTCGCCCTCGCCGACCGGCTCGGCGCCGGGGTGGCGGCCTCGCTGCTGGGCAAGCCGGTGCTCGACGAACGGCTGCCCTTCCACGCCGGCGTGCTCGGCGAGGTCGGCACCCCGGCCGCCGCCGAGCTGATGGGCGGCTGTGACACGCTGCTGCTCATCGGCACGAACGATCCGTGGACGGACTACTTCCCGATGCCGGGGCAGGCCCGCACGGTGCAGATCGACATCGACGGCCGCCGGATCGGCACCCGCTACCCGGTGGACGTGCCGCTCGTGGGCGACGCCCAGGAGACGCTGCGGGCGTTGCTGGCCCGGGTGCCCGACCGGCCGAACGCCCGGTGGCGGGAGACCGTCGAGGGCTCGGTCGACCGGTGGCGGGCCGAGCGGGCCGACCGGGCCGCCGCCCCCGCCGAGCCGGTGAACCCGCAGCTCGTGCTGCACGAACTCTCCACCCGGGTCCCGCCGCGCGGGGCGGTGGCGGTGGACGTCGGATCGGTCATGTACTGGTACGCCCGGCACCTGGAGCTGCCGCCGGGCGTCAACGCGCAGCTCTGCGGCACGCTCGGCACGATGGGCTGTGCCCTGCCGTACGCCGTGGCGGCCAAGCTCGCCGCCCCGGACCAGCCGGTGGTCGCCCTGCTCGGCGACGGCGCGATGCAGCTCAACGGGCTGGCCGAGCTGATCACCGTGGCACACCACTGGCGGGAGTGGCGCGATCCCCGCCTGGTGGTGCTGGTGCTCAACAACCGGGACCTGTCCGGCATGGGCGGCGGTCGTACGCCGACCGACCCGACGCGCCGCCGGCCCGACGTGCCGTACGCCGGCTGGGCGCGCCTGCTCGGCCTGCACGGGGTGCGGGTCGACCGGCCGGAGCTGGTGGGGGCGGCCTGGGACGAGGCGCTGGCGGCCGACCGGCCCTGCGTACTGGAGGCGGTGGTCGACCCGGCGGTGCGGCTGGCGCCGCCCGAGCCCGCGTTCGCGGACCTGCGCGAGGTGTTCGCCGAGGGCGACGCCGCCCGGCGGGTACGCGACCGGATGCTCGCCGCCGGGGTGGCCGTGGAGGTCGACGACCTCGTTTAACGCTCCAGTCGAGGGGCACTGAGGACGGGCAGTACGACGCTGGAGGTCACCTTGTCAGAAGCCCCGGACCGCCGGTACGGCCCCGCGCCCCTGCCGCAGCCCCGTGGGCCGGTGTCGACGGCGCTGCTGGACGCGCTGCGGCGGGCGCCGCACGACCTTCCGGCGGGGCTCGGCGCCGGGCTCGCCCCCGCCGACGCCCTCACCGACGAGGACCTCCAGCTCACCCTCTTCTGCTGCTACGAGCTGCACTACCGGGGCTGGCAGGGCGTCGACGAGGACTGGGAGTGGCAGCCCTCCCTGCTCGCGCTGCGCGCGTACGCCGAACGGCACTTCGAGGCGGCGGTGCGCGCGCTGGTGGGGCCCCTGCCGGCGGCGCTGCCCGGCGGGATGCCGGCGGCGCTGGCCGACGTGGTCGCCGCCGACGACGGGCCGTCGCTCGCCGGCCACCTGCAACGCCGGGCGTCGCTGGCCCAGTTCCGGGAGTTCGTCACGCACCGCTCGATCTACCACCTGCGCGAGGCCGACCCGCACAGCTGGGCCCTGCCCCGCCTCGGCGGGCCGGCGAAGGCCGCCCTGGTGGAGATCCAGATGGACGAGTACGGCAACGGGCGACTGGACCGGATGCACGCCGAGCTGTTCCGGGTCACCCTGGCCGAGCTGGGGCTGGACACCGGCTACGCCGCCCACCTGGACACCGTTCCGGCGGTCACCCTGGCCACCAACAACCTCATGTCGCTGTTCGGGCTGCACCGGCGGCTGCGCGGGGCGCTGCTGGGGCACCTCGCCGCGTACGAGATGACCTCCTCGCTGCCGAACCGCCGGTACGGCAACGGGCTGCGACGGCTCGGCCTGGACGGGCCGGCCACCCGCTTCTACGACGAGCACGTCGAGGCCGACGCGGTGCACGAGCAGATCGCCGCCCACGACCTGTGCGGCGGGCTGGTCCGGGTGGAGCCGGCGCTCGCCCCGGACGTCCTCTTCGGCGCCGCCGCCGCGCTGGCGGTGGACCGGCTCTTCGCCGCACACCTGCTGGACGCCTGGACCGCCGGCCGCACCTCCCTGCGCGCCACCGCCGCGCCGATCCGCATCGACCTGCGCGACCGCCCGCGCCCCGGCGGCCGACCCGCCGCCGTCGCCTGACCCACCCGGCTTCACCCCGCCCCGCCCCGCCGTGCGGCCCGCCCCGCCCCGCCGTGCCGTCCGTGGATCATGCAGTTGTGGCGCCCCGCAAAAGCCTCGAAACACCAGCTTCCGCCCACCAGAAGTGCATGATCGACGCGTCCAATCGCCGCAGCCGGCCACCGGGGCGCGCGTGGGTGGGGGCAGGGCGGGGCAGGGGCAGGGGTCAGGGGGTTTCGCGGGTGGGGGCGGCGCGGAAGTTGACGGCCTTGTGGGTGCCGTCGCAGAACGGCTTGAGCGCCGACTTCCCGCAGCGGCACAGGGCCACCGTGCCCCGCCGCGCGTCGATGGTCTCCCCGTCGGGGGTGACCAGGGCGAAGTCGCCCCGGACCAGCAGCGGGCCGTCCTGGTAGGGGGTGATGGTGGCTGCCGCGGGAGTGTCGTCGTCGGTGCGCATGGGCGCTGAAGTGCCCCTTGCTCCGGCACTGAAACCCCAGCTCACCGGCGTGCCGTCGCGGTGCGTGACCGGCGTCGTCACCCGGTTCGGCGGTTCGGCGGCGGCCCGCCCGGGATCTTCTGATTGCTCCCGCCCGGTGGGGGATGCCCCGTTTGAACCCCATCGGGACGGGAAGCCGGGCCGCGTGGTGAGCGAACGAGGCAAGGTGGAGCCGGGGCACAAGGTGCGCAAGGGGCTCACGGCCGAGGGTGCCGGGCTGGCGGGCGACCGGGTGGTGGCCGCCGGCAGCGCCGCGCGGGTGCTGGTGGCCGCCACCGCGCGGGCGCTGCGCGGCACCGACTGCGCCGACCTCGGACACCCGGGACACCCGGGGCCGCTGTCTCGGTTCGTCGGCGCGCCCGAACCGGTGCGCCGGGCGGCGGTGATCCGGGCGGCCGGCCGGGTGGCGCTCACCCCCGGCCAGACCGCCGAGGTCGACGCGGGCCGGGTCGCCCGCTGGTTCGCCGAGCAGTACCCGCGCCGCCGCTACCCGGGCGCCCTGATCGGCTCCCCGCACGGCGCGGCCGCGCACCTGGCGATGGCGCTCGGCGTGCCCTGGCTACCGGCCGGGTTCGAGATGACCGTGCACTGGGCGCAGGGCGCCGTCGACCGGCCGCAGGCCGCCCTGGACCACGGTGCCGCCCTCACCGCCCGTCTCCTCGGCGGCAACGCCGACCTGCACGTCCGTCAGGTGCACTGCCCCGCGAGCCGGGGCGCGCTGGCCGGCGCCACGGTGTCGCTGGCGGCCCGGTGGCGGTCCCTGCCGGCCGCGTACGCGCGGTTCCTGGCCGACCGGCTGGAGCCCGGCGCCCCGGTGCTGCTGCTGCGCGACGCCCGCACCTGGCCGGTCTTCGACTCCGCCCCGGGGCACAGCTTCCAGGTCGGCTGCCCGGGCAGCGGCCTCGACCCGGTCGACTTCCACCCGGACAGCCACGCCCTGCGCCAGGTGCTCCGTTCGGCTGGCGGGGACGGCGCGCACTGGGAGCCGCCGGAGGTTGCCTCGCCGCCCGAGCCGGCGGAACACGGCGTGGAGTCCGGTTTCGAGGCCGGCGTCCAGGAGTGGGCCGGCGGGCACGGGCATGCGCTGCACCGGGTCCTCGTGCCGCGGCCGGAGGCGCTCAGCGCCGCGACCGCCGACCTGTACCGGCGCTGGCTGCGCGCGGCCGGCAAGACCGGCGACCGGCTGGTGGTGGAGTGCGGCCGGCTCCTCGACCCGTGGCAGGTGGTCCGGGCCGGCATGGTGCCGTACTGGTGCGAGAACGCCACCCGGCGCAGCGTGGAGGCGGCGGAGTGGTGGCTCGCCGGGAGCGAGCCGTTCAGCTCGGTGGACGTGCTGCCCGAGCCGCCCGGCCTGCGGTCGCCGGCGCTGGCCGGGCTGCCCCAGTGGCTGGCCGTCGCCGGCTTCGGGCGCCGCCGGCGGGCGCTGGACCGCACCTCGGCGCGCGGCTACCCGGTCACCTCGGTGCCCACCCGCCGGGCGACGGAGGTGCTGCGGGCGCAGCCGTACGACCTGCCGACGCCGCCGCTGATGACCGTCCCCGAGGCTCTCGCGGCGCTGCGCGACGGCGGCTCCCACCAGGGGTTACTCGTCTGTTGAGTCGGCCCTTTCGAAACATCCTCGCGAACCCCGGGTCCCGTGATTGAGTACCTACGGAGCGGGAACACCGCTGGCTGCGACGGCCTGATCACGCCGTCCGGCGTGGCGCCGTCGCCCGCTGACATCCCAGTCATGTGACCCATTTTCCGGCCCGGGCGTGGTGCGACCACGCGCGCGCACGACCGGTTTCCTGAATCCGGGCGGGGGACCTTCCTGAGGGAGGCGCGGATGTTCGGACAGACCACCACGACCACACCACCTCCGACCGATCGGGGTCTGGAGGACCTCGACGCGGCCGCACTGGCGTACGCGGCGCGGATCGAGGGCCTACCGCCCGAACGACGCCAGGAGGCACGTGACGACCTCGTCCGGTTCGCCCTGCCGTTCGCGGGCCGGCTGGCCCGCCGCTACCGGGGGCGGGGCGAGCCGCTGGAGGACCTGGAGCAGGTCGCCCGGCTCGGCTTGGTCAACGCCGTCGACCGGTACGACCCCGAGCGGGGCTCCTTCACCGCATACGCGGCCATCACCATCGTCGGCGAGATCAAGCGGCACTTCCGCGACCGCACCTGGGGCGTGCACGTGCCGCGCCGGCTGCGCGACCTGATCCTGGAGGTCGGGCAGGCCACCTCCGCGCTGACCAGCGAGCTGTCCCGGGCCCCGACGGTCGCCGAGCTGGCGGAACGGCTGGAGACCCCGCAGGAGGAGATCCTCGCCGCGCTGGAGTCGGCCGCCGGCTACAGTCCGGCCTCGCTGAACGCCCCCGTCGGCGGGGAGAGCTCGGCGGAGTTCGGCGACCTGGTCGGCGAGTCCGACAACGCGCTGGAGTCCGTCGACGACCGGGTGACGGTCAGCGGGCTGCTGCACCGGCTGCCCTGGCGGGAGCGGCGCATCCTGGCCATGCGCTTCTACGGCAACCAGACCCAGGCGGAGATCGCCGCCCGCTTCGGCATCTCCCAGATGCACGTCTCCCGGCTGCTGTCGCGGGCGCTGACCTGGCTGCGTCAGGCGATGCTGGCCGACGCCCCGCCGCCGTGGCAGAACGGGACCGCCGAGTCGTCCGAGCCGGCGAAGACCAGGATCTCGGTGCGGCACAACGGCGACCGGGTGGTCGTGGAGGTCGGCGGGGAGGTCGACCGGGACGGCGCGGACCAGCTCCGCCGGGCGATGCTGGAGGCGGTGACCGGGCAGCCCGCCGAGGTGGTGGTCGACCTGGTGGGCGCCGGTGGCTTCGACGCCGGCGGCATCGCCGCGCTGATGGCGGGCCGCGAGGCCGCCGCCCGCACCGGGGTACCGCTACGGCTGACCCGCGTCCAGCCGGCCGTGCGCCGCTCACTCACCGCGGCGGGCCTGGCGGCGGCCCGCGAGGGCTGAGACCACGTCGCGAAGAGAGCCGGCACCCCCGGGGTGCCGGCCCTCTCGCGTACGCCCGCTCAGCGCTCGGGCGTGTCGCCGGGCCCGCGCGGATGCCGCCAGCGCTCCCTGGCCTGCGGCTCCCGGTCACCGCCGGGGCGGGTCTCCTCCGGCTCGTCGGTCTGCTCGAAGCTGGGCCGACGGATGTCGTCCGGCTCGGGGACGTCCACGGGCCGGGCCCCGGACTGCGCCGCGGGCTGGAACGCGGCGGCCTCCCGCGCGCCGTGCGCCCCCTCGGCGGCCGGCGCCTCGGGCACGTGCCTCTCGCGGTGCAGCTCGTCGCCGAAGTCCTGCGGCGGCTTCGTGGTGCGCTGGGGCAGGTCCCGGCCGAGGTCGGCGACGAGCGGACCGTACTTGGCGTCGAAGGCGGGTCGCTCCGAGCGGATCCGGGGCATCCGGTCGAAGTTGCGCAGCGGCGGCGGGCAGGTGGTGGCCCACTCCAGCGAGTTGCCGAAGCCCCACGGGTCGTCGACGTTCACCATCGCCCCGTAGCGCCAGGACTTCCAGGCGTTCCAGATGAAGAAGAGCGTGGACGCGCCGAGCACGAAGGCGGAGATGCTGGAGATGGTGTTCAGGGCGGTGAACCCGTCGGACGGCAGGTAGTCGGCGTACCGGCGGGGCATGCCCTCGTTGCCCAGCCAGTGCTGGACGAGGAAGGTGCCGTGGAAGCCGAGGAACATGGTCCAGAAGTGGGCCTTGCCGAGCCGGTCGTCGAGCAGCCGTCCGGTCATCTTCGGCCACCAGAAGTAGAAGCCGCCGAAGAGCGCGAAGACCACCGTGCCGAACAGCACGTAGTGGAAGTGCCCGACGACGAAGTACGTGTCGTGGGTGTGCCAGTCCGCCGGCGGGCTGGCCAGCAGCACCCCGGTGAGGCCGCCGAAGAGGAAGGTGACCAGGAAGCCGATCGCGAAGAGCATCGGCGTCTCGAAGGTGATCTGCCCCTTCCACATGGTGCCGATCCAGTTGAAGAACTTCACGCCGGTGGGCACCGCGATCAGGTAGCTCAGGATGCTGAAGAACGGCAGCAGCACCTGGCCGGTGGCGAACATGTGGTGGGCCCACACGGTCATCGACAGCACGGTGATCGCGATGGTGGCCAGCACGAGGCCGGTGTATCCGAAGATCGGCTTGCGGGAGAAGACGGGGATGATCTCGGTGATGATGCCGAAGAACGGAATCGCGATGATGTAGACCTCGGGATGGCCGAAGAACCAGAACAGGTGCTGGTAGAGCATCGGGCCGGCGGTCCCCGGGTCGTACACGTGGGCGTTGAGCAGCCGGTCGGCCGCGAGCGCCAGCAGCGCGGCGGCGAGCAGCGGGAACACCAGGATCACCAGCACGCTGGTGAAGAGCATGTTCCAGGTGAAGATCGGCATCCGGAACATGGTCATGCCCGGCGCGCGCAGGGTGAGGATCGTGGTGATCAGGTTGACGGCGCCGAGGATGGTGCCCAGCCCCGAGATCACCAGGCCGATCACCCACATGTTGGCGCCGACGCCGGGGGAGTGCTCCTGGCTGCTCAGCGGCGAGTACGCGGTCCAGCCGAAGTCGGCGGAGCCGCCCGGGGTGAGGAATCCCCCGAGCACCATCAGGCCGCCGAACAGGTAGAGCCAGTACGCGAGAGCGTTGAGCCGGGGGAACGACACGTCGGGGGCGCCGATCTGGATCGGCACGATGTAGTTGGCGAACCCGAACGCCGCGGGGGTGGCGAACAGCAGCAGCATGACCGCGCCGTGCGAGGTGAAGAGCTGGTTGTACTGCTCGGCCGAGAGGAACTGCAAGTTGGGCCGGGCCAACTCGGCGCGCATCAGCATCGCCTGGATCCCGGCGACCAGGAAGAAGCCGAACGAGGTCAGCAGGTAGAGCAGGCCGATCTGCTTGTGGTCGGTGGTGGCCAGGAACCGGGTCAGTTTGCCGCCGGGAAGCGCCTTGCGCAGCGGCCCGGGGTAGCCGCCGAAGCGTGCCGGCGCCAGGATCGCCGGTCCTCGGTCGCGTGGTTCCGTGGTTACCCGCTTGGGCATGTGACTCTCACCCCGCCAGACGACAGATAGGACGGCGCGGCTACCCGCCCCGCATCCCATGAAACCAGGCGACAGGGGTTATTCAGGCGAGAGTGGTAAATTCGGTCAATTCGCGGGCAGGATGGCCCAGACGACCTTTCCGTCGCCGGCGGGGGCGCTGCCCCACCGCTGGGCCGTCTCGCGGACGAGCATCAGCCCCCGGCCGCCCTCGGCGCGCAGGTCGGCGGCGCCGGCCCGGACCGCGGTCCGGCTGCCGTCGGCGACGACCAGGTGCAGGTACGGCCGGCACAGGGTCAGCGTCACCTGCATCGGCGTGCCGGCGTGCCGGACGACGTTGCCGACCAGCTCGCTGAGCACCAGCGACGCCGGCCCGACGGTCTCCGGCAGGTTCCAGCGGGCGCACGCGTCGGTGACCAGCTCCCGCGCCCGCCGGCAGGCCTCCGCCACCGGTTCGAGCCGGGCCCGCAGCCGGGGCGCCGCCGCCGCGTTCGCCACCCGGGTCGCCTCGTCGCAGTCGCGGCGCACGGGCACCACCCGGCAGGCGGTCGACTGGGCCAGCCAGGTCGCCGCCTCGCCCGGCGGGGCGCACAGCACGACGGGCACCGCCGGCCAGCCGGCCGCGCGACGGGCGATGGCGACGAAGACCGAGAGGGCGAGACGGTCACGGACGGTGACGTCGGTGAGGTCGACCACGAGCGCGTCGGGCTGGCTGGCGAGGCAGCCGTCGAGCGCGTCGTGCACCGTGCGCATCGTGCCGAGATCGAGGTCGCCACGCAGGCGTACGACGGTCACCGGCGACTCGTCGTGCACCTCGCAGGTGATCCGGCTCGGCATCGGGCGCCCTCGTTTCGCATCGTCGGGGATCTGCGAACTACCCGGCCGCGCGGAGGGTCAAACGGACCGGCCGGGGCGTCGCCGCCCCGGCCGGTCACGATGCGTCACCGGCGGGTCCGGTCCCGCGTGGTCAGGATGCCGAGCGCGATCATGCCCAGGCCCAGGAACAGGTGCAGCCAGTTGTCGGCGTTGTTGACCGGGATGAAGTTGGCCGCGCTGTCATGGTCGATCACCAGGCCGTAGAGCCAGAGCACCAGGTAGATCGCGCCGCCGCCGACCAGGTACGTCCGCGCGCCCGTGACGGTGCGGGCCAGCAGCAGCCCGGCCACCCCGAAGAGCAGGTGGACGATGTTGTGCAGCACCGAGACCTGGAACAGGCCGAGCAGCTTGGATTCGGAGTCGTGCCCGGCGAAGCGCAGGTCGCCGAAGTTGCTGGTGATGCCCGGCACGAAGCCGAGCACGCCGACCAGGAGGAAGACCACCGCCACGGCGGTGGCGGCCCGCCGGACGGGAGCCCTGCCGTCGGCCGGGTTGTGCCGGGCGCGGGAGTGCGCCATGGGACCGGTCACCGCCGTCTCCTCACTGTGCGAGAACGCTGAGTGGATCGCGCCTTCCCGCTGCCCCCACCGTCAAACCCCACCGCCGGGGGACCGCCCCATCCAGGCGCCGGCACACAGCCGGGGCCGGCCCACCGTGACGGCGGGCCGGCCCCGGGGTGCGGATCGCCGGTCAGGCCGGTTGCAGGCGCGGTGCGGCGGCGAGCTGGCGGACCCGCTCGTAGAGGCCCACGTACTTCTCGGCCATCACCGCGGGGGTGAAGCGGACGGCGGCCTCGCGCCGGCACTCGTCCGGATCCAGCAGGCCGGCGGCCAGCAGCAGATCGCCCAGCTCATCCTCGTCGGCGGTGAGCAGGCCGGTGCGGCCGTGCTCGATCAGCTCGGGCAGGCAGCCCCGGGCGGTGGCCACCACCGGCGTGCCCAGGGCCAGCGACTCGACCACCGCCGTGCCGCCCGGCTCCTCCCAGCGCAGCGGGAACAGCGAGGCCCGGGCGCCGGCCAGCAGGTCGTCGCGTTCCTGCCCGGCCACGGTGCCCACCCAGCGGACCAGGTCACCGTCGACGTGCGGCGCCACCTCGTCGTAGAAGAACCGGACGTCCGGGTTCTGCCGGGCCTCGTCCCCGGCGGCGGCCAGGTCCTCCGGCCGGTGGTACGGGCCGACGGGCCCGGCGAGCACCAGCGGCACCCCCACCCGCCGGGCGAGGCGCGCGCCCACGTCCTGGCCCTTGCCCGGGTTGATCCGGCCAAGGATGATCAGATAGTCGCCCTTCTCCACCCGGGGCCGACGGTCCGCGTCGACGGCGAGCGGGGTGGACAGGTGCACGTGGCCCACCGAGTGCTCCCGCAACGCCTGGGGCGCGCGGGCCAGCTGCGAGGCGGAGACCCCGTTGACCCGGACCCGGTCGCCGCCGTCGACGTTGCCGTAGAGCGCCGGGTGCTTGGCCAGGTCCCAGTGCAGCGTGTGCAGGGCCGGCGGGGCGTCCGGGCCCATCGCGGCGAGCGTCGCCAGGCCGACCGCCTCCACATGGTCGTGCACCAGGTCGATGTCGTCGCGCGAGTGCAACGCGCGCACCACGCCGTTCAGGTGCGCCTGGGAGATGCCGCAGACCTGGTTGTACGGCCGTTGCAGGGCGTGGAACTGCCCGTCGGGAAAGACGGAGAACTTCTCGTCGACCGGCAGGGTGCTGCTGTCGACCGACGCGAGCACCACCCGTACGCCGAGCCGGCGCAGCTCCGGCACCAGCGTCGCGATCACGTTCTCGATGCCGCCGTAGCCGGGCGGTGGCACGGACAGCCACGGACCGGCGTTCATCAGGACGGTGAGGCT
This sequence comes from Micromonospora sp. NPDC007220, assembly GCF_040634035.1. Lineage (NCBI taxonomy): Bacteria > Bacillati > Actinomycetota > Actinomycetes > Micromonosporales > Micromonosporaceae > Micromonospora > Micromonospora sp. NPDC007220. The sequence continues at coordinate 195,436 of NZ_JBEYEU010000010.1, read as the reverse complement.
CATGCGGGATTCCTTCCCTCGGCGGGGGCCTGGGCCGTCCGCGTCCGGTCGTTCGCGGTCACGGGGGGTCGCGTGGTCACGCCGCGGCGACCCGTCGGCGGGGGATACGGTGCCGCAGCTCGGCCAGGGGCGGCCGTTCCTCGACGGAGACGTCGCTGACGACGATCTCCCGGTCCAGGTTCGGCAGGGCGTCGGAGCCGCCGCGCCGGAACTGGGTCAGCAGGGCGGCGGGCATCGCCCCCGGTGCCGCCCAGCCGCGCCGCTGCAGCCGCGACCAGGCGGTGAGCATGATCTGGGCCGACATCCGGCCCAGCGCGGCCGTGTCCTGGTGGCGGTGCTTGCGCTCGCCCAGGTCCACCTGGGCCAGCGCGTCCAACCCGACCAGCTCGAGCAGGTCGATGAGCATCGCCGTCTCGACCCCGTAGCCGGAGACGAACGGCACCCGCTCCAGCACCTCCCGGCGGCCGGCGTACTCACCGGCGAGGGGCTGCACGAAGCCCGCCAGCTCGGGCCAGAACAGGTTCAGCATCGGCCGGGCCATCAGCTCCGTCACCCGCCCGCCGCCGTCGGCCTCCACACTCGACGCCCCGACCAGCGGGCGGTGGTAGAAGCCCTTCACGAAGTCCACCGAGGGATCGGTCAGCAGGGGACCGATCAGCCCGGTCACGAAGTGCGGACGGAACTCGCGCAGGTCGGCGTCGATGAACGCCACCACGTCGCCCTCGGCTGCGGCCAACCCGGCCCAGAGCGCGTCGCCCTTGCCGGTCAGCCGGGGCAGGCCCCGGGTCATCGCGTCCTGGCTCACCACCTCCGCGCCGGCGGCGCGGGCCACGCTGGCGGTGCGGTCGGTGGACCGGGAGTCCACCACGATCAGCTCGTCGACCAGGGCCACCCGCTCCATCAGGTGCTCGCGGATCGTCGACACGATCGCGCCGACCGTGGCCTCCTCGTTTCGGGCCGGCAGGACCACGCTGACCCTGCTGTCCCCCTTGGCGCGGATCAGCCGCCGCGCCGGCCAGTCACCCGCCGACGTGGTGCGGTAGGTGGCCCACGCCTCCACCACCGGTGACACCATCGTTTCCGTATTCCGCACAGGCACCCCCAGATCGTGGCGGAAAAACCTTCCCTGTTTTTCCCACTACCGCACTCGCGCTAACGCAGCATGCCTAACAGCTTGATCACGTCAGTGACGTGACCGGGTTCCGCCCTGGTGAACGTTTGGTTGCGCGCACGCGGGGGGAGTGCAGTCGCCGAACGCGAAACTGTGGCGAAGGGGCTCTTACATGCGCACGTGCCGGGTGGGACTGGTTGGGGCCGGCGGGGTGGCGCAACGCCACGCCCGGGTGTTGGGCGGCTTCGCGGACGTGGAACTGCTCGGGGTGACCGACGTGGTGCCGGAGGCGGCGGCGGAACTGGCGGACGCGCACGGCGCCCGGACCTTCGGCGACGTCGAGGAACTGCTGGCCGCCGGGCCGGACGCGGTCTACGTCTGCGTGCCGCCGTTCGCCCACGGGCCGGCCGAGGAGGCGGTCGTCGCGGCCGGTGTGCCGATGTTCGTCGAGAAGCCGGTCGCCGTCGACCTGGTGACCGCCGAGCGCATCGCCGACCTGGTGGCCGGGCGGGGGCTGCTCACCGGCGTCGGGCACCACTGGCGGTACCTGCCGGTGGTCCAGCAGGCCCGGGAACTGCTCGGCGACCGTCCGGTGCGGATGGTCAGCGGCGCGTGGTGGGACAAGGTGCCCCCGGTGGCCTGGTGGTCGCGGCGGGACCGCTCCGGCGGCCCCGTGGTCGAGCAGGCCGCCCACGTGCTGGACCTCATCCGGTGCCTGGTCGGCGAGGCCACCGAGGTCACCGCGTACGGCAACGGCACCCCGCCGCCCGTCGACGGCGCCGACATCGACTCGGTGACCACCGCGACGCTGCGCTTCGCCGGCGGCGCGGTCGGCACGCTCACCGCCGCCTGCGTGCTCGGCTGGAAGCACCGCGCCGGACTGGAGATCCTCGCCGACGGGCTGGCCCTCTCGCTCAGCGAGGACGGCCTGGTCGTACGCGACGCCGACGGGGAACGCCGCTTCGACGCCGACCCCGAGGCCGCCCGGGTGGCCGTGGACCGGGCCTTCGTCGACGCGGTCCGGGGCGTCGGCGACGACGTCCGCGTCCCGTACGCCGAGGCCCTCGGCACCCAGCGGCTCGCCCTCGCGGTCGCCGACTCCGCCCGCACCGGCCGGCCCGTACGGCTGGACACGCCCGTCGCCGCGCCGCTCGCCGCGGGGGTGACCGTCGATGCGTGACCACGTCGTGGTGGTCAGCGGCCCGGGCCGGGTGGAGCTGGTCGAGCAGGACGCCGCCGAGCTGACCGACGGCACGTTCCGGGTCGAGACGCTGTTCAGCGGCGTCTCCGCGGGCACCGAACTCAGCTACGTCAAGGGCACCAACCCCTACCTCAACGTCACCTGGAACGCCGACCTCGGGCTCTTCCAGCCGGGCGCGGCCAGCACCCCGTACCCGGTGACCCGGCTGGGCTACATGCAGGTGGGCCGGGTGGTGGAGAGCCGTACGCCCGCCGTCGCCGTGGGCACCGTCGGCGCGATGACGTACGGACACCGCACCGGCTGGGTCGCCGACCCGGTCGCCGAGCGGTTCGTGCCGTTGCCCGAGGACCTCGACCCGCTGCTCGGCGTCTACGTCGCGCACATGGGGCCGATCTGCGCCAACGGGGTGCTGCACGCCGCCGCCGACCTGCACGGCGCCGACGTGCGGTCGCTGGGCGACGGGGTGCGGGGCCGCCGGGTCGCGGTCGTCGGCAGCGGGGTGGTGGCCCTGCTCACCGCCCTGTTCGCCAAGCGGCACGGCGCCGCCTCGGTGGTGGTGCTCGACCCGACCCCGCAGCGGCGGGCCGTCGCCGAGGCGCTGGGCCTGGAGACCCTCGACCCGGAGGCCGACGACCCGGCGGTGGTGCTCAAGACCCGCTGGGCGCACGGCCCCGGCGACCGGGGCGCCGACGTGGTGTTCCAGTGCCGGGGGCAGGCGTGGGCGTTGCAGCTCGCGCTGCGCCTGCTGCGTCCCCAGGGCACGGTCGTCGACCTGGCCTTCTACCAGGCCGGCGCGGACGCGGTCCGGTTCGGCGAGGAGTTCCACCACAACGGGCTGTCGCTGCGGTGCGCGCAGATCGGCCGGGTGCCGCGCGGGCTCGCCCCCACCTGGGACCGGGAGCGCCTCTCCGCCGAGACGATCGACCTGCTGCGCACGTACGGGGACGTGATCCGCAAGCACCTCGTCTCGGCGGTGGTGCCGTTCGAGCAGGCCCCGGCCCTGCTGACCGATCTCGCCGAGCGGCGCCGCCAGGAGCTCCAGGTGGTGCTGACCGTCTGAGGCCCCGCGTCGCCCCCCGGGCGGATGGCGCGGCCCGATACCGTGCCAGCCATGACCACCGCCGCTCCCGTGACGACCGCCGACGACCCCGTGCCGACCGCCGCCGGCGGTCCGGGCGCCCCCGTGGCGGACCGGCGGATCGGCCTGGCCGCCCTGCTGCCGTACCTGCGCGCCCACCGCGGCACCCTCGCCGTGGTGGGCGCGCTGTCGCTGGCCGGCGCGGCGGCGTCACTGGCACAACCGCTGCTCACCCGCTCGGTGCTGGACGGGCTCTCCGGCAGCCGGTCGGTGGCCGGCCTGGTCGCGGCGCTGGTCGCCCTGGTGCTGGTGGCCGCGGCGATCGGCGGGGTGCGGGACTACCTTCTGCAACGCACCGCGGAGGGGGTCGTGCTGGGCACCCGGCGGCGGCTTGCCGGCCACCTGCTGCGGCTGCCGATCGCCGAGTACGACCGCCGCCGCACCGGCGACCTGCTCTCCCGCGTCGGCTCGGACACCACCCTGCTGCGCGCGGTGGTCACCTCCGGCCTGTTCGAGGTCGTCACCGGCGCCGTGATGGTGCTCGGCGCGGGGGGCGCGATGGTCCTGCTCGACCCGGTGCTGTTCGGGGTGACCCTGCTCGGGGTGGCCGCCGGCATCGGCATCGCCGTCGCCTTCGCCCACCGGGTGCGGGGCCTGGCCCGCGCCGCCCAGGAACGCGTCGGCGAGATGACCTCGGCGGTGGAACGCGCCATCTCCGCAGCCCGGACGATCCGGGCGGCGCGGGCGGAGCGGCGCGAGGCGGACGCGATCGGCGTCAGCGCCGCGCGGGCGTACGCGGCGGGCCTGCGGGTGGCCCGGGTGCAGGCGTTCGTCGGCCCGGCCAGCAGCGTCACCATCCAGGGGGCGTTCCTGCTGGTCCTCGGGGTGGGCGGGGCGCGGGTGGCGGCGGGCGCGATCACCGTCGGCGACCTGGTCGCCTTCATCATGTTCCTGTTCTTCCTGGTCCTTCCGCTCGGGCAGGCGGTGCACGCCTACACCCAGTTGCAGACCGGGCTGGGTGCGCTCCAGCGCATCGAGGAGATGCTCGCCGTGCCGGTCGAGGGGGCCGCCGACCGGCCCGCGTCCGTCCCGGCCCGGGCGCTGCCCGGCGGGGCCCCGGCGTCCGTCGAGTTCGACCGGGTGGGCTTCGGCTACCCCGGCGGCCTGCCGGTGCTGCACGAGGTGAGCTTCACCGTGCCGGCCGGCACCCGCACCGCCCTGGTCGGCCCGTCGGGCGCCGGGAAGTCGACGCTGCTGGCGTTGGTCGAGCGCTTCTACGAGGTCACCGAGGGCGCGTTGCGCATCGACGGGGTCGACGTGCGGGACCTGCCCCGCGACGCGCTGCGCGCCCGGATCGGCTACGTCGAGCAGTCCGCGCCCGTGCTGGCCGGCACGCTGCGGGAGAACCTCCTGATCAGCGCGCCGGAGGCCACCGAGGCCCGGCTGCGCGCGGTGCTCGACGAGGTCAACCTCGGCCACCTCGCCGAGCGCGCTCCCGAGGGGTTGGACGTGCAGGTGGGCGAGGGCGGGGTGCTGCTCTCCGGCGGCGAGCGGCAGCGGCTGGCGATCGCCCGCGCCCTGCTGGCCGGCCCGCCGGTGCTGCTGCTCGACGAGCCGACCAGCAACCTCGACGCCCGCAACGAGGCCGCGCTGCGCCGGGCCATCGACGCGGTCGCCGCCCGGCGCACCCTGCTGATCGTGGCGCACCGCCTCTCCACCGTCGTCGACGCCGACCAGATCGTGGTGCTCGACGGCGGCCGGGTGGCGGCCACCGGCACCCACGACGAGCTGACCGGGACCAGCCCGCTCTACCGTGAGCTGGCCACGCACCAGCTCCTGGTGAGCTGAGCGGTCCACGCCCGCGACCCGCCCGGCGACGACACCCGCGCGGCGGCGCGCCGGGCGGGCCGCCAACGCGGGCTCCGGTCGCGTACCGTTGCCGCTCATGGGTGTGTCGCAACGCTTGAAGACCAGGTTCCGCCGGTTCCTCCAGCGCCCGGGGACGACGGTCGACCTGGGGCCGCTGGAGAAGCTGCTGCCGGCCGTCGAGGCGCGCGAGGATGAGCTGTCGGCGCTCGACGACGCCGAGCTGACCGAGGCCGCCGGCAAGGCCACGGGCTACGAGGAGATCTGCGCGATCGGCCGCGAGGCTGCCCGCCGCGGCCTCGACCAGCGGCCGTACGACGTGCAGCTGCTGGGCGCGATGGCGCTGCTCTCGGGCAAGGTCGCCGAGATGGCCACCGGTGAGGGCAAGACGCTCACCGCGACCATCGCCGCCTACGGGCACGTCCGGCTGGGCAACGGCCCGGTGCACGTGCTCACCGTCAACGACTACCTGGCCCGGCGCGACGCCCTCTGGATGGAGCCGGTCTACAAGCTGCTCGGCCTGAGCGTCGGCTGGGTCAACGAGGCGTCCACCCCGCAGGAGCGGCGCGAGGCGTACGCCTGCGACGTCACCTACGTCTCGGTCAGCGAGGCCGGCTTCGACTACCTGCGCGACCAGCTCGTCACGGACGTGGAGGACCGGGTGCAGCCGCCGCTGCGCACGGCGATCGTCGACGAGGCCGACTCGATCCTCATCGACGAGGCCCGGGTGCCGATGGTCCTCGCCGGCTCGGTCGCCGGCGAGCAGGACCCGGTGCACGCCGCCGCCGCGCAGGTGCGGGGCCTGCGCAAGGGCAAGCACTACACGGTGGCCGAGGACGGCCGCAGTGTCGCCTTCACCGCCGCCGGCCTGGCCGCCGTCGAGGCCAAGCTCGGCATCGACCTGTACGACGAGGAGCACGTCGCGCAGCTCTCCGCCGTGAACGTGGCGCTGCACGCGCACGCCCTGCTGCACCGCGACGTCGACTACATCGTCCGCGACGGCTCCGTCGAGCTGATCGACGAGATGCGGGGCCGGGTCGCCCAGCGCCGCCGCTGGCCGGACGGGCTCCAGGCGGCCGTGGAGGCCAAGGAGGGCCTCGACGCCACCGCCGAGGGCGAGGTGCTCGGCACGATCGCCGTGCAGGCGTACATCGCGCTCTACCCCAAGGTGTGCGGCATGACGGCGACCGCGGTGCTGGTCGGCGACCAGCTCCGCGAGTTCTTCGGCCTCGAGGTGGCGGTGATCCCGCCGAACACCCCGTGCGTGCGCGAGGACGAGACGGACCGCATCTACGCCACCCGGGCCGAGAAGGAGGAGGCGCTGGTCGACGAGATCAAGCGCCACCACGAGCGCGGGCGGCCGGTGCTGGTCGGCACCCTGGACGTGAAGGAGTCCGAAGGGCTGGCGGCCGGCCTGAACGCCATCGGGGTGCCCTGCGTGGTGCTCAACGCGAAGAACGACGACGAGGAGGCGACGATCATCGCCGAGGCCGGCGCGTACGGCGCGGTGACCGTCTCCACCCAGATGGCCGGCCGGGGCGTCGACATCCGCCTCGGCGGCAGTGACCAGACCGACCGGGACCGGGTCGCCGAGCTGGGCGGCCTCTACGTCATCGGCAGCGGCCGGCACGACAGCCGGCGCGTCGACGACCAGCTGCGCGGCCGGGCCGGGCGGCAGGGCGACCCGGGCGGATCGGTCTTCTTCGTCAGCCTGGAGGACGACCTGGTCGCCCGGCACGCCGGCGACGCCGTTCCCGCCTCGCCCCGGATGAACGCCGACGGCCTGGTCACCGACGACCAGGTCGAGTACGCCGTCGAGCACGCCCAGCGGGTCGCCGAGGGCGTCAACCACGAGATCCACCGCAACACCTGGCGCTACAGCGTCGTCATCGAGCAGCAGCGCAAGGCCCTCGCGGAGCGCCGGGAACGGCTGCTGACCAGCGACGTCGCGGCGCTGATGCTGCTGGACCGGGTGCCGGAGAAGGCCGGTGAGATGGACGAGGACCTGCTCGCCCGGGTCGCCCGCTCGATCGCCCTCTACCACCTCGACCGGCTCTGGACGGACCACCTCGCGGAGCTCTCCGAGGTACGCGAGGGCGTGCACCTGCGCGCCCTGGGTCGGCTCGATCCGCTGGACGAGTTCCACCGGGCGGCCGTGCCGGCGTTCAACAACCTGATCCCGGAGATCGAGCGGCGGACGATCGAGACCTTCGAGGAGACCGAGTTCACCGACGACTGGGAGCCGGACGAGGCGAAGCTGGTGCGGCCGAGCGCGACCTGGACGTACCTCGTGCACGACAACCCGTTCGGCTCGGAGCTGGACCGGTTGATCGCCTCGGTGGGGCGGCGGCTCAGCTCCGCGTCGCGCTGACGCTCCGGGGCCCCTTCCGGCGCCTTCGGGCGCAGGAAGGGGCCCCCTTTTGCGCCGTTTCGATCCCGGTTTGCGAGGGTAGTAGGCCGGGTCCGAGGAGTCGGGAGAGACCAGACGATGGAACACGTGACGGCGCCGGTCGGCCGTGCGGAAGCACGCCCCGGGACGGTGGGGGCTGTGGAGCGGTGAACCTGGAGATGTGGGACCCGGCGGTGGAGCGGCTCGGTGTCCTGGAGACCGCCGCCCTGCTGCGCGAGCTGACGGCCGCGCTGATCGCGGTCGAGGACTTCGACGAGGCGCTGGACGCGCTGGTGCGTACCGCCCGCGAGGCGGTGGCCGGCGTGAGCTGGTGCGGCTTCACCGCGCTGCGCGCCGGCGAACCGGCCGGGGTGGCGGCCTCCGACGCGCGCCTGGCGGGGCTGGACGACCTGCGGCACGGCCCCGACTCGCCGGCGATGGACGCGATCCGGCGGCGGGAGATGATCCTCTCCGACCGGCTGGACCGCGAGGTGCGCTGGCCGTCCTGGACGCCGCGGGCCCGGGAGCTGGGCGTGCACGGGGTGATCTCCGCGCCGGTCGACGTCGACGAACAGGTGATCGGGGCGATCAACCTGTACGCCGGCCCCGACGACCTGCTCACCCCGGGGCACCAGCTCACCGCGATGCTGCTCGCCGAGCACGCCGGGCTGCTCCTCGCGGCGGTCCGCGACCGGGCGCGCAAGGCGGCCGAGGTCGGGGAACTGGAGCCCTCGGTGCTCGGCGACGGGGTGATCGGCCAGGCGATCGGCGTGATCATGACCCAGCGCGGCTGCGTGGCCGGCGAGGCGCTCGACGTGCTGCGCAGCGCGGCGTCGTCGCTGGACATCCCGCTGCGGGAGGTGGCCGACCGGCTGGTCGCCACCGTGTCGCGCCCCCGGGACAACTGAACCCGCCAGCCGGCCGGTGCTGCGGTGACGCCGCGGGCCCTCCGTGGCCGGCGTGACCATCGGGACCTGCGTGACGCTGGTGGCCGGCGGGCCGCGTGTCGTTTCGGCGTACGGGCGCCCGGGTAGCACCCTGGACTGGTGACGTGTGCCTACCTGGGGAGGAACCATGCAGAGCCGGCTGCGGGTGCAGGGGCACCCGATCCAACCGATGCTGGTGACGTTCCCGTTCGGGCTCTTCGTGAGCGCGACCGTGTTCGACCTGACCGACGTGCTCGGCGGGCCGGCCTTCCTCGGTGAGGTGGGCTACTGGACGTCCGTGGCCGCCCTGGTCGCCGCCGCGCTGACCGCCGTGGCCGGCATGATCGACCTGTGGGACGTGCCGGTCGACCGGACCCGGCGCACGGCGGTCACCTTCAACCTGGTGAACGTGGCGATGGCCGCGCTGTTCCTGATCTCCTGCCTAGTCCGCGCGGACGCGCCGCAGCGGGGCGCCTCTGTCGTGCTGCTGCTCACCGAGCTGGTGGCCCTGGGCATCGGCGCCGTCGGCGTCGCGCTGGGCGCCCGGCTGGTGCGCCGCTTCGACGCCGGTCGCCGGGCCGAGCCCACCACCTTCGACGCGCTCTCCAGCGCCTCCGACTCCACCGTCGACCTGGCTCACCACCGCCCCTGACCCCCCACCCCTGCCCGGCCCCGCTCCGTCCGTCCCGCCCCGCCCCGCTCCGTCTGCCCCGCCCGCCCCGCCCCGCTCCGTCCGCCCCGCCCGCCCCGGCGGCGCCGATCATGCAGCTGTGGTGGCCGGTTGAGGACTGTTCGCCCCTTTCGCGGGGCGCCACAACTGCATGATCGACGAGGCTGGGGGTGGGCGGGGCGGTGCTGGGGGCAGCTAGCGGGGGAGAGGGCTAGCGGGGGTGGGGGTGGGATTCGGCGTGGTGGGCGGCGAGGACGTCCGCGCCGAAGTCGCTGGCCGGGCGGCGCAGGACGGTGTGCGCGTGGTTGCCGTCGTCGGTGGTGTTGTCGTACTCGATGAGCAGGTCGTCGCCCTGCACGCGGTAGTAGTGGCGCCGGCCGGGCGCCGTCGGGCCGGCCCAGGCGAAGTGCAGCTGCCCGGAGTCCAGCCGGCGCGCCTCCCGGACCGCCAGCTCGGGTGGGAGCCGGTCCAGGTAGAGCGCCACGAGCTGGTCCAGCAGGGCCCGCCCGGTGGGCCCGAGCCGGTCGGCGGGCACCCCGAGCGGCTCCAGCGGCCCGTCCACCCGGGCGCGGGTGGCGCTGATGATGTCCCCGGGCGCCTCGTCGGCGACGATCGCCGCCGTCCGGCCCGCCGGGCCCATCGCGTCGAGCAGGGCGCGGGCCAGGTCCTCCTCCACGCCCAGCGGCCGGGAGACCGGGCGGCCGGCGTACCGGACGGTGGCCGGGTTGGCGCCGAGGAAGATCGGCGCGGGGGAGACCTGGTCGGCCACCACGGTCATGCTCACCGAGAGGTGGTGCCCCTCCAGGCGCCACGCCCAGGCGTCGTCGCGGGCCGGGTCGCCGAAGACTGCCACCCAGTAGTCGCCGCTGTGCCGGCCCCGGCGCCATCCCTCCGCCCGGTCCAGCACCTCCTCCAGCGCGACGATGGCCATCGCCTGGGCGTACGCCGGTGGGCTCAGCGCGGTGGCCAGCAGCCGGTGCGCGGCCTTGCGCCCGGCGCGGTCGAGGTCGGCCAGGCAGACCCCGGGCCGGGGTCGCGGCCGGTACTCGAGCCAGCGGCGGGCCGCCTCGTCGTCGAACCGGTGGGCGGCCTGGGCGCGGGCGGGCTCGTCCAGCGCGGCCAGCAGCGCCGTGGCGGCGGTGCGCATCTGTTCGGGCAGCGGATCCTCCACCGACCCTGTATACCGGGCGCGGACCGGATGCGCCGGGCGTCGGCGTCAGCCGGTCGGCGCGGCCAGCAGCGAGAGCATCTCGGGCAGGTCGAAGAAGCGGGCGGTCTCCACCGCCGACGGGTTGCCGTGGTGCGGGTCGGCCCCGGCGGCGAGCAGCGCCCGGACGGCCTCGGCGCTGCTGCGGAAGGTGGCGGCGGCCAGTGCCGTCTGGCCCCGGTCGTTGGTCCGGGAGTGGTCGGCACCGCGGGCGAGCAGCGCGGCGACGGTCTCGGCGTGGGCGTGGTACGCCGCGAGGATCAGCAGGGTGTCGCCCTTGTCATTGGTCAGGTCGATTGGCAGCCCCGCGTCGACGTAGTCGGCGAGTTCGGCGGTGGCCCCGTCGCGGGCCAGGTCGAACATCCGGTGCGCGAACGCCAGCGTCTCCGCGTCGAGTTCCTCACTCACCGGTCCAGGTTAGTCGGACGCTCCCCTGGTGCGTTGCTCGGCCGGCCTGCCGGGTGGATCCGCCGGTCCGCCGCTGCCGCGTCCCAGCCCCTGGGAATGCCTACTAAACCAATAGGGTTTGCAGCCTATGCTTGGTCGACGCACCGCCGAACCGCGAGGACCGCCATGCCCGACCGACGCCCACCCGACCTGCTCGCCACCGCCCGGCGGTGGGCCGCCGACCCCGCCCGCTGGCCGGTGCCGCTGCGCTTCGACCCGGTCTCCCGCTGGTACGCCCGGCTCGCGCACGAGACCGACCACGAGGTGTGGGCGCTGAGCTGGCTGCCCGGCCAGGGCACCGATCTGCACGACCACGGTGGCTGCGGCGGCGCGTTCCTGGTCGTCTCCGGAGTCCTGACCGAGGAGACGGTCGGCGGGGGCGTGCTCCGCCCGCACCGGCTGCCGGCCGGGTCCGGGCGTCGCTTCGGCCCGCGGCACGTGCACCTGGTGTCCAACCGGGACGACGAGCCGGCGGTGAGCGTCCACGTCTACCGGCCCGCACTGCGCCGGATGACCAGCTACCGGCTCACCGACGGCCGGCTGCGCGTCGCCGAGGTGGCCGAGGCCGGGGTGGCCTGGTGAGCGCGGCGCCGTCGCGCCCGGGCCGCCCGCGACCCCCTGCGCGCCGCCCGCCCCGCGCCGGCGGCCCGCCGTCGTACGTGCACCGTCAGCAACCAGTGGAGGGAACGACCATGCCGCAGACCGACGACCCGCACGCGTGTCCGGCCCCGGTGGCGCCGCCGGGCTCCCGGGGCATCGACGAGATCCTGGCCGCCGCCCGGGTGCGGCTGGACCGGCTGGACCCGGAGCGCGCACACCTGGCGCACCGGGGCGGGGCCCTGCTGGTGGACATCCGCCCGGCCGCCCAGCGGGCCGCCCACGGCACCGTGCCGGGCTCGCTGGTGATCGAGCGCAACGTGCTGGAGTGGCGGTTCGACCCCCGCTGTCCGGCCCGGCTGCCGCAGGCCGTCGGCTACGACCTGCGGGTGATGGTCATCTGTCAGGAGGGCTACACCTCCTCGCTGGCCGCCGCCGCCCTCCAGGATCTCGGGCTGCGCCACGCCACGGACGTCGTCGGCGGCTTCGTCGCCTGGCGGCTCGCCGGCCTGCCCGTGCTCGGCCCCACCCCGCCGCAGCCCACGTCCGCCCCCGCGCCCCCGGTGACCGCCGGTCGGGCGCCGTCCTGACCGTCACGCTCCACCGGGCGTGGCGGCACCGCCGCCCAGGAGGCTCCATGTCCGTCGTCGCCATCCCCACCCGACACCACTCGACCGCGCGCCCCGAGCGGATCGGAGCGGGCCGACCGCGCTCCGCCCCGACCGTCACCATCACCCTCGACCTCGTCCCGGGGCCGGTGAGCCCCCGCCTGGCCCGGCTGCTGGAGCTGATCGGCGAACTCGCCGAGTCGGGGGAGGGGCGGCTGGGTCCCGGCGTCGCCGAGGACCGGCCGGCGGCGCCCCGGCCGGTGCCGGCCGTCGTGGACCCCCAGGCGATCCGGATCGCCACCGGCTCGCGGGTGATCCACCAGGGCTCCCGCGTGATCCCGCTGACCCGCATCGAGTACGACCTGCTGCTGTTCCTGGCGGAGCAGCCCCGCCGGGTGTTCACCCGGCTCCAGCTGCTGAGTCGGGTGTGGGGCTACGAGCACGCGGTGGCGCGCACCGTCGACGTGCACGTCCGCCGGCTGCGCGCCAAGCTCGACCCGGACATGCCGGTGGTGACCACCGTCTACGGCGTGGGCTACCGCCTCGCCGACGAGGCACGGATCGAGATCGAGCGCAGTCGCTGACGGCGCCACCCGCGCGGCGTGCCCGGCCTTGGGCGCGCCGCGCCGCCGCGTCCGCGTCCGCAGTGTCCCGTCGCCGGTACGCCGCGCGGCACCCCGGTCGCGTGCCCACGGCCGTCCGGAGGGCCGACGCGATCCACGCTGATCCATTCCCGGCGCACCCGCGCCGACCACCGTGAACCGGGCGGGCACCCCCCTATCGGGTCAACCCGGCGGCTCTGCTGTAATCATCAGGCTTCGTACGCAGAGCGAGCATCCGGCTCCGATGCGTTCGTCAATTGTCACATTCATGCAACGCAGCCGCCCCTTGACCCTCGCCCGGGCGCCGGGAAGCATCGATGGAGCGGCGTCCCGGGCCGTGGGGAGATACCCGGACCAGCCAAGGAGGACCATGTCGGTCAGCCCCGCCTCGTCGCGCGCCGGATGGCATACGTCCCAGCCCGCTGTTCCCGGACGACCCCCGGGGGGCCAGCGTCGCCCCGCCAACACGGCCGCACCGATGCTCACGGTGACCCTGAACATCCCGTTGGCATCCGAGGAGTCGCTGACCGCGCCCGCCCGACGGCTGCTGGAGGCCGCCCGGGAGATGCTGGAACGCGGCGAGGGCACCGTCATCACCGCCACCGTCGAACGCCGCCCCGACCCGGTGCCCGCCGGCCGCGCGCCGTCGCGCCCGGTCGCCGCCACCATCCCGACCCTGCACATCCTCGCCTCGTCCCGGTCGGTGCTGCGCGACGGCGAGCCGTTGCCCCTGACCCGGCTGGAGTTCGACCTGCTGCTGCACCTCGTCGCCCACCCCCGCCGGGTCTTCACCCGGTTGCAGCTGCTCAACGCGGTCTGGGGCTACGAGCACGCCGGCGTGCGTACCGTGGACGTGCACGTCCGTCGGCTGCGTGGCAAGGTCGGCGTCGACGTCCCGCTGGTCACCACCGTCTACGGCGTCGGCTACCGGCTCGCCGACGACGCCCGCGTCACCATCGACCGCAACGGCTGACGCCGCCCACCGCGCGAGCACCGTCCACGGCGCGGGCGCCGGCCGCCGCGCCCCGTCCGGGGCGGCCGGCGGGGCACCATGGTCGGATGCGGATCCGACCCATCTCCCCGGAGCTGCTCGTCGCCGAGCTGACCGAGCGCCTCGCCGGCACCGACGCCCCCGGCCGGCTGCGGGTGGCCGTCGACGGCGCCCCGGCGGCCGGCCCGGACGAACTCGCCGCCGCGCTGGTCGACCCGCTGCGCGCGCTCGGCCGGCCCGTGCTGCACGTACGTGCCGCCGACTTCCTCCGCCCCGCGTCGGTGCGCCTCGAGTTCGGCCGGACCAACCCCGACGCGTTCTACGAGGGCTGGGTCGACGAGCCGGGGCTGCGCCGGGAGGTGCTCGACCCGGCGGGGCCCGGCGGCTCGGGACGGGTGCTGCCCTCGCTGTGGGACGCCACCACCGACCGGGCCAGCCGCGCCGCGTACGTCGACCTGCCGCCCGGGGGAGTCGTGCTGGTCAGCGGGGCACTGCTGCTCGGCGGGGGCCTGCCCTTCGACGTCACGGTCCACCTGGTGCTCTCCCCGGCCGCCCTGGACCGGCGCACCGACCCCGCGCAGCGGTGGACGCTGCCCGCCTTCGCCCGGTACGCCGACGAGGTCGCACCGGCCTCCTTCGCCGACGTCGTGGTCCGCGCCGACGATCCCCGGCATCCGGCGCTGGTGGAGTCCCCGGTGTCGCCCTGACGCCGTGACACGGCGAAAAGTCGTCGGTTTGACGGTCGACGTGCCGGGGTATTCGCCCGGCTCACAGAGCGCGGGTGATCCGCCCGCGCGCAGACCACCACGGCGCCGGGCGCACCTACCCGGTGCCCCGGCGGATCTTCCAGGCCAGAAAGGCAGGCAGCGATGCTCGTCCACGACACGATCGGTACGGGCCGATCCCAGGCGGAGATCGACCAGATCCGGCGCTCCCTGCAGGCCCGCTACGACGAGCTGTCCGCGGAGTACGAGCAGGCGGTGCTGCAGAGCCAGGTGCTGCGACTGGTGGAGGTGGGTGACACCGCCGGTGACGACCAGGCCGACAGCGGCACCAAGACGGCGGAGCGGGACACCGCGCAGTCCCTGCTGCGGACCATCCTCGACCGCCGCGCCCAGTACGAGCACGCCCTCACCCGGCTGGAGGAGGGCACCTACGGCTTCTGCGAGGGCTGCACCTCGGCGATCCCCGTCGAGCGGCTGGAGATCTTCCCCTCCGCCACCACCTGCGTGCAGTGCAAGCAGAACCGGGAACGTCGGGCGGCCTGATCCCCGCCAGCGGTTGCCGGTCGGTCCGGACCGCGGCGAGGTCGACCGATGGGTGAGATCAAGGTCGGCACCGCCTCCTGGACCGACCGGACCTTGTTGGACTCCGGCTGGTATCCGCAGACCGCCGACACCCCGGAGAAGCGGCTGGCGTACTACGCCCGCCAGTTCCCGCTGGTCGAGGTCGACGCCACCTACTACTCGCCGCCCGCCGAGCGGACGGCGAGGCTCTGGGCCGAGCGCACCCCGGCCGGCTTCACCTTCAACGTCAAGGCGTTCAGCCTGCTCACCGGGCACCCGACCCGGGTCGGCGCGCTCTACAAGGACCTCCGGCCGGACACGAGGAAGAAGAACCTGTACCCGGACGACCTGCCGCCGCAGGCGTACGAGGAGGTGTGGACGCGCTTCCTCGCCGCGCTGGACCCGCTGGTCGAGGCGGGCAAGCTCGGCGCGCTGCTGTTCCAGTTCCCACCCTGGTTCACCATCAGGCGGGACAACAAGCAGTACCTGCTGGAGGTGGCGAAGCGCTGCGCCCCGCTGCGCCCGGTCTACGAGTTCCGGCACGCCTCCTGGTTCGACGGCGACAACGCCGACGAGACCCTCGACTTCCTGCGCGAGCACCGGCTGGCGTACGTCTGCGTGGACATGCCGCAGGGGCACCGCTCGTCGGTGCCCCCGGTGTTGGCCGCCACCGCGGACCTCGCGGTGGTCCGCTTCCACGGGCACAGCGACAAGTGGACCAGCAAGGACATCCACGAGAAGTTCGGCTACCGCTACGCCGACCGGGAGCTGCGCGACTGGGCGCCGAAGCTGCGCGAGCTGGCCGACTCAACCGGGCAGACCCACGTCCTCCTCAACAACTGCTACCGCGACTTCGCGCAGACCAACGCCGCGACCCTCGCCGGGCTGCTCGACGCGGACTGAGCCGGGCGGTTCACTCCGTCGGGGTGAGGGCCGCTCACCCCGGCGCCACGCAGCATGGACGGTGTGTGCGGCAGACCGTGGCCGCGGCAGGCGACACCACGGAGGTGGGTGGAGATGACGGTTCGGGTGGTCCCGGGTCGACGACGCGGCCCCGTGCTGCACGTCGTCGGGTCGTCCCCCGACGCCCGGTGGGCGCCGCGCCCTGCCCGGGTCGGTCCGACCCGGCAGCCGCGCGGCCCGGTGGGGCCGCCGCGACGTGACGACGACCGACGGTGGGAGACCGACGTACGGGGGTGGACAGATGGCTGAGCAGCTGCATTCCGCGTTCGAGTCCTCGATGGACAAGACCAACATCATCCTCAAGGACATCGAGCAGGCCTACGGCTGGCCCAAGGAGCAACGCAACCAGTCCTACTGCGCGCTGCGCACGGTGCTGCACCTGCTGCGCGACCGGATGCCGGTGCAGGAGAGCGTGGAGTTCGCCGCGCAGCTCCCGGTGCTGGTGCGCGGGATCTACTTCGACGGCTGGAAGCCGTCGGACGTGCCGATCAAGCTCAACCGGGACGACTTCCTGCTGGAGGTCCGGCAGGGCTTCCCGTACGACGTCGAGGGCGGCCCGGAGCGCGTGGTGCAGGTGGTGCTGGACACCCTGCGCCGCCACGTGACCCAGGGCGAGTGGGAGGACGTGAAGGCCACGATGCCCCGGGACATGGCGAACATCCTTCCCTGACGCGCCGCACGTCCGCGACGGTCCGCTCCGCCCCTGGCGGAGCGGACCGCGCGCCGTTCACGCCGGCCCGCTCGGCGCCACTTCTCCCTCGTCCTCGTCGTCGAGGGCCGGGGGCGTCCCGGGTACGCGGCTGACCGACCGGCCGGCCCGGCGGGCGAGCGCGGCGAAGGCGGTCGCGTCGACGATGGCGGCGCCGCCCGGGTCGTTGTTGAAGTAGACGTACGCGGGCTCGTCGTCGCCGAACGCGTCGGCCAGCCGGCGCACCCAGGAGGCCAGCGACGTGCGGCCGTAGCGGGGCCAGGGCTTGGCCCGTCCCTCGTGCAGCCGCAGGTAGCCGAAGTCTGCGGTACGCCAGCGGGGCGCGACGGGCCGGCCGAGCCGGTCCGCCCAGACCAGCGCCGCCCGCCGCCGCTCCAGGACGGCGCGGGTGGCGTCGGTCCACCATGACGGGTGCCGCGGCTCGACCGCGACCCGCACCTCGGCGGGGAAGAGCCGCAGCGTGGCGTCCAGCGCCGCCGGGTCGGCGGGCAGGTTCGGCGGCAGTTGCACCAGCACGGGGCCGAGCCGGTCGCCGAGCGCGGTGGCCCGGCCCAGGAAGCGGGCCACCGGCTCGGCGGGGTCGCGTAGGCGCTTGACGTGGGTGAGGTAGCGGCTCATCTTCACCGCCACGCAGAAGTCGTCGGGGGTACGGGCCCGCCAGGCCGCGAAGGTGTCGCGCTCGGGCAGCCGGTAGAAGGCGTTGTTGACCTCCACCGTGGCGAACCGGGCGGCGAAGTGCTCCAGCCAGAGCCGCTGCGGCAGCCCGGCCGGATAGAAGCGGCCCCGCCAGTCGCGGTACTGCCATCCCGAGGTGCCGAGCAGGATCATCCGCCGTCCCTCACCAGAGGTCGAAGTGGAAGACCTCGAAGGCGGTGCCGTAACGGACGCCCAGTCGGGCGCCGACGGGGCGGCAGAGCCCTTCGAGGAACTCCTCGGGGTCGAAGCTGCCGTCGCCCAGCCCGCTCAGGTACGCGTCGTGCGCCCGCAGCGAGGCCACGCCCCGCGCGAAGGTGTCGGTGACGTCCACCCCGTGCGCGGCGAGGGGCGAGGAGGCGGCCCAGACCTGGCGCACCCCGTTCCACGGCCCGATCCCGTCGACGAGTTGCTCCGGGAACACCCACCGGTTGCCGGCGTCGCGGACGGCGTCCAGCACCGCCCGGCCGGTGGCGATGTGGTCGGCCTGGTTGAGGGCGTACGCACCGTCCCAGGTGGCCCGGAAGTTGTTGGTGACGACGATCTCGGGGCGGTGCCGGCGGACGACCCCGGCCAGGGCGCGACGCAGCGGTACGCCGTACTCCAGGATGCCGTCGGGCAGGCCGAGGAACTCCACGGTCTCCACCCCGACCAGGGCGGCGGACTCGCGTTGCTCCCGCTCCCGCACCTCCCTGGCCCGCGGCGGGGGCATCGCGTCGATGCCGGCCTCGCCGCTGGTGACGAGGCAGTAGACGACCTGCCTGCCCTGCGCCGTCCAGCGGGCGACCGCGGCGGCGGCGCCGAACTCCAGGTCGTCGGGGTGCGCCACGATCGCCAGCGCGCGCTGCCACTGCTCGGTCACCGGTTCCAGCGGGCGCGGCCCGGTCGGGTCGGTCATCGCCACCTCCTGCTCGAACAGGACCATCCTGTCACCGTCGGAGCCGCCGCGCCGGGCGGCGCGAACCCCCGTGCCGTCGGCGTCGGACCCGCACGGCGCGCCGCGACGTGCCTGCTGGCGGCCCTGACCGGGCACGGCGAACCGCCGGTGTGAACCGGAAAGGACGTCTACGGTGTGGTTAGAGAAGATCGCGTGTGGGGTACCACCCGCTGCACGACGGACCCCGGCGTAACGGCGGGGCGGCACATCCCTAGGGAGCACCGATGGCACTCAACGACGACGACATGCAGACCAGCAGCGGTGGCGGCCCCGAGGGCCCGGCCGACGGCGGCGCAACCCCGGGCCAGCAGGACGGTGGCGCCGACGGCGGTGCCGACCGCGGTGCCGAGCGTGGCGCCGACCAGGGCGCTGACCAGGGCGCGGAGGGTCCCGCCGACGGCGGTGCGACCCCGGGCCAGCACGACGGTGGCGCCGACGGCAGCGCGGAGGGTCCCGCCGACGGCGGTGCCACGCCGGGCCAGCACGACGGTGGCGCCGACGGCAGCGCCTGACGGACCGCCATGACCGACATCGACCCGCCGGGCGGCGACGGCCGCCCGGCGGTCCCGTCCGAGGCCTCGGCCGCGCTCGCCCGCTGCGTGTCGGTCGAGCCGGCGAAGTTCGCCGCCGCCCACTGGGGACGCACCCCGCTGCTCTCCCGCGCCGACGAACTGCCCAACCGGGCCGGCTTCACCGACCTGCTCAGCCCCGCTGACGCAGACGAGCTGCTCAGCCGCCGCGGCCTGCGTACGCCGTTCCTGCGGATCGCCAAGGACGGCCAGCTCGTGCCGGCGGCCCGCTTCACCGGCGGCGGTGGTGCCGGCGCCGAGATCGCCGACCAGGTCCTCGACGAGCGGGTGCTGGAGCTGTACGCCGGCGGCGCCACCCTCGTCCTGCAGGGTCTGCACCGCACCTGGCCGGCCCTGACCGACTTTACCCGCGAACTCGGCACCGCCGTCGGGCAGCCGTTGCAGGTCAACGCCTACCTGACCCCCGCCGGCAGCCAGGGTTTCGCCACCCACTACGACACCCACGACGTCTTCGTCCTCCAGGTCGACGGCCGCAAGCACTGGCGGATCCACCCGCCGGTGCTGCCGGACCCGCTGGAGAAGCAGCCGTGGGGCGGCCGGGCCGACGAGGTCGCCGCCACCGCCGACGGGCCCGCCACGCTGGACGTCGTGCTCGCCCCCGGCGACGCGCTCTACCTGCCCCGCGGCTGGCTGCACAGCGCGCAGGCCCAGGAGTCCAGCTCGCTGCACCTGACCGTCGGCGTCCGGGCGCTGACCCGCTACGCCCTGGTCGAGGAGCTGCTCGCCCTCGCCGCCGAGGACCCGCGGCTGCGCGCCACGCTGCCGTTCGGCACCGACGTCGCCGATCCGGACGCGATCGAGCCGGAGCTGACCGAGACGGTGGAGGCGCTGCGGGACTGGCTGCTGCGGGCCGACCCGGCGGCCGTCGCCGCCCGGCTGCGGCAGCGCGCCTGGCCGGCCGCGCGGCCCGCGCCCATCCGACCCCTGGCCCAGGCCGCAGCGCTGGCGGCGCTGGACGCCGACACGCGGCTCGTCCCGCGACCCGGCCTGCGCTGGCGGCTCACCCCACGGGGCGACCAGGTCGCGCTCGTGCTGTTCGACCGCACGATCACCCTGCCCGCGTCGTGCGCGCCGGCCGTGCACGCCCTGCTCGGCGCCGGGTCCGTCCGGGTCGGCGACCTGCCGGGCCTGGACGACGACGCCGACCGGATCACCCTGGCCCGCCGCCTCCTGCGCGAGGCGGTGCTGGTCCCCGCCTGAGCGGGCCACCGTTTCGGCGGCGGGGCGACGACCCCGGCTGCCGTCGGCCGCGTGTGCGGCCGGCCAGCCGGCGCTGGCACGGCGACGGAGCCGCGGTTCAGCGGCCGGCGACCAGCAGCGCGACCGTGGTCACCAGCCCGGCGACGAGCACGACGGTCATCGGCCGGGGGCCGAGCACGGCGTGCCGACGGTCGGCGAGGACCTTCGCCGGCACCAGACCGACCAGCGGACCCAGCAGCGTCACCACCAGGGCCAGCACCGGCAGCCCGACCCCGAGCTCGCCGCCGTACCGCTCGCCCGCCGCCCGGGCCGCGCCACCGAGGGCGTACGCGAGCACCGCGCCCGCAACCCCGCACAACGCCAGCAGCGGGTTGACCGAGCCCGGCAGGTCACCCGGCTGGCGGGTGCGGTTGAGCAGGTCCCGCACGCCGGCCAGCAGCGGAGCAGGGTCGCCCGTCGCGCCGGGCACCGGCGCCGGTGGCCCGCCCGCCCGGCGACCCGAGCCGCCGAGCCGGCCGCGCAGCAGTTGCCACAGGTCGGCGACCTCGGCGTCCACCCGTTCCTGCTCCTCCCGCGCGTCCACCAGCTCCCGCTCCGCGCGCCGCAGCTCGGCCTCCGCCTCGGCGACGGCCCGCTCGGCCGCCGCGCACTGCTGGGCGTGCCAGGTGTGCGCCTCGGCCCGCTGGACGCGCACCCGCGCGCTCAGCTCGGCCAGCCGACGGATCTGGGCCGCGTACGACTCACTGGTCACCGGTTCGTTCATCGCGCCGGCCCGTAGGGAATGATCACCTGGCCGGTGCGGTGCACCGCCCGATCGAAGAACAGCCCCCGCCAGGGCCGGGGATACCAGTCCGGGCCGCCCGTCCCCGGATACAGCGACGAACCCAGCTCGCCGCCGTGGGCGTCCAGCGCCACCCAGGCGCCGATCTGGTCCGTCCGGGCCGCCGGCCCGCCCAGGTCGGCCCGCATCCGGGCGACGCCCCGCCACCAGGCCAGCACGTGGGTGCGCCGCTCCGGCCCGTCGTGCAGGATCCGGCGCAGCTCCTCCAGCCCGGTGCGCCGGCCGATCCGCGTGGCCAACGCCCCGGCCGCCGCGTCGACGGCGAACAGCAGCAGGTAGTGCGGCATGCCCGGCGCACCGAGCCCCTCGGCGGTCTCGGCCATCAGCTCGCCGACGGTCTCCTCGTCGTACCAGGCGGCGTCGTCGGCGAGATCCTCGTAGAGGGACCGGGCGGCCGGGTCGGCGTCCGGGTCGAGGCAGGCGATCGAGAACCGGGCCGTGCCGGGGCGGTGCTGGCGGGCCAGGGAGCGGGCCGCCGCGTCGAGCACCGCGCACGCCTCGTCCACCCGGGTGCCGAGCACCGCCAGGTTGCGGCCGGGAGCCCGGGGCAGCCGCAACGCCGCCGAGCGGGACTGCACGTCGATGATCTCGCCGAGCAGCGCGACCGGCGTACGCGGGTGCCCCGTCTCCGGCGCGGCCAGCGCCCGGAAGTCCGGCGCGTCGGCGAGGCGGGGGATCGCGTCGCCGTCGAAGAGCCGGGCCGGCGCGGCGTCCTGCGGGCGCATCCGCCACAGCCGGTGCTGCAACTCGCTCCACGTCTCCCAGTCGCTGGCCGACGGGATCCGGGCCACCTGGTTGCCCTCCGCCATGCCGGACTCCGCGTTGACCACCGCGTGGTGGCGCGGCAGGGACTGGGCGGCGTCGTTGCGCTCGGCGAGGATCCGCAGCGCCTTCGGCAGCGCGATGCGCAACGTGAACTGCGCGACCAGGGCCGGCCGTCCCCACAGCGCCTCGATGCCGCGTACGTCCTGCGAGGCGAGCACCAGGTGGATGCCCTGGGACCGGCCGCGCCGGGCCAGGTCCTCCAGCAGGTCGGCGGCCTCCCGGGCGACCACGTCCCGCCCGGCCAGCAGCATC
The DNA here is from genome assembly GCF_040634035.1 of Micromonospora sp. NPDC007220. Classification (NCBI taxonomy): domain Bacteria; kingdom Bacillati; phylum Actinomycetota; class Actinomycetes; order Micromonosporales; family Micromonosporaceae; genus Micromonospora; species Micromonospora sp. NPDC007220. Next base: position 173,447 of record NZ_JBEYEU010000010.1, on the reverse strand, counting down.
TGGAACTCGTCGACCACCGCGACGATCCGCGGCCAGTGCCCCGTGGGGTCGACCGCGCGCAGCTCCGCGAGCTTGGTGACCTCGTGCTTCTTCGCGGCGTCGGCCCGCCGCCGCAGCTCCTCGGCGAGGAAGCGCAGCAACGCCAGGCCGAACTCCCGGTCGGTGTTGACGTTGATCCCGACGAGCCGCATGTGCGGCAGCCAGCTCGGGTCCCGCCGGCCCTTGGCGAACCGGGCGAACGACACCCCCTCCTTGAAGTCCAGCAGGTAGAACTCCAGCTCGCTGGGGGAGTAGCGGGCCGCCAGCGCGCCGATCCAGGCGAAGATCAGGTTCGTCTTGCCGGTGCCGGACGGGCCGCCGATCAACGCGTGCGGCGGGTAGTCGCCCAGGGTGAGCAGCACCGGCCGGCCGTGCGGGCCCTCGCCGATCGGGGCGGTCAGCCCGGTGGCGGAGTCCTCCCGCCACATCTGCTCCACCGGCGGCAGCAGGTCGGTGAACGGAGTCGGGGCGGGGCCGGCGTTGACCCGCGCCGCCACCTCCCGGCAGGTCTCGGTGACCAGGACCGGCGGGGGCGGCGGATCGAGGCGTACGGGCAGGCCGTTCGGCCCGCCGATCCGGGCGCCGTCGGCGTACGCGCCCACCCGGGTCACGGTGGGATCCTCGGGCAGCGACACGCCCCGCACCACCAGGTGCACGCCGCAGGCGGCCCCGGTGCGGACCACCCGGTCGAGCTGGCCGCGCTCGTGCCGCGACAGCTCGTCCCCGCCCAGCAGCACCGCCACCCGCCACGGCTCGGGCCGGCGACCGGTGGCGGCGGCCAGCTCGCGCAGCGAGACGTACTCCCCGGCCAGCACCGTCTCGTTGATCCGGCGGATCTGCTCCACCAGGTCGTCGAGGAGCCGGGCCAAGCCGCCCGGGCCGACGAAGGTGAGCAGCCCGGCCGTGCCGAGGGGGGCGAAACCGGCCAGGCCGCCGCCCAGGTGCTCGGGGTCGTAGCCGACCAGCCGTACGGCGCCCGGATCGGCGCGCCCGACGCCGCGCAGCAGCAGCGCCGACACCACCGCGTCGCAGCCCTCCCGGTCGTCCCCGGTCAGCTCGACGTGGCCGGCGTCGAGCAGCGGCACCAGCGCCGGCACCGGTTCGGCGCCGGGGATGCGTACCGTGCCGATGCGCAGCGCGCCCGGCGGTTCGGCCCGCCGGGTCGGGGTCGGGTGCCACCGCGTCCAGTCCGCGGAGGCCGCCCCGGGGGCCTCCCGCTGCGCCGCGTCCGCCGCCCGCCGGGCCAGCTCCGCGATGCGTGCGGCGTGCCGATCGTCGATCTCGGCCAGCCGCCGGTCGCGCTGCGCGCCCACCCGCTCCGGTACGACCGACGCGGCCCGCCGGACCTTCGCCAGCCGCTCCCGGGCCGTGGTCAGCTCGGCCTGCGCGCTGGACAGCCGGGTCCGGGTGGCGCCGAGGGCCTCGCCCAGCATGCCCCTGGCCCGGGTGACCAGCTGGCTCCGCCGGTCAGCCATCGACGCCCCGCCCGCGCGGGCCCGGGGTGCCGCCCGACGCCGGCCGGCCCGCGGGCGGGCTCGACCAGACGCGGCCGGCCGATCCGGGCCGTCCCGCGGCGGCACCGTCGGCGGCCGGTCCACCGCGGCCCGCCGACGCGCCGCCATCGCCCGTCGATCCGCCGCTGCCCGGTGCGCCACCGTTGGCCGGCGCGCCGCCAGCCGACCCGCCGTTGCCCGTCGACCCGCCGGGCCGGCCGTGCGCCGCCGCCCGGTCCGGCGTCGGGCTGGGCCGGCCGTGCGTCGCTGCCCGGTCGGCCGTCGGATCGGGCCGGCCTTGTGTCGTCGTCCGGTCCGGCTTCGGGGCGGCCTGGCCGGCGGTCGCCGCCCGCTCCCGGGCCGCGGTCGACTGGTCGTGTGCCGCCTCCGCCCGGTCCCGTGCCGCCGCGACCCGCTCCCGTGCGTCGGCAACCCGGCCCTTCGCGGCGGCGGCTCGTCGCTGCCACTCGGCGTCGTCGGCCCGGTCGCGGGCGGTCTCCGCCTGCCGGTCCCGCTCGGCGGCGGCGCGTCGCTCCCGGGCCGTCTCGGCCTGCCGGGCCCGCTCGTCCTCGGTGGGCAGGTCCCGGCCGAGCCGGGCCAGCAACACCCCGGTGAGCACCCCCGCGGTGACGGCCGGGTCGGCGGCGTGCGGCTGCTCCGCCTCGCCGCGCCGGGGCGGGGGCATCCGGCAGATCCGGGTCAGCAGCGTGTCCAGCACCGCGGGGGGCAGGCCGGGCAGCAGGTCCCGCACCCGGCCGTCCAGCTCGCGGTGCAGCCGTCCGAGGTCCTCGGCGCGCGGCGGGTGCCCGAGCAGCTCACCGGCCAGCTCGCGCAGCAGCGGCGGGGCGACCGCCGCCAGGCCGAGGCCGACGTCGGCGTGCGCGCGACGCAGTTCGCTGTGCAGCCGGTCGCGGTCGCCGGCGCGGACCCCGCCGACGACCCGGCGCAGCAGCTCCCGGGCGTCGTCGACCTTCTCGTCGGGCTGCTCGGGCGCACCCTCCCGGCCGCCCGTCAGCTCGGCCACCCGTACCGCCCACCAGCGGCGGGGCGTCGCGTCGGCGGCCGGCTCCGGCGCCGGCTCCCCGGGGGCCGCCTCGCGCGGCGCGTCGTGCGCGGGCCGGCGCCGCTGCTCCTGCGGCCTGGGGGCGGGGGAGCCGTCGGCGGCCAGCCCGATCGCGGCCAGGTACGCCGAGAGCTGCTCCTGCGCGACGCGTAGCGCGTAGCCGGCGGTCTCGGCGTGCTCGGTGGCGGCGGAGAGCTCCGGCACCCCCATCGGGTCGGCCGACTCCTGGCGGACCCAGCGCAGCCGCTCGGCGGCCAGCCCGAACTTCTCGAGCGCCAGGGCCAGCTGCGCGAGCGGCAGGTCATCGGCGGCGGCGCGGACCTGCGCGCCGACGTCCTCGACGATGGACACGGCCGAACCTCAGAGCGTCGCGACGTAGAGTTGCGCCTGCTCGACGGCGACGAGTGTCGCGGCGAGGCACTCCTCCAGCTCCTGGCTGGCCTGGGTCAGCGAGGACTGGGCCGCCTCGACGGTCTCGTGCCCGCTGCCCTCCAGCGCGCCGGCCAGCGTCTGCTGCGCCTCGGCCAGCTTCTCCCCGGCCGCCTGCACGGCACTCTGGCCGTCGCCGATCTGTTGCAGCGCGACATCGATGGCTGCCTTGAGCTCGGCGACGCTCGCCACGGCGAAACCTCCTGGGGGCGGGGAGGCCTCCATTAGAGCCTATCCCTCACGGTGAGAGAACATCCGCCCTGTCAGTGTTCCTGCCCCGCTGACCGGTTGTCGACCGGAAGCGCTGCTAGTCCGGTTGACGGGACTACCCGGGCGGGGCCGGACGGTCCCGCAGCCAGCGCGGCCCGTACACCTCCGCGCCCTGCGCGACGACGCGTTCCCGCAGCTCACGGTCTGCGGTGACGACCAGCCGCCGGCGCTGCGGCGCGGCGGCGACCAGGTCGACGACGGCGTCGTCGCCGGACCCGGGCGCGGCCACCACCCGGACCCCGGCCGTGCCCGGCACGTCCCGCGCCCGGCCCTCCACCACCAGCACCACCTCCACCGGGGGCGGCAGTTGCGGGGGCAGCCCGGCGGCGGCCACCGGGGCCAGCGAGTCGCGCAGCCGGGCGGTCGCGCCCGCGCGGTCCCGCCACCAACCATCCGGGCGGGACCCCACCACGTTGGCGGCGTCCACGATCAGCAGCGGCATCGTCGGCTCCATCCCGCCAGCCTGCCACCCGCCGGCTCAGGTGCAAGGAAGGGACCCTTCCGCTACCGCAGGCGTTGACGAGGGGCCCTTCCTCGCACACATCGCCCGGGGCCATCGTGGCGGGTCGCGGCGCGGGTGGTGGCGTTTGTCGGGCGGACCGCCGGGTAGCCCCTGGCGACCGTCGCGCCCGACTGCGGAGGACAGACATGATGGGACCCGGTGACTTCGGCTCCGACCCCTGGGACGAGTTCCTGGCCCGGTACTTCGGCCGGGGCGAGGGTGGGCGCCGACCCGCGCACCGGGTCGACATCACCCGGCTGATGACCGCCGACGCCAGGGAGATGCTGGCCGACGCGGCCCGCCGGGCCGCCCAACGGAAGAGCAGCGACCTCGACACGGATCACCTGCTCTGGGCCGCGCTGCAACGCGAACCGCTGCGCGACCTCGTCCGGCGCGCCGGCGCCGACCCGGACACGCTGCTCAACGCGCTCGGTGGGCGCGGCGACGGCGCGCCCAAGGGCGAGGTGCCGCCCAACCTGTCGCTCACCCCCGCGGCCAAGCGGGCGCTGCTCGACGCCCACCAGCTGTCCCGGGCGATGGGCGCCAACTACATCGGCCCCGAGCACATCCTGATGGCGCTGCCGCTGAACCCGGAGTCCCCGGCCGGCCGGATGCTCGCCGCCGGCCGGATCCAGCCGGAGTCGTTGCAGGCGGCCAGCGCCGAGCGCGGGCCGATGACCGGGCCGAAGCCCGACCGCGGCACCCCCACCCTCGACCAGTACGGCCAGGACCTGACCGACCTGGCCCGCAACGACCAGATCGACCCGGTGATCGGCCGGGCCGACGAGATCGAGCAGGCCGTCGAGATCCTGTCCCGGCGGACGAAGAACAACCCGGTGCTGATCGGCGAGGCCGGCGTCGGCAAGACCGCGATCGTGGAGGGCCTGGCGGAGCGGATCTGCGACGGCGACGTGCCGCAGACGCTGCTCGGCAAGCGGGTGATCCAGCTCGACCTGGCCGGCCTGGTGGCGGGAACCCGCTACCGGGGCGACTTCGAGGAGCGGCTGAAGAAGGTCATCGACGAGATCCGGGCGCACCGCGACGAGCTGATCGTCTTCCTGGACGAGATCCACACCCTGGTCGGCGCGGGCGGGGCGGGCAGCGAGGGCGGCATGGACGCCTCGAACATGCTCAAGCCGGCGCTGGCCCGGGGCGAACTGCGGGTGATCGGCGCGACCACGCTGGACGAGTACCGCAAGAGCATCGAGAAGGACGCGGCGCTGGCCCGCCGCTTCCAGCCGGTGTTCGTGCCGGAGCCCACCGTCGACGACACCGTGGCGATCCTGCGCGGGCTGCGCGACCGCTACGAGGCCCACCACCAGGTGCGGTTCACCGACGAGGCGCTGGTCGCCGCGGCCGAGCTGTCCGACCGGTACGTGACCGACCGGTTCCTGCCGGACAAGGCGATCGACCTCATCGACCAGGCCGGCGCGCGGGTCCGGCTGCGCACCCGCACGCCGGCGTCCGACGTGCGGGAGCTGGAGACACAGCTCGAGGAGGTACGCCGGGACAAGGAGCAGGCCGTCGCCGACGAGCAGTACGAGAAGGCGTCCACGCTGCGCGACCAGCTCGCCGAGGTGGAGGAGCAGATCCGCCTGGCCCGGGGCGACGAGGGCGGCCCGTCGCAGGTGCCGGCCGTCGGGCCGCAGGAGATCGCCGAGGTGGTCTCCCGCGCCACCGGCATCCCGATCAGCCAGCTCACCGAGGAGGAACGCGACCGGCTGCTGCGCCTGGAGGGCCACCTGCACGAGAAGGTGGTCGGCCAGGAGGACGCGGTCACCGCGGTCGCCGAGGCGGTCCGCCGCTCGCGTGCCGGGCTGGCCGACCCGGACCGCCCGATGGGGAGCTTCCTCTTCCTCGGGCCCACCGGCGTCGGCAAGACCGAGCTGGCCCGGGCCCTCGCGGAGGCGCTGTTCGGCGAGGCCGACCGGATGGTCCGGGTGGACATGAGCGAGTTCCAGGAGCGGCACACGGTCAGCCGGCTCGTCGGCGCCCCGCCCGGGTACGTCGGCTACGAGGAGGCCGGCCAGCTCACCGAGGCGGTCCGCCGCCGCCCGTACGCGGTGGTGCTGCTCGACGAGATCGAGAAGGCCCACGCCGACGTGTTCAACATCCTGCTCCAGGTGCTCGACGACGGGCGGCTCACCGACAGCCAGGGCCGGACGGTCAACTTCAAGAACACCGTACTGATCATGACGAGCAACCTCGGCTCGGAACTGATCACCGGCGCCCAGCGCGCCGTCGGGTTCGGCACCGGCGCGGAGGGCGGCGAGCAGGAGCGCGACGAGCTGCGCGAGCGGCTGATGCGCCGGCTCCAGGAGAACTTCCGGCCGGAGTTCCTCAACCGCATCGACGAGGTGATCATCTTCCGCCGGCTGGAGGCCGAGCAGCTGCGCCAGATCACCGGCCTGCTGCTGGAGGAGACCCGCCGCCGCCTGCACGCGCAGGACATCCAGGTCCACTTCACCACCGCCGCCGTCGACTGGATCGCCGAGCACGGCTACCAGCCGGAGTTCGGCGCCCGGCCGTTGCGCCGGGTCATCCAGCGGGAGGTGGACAACCAGCTGTCCCGGATGCTGCTGGAGTCGGCGGTCTCACCCGGCCAGAAGATCACCGTGGACGCCCGCGACGGGCGACTCGCCTTCGACGTGACGGCCGGCGAGCGCGGCTACACCCCGGCCACGACGTCCCATCCCCGATGACCGGAGGGCGGACATGAGCGAACCCGAGGAGACCCGGGACGAGAGCGAGCGCACCGATCCGATCGTGGCCCCGCCGACCGCCAACCCCGCCCGGGTGCGGATGCCGCCGGAGGGCGTGGGCCAGCAGGGCGACGACCCGGAACCGGCGGAGTCCGACCGCCGCCGTCGAGAGGAGGGCTGATGGTACGCGAGCAGCGGCTCGAACCCGAGGTGGAGGTGCTCTGGGACGACTTCCACGCCCAGGTGAACGTCCCGTCGGAGCAGTTGCGGCAGTGGTTGCTCACCCGCGGCTCCGGGGAGGAGTCGTTCGGGCCCGACCCGGACCTCGACCTGCCCGGGATGGGCCGGCGGATCCTGCGGGTGCTGGCCAAACGCAAGGTGGACCTCACGCCGGAGGACATCCGGGTGATGCGGGACGCGATCGACGAGATCCAGTCCCTGCTCGACGAGAAGCCGCCCCGCGGCAACGCCGACGACGAGTGGCGGCACGCCCTGCTCGACCTGGGCCACGACGTCCTCGTCGAACGCTGAGCCGGCGGTAGGGCGGCGCCCGGGAGGACCCGGGCGCCGCCCGCCGTGGTCAACCGTGGTCGCTCTCCAGGCTGCCGATCGTCAGGCCCGCGGCGTCGGCAGCCGCCTCGCGGTCGGCGCGCGCCCGCTCCTCGCGGGTCAGCAGGTTGGCGTACTCCGTGACGTCCGCCGGGTCGGGCACCTCGGGCAGGCGACGCAGGAACGCCTCCACGTCGCGGGCGGCGGCGGTGTGCGTGGCGGCGGCCTGCCGGAGGATCTCCCGGTCGTCGGCGGCGGGGTAGGCATCGGTCATGTCCGCCTGATACCCGGCGCTACGCCGTTCGCACCCCGTCGGCCCCGGCGGCCGTCAGCCTCCGCGCCCCGTAGCTCGGGTTGCGCAGCAGCCAGGCCAGGTATTCCGGGTGCGCCGCCAGCGAGTCGGTGTACGCGGCCAGCGCGAACTCCAGCACCAGTTCGGCGTCGCGGGCGGCGGGGGAGTCGGGATGCCAGCCCAGCATCAGCCGCCAGCGCAGCGGAGTCCCGGTCAGCATCCGGGTGACCAACCCGGCGACCGGGCGGAAGGTGGCCTGGCAGAGCGCGATCGCCTCGCCGGAGTCCACCATGTCGATGCAGCAGCGCACGTCGGTCTCGTACACCTTGCGGGGGGTGAAGCCGGCGCGGGCGCAGGCGGCGGCGAAGCAGTCGCCGAAGCAGCCGTCGCCGGGCGCGGCGACCCACTGCTCGTGGCTCAGGTCCACCAGGCTCACCTCGGCGTGCTCGGCCAGCGGGTGCTGCTCCGGCAGCAGCACCAGCACCGGGTCGACGGCCACCTCCCGCCAGCTCAACCCGAGCTCGGCGGGCGGGGCCGCGTCGCCGCACACCCCGATCAGCGCGAAGTCCAGCCGGCCGCCCGCGACGAGCTGGGCCAGCTCGTCGGCCGACCAGGAGGCGTGGGTGGTGATCTGGGCCGGTGGGGGCTCCGCGGCGAGCCGGTGCACGAGCCGGCCGAGGATGGGGCTGTTCACCCCGCCGAACCGGTAGCGGCGGGGCACGTCCCCGGCCCCGGCCAGCCGCGCCGCCTCGTCCTGCAGGCCCTTCATCGCCGGCAGCAGCACCCGCGCCCGGGCGAGCACCAGCTCGCCCAGGGCGGTCGGGCGGGCGCCGCGGCGGTCCCGCTCGAACAGGGGCCCGCCCAGGGTCCGCTCGATGCGCTGGAGCTGGGCGGTGAGTGCCGGTTGGGCCAGGCCGAGCGTCGATGCCGCCTTGGTCACGCTCCCCGTCTCCGCGATCGCGCAGACCACCCTCAGGTGTCGCAGCTCCAGATTCATACCGTGACGGTATGACCCCGTAGCGGCCGACGGAAGGCCCTGGACGGATCAACGCCTCCCAATGTGTGCCTGATCTGCTCCGGCGCGCCGCGTCCGCGCCCGCCGCCGGCTCAGCCCGGCGGCCGCTCGGTGAGATCGGCCAGGTAGGTGGGTCGGCCGGTGACGGCGTCGCGGACCTTGTCGACGACGCCCACCGCAGGCTCGACGACCCGGTTCCACGGCGGCGTCGCCGGGGTGCCGGGGTGCGGGCGCGTCGGGGCCGCCTCCTCGGCGATCTCCAGCCGGTTGCCCAGGCGGATCAGCTCCTCGGCGCTGGCCACTTCGCGCAGCGCCGCGACGAGCGCGCCGGCCTCCTCGACGTGGCGGTGGACCCGCGCGGCGACGTCGGCGAGCCCCTCGTCGGCGAGCGCCTTCAGGGCGGTCAGCAGGGCCCGGTCGTCCGCGATGGCCCGGTCGATCCGCTCCGCCGCGTCGGGCAGCGCGGCCCGGACGGCGGGCAGCAGGTACTGCTCCTCGGCGGACAGGTGCCGCGACAGTGCCGCCGTGAGCACCTCCAGGCCGCGCTCGGGGGCGGGCTCCGGGCCCGGGTCGGTGAGCCGCCGCAGCAGCTCCCGCAGTTGCCGGTGCTCGGCGTCGAGGATGTCGGCGATGCTGCGGCCGCCCGGCCGGAAGCCCTCGTCCTCTCCGGTCGGCGGCAGCGGTGGCAGGGGAACGGTCATGGTGCCCTCCTCTGTGGCGGGCGGCGCAGGTGGTGGGGAGCGGTCGCGAGCGGCGGTACCCGGCCGCGTCGGCGGCGAAACCGCCTGGATCGGCCGCCGAGTGCCGGTCGATCCGGCTGGTATGAAGAACCGTTGACATCCTCCCCGCCCTAGGCCGTGTCTTCAAAGGTTCACAACCATTGGAGTAGCGCGGCGATGGTGACGGTGGCCCGGTACGACGTTGCTGTCTTGTCGTAGCGGGTCGCCAGGCTGCGGCACTGCTTGAGCCGGTTGAAGCACCGTTCGACGATGTTGCGGTGCCGGTAGAGCTGCTTGTCGAACGCCGGTGGCCGGCCGCCGCGGCTGCCTCGCCGGCGGCGGTTGGCCTTCTGGTCGGTGCGTTCGGGGATGGTGTGTCCGATGCCGCGGCGGCGCAGGTCTGCCCGGATGGCCTTGGAGCTGTAGCCCTTGTCGGCTATGACGTGCTCCGGCCGGACGCGAGGCCGGCCCGGACCTGAACGTTCGACACGGATCGCGGCCATGACATGGTGGAAGCGGGTGCAGTCGTTGACGTTGCCACTGGAGAGCACGAAGGCCAGGGTCCGACCCAGGCCGTCGCACGCGAGGTGAATCTTGGTGGTCAGTCCACCTCGAGATCGGCCGAGGGCGTGATCTTGTGGTTCGTCCGTTTCTCGGTGCCCCCTTTGGCGCCCGCGGCGTGCTGGTGGGCTCGCACGATGGTCGAGTCCACCGACACCAACCAGTCGATGTCCCCGGCCGCGTCCGCATCGGCCTGGATCCCGGCGAGCATCCGCTCGAACGTGCCGTCCAGGGCCCACCTGCGGAAACGGGTGTAGATCGACTGCCAGGACCCGTACCGGGCGGGCACATCCCGCCACGCCGCCCCGGCCCGAATCTTCCACACGATTCCGTTGAGCACCCGCCGGTCATCGGCCCGAGGCCGACCACCGGTCACCGCCGACGGCAGGTACCGCGACAGCGCTTCCCACTCGACGTCAGACAACTCGTAGCGACGACCCACGCGCTACATCATCCGACACCAAGATCCTTTGAAAACACGGCCTAGAGGGCGCGGGTTCCCTGGGTCGCCCCAGGGGTTTCCTGCTTCATCGCCGACCGCCTCGTCCGGGAGGGTTCCCGTTGAGGTCTTACACCGGCTCCACAGGCAGCAGCCGCCAGCCCGGCGGCCAGGATGTTGCGTGCCGCGTTGACGTCGCGGTCGTGGGTGGTGCCGCACCGGCACGTCCAGGCCCGCACGTTCAGCGGCATGTTCCGCGCGACGGCTGCACAGGTCGAGCACACCTTGGAGGAGGGATACCAGCGGTCGATCACGGTGAGGTTCCGGCCGTACCAGGCGCACTTGTAGGTGAGCAGTTCGCGGAACTGGTGCCAGGCCGCATCGTTGATGGCGCGGGCCAGGCGGTGGTTGCGGACCATGTTGCGCACGGTCAGGTCCTCGATCACGAGCGTTTGGTTTTCGCGCACGAGTCGAGTGGTGAGCTTGTGCAGGTGATCACGCCTGCGATCGCCGATGCGGGCGTGGACGCGGGCCACCTTGAGCCGGGCCTTGGCCCGGTTGTGGGAGCCCTTCTCCTTGCGTGCCAGCTCTCGCTGGGCGCGGGCCAGCCGAGTGCGGTCGGCCCGTTCGTGCCGGGGGTTGGCGATCTTCTCCCCGGTGGACAGAGTCAGCAGGTGCTCGAGGCCGGCATCGATGCCTACTGCGCTCTCGGCGGCCGGGAGGGTCTCGATCTGGTCCTCACAGAGCAGCGACACGAACCAGCGGCCGGCCGAATCACGGGACACGGTCACGGTGGACGGGGACTGCCCTTCGGGCAGCGACCTCGACCAGACGATGGCCAGCGGGTCGGTCATCTTGGCCAGAGTGAGCTGGCCGTCTCTCCAGCGGAACGCGCTGGGGGTGAACTCGGCCGAAGCTCGCGACCTGCGCTTGGACTTGAAGCGCGGGTAGCGGGCGCGCTTGTCCCAGAAATTCGCGAAGGCGCCTTGCAGATGCCGCAGCGTCTGCTGCAGCGGCACGGAGGAGACCTCGTTGAGGAAAGCCAACTCGTCGGTCTTCTTCCAAGCGGTCAGCATCGCGCTGGTCGCGTTGTAGTTGACCCGTTCCTGCCGCTGGTACCACGCCTCGGTCCGGGTGTGCAGGGCCAGGTTGTAGACCTTGCGCACGCACCCGAACGTTCGGCTCAACAGCTCTGCCTGCTGGGCCGTCGGGTAGAAGCGGAACTTGTAGGCCCGCTTCACCCTTGAGGTCACTTTCACAAGCTAACACGATAGTTTGGAACCGGACCTGCGGTATCCGTGCGGTACTTCTGTCGGCCTTGACGGCGACCCTGCCATCCCTGACCTGTCTCGCAGGAGGTCCAGTTCCCTCCCCGGCCCGAAGGCCCGGGACACTCACAGAAGGAGTCTGATGACGAGCGACGCCGCCTCCGCCCGACCCGACCCCACCGACGAGGTCGTCGACCTCTGCCGTGACCTGCTGCGGATCGACACCACCAACACCGGGGACAACGACACCAGCGCCGGGGAACGCCTCGCCGCCGAGTACGTGGCGGAGAAGCTGGCCGAGGTGGGCGTCGAGTCCGTCATCCACGAGTCGGCGCCCGGCCGGGCCAACCTGGTCGCCCGCATCCCCGGCACCGACCCGAGCCGCGGGGCGCTGCTGGTGCACGGCCACCTCGACGTCGTCCCCGCCGACGCCGACGAGTGGTCGGTGCACCCGTTCTCAGGTGAGCTGCGCGACGGCTACCTGTGGGGCCGGGGCGCCATCGACATGAAGGACTTCGACGCGATGGTGCTGGCGGTGGTGCGGCACTGGCAGCGCACCGGGGTCCGCCCGCCCCGGGACATCGTGCTCGCGTACACCGCCGACGAGGAGGCGGGCAGCGACTACGGCGCGCACTTCCTGGTCAACCGTCACCGTGGGCTGCTCGACGGCTGCACCGAGGCCATCGGCGAGGTCGGCGGCTTCTCGTACTCGGTCAACGACAGCCAGCGGCTCTATCTGATCGAGACCGCCGAGAAGGGCATCGACTGGCTGCGCCTGCACGCCAAGGGCCGCCCCGGGCACGGCTCGATGATCCACGACGACAACGCGGTCACGGCGCTCGCCGAGGCGGTGGCCCGGGTCGGCCGGCACCGCTTCCCCGTGGTGGTCACCGACACCGTCCGGGCGTTCCTGGAGGAGGTCTCCGACCTGCTCGGCGTCGAGCTGGACCCGGAGGACCCGGAGACCGCCATCGCCAAGCTCGGCCCGATCGCCAACATCATCGGCGCGACGATCCGCAACACCGCCAACCCGACCCGGCTCGCCGCCGGGTACAAGGACAACGTCATCCCGGGCCGGGCCACCGCCACCATCGACTGCCGCAGCCTGCCGGGGCAGTCGGAGCTGCTGGAGCGGCAGTTGCGCGAGTTGGTCGGCCCGGACATCGTCATCGAGTACCTCCAGCGCCAGCCGGCGCTGGAGACGACGTTCGACGGCGACCTGGTCGACGCGATGTCCGCCGCGCTGCGCGCGGAGGACCCGGGGGCGCGGCCGGTGCCGTACATGCTCTCCGGCGGCACCGACGCGAAGGCGTTCTCGCAGCTCGGCATCCGCTGCTTCGGCTTCGCGCCGCTGCGGCTGCCGGCCGACCTGAACTTCTCCGCGCTGTTCCACGGCATCGACGAGCGGGTTCCGGTGGACGGACTACAGTTCGGCGTGCGGGTTCTCGACCGGTTCCTCCGCACCTGCTAGCCCCCGCCAGGAACCCCGGTGTCCCGGCGGGAACCACTGATCGTGAAGGGACTGACCCACATGACCGACCAGCACGGTGAGCTGGACGCCGCCCTCGAGCGCGTGATCGATGCGGCCCGCCACCACCTGGCCGCCGTCCGCGCCGCACAGGGCCGCGTCGACGACGACGACGTCTGGCAGGCGTACGTCGCGCTCAACAACGCGTCCTTCGCGTACGACGAGCAACTCCTGGACGCCTTCGGCGAGGTCACCCCGTGGGACGTCGAGTCGATCGACCCGGAGGAGGCAGACCAGCGCTTCGGGGGCGCGGAGGGCGTGGAGCCCACCGACCCGCACCCGCGGGTGATCTCGGTACGGCAGCGGCGCGACTACCGGGTGCCGAGCGTGTCGGCGCTGATCCGGGTCGCCGAGGCCGCCCGGCGGGAGGGCACCCCGGCCGAGGACGAGCCGGAGCCCGTCGAGGGGGTCGGCGAGGCGGTGCTGGAGCTGCTCCAGAGCGGTGACGGCTCGCTCGGCGCGCTGGACGTGCCGGAGCTGGAGCCGCTCGACGGTGTGGTGATGGTCAGCGAGGTCGGCACTCCTGTGGACCTGGAGTCCTTCGACGACGACGACCCGGTGGGCCCGTTCCAGCCGGCCGCCGACGACCGGCTGGTCGGCCGGCTCGACGAGCACCCCTTCATGGAGCTCGACGAGGAGCACGACCACGCCCACTAGGCGGTGACGGCCCGCCAGTCAGGCGGCGCAGGCCCGGGGCCCGACCGGACGGTCGGCCCCGGGCCTTGCTGTCGTGGTCAGTACGACAGTCCCGGCTGCGGCTGGTTGACCCGGCGGCGGCGCAGCACCACCTGCCGCGTGCCGTCGCGGTACAGCCGTACCCGCGCCAACTCCCACCCGGAGAACTCCGCCTGGATCGCCAACTGCGCCGCGGCGGTCAACCGGTCGACGTCCGGCGGCAGCCGCAGCGGCGCGTACTCGTAGTCCATGACCTCCATGCTGCCCAGCCCGGGAGGCCTTCGCCACCCCCTCGCCGGTGACCCGCGCCGCTGCCAGGCGTGGCCGCCCGGCTTCCCGGCCATCGCCAAACCGATTGACTTTCGATAGGTTAAGAGCGATAGTCGATGCATGTTCAACGAGCATCGAGCGGTAGCCCCGCTCAGAGTCTTCCTCGTCGTGCTGTTCGGGATCCTGGTCATGCTCCAGACCTTCTCGCTGCCCGGGCAGTTCGCCCACATGGCAGAGGAGTCCCCGGAGCAGGCCTACCTCAGGTGGCCGATGACCGCCGTGGCGGTGTTCTGGGTGCTGTGCGTCCAGGTGGTGGTCGTGTCCACCTGGAAGCTGCTCACCCTGGTCAAGCGCGACCGCATCTTCAGCGACGCCTCGCTGGCGTGGGTGGACGCGATCGTCTGGGCGATCGTCGCCGCCTGGGTGGTGCTGCTGGGCGTCTTCCTCTACGTCGGCTTCAACGCCACGGACCCCGGGCTGCCGCTCCTGCTGTTCCTGCTGCTGGTGGGCGTCGCCGTGCTGGGCCTGCTGATGGTGGTGATGCGCGCGCTGCTGCGGCAGGCCACGACGCTGCGCACCGACATGGAGGCGGTGATCTGATGCCCATCGTCGTACGCATCGACGTCGAACTGGCGAAACGCAAGATGAGCGTCGGCGAGTTCGCCGAGCGCGTCGGACTCACGCCGGCGAACGTGGCGGTGCTGAAGAACGGCCGGGCCAAGGCCGTCCGGTTCAGCACCCTGGAGGCCATGTGCCGGGTGCTCGACTGCCAGCCCGGTGACCTGCTCGAGTGGGTCGACGAGTGAACCCCCACGGCGCGCCGCCCCGGACCGACGGCCACGAACCGCCCACCAGCAGGTCCGAGACCCCGGCCGCCACCAGGGAGACGCCGTGAAGTACCTGCTCGCCCTCCTCGCCGGCGCGCTCGGCGTCGCCGGCGTCGTGCACGGGGAGGCCGACGACTCGCCCGGCCTCCAGTTCCTGGGCGTCGTGCTCGTCGTCGGCGCGGTCGTGTTCGCCGTGCGGCTCGCGCGGCGCGGCCGGTAGCGGTAGGACTGCCGGCCGGCGGTCAGCCGGCGGGCGGGTTCGCCGCCAGCAGGGCCGCCAGCGACGCCGCCCCCAGGGCCAGGGCGCGCGGGGTGCCCGCGTCCACCACCAGCCCCCACGCCGGGTCGGGCCAGTCCGCGAGCAGGTCCGCGCAGGGCACGGCGACGAACGGCACGCCCTCCCCGGCGAACGCGGTCAGCGCGTCCGGGGAGGTGAAGACGGGCAGCAGCGGCGCGCCGGTCGGGTCGGTGACGATCGTCCACGGCACCTCGCGGTCCGGCCCCGGCTCCGCCGCCAGCGGTACGCAGACCGCCGCGGCGGCGAGGATGCCGAGGTAGCCGGGCAGGTCCCGCCGCGCGCCGGCCTCGCCGAGCAGGTCGAGCACGGACGGCCCGCCCGGGTCCGCCCCGCTCCGCGCCTCGTCCGCGGCGGGGCCCGCGGGCGAATCTGCGGGCAGTTCCGCGGGCGGCGGGTCGGGCACACGCGCGTCCCCGGCCCCGGCAGCCGGCTGCTCGACCCCGGCGACGGGCTGCTCGACCCCGGCGACGGGCCGCTCGACCCCGGCGACGGGCTGCTCGACTTGGGCAGCGGGGCGTTCGGCTCCGGCAGCGGCGTGCTCGGTTTCGGCGACGGGCTGCCCGGCTCCGGCAGCGGGGTGCCCGGCCTCGGCATCGGGCGCCGCGACCCGGACGCGGGGCACGGTCGGCTCCGGGCGCACCCGGGGACCGGTGGGCGGGAGGATCTGGCAGGACAGCGCTGCGGGCTCCGTGGTGAGCACCGTGGCGGCGGTCTGCGCCGCGAACCCGCTCCACCAGCGCAGGCCCTCGGCGTTGCGCGGCGTCTCGTACCACCAACCGCCGACCCCGCGCGGCGCCTGCCAGCCGAGCTCGGCCAGGCGTCGCTCGTCGTAGGGCGGGCAGACCCCGCGGACGGTGTCCCGGCGCACCATCAGGTGCAGCCGGCGGGGGCCGGCGGCGAGTTCCAGGTCGGTGTCGCGGTCGCAGCCCGACAGCGTGTCGTGGAGCCGGGTGACGATGTCTGGCCAGCCCGGCGACGTCATGCCGGCGGCCCCGGCAGGCGGCCGTCGAGCCGGCCGAGCCGTCCCATCGCCTCCTCCAGGCGGCCCAGCGAGGCGAAGTCGCCGGGGGTGCCGAAGATCCCGTTCAGGCCCGCGCCGAGCGTCGCGTCGAGACCCCCGGTGCGCTCTTCGAGCTGCGCGGTCGCCGCCGTGCGGGCCTGCCGGTACGCCTGCAGCACCATGGCCGCGAGGTCCTCGGTGCCCACCCGCAGCGCGGTCGGGGCGAGGCTCAGGTCGGTCAGCTCGCCGGTGGCGTCGACGGTCGCGGTGACCAGCCCGCTGTCGTCGGTGGCGGTGGCGCTCAGCTCCTCCAGGTCGTCGGTGAGCCCGGCGAAGCGGCGTTCGATGTCGGCGAGCCGTCCGGCGAGTGCGTCGAACGCGGACAGCGGGTCAGACATGAGAACCTCCCGTGCGCGGTGCCGTCCGGGGTGGCGCCCGGCGGCGGCATGATCGTATCGTCGTCCCGCCGGGCGAGTGGGGGAGGAACGGCGTGCCTGACATCGACGTCGACGTGCAGGCGGTGCGTCGGCTGGAGGCGGCGGCGAAGCGGGTGGCCACCTCGCTGACCGCGCTGGAGAGCCGGATCACGTCAGCGGGCGACATACCGGACGGGGCCTTCGGGCACCTGCCGTTCGTCAGCGACATGCTCCGCGAGAAGTACGCCGAGCAGGTCACCGGGGGGATGGAGCTGTTCCGGTCCGGCCACGACGCGTTCGAGCGGGTCGGCGGCGCGCTGGGCGGGACGGCCGAGGCCTACGAGCGCAACGAGCAGGACATCGACGCATCCTTCCGCGCCATCGGCGCCGGGATGCCCCGGTGAGTGGGCCCGCGGGCACCGCCGTCGAGCTCTGGAACGGCATCGACAACGCCCTGTCCGGCGTGGACAAGGTGGTCGACAGCGTCTGCCGCACTCTCGCCTGGCCGTTGATCCAGCTCGTCGACCTCGTCGACGGCGAGCCGGCCGCGCTGCGCGCCAAGGCCACGGAGTGGGACGCGCTGGCCGGGCAGGTGCGGGAGCTGGCGATGGGCCACCGCAGCGTGCGCGAGGCCGAGCAGGCCGGCTGGCGCTCCCCGTCCGGCCAGGCGTACGGGCGGCGGATGGCCGAGGTCGAGCAGCAGCTGCTGGACGTCGCCGAGCAGTTCGCCGCGACGGCCGAGTACCTGCGCGGGGTCGCCGACGCGCTCCAGACGGTGCACGACGTCCTGGTCGACATCTGCGTCGAGTTCGTCAACTTCCTGCTGGTGACGCTGGTCACCGCGCTCCTGATGGCCCCGTTCACCGCCGGGGCGTCCTGGGCGGCCGGCGTGGCGCTGGGGGTCACCCGGGGCATGATCGCGCTGACCCGGATGTTGAAGATCATCCGGCCGCTGGCGACGCACCTGCAGAAGGTCATCCGGCTGCTGCAACGGGTCCTGCTCCACCTGCGCAAGCTGCGCAACCACCTGGACAAGCTGGTCGACAAGCAGAAGGCGCTGCGCGCCGGCCAGAAGTACGCCGACAAGCGCCGCGCCGCCGGCGCCGCCGACAAGTGGCACCACAAGTTCATGGACCCGGCGAAGGGCACCTGGAAGCTCGGCAAGTCCGGTTCGCCGTTCGACATGAGCACGTTCGAGCGCCTCGGGGCGCTGCGGGCGCACGGCATGGCCGACGGGGCGCGGATGATCGGCCGGGACTGGGCCACCAACCTGCCGTGGAACATCCCGAACTCCGTCGTGCACGGCGCCACCTGGGGCACCGTCGCGATGGTCTCCGGCCTGTCGGTGCCCGGCATGGACCAGGTCGGCGACAAGGTCGACGCGGCGGTGCAGGGCGGCGCCGAGTGGATCGACCAGAATGTCTTCGGGCAGCCGCCGGCGCAGCAGCCGGCCGGCAGGTGACGGCCGATCGAGGGGGTGGGGCGTGTCCGAGGGGCGCAGTCGGCTGGGCCGGCTGACCGACGCGGTGCTGGGCGGTGCGCGGGCCGCCCGGGACAAGGCCCGTGAGCTGCGCGACGAGTTCCGCACCACCGACGAGCCCGAGCGCGCCCTGGTGGCGCCCCTGCTGCCCGACGAGGAGATCCGCTACGTCGGCCTGGCGCCGGTCCGGGCCCCGGAGAACCACCGGGCCGGCAGCCAGCTCGCCGACCGGGTCAACGCCGAGCTGGCCGAGGCGCTCGATCCGCGCGCGCTGTTCGGGCTGCTCAACATCGTCAACCCGGTCGCCTGGGTGGACGCGGTGCTGACGCCCGTACGCATCGCCGCGGGCGTCCTGCTGCTGCCCGGCAAGGCCGCCGTGCTCGCCGCCGGCACCCCGGAGACGGCCGAGCCGGAACCGGCGCCGGGCGGCGCGCCCCGGGAGCCGCTGCCGCTCACCGACGAGCAGGAGGCGTTCCGGGCGCTGTTCCGGCTCAGCCGCTACCGCCCGCTGGCCGACCAGCTCGCCGAGATCGCCTACCGGCGGCGGTACGTCTTCAGCGGCGACCTGGCCACCCTCGCCGGCAGCCTGCTGCTCTTCCTCGAGCGCTACACCGGCACCCCGCTGGCGGTCACCGACACCCACCTGCACCTGCTGCGGATGGGCCGCCGCCCCGACCCCGACCGCGAGGACCGGCGGCGCCCCCAGGTGCTGTGGAGCGTGCCGCGGCGGCGCATCGCCCGCATCGAGTCCGAGCACGGGGCCCGCCTCATGCAGTTCCCGTCCACCATCGTGTTCGACGACGGGTCCTGGATCCGGATCGTCAACCCGGCCACCCGCGACGACCAGTCCCGCTTCCTCGCCGCCGTACGCGACCTGCCCGGCCAGCGCCCCACGGCCTGACCGCGCGCTCGTGCCGCGGGCGGAGTCAGCCGTCGCGCTCGGGGTAGCCCACCGGCACCGCCGACACGTCGTCCAGCGCGGTGACGATCTCCTCCGGCAGGGTCACCCGCTCGACCTGGAGCGCGCCGAGCAGCTGCCCGACCGTCCGCGCGCCGAGGATCGGGGCCACCACCCCGGGCCGGTCGCGGATCCAGGCCAGCGCCACCTCCGTCGGGGAGACGCCCAGCCCGCCCGCGGCGATTGCGACCGCCTCCACGATGCTGGAGCAGCGGGGCTCCAGGTAGGTGGCGACGAAGCGCTCGAAGTGCGGCGAGGCCGCCCGCGAGTCGGCGGGCCGGCCGTGCCGGTACTTGCCGGTGAGCACCCCGCGGCCCAGCGGCGACCACGGCAGCACCCCCAGCCCGAGGGCCTCGCACGCGGGCAGCACCTCCCGCTCCACGCCCCGCTCCAGCAGCGAGTACTCCACCTGCGCCGCCACCACCGGGGCGCGCCCCGGCCAGGCGGTCTGCCAGGCCGCCGCCCGCGCGGTCTGCCAGCCGGCGAAGTTCGACACCCCGACGTAGCGGACCCGGCCGCTGGCCACCGCGTGGTCGAGCGCAGCGAGCGTCTCCTCCAGCGGCGTGTCGGGGTCGTAGCCGTGCAGTTGGAAGAGGTCGACGTGGTCCGTGCCCAGCCGGCGCAGCGAGGCGTCCAGCGTGCGCAACAGGTGCCCCCGGGAACCGTCCCGACGCCGGCCGCTGCCCGGCCGCAGGCCCGCCTTGGTGGCGATCAGCAGCTCCTCGCGCGGCACCAGGGAGCCCAGCAGCGACCCGATCACCGACTCGGCGTCGCCGTCGCCGTAGACGTCGGCGGTGTCGATCAGGTTGCCGCCCGCGTCGAGGAAACTCTTCAGCTGGGCGGCCGCATCGTCGGCGTCGGTGTCCCGGCCCCACGTCATGGTGCCGAGCGCGAGCCGCGAAACCGCCAGCCCGCTTCGGCCGAGCGGTCGCTGTTGCATGGGTGAACCTTATTTCGAACGAGGGCCCGCCGATATCCTCGCTCCCGTCAAGTGAGCCGGGCGCGTCGCGTTTCCGACCGTCCGGGCACCGCCCCCCGGTGGTGGCGACCGGTGAACGGGTCGACTTGCGGCATTGCGTAACCTGATGCGACCTGTGGTGCGGATGGGGGAGGACCTAGTGCGACTCGGGCTCAGCCTCGGATACCAGACGGCGTGGAGCACGCCGGCCGATCACCTGGCTTTCGCCCAGGAGGCGGACCGGCTCGGCTACTCGGTGGTGTGGGCGGCGGAGGCCTACGGCTCCGACTCGCCGAGCATGCTCGCCTGGATGGCCGGGCAGACGGAGCGGATCGACCTGGGCAGCGCGGTGATGCAGATCCCCGCCCGTACCCCGGCGATGACCGCGATGACCGCGGCGACCATCGACGCGCTGTCCGGCGGCCGGTTCCGGCTGGGCCTCGGCGTGTCCGGCCCGCAGGTCTCCGAGGGCTGGCACGGCGTACGGTTCGCCAAGCCGCTGGCGCGGACCCGCGAGTTCGTGGACATCGTGAAGCTGGCCGTCGCCCGCAAGTCCGTGGCGTACGACGGCGAGTTCTACACGCTGCCGCTGCCCGACGGGCCGGGCAAGGCGCTGAAGCTGGGCTTCCACCCGCCGCGCGAGCACATCCCGATCTACCTCGCCGCCGTGGGCCCGAAGAACCTGGAGCTGGCCGGCGAGATCGCCGACGGCTGGCTGGCGATCTTCTACGCCCCCGAGTTCGCCGAGGAACAGCTCGCGTCGGTGCGCGCCGGGCGGGCGAAGGCCGGCAAGGAACTCGCCGGCTTCGACGTGGTCCCGTCGGTGCCCGTGGTGGTCGGCGACGACATCGCCACCTGCGCCGAGCTGGTCCGCTGGTACGCGGCCCTCTACGTCGGCGGCATGGGCAGCCGCCAGCAGAACTTCTACAACCAGCTCGCCACCCGGATGGGCTACGGCGACGCCGCCCGCGAGGTGCAGGATCTCTACCTGGCCAAGCGGCAGCGCGACGCCGCCGCCGCGGTGCCGCTGGAGTTCATCGACCGCACCTCGCTGCTGGGCCCGAAGGAGCGCATCGCCGAGCGGATGCGGGAGTACGCCGCCGCCGGCGTCACCACCCTGTCGGTGACCCTGTTCGCGGCCGACCGGGACAGCGGCGTGCACACCCTGCGTACCGTCGCCGAGGCGCTGGACCTCTCGGGAGTCGGGGAGTGACCTGGGTCGAGGCCATCGTCCTGGGCATCGTCCAGGGACTGACCGAGTTCCTTCCGGTCAGCTCGTCCGGTCACCTGCGGATCACCTCGGCGATCTTCTTCGACCGGGACGCCGGAGCGTCGTTCACCGCGGTCACCCAGTTGGGCACCGAGGCGGCGGTGCTGATCTACTTCGCCAAGGACATCTGGCGCATCACCCGTACCTGGCTGGTCGGCATCAGGGACAAGTCGGTGCGCTCCAGCCTCGACTACCGGATGGGCTGGTACGTCATCGTCGGCTCGATCCCGATCGGGCTGTTCGGTTTCCTGTTCAAGGACCAGATCCGCACCGCCGGCCGGAACCTGTGGCTGGTGGCGACCACGCTCATCGTGTTCGCGTTCGTGCTGGCGTTCGCCGAGTACTGGGGGCGGCAGACCCGCACCCTGGTGAACTTCAAGATGCGCGACGGCGTGGTGATGGGCTTCGCCCAGGCGATGGCGCTCATCCCGGGGGTGTCGCGCTCGGGCGGCACGCTCACCGCCGGGCTGTTCCTCAACCTCACCCGGGAGGCGGCGGCGCGCTACTCGTTCCTGCTGGCCATCCCGGCGGTGGTGATGTCCGGGATCTTCAGCGTCGGCGACGTCTTCGAGCCGGCGGCGCCCGGCACGTCGGTGCCGAGCATGGCCCAGATGATCATCGCCACGATCATCGCCTTCGGCGTCGGGTACGCGGCCATCGCCTGGCTGCTGCGCTACGTCGCCCACCACACCCTGTACGTCTTCGTGCTGTACCGGGTCGCGGTGGGCACCCTGGTGCTCGCCCTGCTGATGACGGGCACCATCAGCGCCACCTGATCCGCCCGAGCCCGCGCCGGCCCCCGTCCCCGCACCACCGGACGGGGGCCGGTCCGTGTCCGACCCACCGCCGGCCGTCACCGCCTGCCTGGCGCCTTGGTGCTCTGGCGTCTGGCGCCGCGATTCGCACCCGGACCACAACCCCGGCGACCCGAAGGCCGAGGGGCGTATTCTCTCTCGCCGGATCGCGTAAGCCGTGCTCGCCGTCCTCACGTCGAGATCTTGGACGGTTGTCGTCGGGTGCGAGCGGTAACTGTCCAAGATTTTCAGGTGGAGATGCCGGCGCCCCTGTCGGGGTGCCGGCCGTGTCGTGTGGACGTGCCGCTGGCCGGCACCGATTGATCGGTGCCGGCCGGCGGTCCCCCTTGTGGTGGAAAGTCTGTGTCAGCTGTTCCAGTGCTCGGTGACGAGGTCGGCGGCCTGCTGCTCCCACTGGGCGTAGTGGTCCGGGTACGCCGACACCTGCACCGTCTGCGCGGCCTTGGTCAGGGGCATGTCCTGCCACCCGTCGACCTGCTTGAGGCCCTTCAGGAACGCGGTGGTGGAGTACTCGGGGTCGGTGATCTGCTCGATCGTGCCCCACCCGCTGGACGGACGCTGCTGGAACAGGCCCTGCGAGTCGTGGTCGTTGCGGTCACCCAGATGACCCAGGTTCTCCAGCTTCGACTCCTGCAACGCGGTGGCGATGGAGACCACGGCGGCGCGCTCGTCCATGCCGGCCTTCTTCGTGGCCGCGATGATGGCCTTGACGTTGGCGACCTGCTCGTCCGAGAGGTCGACGTGCGACTGGGTGCCCTGCACACCGTGCGGGATCAGCTTGCCCTTGTCCACGGCCGGCTTGTCAGCCTGCATGGCCACAGCCGCCACGGGCGTGGTGTCGACAGTCGTCGGGGTGCTGTCGGTCATCGGGCCGGCGGCCACACCACCGGCGAACGCGAGACCAGCAATACCGAGAACGCTGTTACGAATGAACGTGTTCATGGGGGACGCTCCATTCGGGGGTTGGCACCACACACCGAAGGGGGATCGGCTCTGTGTGCGGGTGCAAGCACCGTCCGGCGCTCGATGAACAACGGGGAACCTCCGGCGTCCTGCCGGAGGAAAGATCAGAGTCGGCCGCGTGGGGCGGAGGGGGATGCCCTGCACGTGGGCCGGGACCATGTGTAACGACCGGCCGGCCGCCATCATTCCGGGGCCCGGGCTGACCACCTGCCCGGGAGGCGGGGCGTGCCCTTACTCGGTCGTACGCATGGTGTAACGACCCGGGGCCGGCCACGATTCCGCCCCCACGATGCCCCCGGTCACACCCTGAAACCGGACAAAGCGTCTCGTCGTCGACTCGTTTCGGGCGGGTGTGGTGCGGGTCGTGGTGGGCGTTCCGGATTGGTGTCGGACAGGGCGATCGGTCGGGGTGGAGGGCTGCTGAAGCCGCGTGTGAGGGGATGAACCGGACATGCGGGCGTCGAGTGATGTCCGTTGGTGCCCCCGGGCATGGTCAACGGTTAGTCGAGCCTGTCGGGCCGGCCCCTGTTGCGAGATCTTGGCAAGGATCGGCCCCTGGAGGGGCACTCTCGTTCCAAGATCTGCCGACGCCGACGCCGACGCCGACGCCGACGCCGACGCCGACGCCGACGTGGTGTGGCGCGGGGCCGGCAGACGCGGGGGCGGTGCGGGATAGGTGCGGGCCGTGGGTGTTGCGCCTGGTGTGGGACTGTCATCGTCGATTGGGCGGTCAGCGCCGTCGAGGTGAGTCGGGCCCGGGGTCGTAGCGCAGATGGGGGAGCGCGGGTCATACCGCGCACCGGGGAGGCACCCGTGGCCGGACACAGGTCATAGGGTGGTCCCGTGGCGACCCTTCTGCTTCTGCGACACGGCCGGACGACCGCGAACGCCGACGGCGGGCTGGCCGGCCGTCAGCCCGTGGAACTGGACGAGACGGGCCGGGCCCAGGCGAGCGCGGTCGGCGAGCGGCTGCGGGCGGTGCCGCTCGCGGCGGTGGTGACCAGCCCGCTGATCCGGTGCCGGCAGACCCTGGAGCTGGCGTTGCCCGGGGCCGCCCCGGTGGTGGAGGAGGGGCTGATCGAGTGCGGCTACGGCGCCTGGGAGGGGCAGCCGCTGAAGAAGCTCGCCAAGGAGCCGCTCTGGCCGGTGGTCCAGCAGCACCCGAGCGCGGCGGTCTTCCCGGAGGGGGAGGCGATGGCGGAGATGGCGGCGCGGGCGGTCACCGCGGTGCGTACGTGGGACGCCCGGATCACGGCGGAGCACGGCCCCGAGGCGGTCTGGCTGGCGTGCAGCCACGGCGACGTGATCAAGGCGATCGTCGCCGACGCGCTCGGCGTACACCTGGATCTGTTCCAGCGGATCGTGGCCGACCCGGCCTCCGTGACGGCGATCCGCTACACGCCGCTGCGGCCGTTCCTGATGCGACTCAACGACACCGGCGGCGACCTGGCGGGGCTGGTGCCGCCGCCGCGTAAGCGGCGCCGACGGGCGACGCGGGCGGCCGGCGCGGCCGACTCCGACGCGCCGGTCGGCGGCGGCGCGGGGGCGGGCCGGTGACGGGCCGGCGGCGCCCTGACCCACGGCCTCGCGGCGGGGCGCCGCGTCCGGTGGGGCGCTGCCGGGGCGTGGCGTCCGTCCCTCCCGCGACGCTCGCCCCGGCCGGCGAGGAGTCCGCGCGCCGCTGCGGACCGAGAGTCCCGTCCGCGAGCATGCTGCGGCGCGGGCCCGGGGCCTCGCCGGCCGCCACGCCCGGGCGCGGCGCACGGTGTGCCGGGCGCGGCGGGGGTACGGCGATTCGCGTCGGTGGGGTGCGCGGCGCTGTGGCGCGCCGGATAGGGTCGTGGGTATGACCCACCAGGTGCACGCCTTCGAGCCGCCGGAGCGGTTCGTCGCCGGGACGGTCGGGCCGCCGGGGGAGCGCACGTTCTTCCTCCAGGCGCGCGGCGGTGGCCGGCTGGTCAGCGTCGCGCTGGAGAAGGTCCAGGTGTCGTTGCTGGCCGAGAAGCTCGAGGAGCTGCTCTCCGAGGCGCAGCGCCGCTTCGGGGTGGACCTGCCCGAGCCGGTGGCCGTCGTCGGCGACAACGACCCGCTGGACACGCCCGTCGACGAGGAGTTCCGGGTCGGCACGCTCGGGCTGGCGTTCGACGTCGACACCGCGACCGTGGTGATCGAGGCCATCGCCGTGGGCGAGGCGGAGGTCGAGGTCGAGCTCGGCGAGCCCGACGACGACGATGAGGACGCCGAGGACGAGGACGAGGAGCCGGACGAGGACCTCGACCGGCTCCGGGTGCGGCTGACCCCCGAGGCGACCCGACAGTTCATCGAGCGGGCCCGGCGGGTGGTCAACGCCGGTCGTCCGCCCTGCCCGCTCTGCGGCCAGCCCCTCGACCCCGCCGGTCATCTCTGTCCGCGCCACAACGGTTATCACCGGTGACGTCGTCGGATCTCCAGCCCCGACAGGACGGCGAGGCCGCGCTCCGCTTGCTGCGTGACGGCCACCTCGACCTGGAGGGGCGGCTCGTCGACGCCTCCAACACCACCCTGCGCGGCATCCTGACCCTCGACGGGGTGACGGCCCGCTGCGTCTACAAGCCGGTGCGGGGCGAGCGCCCGCTGTGGGACTTTCCGGACGGCACGCTGGCCGGTCGGGAGGTCTCGGCGTACGTGGTCTCCCGGGCCACCGGCTGGGATCTGGTGCCGCCGACCGTGCTGCGCGACGGCCCGTTCGGCCCGGGATCGTGCCAGCTCTGGATCGACGAGCCGGAGGCGGCCGAGCCCCTGGTGGGGTTCGTGCCGGCCGACGCGCTACCGCCCCGGTGGTTCCCGATCGCGGCGGCCCGCGACGACGACGGCACACCGTACGCGCTGGCGCACGCCGACGATCCGCGGCTGGCCCGGCTCGCGGTGCTCGACGCGGTGATCAACAACGCGGACCGCAAGGGCGGGCACGTGCTGGTCGGTCCGGAGGACCGGATCTACGGCGTCGACCACGGGGTGAGCTTCCACGTCGAGGAGAAGCTGCGCACGGTGCTCTGGGGCTGGGCCGGGCGGCAACTGCCGGCGGACGCCGTGGAGATGCTCGACGCACTCGCCGGCCAGCTCCCCGGGGCACTGGGTGCCGAGCTGGCCGACCACCTGACCATCCGGGAGGTCGCCGAGCTGGCGGCGCGGGTGGACCGGCTGCGGCACACCGGCCTGTTCCCGCAGCCGTCGCAGGACTGGCCGACGGTGCCCTGGCCCCCCATGTGAGCGCGCCCGTTCCGTCCCGCGGCGCTGTCATGTTGATCACTGTGGGCCGGGCCTGCCGCGCCGCGTCGGCTGGTTAGGCTGACGGTCATGGACTCTTGGGCGGGACATGAAGTGCCGCGGCTGCCGGGCAGGGGCCAGCCGCTGTCGTTGTTCGACTCGGCGCGGCAGGGCGCCCACCCGAGCGACCCGGCCGGCAGCGCGACCATGTACGTCTGCGGCATCACCCCGTACGACGCCACGCACCTGGGCCACGCCGCCACCATGATCGCGTTCGACCTGGTGCAGCGGGTGTGGCGGGACGCCGGCCGGGACGTGCACTACGTGCAGAACGTCACCGACATCGACGACCCGCTGCTGGAGCGGGCCGAGCGGGACGGCGAGGACTGGAAGGTCCTGGCGATGCGGGAGACCGCGCTGTTCCGCGAGGACATGGAGGCGCTGCGGATCATCCCGCCGGCGCACTACGTCGGCGCGGTGGAGTCGATCCCCGACATCGCCGACAAGGTCCTCCTGCTGCTCAAGGACGGGGCCGCGTACCGCCTGGAGGACGGCACCGGCGACGTCTACTTCGACATCGCCGCCACCCCCCGCTTCGGCTACGAGTCGAACCTGACCCGGGAGCAGATGCTGGAGATCTTCCCCGAGCGTGGGGGCGACCCGGACCGGGCCGGCAAGCGCGACCCGCTCGACCCGCTGCTGTGGCGGGGCGCCCGCGAGGGCGAGCCGTCCTGGCCGGGCGGCGAACTGGGCGCCGGCCGCCCCGGCTGGCACATCGAGTGCACGGTCATCGCGCTCAACCTGCTCGGCGACCGGATCGACGTGCAGGGCGGCGGCAACGACCTGATCTTCCCCCACCACGAGTGCTCCGCCGCGCACGCCGAGCGGCTCACGGGCGCCGCGCCCTTCGCGCAGCACTACGTGCACGCCGGCATGATCGGCCTCGACGGCGAGAAGATGTCGAAGTCCCGGGGCAACCTGGTCTTCGTCTCCCGGCTGCGCGCCGACCAGGTCGACCCGATGGCGGTCCGGCTGGCCCTGCTCTCCGGGCACTACCGCACCGACCGCGCCTGGACCGACGAGCTGCTCGCGACGTCGCTGGAGCGGCTGGCGCGCTGGCGGCGGGCCGCCGCCGCGCCAGCCGGTCCGTCGGGCGAGGAGTTCCTGGCCGGCGTACGCGCCCGCCTCGCCGACGACCTGGACTCGCCGGGCGCCCTGGCGCTGGCCGACGGATGGGCCGAGGCGACCCTCGCGGGCACCGCCGACGACCCGGCCGCCCCCGCCCTCTTCGCCGCCACCCTGGACGCCCTCCTCGGTATTCACCTCTGACAGTGATGATGTGGGAGCGGGTCACCCGGTCGGTCTGACTCAGCCTCTGACTGACCCCACCCGCCCCGCCCCGCCCTCGCCCCTCGCCCCTCGCCCCCCCGCTCCCGCTCCCGGTCCTCGCTCCCGCCCGCCGCCCCGCCGTGGGCCCCGCCCCTCGCGACGTCGATCATGCAGTTGTGGTGCCCCGCAAAAGGTGCATAACGGCGGTAGCCGCCCACCCCAAGTGCATGATCGACGGGGTGGGGTGGAGGGTTGGTTAGCCGAGGACGAGGCCCGGGTCCGGGGCGGGGTCGGGGGCCGGGGCGGGGATCTTGTACTCCTCGGTCAGCGTGGTGACCGGGCCGGGCCAGGTGGCCTGGGCGACCTCGATCGGCTTGCGGTGGCCGTCGTAGGCCACGTGCAGCAGGTGCAGCACGGGGGTGTCGGGGCGGATCTGGAGGATCTCGGCCTCCTCCCGGCTGGGCTGGCGGGCGCTGATGGTGTCGGTGGCGGAGACGTACCGCCGGCCGGTTGCCTCCTCGGCCTCCTGGTAGAGCGGCCGGCCGAACGCCTCTGCGCGCTCCAGCGAGGTGCCGGCGGTGTCGGCGGGCAGGAACCACGAGGCGCCCACCTCGACGGGGGAGTCCTCGGTGCGCACGAGGTGGCGGCGGCAGAGCAGGTCGGTGCCGTCGGCGACCCCGAACGCGTCGGCCACCTCCGGCGGGGCGGGGGCCCTGCCGACGGAGACGAGCTGCTGCCGGTACCGCGCGGCCAGGTCGGTGTGGTAGCCGCGGAAGCCGCCGTAGCGGCCCCGGGAGAGCCGGTTGAGCCGCCGCCGGGTGCCTCGGACGTACGTCCCGGAGCCGGGCTTGGTGATCAGGATGCCCTCGACCCGCAGCTGGTCGACGGCGCGCTGCACGGTCTGCTTCGCCACGCCGAACATCTCGGCGATGGCCGGGATGGACGGCAGCCGCTCGCCCGGTGCCCAGTCGCCGCGGCGGATCTGGGCCTTGAGCTGCGCGGCGATCTGCCGGTGCGGGAACTCGGCCGCCCCCGGATTGATCTGCATGCCCGCCTCCTCGATGACAGCTAGGTTCCTAGGATGCCCTAGGGGTGGTGACCGCGCCACCCCGGACACGCCAAAAGACCGGCCCCGGACGACACGCGTCCGGGGCCGGTGCGGCAGGGGATGGGTGCTACCAGGAGCCGGCCGTGGGGCCGGCGGAGCCGCCGCGACGGCGCAGGTACTTCTCGAACTCCTGGGCGATCTCGTCACCCGTCAGCGGGGTGATGCCCGCGTCGCCGACGCGTTCCTCCAGCTCGCGCACGTATTCGCCGAGCTCGGCGTCCTGCTCGGCGGCGCTGCGCACCCGCTGCTCCCACTCGGCGGCCTCCTCGGCCAGGTCGGCCATGGGCACCGGCAGGTCGAGCACCTCCTCGACCCGGTGCAGCAGGGCGAGGGTGGCCTTCGGGCAGGGCGGGTTGTTGGCGTAGTGCGGCACGTGCACCCAGAACGAGACGGCGTCGACCTCGGCCTTGTTGCAGGCGTCGTGCAGCACGCCGACGATCCCGGTCGGCCCGTCGTAGCGGGTGGGGGTGAGCTGGTAGCGCTGGGCGGCCTCCGCGTCGGAGGCGCTGCCGCTGATGGGCAGCGGCCGGGTGTACGGCACGTCGGCCAGCAGCGCGCCGAGCACGACGACCCGCTCGACCTCCAGGCTGTGGCAGATCTCCAGCACCTGCTCGCAGAAGGTGCGCCACCGCATGCTCGGCTCGATGCCGCGGATCAGCACGACGTCCCGTTCGGTGCCCTCGGGGCTGGCCACCATGAAGCGCGTCGTCGGCCACTCCACCCGGCGGGTCTCGCCCTCGGCCATGGTGATCGTGGGGCGGCTGACCTGGAAGTCGTAGAAGTCCTCCGGGTCCAGCTCCGTGACCTGCCGGGCCTGCCACACCTGCTCCAGGTGCTCGACGGCGGCGGTGGAGGCATCGGCGGCGTCGTTCCAGCCCTCGAACGCGGCGATCGCCACGGGGGACCGCAGCACCGGCAGTCCGTCGAACTCGGTCACGCCGTCACCTCACCCTGCTCGTCGGGGCCGGCGCCGGGACCGGACCCGGTCGTCCGCCCGCCGGGCGTGGTGCTGTCGCTGTAGTCCTTCACGTCCGTCAGCCTACGTGTCGGGGCGGGATGCGGCCCGCCGGCCGCGCCGGTCGAGCCCAGCGACGGTCGGCCATACCACGATGAACCGGACAGCGTGATCCCGCTGACACAATGTGGGAAGGCACGTGCGGGGGAATCCATCGGCCGGCGACGGCACTAACCTGATCCTGTGCGGACCTCATTGCTCGACGTACTGGCAGACCGGATTCTCATCGCCGACGGCGCGATGGGCACGATGCTGCAGGCGGCCGATCTCACCCTGGACGACTTCGAGGGCTACGAGGGCTGCAACGAGGTCCTCAACGCCACCCGACCGGACGTCGTGCGCGGGGTGCACGAGGCGTACCTGGCCGCCGGCGCGGACTGCGTCGAGACCAACACCTTCGGGGCCAACCTGGCCAACCTGGGTGAGTACGACATCCAGCACCGCATCCGCGAGCTCTCCGAGGCCGGGGCCCGCCTCGCCCGGGAGGCCGCCGACGCGTACGCGACCCCCGAGCGGCCCCGCTTCGTGCTGGGCTCGATCGGCCCGGGCACCAAGCTGCCCACCCTGGGGCACGCCGACTACGCGACCCTGCGCGACGCGTACCAGGAGAACGCCGAGGGCCTGATCGAGGGCGGGTCGGACGCGCTGATCGTGGAGACCTGCCAGGACCTGCTCCAGGTCAAGGCCGCCGTCGTCGGCTCGAAGCGGGCCATGGCCCGGCTCGGCCGGACGGTGCCGATCATCTGCCACGTCGCCGTGGAGACCACCGGCACCATGCTGGTGGGCAGCGAGATCGGGGCGGCGCTGGCGGCCATCGAGCCGCTGGGCGTCGACCTGATCGGGCTGAACTGCTCGACCGGGCCGGCCGAGATGGGCGAGCACCTGCGCTACCTGTCCCGGCACTCCCGGATTCCGCTGTCGGTGATGCCGAACGCGGGCCTGCCGGTGCTGACCGCCGACGGGGCGTACTTCCCGCTGACCCCCGTGGAGCTGGCCGACGCGCTGGAGCGGTTCGTCACCGAGTACGGCGTCTCGCTGGTGGGCGGCTGCTGCGGCACCACCCCCGAGCACATCCGGGTCCTCTCGGAGCGCCTGCACGGCACGCGCCCGGCACCCCGCGAGCCGCGGCACGAGGCCGGTGTCTCGTCGGTCTACCACCCGGTGCCGTTCGCCCAGGACGCCTCCCTGCTGATGGTGGGGGAGCGCACCAACGCCAACGGCTCCAAGGCGTTCCGCGAGGCCATGCTCGCCGGCGACTGGCGGGCCTGCGTGGAGATCGCCCGCAGCCAGGCCCGCGACGGCTCGCACCTGCTGGACCTGTGCGTCGACTACGTCGGCCGCGACGGCACCCAGGACATGCGGGAACTCGCCGGCCGCTTCGCCACCGCCTCCACCCTGCCGATCATGCTCGACTCGACCGAGCCGCAGGTGGTCGAGGCGGGCCTGGAGATGCTCGGCGGCCGGTGCGTGGTCAACTCGGTCAACTTCGAGGACGGCGACGGGCCGGAGTCCCGCTACGCCCGGGTGATGCCCATCGTCAAGGAGCACGGCGCCGCCGTGGTGGCGCTGCTCATCGACGAGGAGGGGCAGGCGCGTACCGCCGACTGGAAGGTGCGGGTCGCGGGGCGGCTCATCGACGACCTCACCGGGCGGTGGGGGATGGACCGCGCGGACATCCTGATCGACGCGCTGACCTTCCCGATCGCGACCGGCCAGGAGGAGACCCGGCGCGACGGCATCGAGACCATCGAGGCGATTCGCGAGATCGCCCGCCGCTGGCCGGGCGTCAACTTCACCCTCGGCATCTCCAACGTCTCGTTCGGGCTCAACCCGGCGGCCCGGCAGGTGCTCAACTCGGTCTTCCTGCACGAGTGCCGCGAGGCCGGCCTGACCAGCGCCATCGTGCACGCCAGCAAGATCCTGCCGTTCAACAAGATCCCCGACGAGCAGCGGGAGGCGGCGCTGGACCTCGTCTACGACCGCCGCCGCGAGGGCTACGACCCGGTGCAGAGGTTCATCGAGATCTTCGAGGGCGTGGACGCCGCGTCGGCGCGGGCCGGGCGGGCGGAGGAGTTGGCCGCGCTGCCGCTGGAGGAGCGGCTCAAGCGGCGGATCATCGACGGCGAGCGCAACGGCCTGGAGGCCGACCTGGACGCGGCGATGGCGCAGGGGCGCACGCCGCTGTCCATCATCAACGACATCCTGCTCGACGGCATGAAGGTCGTCGGCGAGCTGTTCGGCTCCGGTCAGATGCAGCTGCCGTTCGTGCTCCAGTCCGCCGAGGTGATGAAGACCGCCGTGGCGTACCTGGAGCCGCACATGGAGACCGCCGAGGACGGCGGCAAGGGCCGCATCGTGCTGGCCACGGTGCGCGGTGACGTGCACGACATCGGCAAGAACCTGGTGGACATCATCCTGTCCAACAACGGCTACGAGGTCGTCAACATCGGCATCAAGCAGCCGATCAACGCGATCCTGGAGGCCGCCGAGCAGCACCGGGCCGACGCGATAGGCATGTCCGGCCTGCTGGTGAAGAGCACGGTGATCATGAAGGAGAACCTCGCCGAGATGGCGTCGCGCGGGGTCGCGGAGCGCTGGCCGGTGCTGCTGGGCGGGGCGGCGCTGACCCGGGCGTACGTCGAGGACGACCTGCGGGCGATGTTCCCCGGCCAGGTGCACTACGCCCGGGACGCGTTCGAGGGACTGTCGCTGATGGACCGGGTGATGACGGCCAAGCGCGGCGGGGCGCCCGTGATCGACGCGGAGCGGGAGGCGGCCCTGGCGGCCCGGCGGGCGCGCCGCGAGCGGCAGCGCGCCATCGTCAGCGAGTCGTTGCCGGAGCTGGACGACGCCTCGGTGCGCTCCGACGTGGCCACCGACGTGGAGGTGCCCGCCGCGCCGTTCCTGGGCACCCGGGTGGTCAAGGGCGTGCCGCTGGCCGACTACGCGGCGCTGCTCGACGAGCGGGCCACCTTCCTCGGGCAGTGGGGCCTGCGGGGCGCCCGCAGCGGGCAGGGACCGTCCTACGAGGAGCTGGTGGAGACCGAGGGCCGGCCCCGGCTGCGCTACTGGCTGGACCGGCTGATCGCCGACCAGGTGCTGGAGGCGGCCGTGGTGTACGGCTACTTCCCGGCGTACGCCGAGGGCAACGACCTGGTGGTGCTGGACGAGAACGGGCACTCCGAGCGGGCGCGGTTCTCCTTCCCCCGGCAGCGGCAGGAGCGGCGGCTCTGCCTGGCCGACTTCTTCCGCCCGCGCGGCGACGAGCTGGACGTGGTGGCGTTGCAGTTGGTCACCGTGGGGCAGCCGATCAGCGAGTACACGGCGAAGATGTTCGCCCGCAACGAGTACCGCGACTACCTGG
This sequence comes from Micromonospora sp. NPDC007220, assembly GCF_040634035.1. Lineage (NCBI taxonomy): Bacteria > Bacillati > Actinomycetota > Actinomycetes > Micromonosporales > Micromonosporaceae > Micromonospora > Micromonospora sp. NPDC007220. The sequence goes on along the minus strand of NZ_JBEYEU010000010.1, from coordinate 140,586 downwards.
AGGTGCACGGGCTGTCCGTACAGCTCACCGAGGCCCTCGCGGAGTACTGGCACCGGCGGATCCGCGCCGAGCTGGCCCTGCCGGGCGGCCGTACGGTGGCCGACGACGACCCGGCGGATCTGGCGGGTCTGCTGCGCACCGACTACCGGGGCTGCCGGTACGCGTTCGGCTACCCGGCCTGTCCGGACCTGGAGGACCGGGCGAAGATCGTGGAGCTGCTGGGCGCGGAGCGCATCGGCGTGCAGTTGTCGGAGGAGTTCCAGCTGATGCCGGAGCAGGCGACCGACGCGATCGTGGTGCACCACCCGGAGGCGAGCTACTTCAACGCCAAGTGACGCCGTCACCCTGTCCGAGCTGCGCGAACATCCCCTCGGGTCCTGCCGGGCGTCGAAGGCGCCCAGGCTGTGGCCGAAAGGCCGCATCGATTGCGGCGGTGCGGTCGTCGCTGCCGGCGTGCTGACCGAGCCCGTCACCCCGGCACTGCCGTGAGTGGGGACATCTTCCTGACCGGCGATCCTGCTCATCGGGGTTGAACGCGCGTGCGGGCCGCAGGGGCGGAGCGCACGCGCAGTTCCCTCGACGCCCTGTTCGGCGAACATCTGCACACCTCCTCGACCATCCGCACCGCTCGCTCCCGCAGCACTGGGGATTCGATTCCGTTTCTGCTGTCTGGCGGTTCCTCCGAATCCGGGAAGTCTCTCCAGGAGCCGGGACGGTACACAGCAGACAGCCCGCGCTCGGGTCGATCGTCGTGACGCGCCCTCGTGAAAGGGGTGGGCAGTCGGAGTGTTGACACCGGCGAGGAGGGTGCTCCAGAGTTACTGGACTAGTCCAGTATTCGCAGTACTCCACACGAAGGTGGATCGAATGGCCACAAGATCGAGATCGAGGGCCGCGCTGTCGCTGCTGACGGTGGTGACGTTGGCGGCCGGCCTGCTGGCGCAGGAATCCGAGGACGTCCAGGCGGCCGGCGTCCAGGCGGCCGGCGAGCGGGCGGCCGGCGAGCGGGCGGCCGGCGAGCAGAAGGCTCACGGCCAGTCCGGCCCCCGCGATGACCTGACCCTGCCCGACGGCTACGCCGATCGAGTGAACCACGCGCTGGAGCAGGGATCCGACCACTGGGGCGAGAAGTTGCTCGGCCTGCCCGACGGTCCGACCCTGACCAACGTCAAGCCGCTGCTGGTGCCGGCCAACCACGGTGGCACGACGGACGCCGCCTCGCCCTGGTACTACCTGCCCTTCACCTACCCGGCACCGGACCCCACCCGGTGGGCCGAGGAGCGGGACTTCTCGCTGCACGTCGCCGACGGCAGCGAGCTGATGTCGCAATGGTCGGACTCGCGGGCGACCCAGCGCGTCCGCTTCTTCGTCGGCGCGGACGGGGCCGAGCGCTACGGCCAGGCCGAGGCGAGGTCGGGTGCCCCCCGCCTGACCGGCGGATACCTGCCGATCCTCGCCAACACCTATCGTGACGCCGCCGGGGTCCGCTACGAGCGCGAGTCGTTCGTCACCGAGCTCACCCCGGGTGGCCCGGCAGTCAGCATGCTCCGGTTCGTCGTCAGCGGGCCGGCGAAGGCGCGCCCGAGGCTGCGGCTGAACGTGAGCCGTGACAAGGTGGCGGACGTCGTCGCCACGCCCGGACGGCTGACCCTCGATGGGAAGACCGTGGTCGCGTACAGCGGTGCGGCGACCTGGTCCGCGCCCGACCTGAGCTTCACGCCCGACCTGAGCCGCGGGAAGGCCGAGTTCTATCTGGTCGTGCCGAACGAGCCGGCCGAACTGCCCGCCGACCGTCCGTCGGCCAAGCTCTACGACGCCGCGAAGTCCCGCACCGGCGCCTACTGGACGGCGCAGCTCAACGCCGGCGCCAAGGTCCGGCTTCCGGAGCGGTACGCCGCGGACGCCATGCGCAGCACGCTGCTGAACAACCTGGTGATGGGCTTCAACCTCACCGTCGGAAACGGCTACGAGTCGCTGGACAAGTCCTTCGCCTGGGTGCCGGAGATCGCGGCGACGGTCACCTCGCTCGGGGACTTCGGCTACCAGGACAAGGCGCGCGCGAACCTCACCGAGATGCTGCGACGCGGCCAGGGCAGCTTCTTCGTGTCCTGGGAGCGCGGGATCAAGCTGCAGACGGTGGCGACGTACTACCTGCAGAGCAACGACGGGTCGTTGCTGCTGGAGAACCTGCCGACGTTCCGTGACTGGCTCGCCGACTTCAAGCGGCAACGCGTCGCGGACCCGAACGGTCTGCTGGCCAAGACCCGCTACGCCTCCGACATTCCGGAGCCGGTCTACGGCCTGCACCACCAGTCGGAGGTCTGGCGCGGACTGCGCGACGTCGGTGTCGCGTTGCGGCTGATGGGCCGTGCCGACGAGGCGAAGCCGTTCCTCGACGAGGCGGCCGGCCTGCGCGCGTCACTGCTGGGCGCGGTGGAGAAGTCGAAGACGGTGCTGCCGGACGGTTCGGTGTTCGTGCCGATCGCGCTGCTGGATCCGGCGTCGTCGAAGCCGTACGACAAGGTCACCACCGACTTCCTCGGCAGCTACTGGAACCTGATCATGCCGTACGCACTCGCGACCGGGCTGTTCGAGCCGGGCAGCGCGACGGCGACCGGACTACGGGACTACCTCTACAAGCACGGGTCGCTGTTCCTTGGCCTGACCAGGTTCAACCTTTCGACCGCCGATCCCGGCGTCTGCCAGAACATCCGGCACAACCAGTGGCCGGCGGTGCCTGGATACAAGTCCAGCGGCATCGACCAGCAGTACGGCTACTCGCTGATGCGGTTCCTGGCCGACAATGCCGAGTCCGATCGCCTCGACCTGAGCTTCTACGGGATGCTCGCGCACAACTTCACGCCGCACACCTACGTCGGCGGTGAGGGCGCCACGATCTCGCCGTGCCCGCAGTTCGGTGAGTACTACCGGTCGCAGTACTGGCCGCCGCTGTCGCCGAACAACGCCACCTATCTGGAGGCGGTGCGCGGCCTGCTGGTCAGCGAGGACCTGAACGCCGACGGCGTGCCGACCCGGCTGCACCTGGCGCCGGCCACGCCGCGGCCCTGGCTCGCGGACGGGGAGCGGATCGAGGTCGCCGACCTGCCGACGTCCTTCGGCCCCGTGGGGTTCGCCTCCTCGTCGGAGCTGACGGACGGCCGGCTGACCGTGCGGGTCGACCCACCGCGCGCGGCCACCGGACGGGCGCCGCTGACGGACGTGGTGCTGCACCTGCGTGCGCCGCGCGGTCACCGGCTGACCGGGGTCACCGTCGACGGCCGTTCGGTGACGTTTGACGCCGAGCGCGAGCTGGTCGACCTCGGCCGGCCGACGACGGCGGTCACGGTCCGGGCGACCTACCGGGCGGTGAAGGTGGCCACCGCGCCGAGCGCGGAGGCCACGAAGGTGACGACCCCGCGTATGTTGCTGGAGCCGGGTGAGACGTTTGCGCTGGACCTGGAGGTCGAGGCGCTCGGGCAGGGCACGGTCGGCGGCACCGTCGGTGTCGGTGTTCCGACCGGTTGGACGGTGCGCGACCCGAAGCTGCCGTTCCGCGTGAGCAGCAACCAGAGACTGGCCTGGTCCGAGCTCGCGACCTCGGTCCGGATCCCCACCGATGCGGCGCCCGGGAGCTACCGGATCGACGTGGTCACCCGTCCGTCCGGTGGGACGGCGCGGACCACCTCGTTGTCGGTCCGGGTCGCCCGACCGGATCCGGCTGACTACGCCGCGCTGGTGAAGCGGGACGCGCCGGTGGGCTACTGGCGGCTCGGCGACGCCCAGGGCCAGCCGGTGGTCGATGCCTCCGGCAACGGAAACGCTGGTGCCTACCGTGGCAGCGTCGGTCGGTCCCAGCCAGGGGCGATCGCCGACTCCGCCGACACCGCGGTCCGGCTGGACGACGGCTACGCCGAGATTCCGGACAGCGCCTCGCTCAGTGTCACCGGGGCCTACACGCTGGAGGCGTGGGTCAAGGACGCGGCGGGTGGACCGCAGGGCATCGTCGAGAAGTACGACGGCGGCGACTGCCTGCCGTCGCGCAACGGCTACGCCCTGCGCCTGGTCAACGGCAACAAGCTGCAGGCGCTCACGATCGCCGACGAGGCGCAGTCCGGCGCGTCCAGCCCGCGCAGCGTGCAGCAGGTGCGATGGCACCACGTGGTGGCAGCGTATGACGGGACGACGCTGCGGACCTACCTCGACGGGCAGCTGCAGACGTCCACCCCGGTGGCCAAGGCGCCTACCGACGGCAGGAGCAGCCTCAAGCTTGGCGCCCGTGGAGACGACGCGGCGGACCGCTTCTTCGGCGACCTCGACGAGGTCGCGATCTACCACAAGGCCCTGAGTCCGGGGCAGATCGACTCGCACTACGTCAAGGGTGTGCTCGGCAACCCCGGCCCCTCGCCCAGTGCGCAGCGCTCGGGTGGGAGTGCGGTGCAGGGCAGCTCAGCGCCGGCTCCGGCGGTTTCGGCAGCCGGGCAGCCGTCGACGAGCAGGCAGCCGGCGGCCATCGCCCAGTCCTCCTACGCGGCACAGGTGCTGGCCGACAAGCCGGTCGGCTACTGGCGGCTGGGTGAGCGATCCGGCACGAGCGCCGAGGACTCCTCCGGCACCGGCAACCGTGGCGCGTACGCGGACGCGGTGGCACTGGGCCGCCCGGGCGCGCTGACGGGCGATCCGGATACCGCCGCCGAGCTGACCGGCGGCTACGTCGCCGTACCGGACTCGGCCTCGGTGAGCGTCAGCGGCTCGTTCACCCTCGAGGCGTGGGTGAATCTCAACGACGTCTGCGGTCAGTACGGCGTGGTCGAGAAGTACGACGCGCCCGCCTACAACGGCTACGCGCTGCGCGTCCTGCCCGGAGGCAGGATCAGCGCCCTCACGTTGGGCGCAGCCGGGCAACTGGCGTCGGTCGAAGGGCAGACGGTGGTCACGCCGGACAAGTGGCATCACGTGGCCGTGGTCTACGACGGGTCGACCCTGACGGTCTACCTCGACGGACGACCCGACAGCTCGGCCGCCACGAAGGTGAGCCCGACCGACGGGGCCGGAAGCCTCAAGCTGGGGGCCCGTGGTGACGATGCCGGTGCCAGGCTCTCCGGGCTGCTCGACGAGGTTGCCGTCTACGACCATGCCCTCACCGCCGACGAGGTCGCGCGACACCACTCGGCCGGCACGACGGGCTGACCCCGGACGCCACGTGTGAGGCGTGGCGAGGGCATGAGGGCGGCCACCGCACGATCGTCGACAGTCCATGAGGACCACCGGAGATCGTGCGGTGGCCGCGGCGTAGACCCTGGCCGGTGGCACGTCATGCGCAACAAGGTGGCGTGTCACCGGCCGTCTCGTGCGTGCGCGTGGAGCCGGGCCGCACCGCGACGGCGTCCGTGCGGAGGCTGCTGTCGACGGGTGGAACGCACGACGTGTTGGTCCCTGGCCGACCGCGGGCCCGGCGACCCCGGCGGGCGCACGCGTCGCGGAGGCACCGCGATCCGCAGGCGATGCGGCGGCAGCACACCGGCACTGCCGGGCGCATCGAGAACGCCCAGGCCAGGCCGTTCCTGGGCCCCTGGACCGCGGACGGCCGCCGGCTCCACCTACCCGAGACGACCTGGTGCGCCCGGCCGGCCCCGAGCCGCGGAGCGGCCGGCGTCCACGACGGGGCGACCGCGGCCATGGCGATATCACTGCGGCGCTGGCCTGCGGTGTCGCCGCACAGGGGATGACCGGCGACGACGTCCACGGCGCCGGGGCTGGGCTCCGGGCCGAGCAGGAGCGTTGCGACCCGGGTCGGCTCCGTGCGGTCGGCTGCGGCCGGCGTCGTACCGTCGACGCCGGCCGCACCGCGCCGTACGAAGATCGACTGGGCGGCGGCGGCCTCCGTGCGAGTCGACGACCACGCCGGCTCACCGCTGAGGGTGGCCGCGCGGCTGCGGACCCGGCGGCGCGAAAGGACCGGCCCCGAGCTCACCGGACCGACGTAGCCGCGCCGAGCAGCGCCCTGCTCGTGGTGCTGGTGTCCGAGCCCGGATCAGATGAAGATCGTGCGGGCCGGGTCGAGGAAGTCGGTCGCGATGACCTGGGCGGCGCCGTACGGCATGGTGTCGAAGCCCCTGTAGTTGTGCCAGGCCTTGATCTGCCCGTCGGTCTGGATCAGCGCGATCTCGGAGCGGCCGTCGTCGTTGAGATCCATGAACCGCACCCTCGCGGGGTTGGTGAACCCGGCCGCGATGACGACGGTGTAGCCGTACGGCGAGGCGGCGAAGCCGAGGTCGTTGTGCCAGGCCTTGATCTGGCCGTCGGTCTGGATCAGGGCGATCTCGGACCGGCCGTCATCGTCCAGGTCGGTGAACACGGTCCGGGTCGGGTCGGTGAATCCGGTCGCGATGACGACGGAGTTCCCGTACGGCGAGGCGGCGAAGCCGAGGTCGTTGTGCCAGGCCCTGATCTGGCCGTCGGCCTGGATCTGGATCAGCTCGGACTTCCCGTCGTTGTCCAGGTCGGCGAGGCGTACCCGGGTCGGGTCGGTGAATCCGGTCGCGATGACGACGGAGTTCCCGTACGGCGAGGCGGCGAAGCCGAGGTCGTTGTGCCAGGCCCTGATCTGGCCGTCGGCCTGGATCTGGATCAGCTCGGACCTCCCGTCGTCGTCGAGGTCGGCGAAGCGCACCCGGGCCGGGTCGGTGAAGGAGGTCCCGATGACCGCGGCGGCGCCGTACGGCATGTTGTCGAAGCCCTTGTAGTTGTGCCAGGCCTTGATCTGCCCGTCGGCCTGGACCAGGGCGATCTCGGCGCGGCCGTTGCCGTCGAGCGAGGACTTGCGGCTGCCGCCCTGCACCGGGAGGCCGTTGACCCAGCGGAGGTTGATCGAGTACATGTGCCTGCTGCCGTCGGCGACCGCCGCGTGCATCACGACCTTGTCGCCGCCGCCCAGCCCGTCCTGGGCCGTCACGACGTCCGCGCCACCCGGACCGCAGAGTCCCGTGTCGGCCTGGGTCATGAAGGCGTTCGGCGCCGGCGTCCAGGGGCCGATGACCGTCGGCGCCGTGGCGTACGACGTGTAGTAGCCGCAGCTGGCGAAGGACCCACCGGAGTAAAAGAGCACCATCTTGTCGTCACGCTGGACCAGGTCCGGCGCCTCGATGATCTGGCCTGCCGCGACGGTCAGCATTGCCGTCGTCGGACCGACCAGGGCGGTGCCGTTGTTGGTGACCTGGCTGACCCAGAGCGTGGACGGCCGGTTGATGGCGTTGCCGTCGTTCTTCCAGGTGAGGTAGCGCGTTCCGTTCCGCGCGACGAAGGTGTTCGCGTCGATCGCGCCGCCCTGGCTGAGGGGGCAGATGAGCGGCCCCGATCCGTAGGGCACGAACCCACCGAGCGGCGAGGACGCGAGCGCCACACCGATGCACTGACGGCCAGAGGCGGCGTCCTGGGCCGTGTAGGTGAGGGTCAGACTGCCGTCAGGGTTGGGGTGCACGTCGGGTGCCCAGGTCCTGCCGGCGACGGCCCAGCTGCCGGGTCCGCCCGGCATCGCGTCACCGAGGACCTGCCACGGCCCGTCGATGGTGGGCGCGCTGGCCACCGGGAGGTGCCTGAAGTCGTTGGTGGCGTAGGCGTACCAGGTCTGGCCGATGCGGACCACGTCCGGGTCTGCGAACCCTTGTGCGATGAGCTTTCTGGGACCTTCGGCTACTGCGGTGACGGCACTCGGGCCCGCCGCGACCGGCGCGGCCGGCACGACGAGGGCGACGGAGGCAAGCGCTGCGAGCATGGCCGCGTGGGCCTGGCCGCGGCGGATGGGCGGGATACGCATGGCGATCTCCCTTCGGGGTCGGCCGTCGATGTCCACGGCACGACCAGATACCGGCCTAGGCCAGTATCGTGAAGTCCGACCGAGTTGATGTCAATGGCTCGCTACGCGCAGCGACCCGGACCAGCGCTGTCGTACGACGGTAGGGGGTTGACGTGACCGGGTGTGGCATGGATCCTCGTCATCGGTATAGACCGGTCGGCCACAACCGATCCCACGCGCGGATGCCAGCCCGGCCCGGACGATCCTCCGGGAGCCCCTTTCGCGCGGCCGTCGGCTCCGACCCCGACGGCCGGCCTCGTCCCTGCTGACTCGACCAGACCGGCGGTTGCCATGTCGGCCGGTCCTCGCGGTGGTCCGCTCACCGCACGCCACGCCGGACCCTTTACGGAACCACGGCTGGCCCATATCGCATGAGTGGAGGTTCGATGTTTCTGTTGCGCTCGTTTCGCGGCTGTCGCCGCACCGGCGTGTTGGCCGGATCGGTCGTGCTCGCCGTTGGCCTGGTGAACCCCGTGCCGGCTCGGGGGGAGGCCCAGGCCCCTGATCGGGTGGGCGTGGCGCGCGTCCTTCCGACGCCGCAGCGCGTGCAGGCGCGTGCGGGATCGGTCGTCCTGCCCGACCACGTCGACGTCGTCGCGGGTGCGGCCGCCGATCCGGCCGCCCGGCAGTCTCTCGTGGACGTGCTCGACGCGCGCGGGGTCACCGCCAGGGTCGTCGGAAGCGCGGACATGTCGACATCGCGTCCGGTGATCCTCCTCGGCGGCCCGAACGAGACGTCGGCGAGCGTCGCCGCGCTGAGTGCCCTCGGGGTGCAGGGGCCAGCGGGACTGCCCGGTGAGGGGTACGTGCTGGCGGCCGGGCACGATCGGCTCGGGCGACCGCGGATCGTCCTCGCGGGGGTGGACGGCGCGGGCACCTTCTACGCGGTCCAGTCGTTGCGTCAGCTGCTCGTGTCGCGAGGCGCCCGGGTGGCCGTCGACGGCGTGGCGGTGCGCGACTGGCCGGGTTACCGGATCCGTGGGGGCATGGAGTCGTTCTACGGACCCGTGTGGTCGCAGGAGGACCGGCGCTCGCAGATCGAGTTCCTGGCCCGGCACAAGATGAACCAGTTCTTCTACGGGCCGGCGGACGACCTGCGTACCGGATCGCACTGGGACTCCCTGTACGACGAGGCGGAACTGGGCCGGTTGAAGGAGATCCTCGACCTGGCGACGTCCCGTCATGTCGATTTCGTGTACCGGATCTCGCCGGAGGCGCCCCTGGCTCCGGGCAGGGGGATCTGCCACGTACGCGACACCGATCGGGCCAAGTTGCTGGCGCGTCTGGCGCAGTTGTGGGAGATCGGGGTCCGCAGCTACGTCATCGCCTGGGACGACGTGTCCGGAAACTTCGCGTGCCAGGAGGACCGGGACGCCTACCAGGGCGATCCGTCGCCGCTCGCGGCGGCCCAGGCCGGGGTCACCAACCTGGTCCAACGCGAGTTCATCGAGAAGCGCCCCGGCGCCAGCCGCATGGTGACGGTGCCGACGGAGTACTGGGGCATGACGCCCACGCCGTACAAGAACCGGTTCGACGAGTTGCTCAGCACCGAGGTCGACCTCTACTGGACGGGCTCGGAGGTGGTCTCGCCGCGCATCACCGAGGACGACCTGCGGGCCGCTCAGGGCGTCTGGCCGCGGCACCGGATCATGATCTGGGACAACTACCCGGTCAACGACTACAGCCCCAACCGACTCCTGCTGGGCCCACTGGTGAACCGCGACGCCGGCATGGCGGACGACGTCCTGGGCATCTCGTTCAACGGACTCGTCCAGCACCAGGAGGCCTCGCAGATCCCACTCGGCACGCAGGCCGACTACGCCTGGAACCCCGGGGCCTACGACGCCGAGCGCTCATGGACGCGGACTCTCGAGATCATCGGCGGCGACGCGTACGCGCAGCTGCGACTCTTCGCGGAGAACAACAAGGCCAGCGCCCTGGACAACACCGCGCGGCCCCAGTTCGCCGCGCTCGTCAACCGGCTCATCGCCGACTACTCGGCGGGCCGAGCGGTGGACGCCCAGCTCGACCAGCTCGACCGCGAGCTGCGCCGTCTGGAGGAACTCCCCACCACGCTGCGGGCGCAGCTAGACAACCCTCTGCTGCTCAAGCAGATCGAGCCCTGGCTGGACCGGGTCGGCACGACCGGCCAGGCGGGCCGGGCGGCGCTGGCGATCCTGCGGGCGCAGGACCGGGGGAACGGCGAAGCCGCCTGGCTGGCCCGGCGGGAGCAGGCGCGTGCCCGCGGCATCCTCGACAGGACATCGCACCAGATCAGCCCCGGCCCGGTCGACGAACTGCTCAGCTTCGCGGCCGCGCAGAGCGACGGCTACATCGGCGACCGCTGGTACGGCGACCTCGGGGCCCCCACGGGCCTACCGGCTGCCGCCCAGGGGTCCGCGCTGGGCAACCTGACCGACCGGCGCGACGACACGGCCTACGTCGCGGCCGGCAAGCCGCAGGACGGCGACGCGATCACGGTTGCGATCACCAAGCCGCATCGGCTGTCGGCGGTGACCGTGGTGCAGGACGCGACCGCTCCCGCCGACGGCGTGATCCAGGCGCTGGTCGACGGCGCCTGGGTGGATCTCGGACCGCTCGCTGACGGGTTCACCAAGGTGCCGGCGGGAGACCTCTCGGCCGGCGCGGTGCGGATCCGGTGGGCGTCGGGCAGCGCGGCCCCGCGCGTCTACGAGATCGTCCCGCACTACTCCGACGTGTTCAGCGGTGCCGTCTCGGTCGATCCGCCCGGGTCGCTGATCGCGCCGGGGGAGACGAAGCGGTTCCAGGTCGCCGTCGAGGTGTTCGCGGATCACCGGCTCAGTGGACGGGTGACCGCCACCGGCCCGGACGGCTGGACCGTCGACCCGGCGACGCAGGTGTTCCGTGCCCGGCCGGATGGCCGGACCATCGTCGCGAGCGTGCCGGTGAAGGTGAGCGTACCGGCCGGCGCGGAGCCGGGGCGCCACCAGGTCACGGTGGCCTTCAACGAGGACGGCGCGCCCCCGGTGAAGGTGTCGCTGCCGATCCTGGTCGGGCAGCAGAGCTACCCGAACCTCGTGACCGGGGCGGACCCGGCCGGCTACTGGCGCCTCGGCGACCCGGCCGGCTCAAGCACCGCCGTGGACAGCTCCGCCAGCGGACGGAACGGGACCTACCTCGCCGGCGCCCAGCCGGTCGCCGAGGGCGCGATCACCGGTGACCGGGCGGCGGACCTCTCCGCCGGCTACATCGAGGCGCCGCGAGGCCCGCGGACCGACCTTCAGGGCGCCTTCACGTTGGAGGCGTGGGTGAAGCTCGACAGGCTCGCCCCGGCGCCGGGGCAGGCGGTCATCGAGAGCTACTCCGGGCCGGCGGTCAACGGTTACGCCCTGCGGGTGACCGACGGCGTCCTGCAGGCGTGGTCGCTCGGCGCCGCCGGGAAGGGGCACGGCCTCGTGACCGGCCGTACCCGGCTGACGGTCGACGAGTGGCACCACGTCGCCGCCGTCTTCGACGGATCGCGACTGACCGTGTACCTCGACGGCGTCGCGGACAACAGCGTCGCGACGTCGGTGCCGCCCGGCAGCGGTACGGCGAGCGTCAAGCTCGGTGGCCGTGGGGACGACACGTCCCAGCGGTTGCAGGGTGACCTCGACGAGGCGGCGATCTACGACCGCGCCCTGACGGCAGCCGAAATCGAGGCGCACCATCTCACCGGTCTGCGCTGACCGGCCCTGCGGATGCGCGTCAGCCGCCCTGGGACGGGGGGCTGACGTGCATCTGGATGGCGTACCGGTCGCCGCGGTAGAGCGAGCGGCCGTACTCCACGACCTTGCCCATGTTGTCGACCGAGATGCGCTCTATCAGGAACGCCGGGGTGTCCTCGCCGACTTCGAGCCGTTTCGCCTCGGTGCCGGTCAGCCGGGCGATGGTGACGGTCTGCCGGGCCGATTCGAGCCGCACCCCGAAGACACGGCCCAGAACCTCGTACAGCGAGTCGTCGCGCTCCATCACCTTCAGCAGGCTGGGGAACCGTGCCGCGGCGAGGTTCGTCCGCTCCAACGCCATCGGGATGCCGTCCGCCGTGCGGATCCGCTCGATGTAGTGGGTCGGGTCGCCCGGGGCGATGTCGAGGTTGGCGGCGACCTGGCGGGCGGCCGGGCGGGTGCGGGCGCGGTACGACTTGGCACCCGGTGTCATGCCGCGCATCCGCATGTCCTCGCTGAACGAGCGGAAGATCTCCGAGTGGGTCAGCGTGGGGTGCTGCACGAAGGTTCCACGCCCGGGCACGCGCCGGACCATTCCCTTCGACTCCAGCGCGTCGATGGAGCCCCGGACGGTCATCCGGGCGACTCCGAACCGTTCGGCGAGGACCCGCTCCGAGGGGAGCAGCGCACCGTCCCGCGAGTTCAGGACCATGGCGGTGAGGACGTCCCTGATGTGCTCGCCCTTGCCGCCGTTGCGCTCCGCCGGCAGGGACTCAAGGGCCCCGTCGCTCGGCTCATGTCGCGTCCTTGGCACGAACCAGTTCTCCTTCCTACGCAATTCAAGCCATCGTACGGGCAAACGCCCGGACGGCTGGTGAGGTCGGCGTAACCGTTGACCTCCGGTCTATACCAGTATTAGCCTCGGCTGGTCCGCCACGTCCAGCGGGGTGGCGGCCACGACGATCGGAGATGCGATGCCCAGAAGACGCGGTGTGCTGGGGGCGGCAGCGCTGCTCGCCATCACCCTTACTGCGTGCGCGCCAGGCAGCGGGGGTGGCGGCGACGACGCCGTCAACCTGAAGGTCTGGGGCTGGCGGCAGGAGGATGTCGCGGCATACAACAAGATCTTCCAGATCTACGAGAAGGCCCACCCGGGCGTGACGGTGGAGTACCTGCCCTACAAGAACACCGAGTACGACACGATCCTCAAGACCGGCCTCACCGACTCCAGCGGCCCCGACGTCGCGCAGCTGCGCTCCTACGGGCTGCTCCAGCCGCTGGTCGCCGCCGGCAGCCTGGTGCCCCTCGACGACCAGGTCGACAAGCTCGGCGGCTTCCCGAAGCCGGTCCTCGACGGCGCGAAGGGCGAGAAGGACGGGCGCGTCTACGGCGTTCCGTTCGCGCTCCAGACCCTGCACGTCATCTACAACAAGAAGATCTTCGCCGACAACGGCATCGCCGCCCCCACCACGTGGGCGGACATGATCGCGGGCTTCGACAAGCTCAAGAAGGCCGGCGTCACCCCGCTGGCGAACACCGTCACCGACAAGTGGATGCTCCCGATCGAGCAGGAGATCTTCGGCGCCACGACGTACGGCGGCCCCGACTACCTGACCAGGATGCTCGACGGCTCGGCGAAGTTCACCGGCACGCCCTGGGTGAACTCCCTCGAGGCGTGGAAGAGCACCCAGAAGTACTGGCCGGCGCAGGCGTCCGGGGTGAGCTACGCGGACGCGCAGGCACTCTTCACCTCCGGCCGGGCCGCCGCGTTCCCCGGCGGCGTGTGGGAGATCGCCGGGTTCAAGAAGGCCAATCCGCAGCTGGACCTGGGCATCTTCAACGTGCCGCCCGCGCCCGGCGCGGCGGTCGACAAGACGCTGGTTCCCGGCTACGTCGACGGGTCGTTCGGCGTCTCGGCGAAGTCGCCCCGGCGGGACGCGGCTCTGGAACTCGTGCGGTGGATGGCGACCGAGGAGTTCGGCCGCGCCCTGGCCACCGAGCTCCACCAGATCTCCGCGGTGCCGGGCGTCCAGCCGCAGGACGAACTGCTGGCCCAGGCACTCCGGGAATACCAGGCGAACCCGAGTCCGTACGTCACCTACGCGTACTTCTCCGGCGGCACACCCACCGGCTGGGACCTCGCCTCCGAGGCGTTCTCCGACTACGTCCTCGGTCGACGCAGCGCCGCTGACACGGCCGCCCACGTCCAACGAGGGGTCGATCAGTGGTTCCGGCCCAAGAACTGACGGTCCGTCCTGCCCGGCGGTCACGCCGCCGGGCGGGACGGGTCTCGGCAGGGTGGATCACGACCTTCTGCCTGCCGGCCCTCGCGCTCTACGGCCTCTTCGTCGTGGTGCCGCTCGTCACCGCCTTCTACTACGGGCTGTTCCACTGGGACGGCACCCGGCAGGGGGAGTTTGTCGGGATCGGCAACTACCAGGAGGTTCTCGCCCGCTATCCGTTACGCGACGAGATCCCCGCCGCGCTGGGGCACAACGTCCTCTTCTTCGTCGGCACCATGGCGATCCAGAACACCGTCGGACTGGGCCTGGCGGTGCTCCTGCACCGCAATCCCTGGGGCAAGCGGCTGTTCCAGACGCTCTTCTCGCTTCCCTACCTGATCAGCCCGCTGATCGTCGGGTACATCTGGTCGCTCCTGCTGAGCCCCACCTTCGGGCCGATCAACTTCGCGCTCCGCGCGGTCGGCCTGGACGCGTGGGCGCGTCCGTGGCTCGGTGAGCCGGACCTCGCCCTGCCCGTACTGATCCTCGTCAACGCCTGGCAGTGGATCGGCGGACCGATGCTCATCTTCGGCGCCGCCCTGGGCGGCATCCCCCAGGAGCTGGAGGAGGCGGCCGCGATGGACGGCGCGTCCGCGACCCGGGCGTTCTGGAGCATCCGGTTCCCGCTCCTGATGCCGGCGGTCGGCGTCATCACCGTGCTGACGTTCATCGGGTGCTTCAACATCTTCGACCTCGTCTACGCGCTGGGCGGCTCCGACGGCGGACCCGGCGGCGCGATGGACGTGCTCGGCCTGCTCTACTACCGGACCGCCTTCCAGGGCGGCAGCAACGCGATCGGAGAGTCCTCGGCGTTGGCCATGCTCATCTTCGTGTTCATCTTCGGGGTCTCCCTGGGCCTGGAGCGGGTGCTGCGCCGCCGGGAGGTCCACTAGATGACGACCCTGCGCGCCGCCCCCCGCACGGCACAAAAAGCCAGGGGCGATATTGAACCTCCGCGTGGCACCCGCCAGCGTTCGCTGCTGCGCACCGCCGGCGGCCAGTTCGTCCTGTGGGCCTACGCCGCGATCGCCTTCGGCCCGCTGCTGCTGGTGCTGATCGGATCGCTGCGGAGCAACGCGGAGATCCTCCAGGCACCGGTCGGGCTGCCCAGCTCGTTCGACCTGAGCAACTACACCCGGGCCTGGCAGACCGCGTCGATCTCGACGTACTTCGTCAACTCCCTGACCGTCACCTGCGCCTCGGTGGCGCTGTGCGTCAGCGTGTCGGCGATGGCCGCCTACGCCCTGTCCAGGTGGAAGTTCCGGGGCCGCGCCCTGCTGGCGGCGTTCTTCCTGTCCGGGTTGATGATCCCCGCGAAGCTCGGCCTGCTGCCGGTGTTCTACATGTTCCAGTCGATGGGTCTGATCGACAGCCGGATCGGGTTGGTGCTGCTCTACGCGGCGAGCGGAATCCCGTTCTCGATCTTCGTGATCATGGGCTTCATGCGGGGACTACCCGGTGAGCTGGAGGAGGCCGCGCGCATCGACGGGGCACACGAGGGCCGGCTGTTCGTGTCGGTCGTCCTGCCCCTGATGCGGCCGGCGCTCGCGGTCGCCACGGTCTTCCAGTTCGCGCCGACCTGGAACGACTTCTTCTATCCGTTGGTGCTGCTGCGCAGCGGGGACAAGTACACCGTCCCGGTCGGGCTGACCCGGTTCTTCGGCGAGTTCGCCGCCGACCGCGGCACCCTCTTCGCCGGACTCGTGATCGCCCTGGTGCCGCTGGCCGTGGTGTTCGCCCTCGCGACCAAGCAGATCGTCGCGGGCCTGACCGCAGGGATGTCACGTTGACGACGACGATCACCATCGACGGCGGCAAGTCGGAGCTCCGGCTGCTGCTACGCGCGGCGGCGGGCCGCCAGCTCGGCGTCGGCCCGGGCTTCTCCTACCAGCCCCACGAGGACGGCGTCGACCGGATCCTGGCCGCGGTTCGTGGCGCCGCGGCGACGATCTCCCTTCCCGAACAGGTGGCGGGCGTGGTGGCCGGCCTGACCGGCGTGCCGGGGGAGTCGGCGGAACGCCGGCGCCTCGCCCTCGCCCTCGAACGACAGTTCGGCGGTCCGGCCGTGGTCGTGGAGGACAGCATCCTCGCGCACGCCGGCGCTCTCGGCGGCCCCGGCGTACTGCTGTGTGTCGGGACCGGAACGACCGTGCTCGCCGTGGACGCTGACGGCGACCACGCCCGGCTCGACGGATGGGGTCCCCACCTCGGTGACCGGGGCAGCGCGCACGCCATCGGGCTGGCCGGAATGCGCGCCGCGACCGCGTCGTACGACCGGGTGGGGCCGGCCACCGGGCTGGCCGACCGCCTCGTCGCGGCGCTCGGCGGCGTGGACCTGGCCGCGCTGCAGCGGTACTACCGGGACCCGGCCATGATCTCGCGTACGGCGGCCTTCGCCCGCGAGGTGCTCGACGCGGCCGCCGGGGCCGACCCGGTGGCGGGCCGGATCTGCGCCGGGGCCGCGGCCGACCTCGCCGACGCGGCACAGGCGGCAACCGAACGGCTCGGTCTCGGCGGGCCAGCCCGCCGGGTGTCCTTCAGCGGACGGCTGCTGACGCCGGGTAACCCTCTTCACCAGGCGCTGTCGGCCGAACTCGAGGCCAGAGGGCTGCCCCTGGTGACGCCCAGAGCGGAGCCGCTCGACGGCGGTCCGGCGCTCCTGAGCGGTGCCGCCCCCTACGCGCGCCTGCTGGCGCGCCAGGGCGGCGACGCGTGAGGGCCGGGCACGGGGTGGCGCGACTCGAGGTCGTGCCGGGGGAACCCATGGGTGGGTACGCCGACCGCTCGGACGGCGTGCGGAACGTGCTCGACCCGCTGGAGGTCCATGTCGTGACCTTCGCCGACGAGGGCCACCGCTTCGCCCTGGTGGTCGCGGACCTGATCTGCGTCAACGTCGACGTCGTCGACCGGATCCGGGCCGCCATGCGAGACGTCGGCGTGCAGTCCTGCTGGGTCGCCGCCACCCACACCCACGCGAGCCCCGAGGCGGGCTGCAGCCCTGGCGGCGACGCCACGCCACGGCACGTCGCCGACCGGCTCGAAGCCGCGTCCCTCGTGGCCGCGCGGTCTGCCGTGGCGTCCGAGCGTGCCGCCCGACTCGGCTCCGCCCGCACGCTGGTTCCCCAACTGGCCGGTCACCGTAACGTCGCTGATCCGGCTCCCCTGGACATTCCCGTCGACACCATCGTGGTCACCGCGGGCACCGAAGTGGTGGGGCTGGTCGTGGTCTCACCGGTCCACCCGACCATCCTTCCCGCCGACAACAACCATGTGAGCGCGGACCTCAACGGCGGCATCCGCCGGGCGCTGGCCACGCCGGACCGGTGGGTGGTCGTCGCCACCGGTGCGGCCGGCGACATCAGCACCCGGCACACCCGTCAGGGGCGGGGGCTCGACGAGGCGGACCGGCTCGGCGCCTGGCTGGCCGACCGGGTCGAACCGGTGTCGCCGCGCGTCGGCGAGGGTGCGGCGCCGCCGGTACGCCCGCCGGTCGTGCGGACGGTGACGCTCGCGCCGAAGCAGCCGGCGGAACTCGACGTCGCCGTGCGTCAGACCCCGCCGCCGGGGGGCGGGAACGAACGCATCCACCGGGTCATGCAGCAGGGGCTGCGGATCGCGGCGGAACAGGCCGCCCGGCAACGCACGGAACCGTACGTGATCGACGTGGAGGCGGTGGACCTCGACGGCGTCACGGTCGTGGCCGTTCCCGGCGAACTGTTCCTGGAACTGGGCGAGACGATCCGGGCCGCGGCGCCGGACCAGGCACGGGACGTCGTGGTCCTCGGCTACGCGAACGGCTACCTCGGCTACCTACCCGCCCGTGACACGCAGCCCTGCTACGAAACCTATGCCAGTCCGGTCACCTCGGGCAGCAGCGAGATCGTCGTCGAGGCCGCAGTGGCGGCCGTCGCGGCGGCCGTCGGCAACCGGGACCACTCCAGGAGGATCAATGCCTGAGCCTGCCTACGCCAACATCGCCCGGACCGCACTCGAACAGGTCCTGTCAACGCAGCTCGACGCCATCGAGGCAGCGGCCGGGCTCGTCGCCGACGCCATCGCCGCCGGTGGTGTCCTGCAGGCGTTCGGGACCGGCCACTCGCGGATCGTCACCCTCGAACTCGCGGGGCGTGCCGGCGGGCTCGCCGCCGTCAG
This sequence comes from Micromonospora sp. NPDC007220, assembly GCF_040634035.1. Lineage (NCBI taxonomy): Bacteria > Bacillati > Actinomycetota > Actinomycetes > Micromonosporales > Micromonosporaceae > Micromonospora > Micromonospora sp. NPDC007220. Next base: position 122,611 of record NZ_JBEYEU010000010.1, on the reverse strand, counting down.
CATGCTGGCGGTCAAGGATCTCGTGATGTTCGGTGGCGCCGAGCCGGGGCCGATCCTCGATCCGACGTACGAGCGCGAGCCCGGCCTCGCCGAGCGGATCTACCAGCTCGCCGCACCCTCCGCGCACGATGCCTTCCTGATCGTCTCGAACTCCGGAATCAACGCCGCCGTCACCGAGATGGCGGTGCTGGCCCGCGAGCGCTCCCATCCGATCGTGGCGGTCACCTCACTGGCACACACTCGCTCGGCCGGTGCCCGTGCGACCCAGGGACCGCATCTCGCCGACCTGGCGGATGTGGTGATCGACAACCAGGCGCCGGCGGGGGACGCGGCGCTGGAGATCACCCCAGGAGTTCGGATCGGGGCGGTCTCGTCGTTCACCGGAGTCCTCATCGCGCAGCTACTCACCGAACTGGTCTGCCGCCGGTTGCTGGGCCGCGACATCGACCCGCCCGTGCACGTATCCGCGAATCTCGCGCAGGGCGACGCGCACAACCGCGTCCTCTACGAGCGGTACCGCGATCAGGTCCGCCCGATCGAACCCTGATCGGCCGGGACGAAGGCTCCGGGGGCGTGAGCCTCCCGGTCGAGTTGGCCCTTCAAGCGGGCCGTCGACCGGCTCGGTGGGCCGGCGGATCGGTGTGAGTGGGTGCTCGCCTGGGCGTGGGATGCGGTCGCGGCACGACGGCCGTGCGACCGCACCCACGCTCAGCCGGCCAGCGGTCGGGCTCGGCGGTCCGGCGGGCCGTAGGAGGAAACCTTCAGATCTCAGATCAAGGGACGTAGACATCTTTCATGTTGTATCGATGTCCCGCTATATTGCCGAGCAGTGTCGATCTCTCCCGATGACGAGGTGCACATGTTCGACAACCCGACGCTTCGGCGGCGTACCCTGTTGGCGGCCGTCGCTGGCGCCGCGGCCGTCCCCATCATCGCCGGCCCCGCGTGGGCGGCGTTGCCGAAGGTCTACATCGACCCGGGCCACGGCGGCACCGACCCCGGCGCGGTCGGCAACGGGCTGCAGGAGAAGGCCCTGACGCTCGACATCTCCCTGCAACTGCGCAACATCCTGCTGGCCAACTGGGCCGTGGACGTCCGGATGTCCCGCACGACCGACATCACCCGCAGCCTGGCGTACCGCACCGACGACGCCAACGCGTGGGGCGCGAACCTGCTGGTGAGCGTGCACATCAACTCCGGCGGTGGCACCGGCTTCGAGAGCTACCGTTACCCGACGTCGGACGCCGCCACCGTCAATCTGCACAACGCCCTGCACCCGAGGGTGATCGGCGGCATGCGGACGATCGGTGGGGTCACCGATCGGGGGCTGAAGACCGCGAACTTCCACATGCTGCGCGAGTCGGCCATGCCCGCGGTGCTGACCGAGAACCTCTTCATCGACTCCGTCGCCGACTCGAACCTGCTCAGGCGCGCCGACTTCATCACCGCCACCGCCCGTGGCCACGCCGAGGGCATCGCCGCCTACCTCGGCCTGAGCGCCCCCAACCCGCCCACGTTCAGCACCATCGTGGACAACACCACGGCGGGACGGTTCACGGCGAGCACCAACTGGGGGACCTCCTCGTACTCCGCCCAGCGCTACGGCGCCGACTACCGCTTCGCCAACCCCACGCTGGCCAGCGACTCCGCCTGGTTCAAGGTGAACATCCCGGCGGCCGGCAACTACCGCGTCGAGGTGCGGCACCCGGCCGACCCCGGCTACAACAGCTCGGCCCCGCACGTCGTCGTCACCGCCTCGGGCAACCGCACCGTCAACGTGGACCAGCGCTCCAGCGGCGGCGTCTGGCGCTCGCTGGGCACCTTCGGGCTGGCCGCCGGCGACCGTAACCTGGTCGCGGTCAGCCGCTGGACCAGCAGCACCGGCTACGTGGTGGCCGACGCCGTCCGGGTCACCCGGGTCTAGGAACGCTGCCGGGCTGAGGCCGGGCGTTCGGCAGGCGTCGCCGCGCCACGCCTCGCGGCCCTCCTCCACCGCCACCAGCGCGCCGACAGACCCACCCGAACGTGATCAGGACGCCATGGACGTGACCCGGCGGCTTTAGGGTCCATGGCGTCCTGATCACCGTTTGCGGGGCGCGGCCGGCAGAGAGCTGCGGCAGAGAGCGGCACCGCGTCGCGGTGCGCCGGTGCGCGGGTCGGTGCATCGACGCGGGCTTCTGGCCGGCGATCGACGGGTGTGACCCGCGCCGCCGACGACACGCCCGGGACCGACATGTGGGGTGTGACAACGGCGCCAACCCTATATATGGTGTCGGCGCAGCTGGTTCGGCCGCTCATCCGGAGTGGTCGAGGCAAGAGGGAACCCGGTGGGAATCCGGGACTGCCCCGCAGCGGTGAGTGGGAACGACCGCCGTCATCAGCACTGGGCCGCCAGCGGCCTGGGAAGCGACGGCCAGTAGGAGACCGGCGAGTCCGGTCGCGCCCGCGAGTCCGAAGACCTGCCAGTGCGCCGTACGCCCGCTTCCGGGTGTGTGGCGGTCCGAGGCCGCGTGGGACGGCCGACGCCATCCCGACGCGTTGCCCTGCGGCGCGTCGTCGTCGGTGTCCGCTCCCCGCGTGCCCAGGAAATCCGTCTGGGATCAAGGCTCGCGAGGAGTGAGTGGTGACAGTCACCGAGGTTTTTCCGGCCGACGATGCGGTCGTGGTGGGCCAGCGGCGGCCGCAGATGCGGGTCCGCAAGCGCGACGGCGGCACCGAGGCGGTCGACGTCAACCGGATCGTCCGCGCGGTCGAGCGGTGGGCCGACGACCTCGCCGACGTCGACCCGCTGCGGGTGGCGACCCGGACGATCAGCGGCCTGTACGACGGGGCGACGACTGCCGAACTGGACCGGCTGTCCATCCAGACCGCCGCGGAGATGATCGGTGAGGAGCCGCAGTACTCGCGGCTGGCCGCCCGCCTGCTGGCCGGGTACGTCGACAAGGAGGTCCGCCGGCAGGGCATCGGCTCCTTCAGCGAGGCGATCCGGCACGGCCACGCCGAGGGCCTGATCGGCGACGACACCGCGGCCTTCGTCGCCGCCCACGCCGGCGCCCTCGACGCCGCCGTCGACCCGCGCGGCGACCTGCGCTTCGAGTACTTCGGGCTGCGTACGGTCTACGACCGGTACCTGCTGCGCCACCCGACGAGCCGGCTGGTGCTGGAGACCCCGCAGTACTGGCTGCTGCGCGTGTCCTGCGGCCTGTCGCAGGCACCGGACGAGGCGATCGGGTTCTACCGGTTGATGTCGAGCCTGGCGTACCTGCCGAGTTCGCCGACGCTGTTCAACTCCGGCACCCGGCACACCCAGATGTCCTCCTGCTACCTGGTCGACTCCCCGCGCGACGAGCTCGACTCGATCTACCAGCGGTACGCGCAGGTGGCGAACCTGTCGAAGTTCGCCGGGGGCATCGGCATCGCGTTCTCCCGGGTGCGCTCCCGGGGCGCGCTGATCAGGGGCACCAACGGGCAGTCCAACGGGATCGTGCCGTGGCTGCGGACGCTCGACGCCTCGGTGGCGGCGGTCAACCAGGGCGGCCGGCGCAAGGGGGCGGCCTGCGTCTACCTGGAGCCGTGGCACCCGGACGTCGAGGAGTTCCTCCAACTGCGCGACAACACCGGCGAGGACGCCCGGCGCACCCACAACCTGAACCTGGCCAACTGGATCCCGGACGAGTTCATGCGGCGGGTGGAGTCCGACGGGGTGTGGTCGCTGTTCGACCCCGACGTGGTGCCGGAGCTGCCGGACCTGTGGGGCGAGGAGTTCGACGCGGCGTACCGGGCCGCCGAGGAGCAGGGCCGCTACGTGCGGCAGGTCCCGGCGCGGGAGCTGTACGGGCGGATGATGCGTACCCTCGCCCAGACCGGCAACGGGTGGATGACGTTCAAGGATGCTGCGAACCGGCTGTGCAACCAGACCGCCGAGGCGGGCAACGTGGTGCACCTGTCCAACCTGTGCACCGAGATCGTCGAGGTTTCCAGCGACGCCGAGACCGCCGTGTGCAACCTCGGTTCGGTCAACCTCGCCGCCCACCTGGGCGCGGACGGCATCGACTGGGAGCGGCTGCGCGCCACCGTCTGGACCGCCGTGACGTACCTCGACCGGGTCATCGACATCAACTACTACCCGACGGCGCAGGCGGCGGCGAGCAACCCCCGCTGGCGACCCGTCGGGCTCGGGCTGATGGGCCTTCAGGACGTGTTCTTCGCGCTGCGGCTGCCGTTCGACTCGCCGGCCGCCCGGGAGCTGTCCACCCGGATCAGCGAGGAGCTGTACCTGACGGCCCTGGAGACCTCCGCCGAGCTGGCGCGACGCTCGGGCGCCCACCCGGCGTACGGGCAGACCCGGGCGGCGCGCGGGCAGCTGCAACCCGACCTGTGGGGCGTCACGGGCACCCAGACGGCGCGGTGGAGCGCGCTGCGGGAGCGCGTCGCCGCGTACGGGCTGCGCAACTCGCTGCTGGTGGCGATCGCGCCGACCGCCACCATCGCCTCGATCGCCGGCTGTTACGAGTGCATCGAGCCGCAGGTGTCCAACCTGTTCAAGCGCGAGACCCTGTCGGGGGAGTTCCTCCAGGTCAACACCGCCCTCGTGCGGGAGTTGAAGGCGCGGGGCCTGTGGACGGAGCGGATCCGCTCGGCGATCAAGCGCGCCGAGGGCTCCGTGCAGGACGTCGCGGAACTGCCGGCCGAGGTGCGGGAGCTGTTCCGTACCGCGTGGGAGCTGCCGCAGCGGGCGTTGATCGACCTGGCCGCGGCCCGCGCCCCGTACATCGACCAGTCGCAGTCGCTGAACCTGTTCCTGGCCGCGCCGACGATCGGCAAGCTCTCCTCGATGTACCTGTACGCCTGGAAAGCCGGGCTGAAGACGACGTACTACCTGCGGTCGCGGCCGGCCACCCGGATCCAGCAGGCCACCGTCGCGCCGGTCGGGCCGGCCCGTGCCGCCGGTGTCGTCGCGCCGGTGGCGACCGTGGACGAGGCGCTGGCCTGCTCCCTGGAGAACCCCGAGTCGTGCGAGGCCTGCCAGTGACCACCCCGACCACCAGCGAACCGAGGACCACACACATGCTGCTCGACCCGGGGATGGATCTCACCCTGCGCCCGATGCGCTACCCGCACTTCTTCGACCGCTTCCGCGACGCCATCCGCAACACGTGGACGGTGGAGGAGGTCGACCTGCACGCCGACCTCGCCGACCTCGACCGGCTCTCCCCGGCCGAGCGGCACCTGGTCAGCCGCCTCGTCGCGTTCTTCGCCACCGGCGACACCATCGTCGCCAACAACCTCGTGCTCAACCTGTACCAGCACGTCAACTCGCCGGAGGGCCGGCTCTACCTGTCCCGGCAGCTGTTCGAGGAGGCCGTGCACGTCCAGTTCTACCTGAACCTGCTCGACACCTACGTGCCCGACGAGGCCGAACGCTTCGCCGCGTTCGCGGCCATCGAGAACATCCCGTCGATCCGGCGCAAGGCCGAGTTCTGCTTCCGCTGGATCGACTCGCTGGGCGAGCTGCGCCAGCTGCGTACCCGGGAGGACCGGCGCGCCTTCCTGCTCAACCTGATCTGCTTTGCCGCCTGCATCGAGGGGCTGTTCTTCTACGGCGCCTTCGCCTACGTCTACTTCCTGCGCTCCCGGGGGCTGCTGCACGGCCTGGCGTCCGGCACCAACTGGGTGTTCCGCGACGAGTCCATGCACATGGCCTTCGCCTTCGACGTGGTGGAGACGGTACGGGGGGAGGAGCCGGACCTGTTCGACGACGAGCTGGCCGCTCAGGTGCGGCAGATGCTCGCCGAGGCCGTCGAGTGCGAGGTCCAGTTCGCCGAGGACCTGCTCGGCCAGGGCGTGCCCGGGCTGTCCCTGGTCGACATGCGCGAGTACCTGCAACACGTCGCCGACCGGCGGCTCGCGCAGCTCGGCATCCCCGCCCACTACGGGTCGACCAACCCGTTCGCGTTCATGGAGTTGCAGGACGTCCAGGAGCTGTCGAACTTCTTCGAGCGACGCGTGTCGGCGTACCAGGTCGGGGTGAGCGGCACGGTGGCCTTCGACGACGACTTCTGAGCACGGGGGCCGCGCAGGCCGTGCGGCCGTCGCGCCGGGACCGGACGGGCGTGGGCGCCCCCCGTTCGCGGCCCCCGTGGCCGCGAACGGGGGCAGGCCCGATCTATGCTCCTGGTGCCTCGCCGCCGTCGGTGGCGCGGCCTGGGCGGGGGGACGGGTCAAGTGGGTGTGCCGACGCTGCTGGTCTCGCTGAGCAGGGCGAACGCCTACCGGGACATCGGGGCGGCGGTGGCGGCGGCACCGCACGGCGCGGTCGTCGTCGTGGAGCCGGGCCGCTACGACGGGCAGGTCGTCGTACGGGCCAAGGCGGTCACGATCCGCGCGGCCGTACCGGGCGGGCCACCGGTGCTGGTGGAGAGCGGCGCCGCCGCCCCCGCCGTGTACTGCGAGGACGCTCAGGTCGTCCTCCAGGGGCTGACCCTGCGCACGTGGAGCGCGGACGCGCCGGCGACGGTGTCGGCGCTCCGCGCCAGCCTGACGATCGAGTCCTGCGTCGTCACCGGGCAGGCCTTCAACGCCGTGCTCTGCGAGCGGAGCACCGCGCACGTGCGGATGTGCGACGTCAGCGGGATGCGTCGGGGCGTGGCGTTCGTCGACGGCAGCGGGGTCGTCGAGAACTGCCGGCTGTGGGACCTCGACGAGTACGCCGTGCTGTCCAAACGGGACAGTCAGCCCACCGTGCGGCACTGCCATGTCCGGGACACCGACCGGGGCTTCGATGCCTTCGAGGGCGGTGGCGGCACCGTCGAGGACTGCCACTTCACGGGCGTACGCATCGGGGCCGTCACGGCAGGCGGGCGCTCCCGGCCGACGGTGCGGCGGTGCCGGGTCTCCGGCGGACGCGGCAGCGGGCTGGTGTTCAGCGGGTCCGCCGGCGGGCTGGTCGAGGAGTGCGAGCTGACGGACCTGGAGGGCTGCGGCGTCGAGGTCTCCGGCGGCGCCGAGCCCGACGTGCGTCGCTGCCGGATCGAGGGCGTCGGCCGCAACGGCATCTACGTCAGCGGTGCGCGCGGCACGTTCACCGACTGCGACGTGACGGCCAGCCGGCTGCCCGCGATCGCCGTGGTCGACGGGGCGGCGCCGCTGGTGCGCGGCGGCGTCCTGCGCCGGGCGCGGGAGGACGCCCTGCTGGTCCGGGCCGCCGCCGGCCGGTACACCGGCGTGCGGATCGAGGCTCCGGGCCGCTACGGGGTGATCGTGCAGGGCGGCGACCCGACCCTGACGGACCTGACGGTCGACGGTGGCGAGGCGGGAGTGGTGCTCGACGGCGCCGTCGAGGCCGACGTCCGCCTCGACGGCGCCACCATCCGGGGCGCGACGAGCAGCGGGATCGCCGCCGGGGGAGCGGGCCGGCTCACCGGTACGAACGTCCGGGTGGAGAACGCCCCGGTGGGGCTGGTCGGCACCGACGCGATCGCGGTCACCCTCACCGACGCGGTGTTCTCCGGCGGCACCGTCGGTGTGACCGGGGCGGGCGAGGCCGCCCTGCACCTCACCGCCAGCACGGTCACCGGGACCACCGGTTCCGGGATGCTGCTGCGGGAGCAGTCCCGGCTGACCCTGCGGGCCAGCACGCTGCGCGCCTGCGGCGGCGACGGCGTGCAGGTGGAGACCGACGCCCCGGTGCTGGTCGACCGGTGCGAGTTCGTCGACGTGGCCGGCGAGTCCGTCCGGGGCGCCGACCGTGCGCGGGTGTCGGTGACCGCCCCGGAACAGCCGGCCGCCCCGGTCGTACCGGCTCCCGGGGACCGGGCCGGCTCCGCCGACGAGGCAGGCGTGCCCGCCCGTCCGACGTCGGCCAACGTCGACGTCGACGCCGTGCTGGCGGAGTTGGACGGCATGATCGGCCTGGCCGCGGTCAAGCGGGACGTGCGGACGCTGGTCCAGCTCATCCGGGTCGGCGAACAGCGCCGCAGGGCCAACCTGCCGGTGCCGCCGGTGAGCCGGCACCTCGTCTTCGCCGGCTCACCGGGCACCGGGAAGACGACCGTCGCGCGGATCTACGGGCGGCTGCTCGCGCAGCTCGGCGTCCTCACCAAGGGGCAGGTCGTCGAGGTGGCGCGGGTCGACCTGGTGGGCGAGTACCTGGGCAGCACCTCGCTGAAGACCGCCGCGGCCTTCGAGCGGGCCCTCGGCGGGGTGCTCTTCGTCGACGAGGCGTACGCGCTGGCCCGCACGTTCGGCACCAACTCGGACTTCGGGCTGGAGGCCATCGACACGCTGGTGAAGCTGATGGAGGACCACCGGGACGAGACGGTCGTCATCGTCGCCGGCTACTCCGACGAGATGGTGCAGTTCCTGGCCACCAACCCCGGCCTCGCGTCCCGGTTCACCAAGACCATCGAGTTCGTCGACTACGCCCCCGACGAGCTGCTCGCCATCATCTCCGCGCTGGCCGGGCAGCACGGCTACGACCTGACCGGGCCGACCGCCGACGCCCTGCTGGACCGGCTCGTCGAGGCCGTCCGCGACCCGGTGTTCGGCAACGGCCGGGGCGCGCGGAAGCTGTTCAACGCGATGATCGAACGGCAGGCGGGACGGCTCGGGGACGTACCGGCGCCGACCGCCGAGCAGCTGCGGACGCTGCTGCCGCAGGACATCCCCGCCGCCGACGACTGACCGCGAACCGCCGCTGACCCGCGCCATCGGTGCGGTCCGGCCTGGATCACGCCTGCATCGAGATGTCGAAGGCGGCGTCGCGGACATCGGCGACCGGGTGCCCGCGCAGCAGGTGGAGCACGTCGCGCCAGGGAGCGGACCAACCGAACGCCCTGCCGCCGGCGGCCAGTGCCACCGCGAACAGGCCGGTGGCGGCCTCACCCCGGGCGGCGAGCGTACGAGCCGTGTCGAGTATCGGCTCGGCGTCCAGGGCCGTCGGGGAGGCGGTGCGCTGGGCGAGGAGGTGGGCGAGCCGGGCGGCGAGCGCCGGCCGGCCCGCCACCAGCTCCGCGATCGTGAGGATCTCGGCGGTGAGCCGCGCCGACGTCGTGTCCCTCAACGGCAGCGCGCTGGTCAGCAGGGTGCCCGCCTGGGCAACGTATGCGCGGTGCCGGCCCAACTCCGCCGCCGCCCGCCGGACCGGCGCCGGGTCGGCCAGTGGCCCGAGCGTCCAGGACGCCGTGGCCACGATGTCGTCGATCCGCCGACGGGCGAGGCGGTCCCCGGCGGGGCCACCGAGGTCCGCGTCGGCGCCGTCGATCCGGACGAGGGCGTCCAGCGCGGCGACGGGCACCTCCCGTTCGGCGCGGTCCGGGTGACGGAGCACCGCGGTCAGCATCGGGCGCACCGACTGCCAGTCGTACTGCCCGCCCAGGTCGGTGAGCGCCGCCGTGAGCAGGCCGGTGAGGTCGGGCGCCCAGGGCAGCCAGTGCACGAGCCGGGGCCAGGCCAGCCGGCTGAGCTCCCGGTCGGGGCTCGCGCAGGCCCGGGCGACGAGGGCGGCGTAGCGGGGGCGATCCGGTGCGGCGATTCCGCCGGGCGGGGTCGCCAGCACGGCCAGCGACTCCTCCCGACTCCCGACGATCGCCTCCTCGAGGATCGGCCAGCTCTCCGGCGCGTGCAGCCGCTGCCGGGCGGCGTCGACGATCGCGGCCCGTACGTCGCGGTGCTGGCCGGGCTGGCGCCACGCCGACACCAGTACCGCCATCGCCTCCGGGGGACCGAAGCGGCCGAGCAGCCGGACCGCCTGCTTGCGGCTGGTCACCTTGCCCCGCCCCAGGGCGACGCCGGACAGCGGGGCCATCAGGTCGGCCGGGCGGGTGAAGCGGACGGCGCGGGTGGCGGCGTACAGGGCGACCCTGGCCCGATCGTCGTCGGCGTGCGACAGCAGCAGCGGCAGCGCCTCGGCGGGCCGGTCGGTCCACGGCAGCGCCTCCAGGGCCGCCTCGGCCAGGGTCACGTTCGGCGAGCCGACGTGACGCAGCACCAGCTCCCGCCCGGCGTCGGGCACCCGCGCGGCGGCCCGTACGGCGGCGGCCCGGTGGTGCAGCGGGGTGCCGGCGTCGGCGGCGAGGCGCGCCTGCAGCCGCACGAACGCCTCCTGCTGGCGGGGCAGCCACCGCTCGACGCGCACCGGTCGGCCCGGAATCCAGCGGGTGCCGGCGGTGAGGAAGGCCCCCTTCGGCGGGTGACGCAGCACCCGGTCGAGCAGGTCGGTACGTCGGGCGCTGACGGTCCGCCACACCGTGGGGAGGGTGACGGTGGAGCTGTCGGAGTCCAGCACGTACGCCACGCGCTGCGCCCGGGTCCTCGGGTCGGCCAGCCACAGCTCGACGGCCTCCCGCACGACGGCGGCCACGGTGCCGGGGGTCGTCGCGCGGCGCAGCAGCTCCTGGAGTTCGGGCAGCTGCCACGCCCGCCGCCCCAGGGCCCGGGTCACCGCGAACAACGCGGTGAACTGCCCCCGGGCCACACCGGCTTCGATCCATCCGCGGAGCCGGGCGAAGACCAGCGTCTCCTGGCCGCGGCGCAGCGTCTCGTCGAACCGCCCGAGCGGCGGCAGCCGGTGCCCGCCGAAGAGCCGGTCGAGCGTGTCCAACGCCCACCGCAGCAGGGCCGGCTCGTCGACGTGCCGACCCAGCACCCGGGCGGCGAGGGTGCCGAGCGCGGCGAGGGTGCGTGTCGACGCGTCGCGGGTGGTCGTGGCGTCGACGGTGATCCGGGTCAGCGCCTCGACGGCGTCCGCGCGCAGCAACGGGGCCAGGTCCGCCAGCTCCGTCAGCGCCACGGCCCGGACCGGGTCCTGCTCGTTGCGCAGCCGATCCAGCCTGGTCAGGGCCTCGGCCGCCGCCGCGGGGTGGCGGCTGCGCCGGGCGGCGGCCAGGAGCAGCTGGTACGCGACGGCCCGGTCGTGCGCGTCGGCGGCGCGCAGGGCGGGGGTGAGCGCCGCCGACGCCGCCGGCCAGGGCAGCAGGGCGCTCCACGACCGCACCTGCGCCTCGTCGTGGCGGACGTCGTCGAGGGCGAGCACCCGACGTGCCTCCCGCTCCCGCCAGTCGTGCGGCAGCACCTCCATCAGCGACGCGTCGGGGATCCGGGTGGCCGTCTCGACGTCGGCGAACACGGCGTCGTACAGGTCGCCCCGGCGCGCCGGGGGTAGCGCCCCCAACAGCCGGTCCAGGGCGTTGTTGTGGCCGCGTACCCGCCGGCCCAGCGCGACCAGGTCCGCCTGCGGCAGCCGGGCGAGCCGACGCAGCAGCGCCGGGGGCAGCCACTGGTAAGCCACCCAGTCCGCGCGGGACGGCGCGGTCAGCAGGGCCAGCACCCGTCGTGGCGCGGACGCGGCGAGCGGCCCGTAGTGCGCGAGGTCGCCGGGGAGGTGTCCGGTGGGCGCGTACCGTTCGAGCAGCGTCAGCGCGCGTTCCGGTCGGCGCCGGCCGGCGACCAGGACCCTCTTGCCGTGCGCCGTCCACCAGCGGTCCCGTTCGTCGGGTTGGAGGTGGGGCAGCGTCGACTCGGCGTGGTCGAGCACCACGTCGCCGTGGCGACGGGCCAGGCAGACCGAGCCCGGCAACGCGTGTTCGACGACCGGCAGCAGCCGGCGGACGGTGTCCGCCCCGCAGGCGGGCAGCAGGGCGACCGCCTCGACGGCCCCGAAGCGCCCCAGCACGCCGTCGACCAGGTCGTCGGCGACCGCCGGCCGGTGCAGGTGCCGCAGCGACCGGTAGACCAGGTGCCGCAGGTCGGCCGGCGCGTCCCGGACGAGTGCGCGCAGGTCATCGCCGGCGAGCCAGCCGGCGCGCAGGCCCGCCTTCACGGCGACCGCGCGGATCGTGCCGTGCCGGTCGCCCAGCGCCGCCCGCACCGCCGCGTGGTCGCTGACGATCTCGGCGGCGGTGACGGCCAGGAACCGGTGGTACGACGACGCCTCGGCGCGCAGGTCCGCCAGGATCTCCGGCAGCTCCCCCGTGGCGGCCGCCTCGCGGGCGCGACGGGCGAGCGTCGCCATCCGCTCCGGGTGGGCCAGCGCGTCCAGTTCGCCGAGCAGCCGTCGTGTCGATCTCCGCACGCCGACCATTGTGGCGGTCGGGGGGCCGCCCCGCCGACCCGTTATCCGCCCGGCGCCTGCCGACGACCACCGTCCTGCCGGTCCACCGGTCAAGGGCCGCCGGGCGGCGCGACGGCGGGCAGCGAGGTGGTGGTGGCGACCGCGACGCCGACCGCCGCGAGCAGCACCAGCGACGCGAGGCTGGGCAGCGCGGCGGTCGCCGAGCCGCGAGCGCCACCACCAGCAGTCCGAGCATCCGTCGCCGGCAGAACCGGCCCGTCGCGCGTCGCCAGATCAGCTGGTCGGCGGCGAGGAAGACGAGCACGCCGCCGTGCAGGGCGGCGTGTCCCAGCGACGCCAGCGGCGCGCCCGGCCGCTGGGCCGCCTGGGCCAGCGCCGTCGTCAGGCCGAGGGCGACCAGGATCAGACCGGCGACGGTCAGTAGGTGCAGGTAGGTGTAGACGTCCCGGGCCAGGGCCGCGCCGCGAGGGCCGGTCGACACCTGCGACAGCCGCCGGTCGAGGACACGGTCGGTGCCGACGTACGTCCACCACAGGGCGGCGAGCAGGGTGACGATCAACGCGACGGTGACCAGGGAAGCCGCTGAGATCGACGTGTCGGCCAGTGCGACGCCGGTGGAGATGAACCCCTCCCCGAGGGCGACGAGCACGACGAGGTTGTACCGGTGCGGCCACTGCCCGATGGAGCGGATCCCCTGGTCGCGGGCGCTGGTCAGGTAGCCGCCCGCCAGGTCCACCACCACCGCGGCCGTCCAGCACACGGCGGTGACCGGGGGGATCGGCCGACCGAGCGGGGGAAAGGTCAGCGTCGCGCCCACCAGCAGCGCCAGCGCCGCCGCGGTGGGTACGGCGGCCCGGGCCGCCTGGGCCCGCAGCACCGGATCGCCTCTCGCGACCCGGAAGAGCGCGGCGAGGTGCAGCGCCCGCAGCGCCACGTAGCAGGCCACCACGATCAGCGGGCCGGGAAGCCCACCGGGAACGCGGCTGAACGCCTGCGGGATGGCGACGCCGAGCACGAAGGTCAACGCGCCCGCCGCCAGCACCGTCGCCCGCACCAGGGTGCTGACGCGGGGCGCCACGCTCTCCAGCCAGGCGTACATGCACCAGGACCACCAGAGCAGGGCCAGGACACCGAGGCCCTGCGCCAGCCCCGCCGGGGACGGCTGACGGGTCACCAGGACGGTGATCTGGATGAACGCGTACACGACGATCAGGTCGAGGAAGAGCTGGTGGGGGCGGACCGCCGTCACCCGCCGCACCGTGCCGGCGACCGCCTCGTGCAGCCGGCGGTGCCGCCTCGCGAAGACGGTGCGGTCGGCGATCACGGCGGTGCCCAGGCAGGCGGCGAGGATCCCCAGCGATCCCAGCGCCGGCGTGTTCAGGGCCACCGGTGTGGCGGCCAGCAGCAGCCCGATGCCGAGCGCGACGCTGCGCCCCACCAGGTCGAACCCGCGCTTCTCGAAGGCCAGCAGCCCGAGCAGGTAGAGCAGCGCCCCGCCGTACAGGGCGAGCACGCTGCCCGTGCCCCAGCGGCCGGCGGTGCTCACCTCCGTCGCGCTCAGGGCGTGTTTGAGGCCGAGCGCGAGCAGGATCAGGCCGCCGACCATCGGCAGGTGCAGCAGCGCGTAGGCGTCGCGGCCCACCAGCGACGTGGCGCCGCCGGGCAGACGCCGCAGCGACTGTTCGGCGGCGAACCGGGCGAGGTCGAAGTAGGTCCACCACAGCATGATCACCACGACGGCGCCGAGGGCCGAGCCGCCGAGCACCGACCAGGTGATGGGCGGGTCGCCGACCAGTCCCCGGCTGGTGCCGATCGAGATGATCGTCTCGCCGAGGGCGACGAGCACGATCAGGCTGTGCCGTTCCGCCCAGTGCCCGACGGACCCGAGCCGCCAGTCGCGCGAGCCGAGCCCCGCCAGGCCGGCGTAGTCGACGGCGGTGGCCACGGTGAACAGCACCACCTGCGCGAGGCGCACCGGCGGCAGGTCCGGCAGCAGCGCCGGCAGGGACGCGGCGACCAGCAGCAGCGGCGAGGTGACGCACAGCGGCAACCACGCGCGTCGGGTGAACAGGGGCCGGTCGCCGGCGTTCAACCCGGCGAGGGTGGTGACCACCAACGGCACGAGGCGCACCAGGACGAACGCGACGGCGAAGACGAGGGGATCCCACCGGCCACCCGGCCGGTCCGCGAAGGCCACCGGCAGGGTGACAGCGACCACGAAGATGCCGGCCGCCGCCCCGAAGACGACCAGCGGCATGACGCCCCGGTCGAGACGCACGGTGTTGCCGAACCAGGCGTACGACGCCCAGCACCGCCACAGCAGCGCGACCACCAGGAACCCCTCGAACAGCCCGACGGGGTGGAAGTACGGGTGGGCGCCGACCCGGTGTTCGCCGACATCAGCGCGGTGACGTTGATGAACGCGTAGACGAAGACCAGGTCGAGGAACAGTTCCAGGCGTGTCACCCCGCCCGGGCCGGGCTGGATCCGCCCGGACACCGCGGCGCGGATCCGCCCGGCCGCCGACGCGCTCATCGCCACCCGCCCACTCTGCCAACCGGCGGGCGGGCGCCACGCGGGATCGCCGAAGCCGCGCCTGGTGCGTCCGGGGAGCCGTCGGGCGTGCGGGTCGTCGACCGCCGCGTTGGTCCGCCGTACCGTCGAAGGGCCTGCGGGTGACGCCGGCCGCCCGGGGAGGGGCGCCTTGCCGGTGTCTGCCATGCTCGGGCCGGTGACGACCGGTCGCCCCACCACCCCCCGCACCCACCGCCGCGTCCGCAGCCGCCGCACCCGGATCGCGCTCGTCTCCGGCGCGGCCGCGGTGGTCCTCGCCGTCGCCGTCCTCGTCGCCGCGGTGGTGGTGCCGCTGGTGCGGCCGGCGGGCCCGCGCCCGCTGTTCCAGCTTCCCGTCGCGTGCGGGGAGACGTGGCAACTGGGCACCTATCCCGGTCACGACGACTACGACGTGGACCTGTTCCCGACCGAGGGCAGGGCGTGGGGGCGGCCGGTGCTCGCGTCCTACGCGGGGGAGGTCACCGTGGCGGGGATCAACGGATCGCTCGGTGGCCGTACGCCCGACGACCCGGACGGGCCGCGTGGCCGCGGCGGCGGCTACTGGGTGAAGATCGACCACGGCGGCAAGTGGGAGACGCAGTACCTGCACCTGCTCGAACCGCCGCTGGTCCGGGTCGGTCAGCGGGTCGCCCAGGGTGAGCAGATCGGGCGGGTCGGCAGCACCGGCAACTCCGGGGCGCCGCACCTGCACTACGAGCAGCGCCGGGGCTGGGAGAAGGTCGAGGCCTACTTCGACGGGGCGCCGTCGGGCATCACCCACGACGACACCGAGTACACGGTCAGGCGCAAGAGCAACAACTGCGTGCCCGAATGACCGACGCCGCCGGTCGGCGGCGGGTGGTCAGTGGCTGTGGCTGCCGGCCGCGTCCGTGTCGTAGGTGTCGTGGTGGGGGAACTCGTTGACGTAGCGCTGCCGGCCCAGCGGCGTGAGGTCGAGATAGTTGTACGTGTTCAGCAGCGGGTCGAGGCCGCGGCCGTACACGGAGTAGGTGTGCAGGATCCGTTCGCCGTCGCGGACGAAGACGCTCAGGCCGTGGGCCTCGCCCTGCAGGTGGTGGGTGAGGCCCTGGGCCGCCAGGGTCTCGGCGTCCTTGTAGTTGTATTCCACCGGGGCGATGGCCGGGTCCATGGTGACGTGGAAGTCGTAGTTGAAGTCGCTGCCGTGCGAGGAATACCAGGGAAAGCGCCAGCCCATCCGGCTCCTGAAGGCCGCGAGGGTCGTGAACGGCGCGCGGGAGACCACGGCGAGTGTCGTGTCACTGGCGTGCAGGTGCGTGAGGTGCCCGAAGTTGTCGACCAGCAGGAAGCAGCTCGTGCATCCCTCGGCCCATTCCGGATCGAACATGAAATGGTAGACGATCAACTGTCGTCGTCCCTCGAACATGTCGGGCAGCCGGACGGCGCCGGCGGGACCGGTGAAGGAGTAGTCCTTCTCGACGGCGACCGCCGGCAGTTCGCGCCGGAGTGCGGTGACCCTGTCCCGCAGGCGGGTGATCTCCTTTTCGCGGTCGAGCAGTTCCTTTCGGGCGTCGACCCACTCGTCCCGGGACACGACCTTCGGTGCAATCATGGACGACACGCCTTTCCGCTGGAGCGCCTGGCCCATTCTTGTCGGGCCGTACGCGATCACACCAGCCTCACCCGGTGTCGTGGGATTCCCATTTCCGGATACCGTTCCGGCGATTCGCGCCGGCCGGTGGAGCAAATTCGCAGGTCGGCTTGTTCGCCCTCGACGCCCGGCCGGTCCGCGTGCCGGAAAACGGCACCGGCGTGAGTCGGTGAAGTGCGCACTATCGAATAAGGCCGCGCGTCGCGTTCGTCGCCCACGCTCGACGACGGGGAGCCGCCCGCACCCGGCCCTCCAGCGGTCGGGGGCGACGCCTCGCCGGCCCCGGCGATACGGTGTGGCGCGTGGACGAGTCGAACATCGGGGCGTTGCGGGCCGTCACGGTCGACGGAGTGGCCCTGGCCTATCGCGTCGCCGGCGACTCGACCGACCCACCCATGGTGCTGCTGCACGGCCTCGGCGAGGACGAACGCGACTGGCACGGCGTCCTGGCCGCGCTCGCCGCCAGGCACCGGGTGTACGCGCTGGACCTGCGCGGCCACGGCCGCAGCGACCACCCCGGCCGGTACTCGCTCGAGTCGATGCGCGACGACCTCGTCGGGTTCCTCGACGCGGTGGGGGTCGAGCGGTGCGTGGTGATCGGCCACTCCATGGGTGGGGCCGTGGCGATCCTGCTCGCCGAGGCCGCCCCGCACCGACTCACCCACCTGATCCTGGAGGACGTGGCAGCACCCCGACCGGGCGCTCTCGAACGGCCGCCCCTGCCCCCGCCGGACGCGCCCACGCCGTTCGACTTCGCCGCCGTCAACGCCATCCGCGCCCAGCTCAACGACCCCGACCCGGCCTGGTGGGACCGTACCGACGCCGTCGACGTGCCGACCCTGGTGGTCGGCGGCGGCCCGGACAGCCCCATCCCGCAGCAGCTGCTCGCCGAGATGGTCGACCGGATGCCCGACGCCACCCTCGTCACGATCCCGGCCGGGCACGACGTGCACGCCAGCCGGCCGGCGGAGTTCCTGGCCGCGGTCGACGGCTTCCTCGCCGCCCGCGCCCAGCACTGAACCGCCCGACCCGTGGCGTCCGCCCGCCGGGGCCCGCAGCCGGCGAGCGGTCCGGCGCTGCCCCGCTGGACCGGCACGGAGACCGCACTAGTCTTGCCCAGCGGGACCGGGTCGAAGGGAGCAGGTCAAATGGGGGAGCGGTCGATGCGGGAGGCCGCAGCGCTGTTGGCGCAGGCGCGGCGCGTCGTGATCTTCACCGGCGCGGGCGTCTCCGCGGAGAGTGGTGTGCCGACCTTCCGCGACGCCCTCACTGGCCTGTGGCGCAGCTTCGACGCGCAGCGGCTCGCCACGCCGGAGGCGTTCCGCGAGGATCCCGCGCTGGTCTGGGGCTGGTACGAGTGGCGACGCGCCACAGTGCGGCGGGCCCGCCCGAACGCCGGTCACGTGGCCGTGGCCGCGATCGAGGCACGCGTACCCGGCGCGGTCGTCGTCACGCAGAACGTCGACGACCTGCACGAGCGCGCCGGCTCGGTCGCGCCGATCCACCTGCACGGCAGCCTCTTCGCGCCGCGCTGCTCGGCCTGCGCCCGTCCGGCGCCGATGCCGGACGAGGCTGTTGAGGAACCGGACGACGGCCGGCGCGTGCCTCCGCCCCGGTGCGCGCACTGCGCGGGCCCCGTCCGGCCCGGGGTGGTGTGGTTCGGTGAGGCGTTGCCGACCGCCGCGTTGGAGGCCGCCGTGGAGGCGGCGTCCACGTGCGACCTGCTGGTGACCGTGGGCACCTCGGGCCTGGTGTATCCCGCCGCCGAGATCCCCCAAGTGGCTGCCCGCTTCGGCGCCACCGTGCTGCAGGTCAACCCGCAGGAGACGCCCCTGGACGCCGTGTCCGACGTGAACCTGCGCGGTCCGGCCGCCCAGGTGCTTCCCGCCCTCGTGCACGCCGCCTGGGGCGCCGATCCGGCGTGACGACGCGCGGGAGCATCCGGTGCGGGACGGCCGGCCGGGCCATGTCGTGGGCAGGCGCCCCGGTTGCCGGTTCAGCCCCACCAGGGCCGGCGTACCGCTGACGTAGACTGTCGGCGGTCCAGCCCCGGCCGTCCGACACGCGCCGGCTGGCGGCGGAGTGTGTTTCCGTGTCACTGAGGCGCTCCGTCGAGGTCGGACGTGGCGCAGTCGCCGGACGGGGCGGGCGGGAGAGGTGAGGTGGCCGTGCGCGGTCCTGCGATGACGGACGTGGCTCGCCTCGCCGGCGTCTCGCACCAGACGGTGTCCCGGGTCCTCAACGGGCACCCGAACGTACGCGAGCAGACCCGGCTGCGGGTCCAGGCGGCCATCGCGGAACTCGGCTACCGGCCCAACCGCGCGGCGCGGGCGCTGGTCACCGGCCGGTCCCAGGTGATCGGGGTGGTCGCGCAGAACACCACCCTCTACGGCCCGGCCTCGCTGCTGGCGGCCCTGGACCAGGCGGCCGCCGAGGCGGGGTTCGCGGTCAGCGTCGGCAGCGTGAGCGACCTCGACGACCAGTCCATCTCGGCGGCGGTGGAGCGGCACCTCGCGCACCGGGTCGCCGGCATCGTGGTGATCGCGCCGGTCGAGTCGGCGGGGGAGGCCCTCGAACGGCTCCCCAAGGACGTTCCGCTGGTCACCGTCGACGGCGACCCGCGCCGTCCGGTGCCCCTGGTCACGGTCGACCAGGTCGCCGGTGCCCGCGCCGCCACGCAGCATCTCCTCGACGCCGGGCACCGGACGGTCTGGCATGTCTCCGGGCCGGCGGACTGGTTCGACAGCGCCGGCCGGATCGACGGATGGCGGGAGACGTTGCAGGCGGCGGGCGCCGAGTTGCCGCCGCTGCTGCCGGCGGACTGGTCGGCGGCAGCGGGGTACCGGTGCGGACAGATGCTGGCCCGGATGCCCGAGGTCACCGCGGTCTTCACCGCCAACGACCATCTGGCGCTCGGCGTGCTGCGGGCGTTGCACGAGCACGGCCGGCGGGTGCCGGACGACATCAGCCTGGTGGGCTTCGACGACGTGCCCGAGGCGGCGTACTTCATCCCGCCGCTGACCACCGTGCGGCCCGACTTCGCCGCGGTCGCCCGGGCGAGCCTGGACCTGCTGCTGGCGCAGATGGAATCCGACATCGCCGGCCCGCTGCGGCAGACGGTCGCGCCCTCCCTGGTCTCCCGTCGCAGCGTCGCCGCCCCGCCACGGCGCTGATCCCGCCGGAGATCCACTTCATCACCACCTGCGCCACCGCGACGTCGCCCTGTGCGTCGAGCGCGACGACGGCTCGACGCTCTTCCGCGGCGACGCCGACCGCGCCTCCGCCACCTTCCACCCGGAGTAGACGGTCCGCGAGCCCGGTGCGGGGGTCGCATTGGTTTGTGTCTATTGACAGGAGAGCCGCCTCGGCCCGACGCTGAGAGAGCGCTCTCTCGCGCGGCCCACCACCCCGAGGAGGACCTTTCGTGAAGCTTCGAAGAAGGCTGCTCGCCGCCGTGTCCGCGCTGGTCGCCGCCGTCCCGGTGACCCTCGCCGCAGCCCCCGCCCACGCCGTCGGCCCCGCGCTGCTGCCCGTCACGGTCACCAACAGCACCGGCCGGGGTGAGGCCGTCCACCTCTACGTGATCGGCGTGCAGCTCTCCAGCGGCCGCCTCGGCTACGTCAACCAGGGCGGCACCTTCGTCCCGTGGTCGGGCGGGCAGCTCCCGCCGTCGCCCGCGCCGGACGCGTCCATCCCGGGGCCCGGAAACGGCGGCAGCACGACCATCCGGTTCCCGCGCGGGTTCTCCGGCCGCGTCTACTTCTCCTTCGGCGAGAAGCTCAAGTTCTTCCTCACCCCGGACGGCCTCGTGCAACCCGCCCCGTGGGCGGCCGGCGACGCCAACCGCGACATCCTGTTCGACTGGAGCGAGTTCACCTACAACGACGCCGGGCTGTGGCTCAACAGCTCACAGGTCGACATGTTCGCGGTGCCGCACGCGGTCACGGTGACCGGAGCCAACGGCGTCACCAAGCGCACCGGTGACGTCGTCGCCGGGGGCCGCAACGCGATCATCGAGGGCATCCGGTCCCAGTCGGGCTGGGCCAACACGGTCCACACCCGCTCCGACGGGACCGTGTTGCGGGTCCTCGCGCCCGGCAAGGCGGCCGGCGCCGGCCTGTTCAGCGCCACCTACCTGGACTCCTACATCGCGTCGGCCTGGAACGCGTACACGACCAGGACGCTGACCGTGGTGCCGTTCGCCGACCAGCCGAACACCCGCTACTTCGGGCGGACCTCGGGCAACGTCATGACCTTCACCAACAGCGCCGGCCAGCGGGTCGCCTCCTTCAACCGGCCCTCCTCGGCGAGCGTCTGGGGCTGCGACGGGGACCTGCCCGCACCCAACGACCCGGTCGTCGGCCCGATCTCCCGGACGCTCTGCGCCGCGCTGAACCGGGGCACGCTCGGCACCATCGACACCCAGCCCAGCACCGACGCCGCCCAGTTCTACCGCAACAACCCGACGAACCACTACGCCCGCGTCATCCACGCCAACATGACCGACGGCAGGGCGTACGCCTTCGCCTTCGACGACGTCGGCGCGTTCGAGTCGCTGGTCCACGACGGCGACCCCCGCGCGGCCGGACTCGTCCTGAGCCCGTTCGGCGCCGGGAGCGGCGGCCCGGGGAACCCCGGCGGCGCGGTGCCCGTGCTGAGCAACTGGAACAACAAGTGCATCGACGTGCCGAACTCGAACTTCGTCGACCGCGCGCAGTTGCAGATGTGGAACTGCAACGGCACCGACGCGCAGAAGTGGACGTTCACCGGCGACACCCTGCGCAGCCAGAACAACAAGTGCATGGACGTCGACGGCGGCGCCACCGGCAACGGCGCGGTCGTCCAGCTCTACACGTGCAACGGCACGGGCGCACAGCGGTTCACCCTGACCGCGACCGGTGACCTGGTCAACATCCAGGCCGGCAGGTGCGTCGACATCCGGGAGTGGAACAGCGCCGACGGCGCGAAGCTCCAGCTCTGGGACTGCGCCGGCACCGCCAACCAGAAGTGGCGCAAGGGCTGACCCGCTCGGCGGATGGCGACGACCCGTCGCCATCCGCCCCCGGCCCGGACCGTCGGGGCGACCGACGTCCGTCTTGCCCGCTGTGCCATCGTGGTCCTGCCATCGCCACGCGCCCCCGGCAGGTGCCACGACGCCGCCGCGCCGGCCGTGGCGTCGACGGGAGGGGGAGCGGCGATGGGGGAGCAAGGGTCCGGGCCGCTCAGCGGCATCCTCGTGGCCGACTTCTCCCGGATCCTCGCCGGACCGTACGCGACCATGCTCCTCGCCGACCTCGGCGCCGAGGTGGTCAAGGTCGAGGGGCCCGGCGGGGACGACACCCGGACCTGGCTGCCGCCCGTGCGGGAGGGCACCTCCACCTACTACCTCGGTGTCAACCGCAACAAGCGGTCCATCGCCCTCGACCTCGCCGACCCCGACGACCTGGCCGTCGCCCGGGAACTGGCCCGCCGCGCCGACGTCATGATCCAGAACTTCCGGCCCGGCGGACTGCGGCGCTTCGGCCTCGACTACGACAGCGTCGCCGCCGTCAACGAGCGGATCGTCTACGCCTCGATCAGCGGGTTCGGCGCCGGTGCCGGCGCCAACCTGCCCGGCTACGACCTCGTGGTCCAGGCCGCGTCCGGCCTGATGAGCCTCACCGGCGAGCCGGACGGCCCGCCCTACAAGGCCGGGGTCGCCGTGTTCGACGTGATCGCGGGCCTGCACGCTGCCGTCGGCATCCTCGCCGCCCTGCACCAACGCGACCGCTGCGGCACCGGCCAGCACGTCGAGGTGGACCTGCTCTCCTCCGCGCTGTCCGGCCTGGTCAACCAGACCAGCGGCCACGTCGCCGGCGGCG
The DNA here is from genome assembly GCF_040634035.1 of Micromonospora sp. NPDC007220. Taxonomy (NCBI): domain Bacteria; kingdom Bacillati; phylum Actinomycetota; class Actinomycetes; order Micromonosporales; family Micromonosporaceae; genus Micromonospora; species Micromonospora sp. NPDC007220. The sequence goes on along the minus strand of NZ_JBEYEU010000010.1, from coordinate 100,497 downwards.
CGACGCCGTTCCGGATGGGCAACGGGCACCCGAGCCTGTTCCCGTACGAACCGCTGCCCACCGCCGACGGCGACCTCGTCGTCATCGCCGGCAACGACGGCCAGTTCCGCAAGCTGTGCCAGGTCCTCGGCCTGCCCGAACTGCCCGACGACCCCCGGTTCGGGCGCAACCAGGACCGCACGGTCAACCGGGAGGCACTGCGGCCCCTCCTGGTCGCGCGACTGGTCCTGCGCAGCCGCGACGAGTGGTTCCGGGACCTGCGCGCGGCGGGCGTGCCGTGCGCCCCGATCAACACGGTCGCCGGGGGCGTCGACCTGGCGCGGGAACTCGGGCTGGACCCGGTCGTCACCACCGGCGGCGTGCCCGGCATCCGCCACCCGATCGGCCTGAGCGCCACCCCGGCGCGCTACGACCTGCCGCCGCCGGGCCTCGACGAGCACGGCGACGAGATCCGGAACTGGCTGGCCGGCTGACGCCCGCCCGAGTGACCCACGCCTGCACGCCCGGCTGACGCCCGCCCGAGTGACCCACGCCTGCACGCCTGGCTGACGTCCGCCCGCCTGGCTGACGCCCGTCCCCGTCCGGCCGGTTGTCGGACCTCGCCCGGCTGCCGCGTCCCGTCCGCGTGCTCCGGCGGAGGGGGCGCCGGTGAGCGGCGTCACCGCCGCAACCCGGCCGCGTGAAGAGCGCGTCAAGAAACGCGCCGCCGCCGTCATGATCGCGTGATGACCCCTGTCCCTCGCGCGGGCACGGAGTTTCGATTGCCCGGCACGGCCGGAAGGCGGTCGTGACGAGCGGTTCCGGCAGAGGAGTCAGTGTGTCCGACGTGGTGTTCGTCCTGGTGACGGTGGGGCTGTTCGCCGCACTCGCCCTCGTGGTGAGGGGCGTGGAGAAGCTGTGAACGTCGTCGATGCCGTCGGCCTGGTGCTGGCGCTGGGACTGGGTGTGTTCATGGTGGTCGCGCTGCTGTTCCCGGAGCGCTTCTGATGTCCGCCACGACAGCCGGCGCCCTCTTCGTCCTGTCCCTGGTGGCGGCCCTGGTCGTCGTCCACCGCCCGTTCGGTGACCACCTGCACCGGGTGGTCGCCGGAACCCGGCACTCGCGCGTCGAGCGGGGGATCTACCGCCTGGTCGGGGTCGACCCGGCCGCCGGGCAGACCTGGGGCGTGTACGCCCGCGCCGTACTGGCCTTCTCCGCCGTGTCGATCCTGTTCCTGTACGCGTTCCAGCGCTGGCAGGACCACCTGTGGCTGTCGCTCGGCCTCGACCCGGTCGTCGCCCACGGCGCCTGGAACACCGCCGTGTCGTTCGTGACCAACACGAACTGGCAGTGGTACTCGGGCGAGTCGACGATGGGCCACCTGGTGCAGATGGCCGGCCTGGCGGTGCAGAACTTCGTCTCCGCCGCCGTCGGCATCGCCGTGGCGGTGGCCCTGGTCCGCGGCTTCGCCCGCAGCCGCACCGGTGAGCTGGGCAACTTCTGGGTCGACCTGACCCGGATCACGCTGCGGGTCCTGCTGCCCGTCGCGGTCCTCGGCGCGCTGGTGCTGATGGCCGGCGGGGTGGTGCAGAACCTCTCCGGCGGCACCGAGGTCGCCACCCTGACCGGCGGGACCCAGACGGTCACCGGCGGGCCCGTGGCCAGCCAGGAAGTGATCAAGGAACTCGGCACCAACGGCGGCGGCTTCTACAACGCCAACAGCGCGCACCCCTTCGAGAACCCGAGCCCCTGGACGAACTGGATCGAGATCTTCCTGATCCTGCTGATCCCGTTCAGCCTGCCGCGCGTGTTCGGCCGGATGGTCGGCCAGACCCGGCAGGGCCACGCGATCGTCGCGGTCATGGCCGTCCTCGCGCTCGCGAGCGTCGCGCTGACAAACGTCTTCGAGCTCGCGGCGGGCGGCACCGTCCCGCAGGCCGTCGGCGCCGCCATGGAGGGCAAGGAGGTGCGCTTCGACGTGTCGAACTCGGCCACCTTCGCCGCCGCGACGACGCTGACGTCGACCGGGGCGGTGAACTCGTTCCACGACTCGTACACCGCGCTGGGCGGCATGATGACGCTGGGCAACATGATGCTCGGCGAGGTCGCGCCGGGCGGCGTCGGCGCCGGCCTCTACGGGATGCTGGTGCTCGCCGTGATCACGGTGTTCGTGGCCGGGCTGATGGTCGGCCGCAGCCCCGAGTACGTGGGCAAGCGGATCGGCTCCCGCGAGATCCGCTTCGCCTCGCTGTACTTCCTGGTCACCCCCGCCCTCGTGCTGATCGGCACGGCCACCGCCTTCGCCACCGGCAACCACGCGACCGCGCTGAACGTCGGCCCGCACGCCCTCACCGAGGTGCTGTACGCGTTCACCTCCGCCAGCAACAACAACGGCTCGGCCTTCGCCGGCATCACCGTGAGCACGCCCTGGTGGAACACCGCGCTGGGCCTGTGCATGCTGCTCGGCCGGTTCCTGCCGATCATCTTCGTGCTCGCCCTGGCCGGGTCGCTGGCCCGCCAGCGACCCGTACCCGCCTCCGAGGGCACCCTGCCGACCCACCGGCCCCTGTTCGTCGCGATGGTCGCCGGCGTCACGGTGATCCTCGTGGCGCTGACCTTCCTGCCCGCGCTCGCCCTCGGCCCGCTGGCCGAAGGGCTGTGACCCCGATGAGGAAAGAGACCATGACCGTCGACACGCGGGCACCCGAGGCCCGGGCCGACGCGGGCACCCCCGCCGTACGCGGTGGCCGGGGCGGCGGCCTGCTGGACGCGCGGCAGCTGCTGCGGTCGCTGCCCGACGCGCTGCGCAAGCTCGACCCCCGCACCCTGTGGCGCAACCCCGTGATGCTGATCGTCGAGATCGGCGCGGCCTGCACCACCGTGCTCGCGCTGGTCGACCCGTCGGCGTTCGCGTTCGCCGTCGCGGCCTGGCTGTGGCTGACCGTGCTCTTCGCCAACCTCGCCGAGGCCGTGGCCGAGGGGCGCGGCAAGGCACAGGCCGCCAGCCTGCGCCACGCCAGGAAGGACACCGTGGCCACCCGCCTGCGCGACTGGACGCCGGGCGCCGCGGCCGGCACCTACCGCGACGAGGCGGTGCCCGCGCCGGAACTCGCGCAGGGCGACGTCGTCCTGGTGGCGGCCGGGGAGCTGATCCCGGGCGACGGCGACGTGGTGGAGGGCATCGCCAGCGTCGACGAGTCGGCCATCACCGGCGAGTCCGCCCCGGTGATCAGGGAGTCCGGTGGCGACCGCAGCGCAGTCACCGGCGGCACCCGGGTGCTCTCCGACCGGATCGTCGTACGGATCACCCAGCGGCCGGGAGAGAGCTTCGTCGACCGGATGATCGCGCTGGTCGAGGGCGCCAACCGGCAGAAGACGCCGAACGAGATCGCGCTGAACGTCCTGCTCGCCGCGCTCACCGTCGTCTTCCTGCTGGTGGTGGCGACCCTCCAGCCGCTTGGCGTCTTCGCCAAGGGCCACCAGGCGGCGGCGCCCGACAACGGCGCGATCACCGACGCCGGCGTGACGGGCGTGGTGCTGGTGTCGCTGCTGGTCTGCCTCATCCCCACCACCATCGGCGCGCTGCTGTCGGCCATCGGCATCGCCGGCATGGACCGCCTGGTCCAGCGCAACGTCCTGGCCATGAGCGGCCGGGCCGTGGAGGCGGCCGGCGACGTCGACACCCTCCTGCTGGACAAGACCGGCACCATCACCCTCGGCAACCGGCAGGCCGCCGGGTTCCTGCCCGTCGACGGCGTCGACGCGAGTTTCGTCGCCGACGCGGCGCAGCTGGCCAGCCTCGCCGACGAGACCCCCGAGGGCCGCTCGGTGGTCGTCCTGGCCAAGCAGGAGTTCGGGCTGCGCGAGCGCGAGCCCGGTCTGCTCCCGCACGCCACGTTCGTGCCGTTCACCGCGCAGACCCGGATGAGCGGCGTCGACCTCGACCCCGACGGGAGCGCGCTCCGGCCGGCCCGGCGGATCCGCAAGGGCGCCGCCTCCGCCGTCACCGGGTGGGTCCGCGAGCACGGCGGCGAACCCGCCGGGCAGCTCGGGCGGATCGTCGACGAGATCAGCGGCGCGGGCGGCACCCCGCTGGTGGTCGCCGAGCACGTCGACGGCGAGCCGGCCTGGGCCCTGGGGGTGATCCACCTCAAGGACGTGGTCAAGGCCGGCATGCGGGAGCGCTTCGACGAGATGCGCCGGATGGGCATCCGCACCGTGATGGTCACCGGCGACAACCCGCGTACGGCCGCGGCGATCGCCGCCGAGGCGGGCGTCGACGACTTCCTCGCCGAGGCCACCCCCGAGGACAAGCTCGCCCTGATCCGGCGGGAGCAGCAGGGCGGCCGGCTGGTCGCGATGACCGGCGACGGCACCAACGACGCCCCCGCCCTCGCCCAGGCCGACGTCGGCGTCGCGATGAACACCGGCACGTCGGCCGCGAAGGAGGCCGGCAACATGGTCGACCTGGACTCCGACCCGACCAAGCTGATCGAGATCGTGGAGATCGGCAAGCAACTGCTGATCACCCGGGGCGCGCTGACCACCTTCTCGATCGCCAACGACGTGGCGAAGTACTTCGCGATCGTCCCCGCCATGTTCGCCGGCATCCACCCGGGCCTCGACGCGTTGAACGTCATGCGGCTGGCCAGTCCCGAGTCGGCCATCCTCGCCGCCGTCGTCTTCAACGCCGTGGTCATCGTCGCCCTGATCCCGCTGGCCCTGCGCGGTGTGCGCTACCGGCCGGCGTCGGCCTCGCGGCTGCTGCGCCGCAACCTGCTGGTCTACGGCCTCGGCGGCATCGTCGTGCCGTTCGTCGGCATCAAGCTCGTCGACCTGCTCCTGCAATTCCTCCCGGGGGTCTCCTGATGCGTCTGCCCACCTGGCTCTCCGCACACGTGGCCGCGCTGCGCGCGCTGCTGGTCTTCACGGTGCTGCTCGGCCTGGCCTACCCGCTCGCCCTGGTCGGCGCCGGTCGGCTGCCCGGCCTGCGCGACAGGACGGACGGGTCCCTGCTCGCCGCCGACGGCCGGCCGGTCGGCAGCGCCCTGATCGGCCAGGCGTTCACCGATGCCGACGGTGCGCCCGTGCCCCGGTACTTCCAGTCCCGGCCGTCGGCCGCCGGCGACGGCTACGACCCGACGGCCACCGCGGCGTCCAACCTCGGCCCGGAGAGCGTGGTCGACACGCTCGCCGTGGACCCGCGCGCGTCGAGCCGGAGCCTGCTCAGCCAGGTCTGCGCCCGCAGTCGCGCCGTCGGCGAACTCGACGGCGTCGACGGCCGGCGTCCCTACTGCACCCCCGACGGCGTGGGGGCGGTGCTGGCGGTGTTCCGCGCCGACGGGCTGACCGGCACCGTCACCCGGGTCGTCAGCGTCAACCAGAGCGCGCCGGCCACCCCGTTCCTCGCCGCGTACGAGGGGGTGGCCGTGGAGCTGGCCCGGCCCGGCGAGGACCTCGTGGCCGCCGGCGCTCTGATCGTGCCGGTGCGGGGCGACGCGCCACAGACCCCCGCCGTGCCCGCCGACGCGGTCACCGCCAGCGGCAGCGGCCTCGACCCGCACATCAGTCCGGCGTACGCCGACATCCAGGTGGCCCGGGTGGCCCGTGAGCGGGGCGCGGACTCGGCGGCGGTCCGGCGCCTCGTCGCCGCGCACACCCGGGGCCGGGTGCTCGGGTTCATGGGCGCCCCCGCCGTCGACGTGCTCGCCCTCAACCTCGCCCTCGACGAGGCGCTGCCCGTCGCGTGAGGGCCGGCGTGGGGTGGGGCCGGGCGTCCCGCCCCACCCGTGGTCCGTGGTCCGACGACCGGCCGTGCCGGTGATCAGGGAGGATGGCTGCGTGCCCAGGGGAGAACTGCGCATCTACCTCGGGGCCGCGCCCGGCGTCGGCAAGACGTACGCGATGCTGGAGGAGGCCCGGCGGCGCGCCGAGCGCGGCACCGACGTGGTGGTCGGCCTGGTCGAGACCCACGGTCGCGCCCAGACCGCCGCGATGGTCGGCGACCTGGAGGTGCTGCCGCGTCGGGTGGTGACCTACCGCGGCGCCGCGTTCACCGAGATGGACCTCGACGCGGTGCTGGCCCGGCGGCCCGAGGTCGCCGTGGTCGACGAACTGGCCCACACCAACGTGCCCGGCTCGCGTCACGAGAAGCGCTGGCAGGACGTGCGGGAGCTGCTCGACGCCGGCATCACCGTCCTGTCGACCGTCAACGTCCAGCACCTCGAATCGGTCAACGACGTCGTCGCGCGCATCACCGGCACCACCCAGCGCGAGACGGTGCCCGACGCGGTGGTCCGCGCCGCCGAACAGGTCGAGCTGGTCGACATGACCCCGGAGGCGCTGCGCCGCCGGATGGCGCACGGCAACATCTACCGGCCGGACCGGATCGACGCGGCCCTGGGCAACTACTTCCGCGTCGGCAACCTCACGGCCCTGCGCGAGCTGGCCCTGCTGTGGCTGGCCGACAAGGTCGACGAGCAGCTCGGCGCCTACCGCGCCCAGCAGGGCATCTCCGAGACCTGGGAGGCCCGCGAGCGGGTGGTGGTGGCGCTCACGGGCGGACCGGAGGGTGCGCCGCTCATCCGCCGCGCCGCGCGGGTCGCGGCCCGCAGCAAGGGCGCGGACCTGCTGGCCGTACACGTCGCCCGCAGCGACGGGCTGGCCGGCGCCGATCCGGCGCAGCTCGCCCGGCAGCGCGTGCTGGTGGAGAGCCTCGGCGGCACGTACCACCAGGTGCTCGGCGCCGACATCCCGGCGGCGCTGCTCGACTTCGCCCGGGGCGTGAACGCCACCCAGCTGGTGCTCGGCGCGAGCCGGCGCGGCCGGTTCGCGCAGCTCTTCTCCCGTGGCGTGGGGGTGACCACCACGGCGCTGTCCGGGCCGATCGACGTGCACCTGGTCACCCACCCGGAGATGGGCCGGGGGCGGCGCGGCGCGGGCGTGCCGGCCGCGCTGTCGCGGCGGCGCCGGCTGCTCGGCCTCGGCCTTGCCGGGCTCGGCATGCCGCTGCTGACGGTGCTGCTGCGGGCCCTGCCGGACCTCAGCCTCACCAACGACATCCTGCTCTTCCTCACCGGCGTCGTCGGGGTCGCGCTCGTCGGCGGGCTGTGGCCGGCGCTGGTCGCCGCGCTGGGCGGTTCCCTGCTGCTCAACTGGTTCTTCACGCCCCCGTTCCGCACGCTGACCATCGCCGAGGCCGACAACCTGCTCGCCCTGGGCGTCTTCGTCGCCGTCGCCGTCGCCGTCAGCGGGGTCGTCGACGTCGCGGCGCGGCGCACCAGGGAGGCGGCGCGCGCCTCCGCCGACGCGCAGACGCTGGCCACGGTGGCCGGTGGCGTCCTGCGCGGCGAGCGGCCGCTGCCGGCGCTGCTGGACCGGCTGCGCGAGACGTTCGGGCTGCGCGCGGTCAGCGTCCTCGAACTCGTCGCCGACGCCGGGGGACGGCCCGGGCACGCCAGCGAGGACGGGGCGTGGCGGATCGTGGCCAGCGTCGGCGAGGACCCGGCGGGCAACCCGGGCGCGGGCGAGACGGCCGTGCCGGTGGACGACGGGCTCACCGTGGTGCTTTCCGGCCGGCGGCTGGAGGCGGCGGACCGGCGCGTCGTGGAGGCGTTCGCCGCGCAGGCAGCGGTCGCGCTGCGGCAGGAACGCCTCGCCGAGGAGGCGGCCAGCGCCCGGCCGCTCGCCGAGGCCGACCGGATGCGTACGGCGCTGCTCGCCGCGGTCAGCCACGACCTGCGTACGCCGCTGGCCTCGGCGAAGGCCGCGGTGAGCAGCCTGCGCAGCCACGACATCGAGTTCGACGCGGACGACCGGGACGAGCTGCTGGCCACCGCCGACGAGTCCCTGGACCGGCTCGGGCGGCTCGTGGCGAACCTGCTGGACATGAGCCGCCTGCAGGCCGGTGCCCTCGGCGTGACCCGCGTGCCGATCGGGCTGGAGGACGCGGTGCCGAGGGCCCTGGACGAGCTGGGTCCGCAGGCCGCCGACGTCGGCACCGACATCCCCGCCGACCTGCCCGCCGCCGTCGCCGACCCGGGGCTGCTGGAGCGGGTGCTGGTCAACATCGTCGCCAACGCCCTGCGGCACAGCCCGCCCGGGCGGCCCCCGGCCATCACCGCCAGCGCCCACGCCGGCCAGGTGGAGCTGCGCGTCATCGATGTCGGTCCCGGCATCCCGCAGGACCAGTGGGAGCACGTCTTCCTGCCGTTCCAGCGCCTGGGCGACCGGGACAACGCCACCGGCGTCGGCCTCGGCCTGGCCCTCTCCCGCGGCCTCGCCGAGGCGATGGGTGGCAGCATCACTCCCGAGACCACCCCCGGGGGCGGCCTCACCATGGTGCTGCGGTTGCCCGCCGCCACCTCGAGCGCCGCGGAGGGGCAGCAGGAATGACCCGCATCCTGGTCGTCGACGACGAGCCGCAGATCGTCCGTGCCCTGCGGATCAACCTGCGGGTCCGGGGCTACGAGGTGCAGGCCGTCGCGACCGGCACGGCCGCGCTCAAGGCAGCCGCCAGCGACCCGCCCGACCTGGTGGTGCTCGACCTCGGCCTGCCCGACATCGACGGGGTGGAGGTCATCCGGGGCCTGCGGGGCTGGACGCACGTCCCGATCATCGTGCTCTCCGGCCGCGCCGGCAGCCAGGACAAGGTCGCGGCCCTGGACGCCGGCGCCGACGACTACGTCACCAAGCCCTTCGGCATCGACGAACTCCTCGCCCGGATCCGCGCCGTGACCCGGCGACTGCACGTCAGCGCCGACGCGACCACCGCCACGCTGCGCGTCGGCCGGCACACCGTCGACCTCGCCGCCCGTACGGTCACCCGGGACGACGGCGCCGACGTCCGGCTCACCCCAACCCAGTGGGGGGTGCTCGAACAGCTGCTGCGTCACCCGGGCAAGCTCGTCAGCCAGCGCCAGCTCCTGCACGACGTCTGGGGTCCCGAGTACCAGAACGAGACCAACTACCTGCGCCAGTACATGGCCCAGCTGCGCCGCAAGCTGGAGGACGACCCGGCCCGCCCGCGCCACCTCATCACCGAGCCCGGCATGGGCTACCGGTTCCGGCCCTGAACGCGACGGAGGCGCCGCGCGTTCCGGGGCGCCGACCGCCGGCCGCGGGGGTGCGGCCGGCGGTTGACGCGCGGGGTGCGCGGCGGCTCAGCGGCCCTGGAGGGTCCGCACGTTGTCGCCGAAGGTCCAGCCCTTCGACCCGTCCCAGTTCAGCGACCAGGTCATCAGGCCCTTCAGGCCACCCCGGTAGGTGTTCCACGCCTGGGCCACCGTCGCCGGGGCCATGTGGCCGCCCCCGGCGCCGGGCTGCGCCGGCAGTCCGGGGACCTGCTTGTCGTACGGGACCCGGATGGTGGTGCCCTGCACGACCAGCCCGGCGTTGAGGCAGTCGGTCTGGGCGGTGAAGCCCTGCACGGTCCCGGCCGGGTAGGAGTCGCCGGAGCAGCCGTACATGCTGCCGTTGTAGTACTGCATGTTCAGCCACCAGAGCCGGCCGTTGTCGGCGTACCGCTTGATGATCGGCAGGTACGCGCCCCAGATGGAGCCGTAGGTGACGCTGCCGCCGGTGACGTACGCGGTCTCCGGCGCCATGGTGAGGCCGAAGCCGGCGGGCATCCGCGCCAGCACCCCGTCGATGATGCGGATCAGGTTCGCCTGCGACGGGGAGAGCTGGGAGATGTTCCCGCTGCCGGTGAGCCCGGTCTCGATGTCGATGTCGATGCCGTCGAAGTTGTACCGCTGGAGGATCGGTACGACGGTCGCGACGAACCGGTCGGCGACGGCGGCCGAGCTGAGGTCGATTCCGGCGGTCGCGCCACCGATCGACAGGAGGATGGTCAGGCCGGCCGCCTTGGCGCGGCACATCTCGGCGGGAGTGGGCACCTTGACGGTGGCGTCCATGCCGTCCTCCCAGAGCACGGTGCCGTCGGCGCGGATGACGGGGAACGCCGCGTTGATCACGTTGTACCCGTGCGCGGGGATCCGGGCGTCGGTGATCGGGATCCAGCCCAGCGGCGGGTGGACGCCGTTGGCCGCGCCGTCCCAGTTCTCCCAGTAGCCCTGGAGCACCTTGCCGGCCGGCTTCGGCTTGCCGGCGCAGGTGCCCGGGCCGGGCGGGGTCGGCGTCGCGGTGGGCGTCGGCGTCGGGGTGGGGGAGGGCCCCGACGTGGCGGTCGGGGTGGGGGAGGGTGTGCCGCCGCCGGCGCAGGCGCCGAGGTCGGTCCAGAGTGAGGGCGTCGCGGCGGGGTTCCAGCCGGCGCCCGGCGGGGGCGTGTGCGTCACCAGCGCCTGGTAGGAGCGCCCCGCATAGCTGACCCGGCTGCCGGCGGCGTACGTGGTCCCCTCGGCCCAGGCCGGCGCGGTGCAGGCCGCGGCGGCGACGTCGGGGGCGGTCTTCGCGGCGGCGCGGCCGTGCACGGCGGGCATGGCCGCCAGGGTGGCGGTGAGCGCCGCGCCGGCCAGCAGGGCGGGCATCGTACGTCGAAGTCGCATGGCATTCCTCCTCGTCGATGGCGGGAGGCTATCAATTAACTTTGTTTAATGTAAACGGTGGGCGGGGGTGGCGTGCCGGCGAGGCCGTAGCGGGGCGGCCGACGCCTGCCGGAGGAGGCCGGTAAAACTTTTCGCCAATATCGACGATGGCCGTGGAGCTAATCTCCGGAACGGGATACCCTCCGGTGGACACCTGCCGTCCATCGTGGAGGAGATCGAGCATGCGTAAGTTGATGTCGGCGGTCGGAGCCGGAGCGATGCTGACCGTGGGCCTGCTCGCCGGCGCGAGCCCGGCGCAGGCGGCGAGCTGCACGCTCGTGCAGTCCGAGATCTACAACGGGGCCAACATCATCGCCTGGTCGCAGGGCCTGCAGGGCTGCTCCGGCGACGTCTACTGGGAGATCCAGTCGGGGGACGCCGGCGGCTGGCAGGTCGCGCAGAGCGGCACCACGCACTACGCCAACGAGGTACAGAGCTACTACGGCGACGTCGAGCTGCCGTGTTACCTGCGGGTCTACGCGAAGTTCGGCAGCCAGGAGAAGCTGACCCAGCCCGCGCGCAACAACAACTGCGCCGGCTGACGACCGGGTCGGACGGGGCGGGGTGCGCGCCCCGTCCGACCCGGACTCCCGCAGGGGTTACGCGGCGGGATACCGCGTGACGTAGACGGGCTCGCCGACCCGCGTCGTGTCGGCCGCCGCGCCCACGCCGTTGACCACGTGGTCGATCGTGCCGGCGCTCAGGTTCACGGTCATGACGTGGTGCAGCCTGACGCCCGGGGCGGCGGGGACCTCGAAGCCGTTCTCCGTGCGGATCGACGGGTTGTTCTGGTTGAACACGTAGACCCCGCCGCCGTGCAGCGTGTGGTGCCGCACCCGGTCGCCGACCTTGTAGCCGGCCCAACCCCTGGTCTTGCCGTTCATCCAGTCGGCCTGCGTCGGCGGGTCGTACGGCAGCTCGTTCTGGTAGAGGACCGTCGTGCCGTGCTCACCGTTCCAGACCGTGTTGTACCGCTGGAAGTGCTCGACGAACAGGCCGGTGGCCGTCACGTGGTCGCCGTTGATGACGGCGCCGTAGCGACCGGTGTTGGTCCGCCAGCGGTCGGTGTCGCCGTTGACGCCCTCGGTGAAGCCCTCGACGCCGTGGTCCCCGCGCCACACCCAGGTGTGGTCGATCAGGACGTGGTCGGCGTTGACCTCCAGCGCGGTGTGCGTCCTGCCGATGTGCGGCCCGCCGACGCGGAAGTATACGTCGGAGAGCGTGATCGGGTTGCGCGGGGTGCTGGCGTTGCGGCCGTGCTCGCGCCCCACCCGCAGCAGCACCGGCGACTCGGTCGGGCCGGCGTCGATGGTCACCCCGGCGACGACGACGCCGGGCACGCCGGCGACGTCCAGCGGTACGGCGCCGTTCACGGCGGTGAGCGTGGCGTGACCGATGCCGAGCACCACGGTGTCGGGCCGTCGGACCTCGATGCTGCGGGCGATGTCGTACACGCCGGGGGTGAGCAGCAGGTGCTTGCCGCGGGCGAGCTGGGCGTTGATGACGTGCACCGGATCGGACGGCTTGGCGATGAAGAAGTCCCGGATGCCGATGGTGCGCCCCGGCGTCATGCCGTCGCCCCAGGAGATGCCCCGGCTGTCACGCCGGACGGCGGGGACGCGGACCTGGTAGCGGCCCCGGTCGTCGACGAACAGGTACGGCTTCTCCCTGCTCAGGGGCGTGGTGTCCAGCGTGGTGTACGGCGGGTCGGGAAAGTCGGCGTCGTCGGGGGCGCCCACGGTGCCCGCGAAGACCTGGTTCCACACCGCGTTGGACCAGCTCTCGACCTCGCTGTTGCGGGTGAGCCACTGCTGCTGGGAGCCGTTGGTGGTGGCGGGCAGCCGGGAGTCGGCGATGAAGCCGCCGCTGGCGTACTGCGGGCCGGCGGTGCAGTAGTCCATCAGGGACAGGCCGCCGCCGCTGATGTCGAGACGGCGCATGGACACCGCCTGGGAGACCGCCCAGAAGTTCGCCGAGGAGCGGCAGCCGTCCTGGCCTGTGGCGTTGACGGACAGCGACAGGTTGGACAGGGTGCGCCAGAAGTTGACCAGGGCGATGCAGTTGCCGGTCCCGCCGCCTTCGAGGCAGCGGTTGTAGGTCTCGATCTTGCCGTTGACGGTGACGTCGGTGGGGGAGGCGCCCAGGCCGGAGACCTCGGTGTAGTAGCCGACCTTCACGTGCAGGGGCTGCGTGTCCGTACCGTAGCTGCCGGGCTTGAAGAGGTACGCGTGCCGCGCGGTGCCCATCTCGGCGTCGACCTGCCGGGCGTGCGCCCCGTCGAGGGTCGCCTGGATCTCGGCGACCGGTGTGTCGGGGTCGAAGATCGTCACGTTGGGCCCGAAGTCCGGGGCGCCGTGCCGGGCCGGTCCGGCGGCGGCGGCCGTGCCGGTGGTGCTGGCGACGGCCGTCAGCACCAGGCCGAGGGCGAGCGTCCGGCGGAGCCGCCGTCGCGGGTCGGGGGACTGCATTCTCATCGTTCGTCCTCTCCGCCGGCCGGGGCGGGTGCCGGGCTCGGCGACGTGGTGGGGGAGGTGTTCCGGCGCGGCCCGGGTGGGCGCGCCGGTGGCCGGACCGCGGTCGTCGTCGACCTGCCTCGTGGGGGCGGCGGCGGGGGACGACGCCTTTGTGAGAGCGCTCTCTCGCCATCGCGACTTCTATCACGCCGTGAAAGAAGGGTTGGCATGTTTCTACCCTGTCGATCCGCCCGGCGCTACTGCTGCGCCGCCGCGATCAGGGCGGGTTCTCGTGGAGCGACCGCGCCGGGCCGCGCACCGCACGACGCCGGTGGCGTGCCCCTCGCGGCTCGATCGATGTCGGTGTCGGCCGTCGATGGTAGGAATGTGCCTTCCGGTACGGGGGACGGCGGAGGCGCTCGCGGGCCTCGACTTCGCCGACCATCACCGTGGCAAGGAGCTGATGGGCCTGGTCGCGGTGCAGCGGTTCACCGGCCACGGCATCACCGCCGAGGACCTTGCCCGGATCGAGTCCGCCGACGTCGCCTTCCGGATCCTGCCGGACCCACCCACGCTGTAGCCGCGCCGGCCGCAGCCCGGTGTGTCGTGTCAGGGGTGTCGTCGGCCGCGGTCGCGCTGCTGCGTGTGGTGTGGGCCGGTCACCCGTCGACGACCAGTCGGACCGTCACCGTGTCTCCCACCGCCAGCCCCTCGGCCCGTCGCACGGCCGCCTTCACCGGCACGATGTAGCGCCCGTCCTTGGGAAACAGCGACGTGCTCCAGCCGGTCTTCCCGATTCGGGCCGCGACCGGGATCATGCCCCAGCCGTAGCTCACGCCCGCGGATCGCGCGGCCAACTCCTGGCAGCCGTCCTCGGGGACGGTGACGAAGTGCCACGGCGCAGGGCCCCGCCAGAACCACAGCTCACCACCGAACTCCAGGTCCATCGGCTCAGCATAGGAGCGGGCACCGACTTCCTCGGGACGGGCGGAGTGCCGCCGGCCGGTCCCGCGCCGGCCCGGCGGCGCTCGCGTCGGCAGCGCCGATGGGGCAGCATGCACCCGTGCTCCTGATCGTCGCCTCGGACCCGCTACGACCGCGCCACCCTGACGCCCACTTCGCACCGGAGGCACGCGCCGCCCGGGAGGCCGGCGTCGAGGTTGCTGTTGTCGACCACGACGCGTTGACCCGTGGTGACGACGTGTCGCGGGCGGTGTCGCGGGTGAGGGCCGAGGGCGTCGCGGTCTACCGCGGTTGGATGCTGCGCGGCGAGCAGTACGCCGCCTTCGCGGACGCGTTGGCCCGACGGGGCGTCAGCCTGCGTACGAGCGCCGAACAGTACCGGCGCGCCCACGAGCTGCCGGGCTGGTACCCGGACCTGATCGAGCTGACGCCACGCTCGGCGTGGACGGTCGGCACCGAGCGTGCCGAATTCGACCGGGCGAGGCGTGCGCTCGGGGGCGGGGCGGCGGTGCTGCGCGACTTCACCAAGTCGATGAAGCACCACTGGCACGAGGCGGCGTTCATCCCGGATCTCGACGACGGTGATGCCGCCTGGCGGGTCGCCAGCCGCTTCCGCAACCTGCGCGGCGACGACCTCGTCGGCGGCCTGGTGCTGCGCCGGTTCGAGCGGTTCACCACCGCCGAGGTCCGCACGTGGTGGGTCGACGGCGTCTGCGTCCTCGTCGGCGCCCATCCCGACAGTCCGCACGACACGCCGCCGGAGGCGTTCGACGCGGGCCCGGTGAGCGGTTCGGTGGCGGCGCTGGGGCTGCCGTTCGTGACCGTGGACCTGGCCCTGCGCGCCGACGGCGTCTGGCGGATCGTCGAACTCGGTGACGGGCAGGTCAGCGACCGGCCGTCCACCATCGACCCGGCCGCTCTGGTCGACGTCCTGCGTCGCGGATCCTGACCTCCGAAACTTCCGGTGCTCCGGTAGGCGTCGGTCCGGCTCGCGGGCAGGGTGTGACCCTGCCCGAGGCGGCGATGCGGCGCACACCCGTCGGAAGAATCCGATAACCGGGCGTTGAGGTTCCGGAGATGTTCCGATACGGTCCGATGGAAGGGCTTCGATCAACTCACGGTGTCGAGGATGCTGACGGCGGCGTGGTCTCCGGGCGACCACTCCACCTGCCCCACGCCGTGGCGGGCGGTTGCCGAGGCGGCCTTCTCATCCATTCGGCTCATCGAAAGGCTCTGCCATGGACAACATGCTCGCCCGTGCCAGCGGGCGCCCGGTGACCCGCCGGCGGCCACGCGTCGCGCTGGCGTCGGTCGTGGTCGGTCTCGCCGTCGCCGCCACGACGGTCGCGGTGGCGTCCGGCGCCAGCGCCGGCACGACCCTGGGGGCGTCCGCCGCCGAGAAGGGGCGCTACTTCGGCGCCGCGGTCGCCGCCAACAAGCTCTCCGACGCCACGTACGTCGGGATCCTCAACCGGGAGTTCACCTCGGTCACCCCGGAGAACGAGATGAAGTGGGACGCCACCGAGCCGTCCCAGGGCCAGTTCACCTTCGCCAACGCCGACCGGATCGTCAACCACGCCCGCGCCAACGGGATGCAGGTGCGCGGCCACGCCCTGGCCTGGCACTCCCAGCAGCCGGGGTGGGCGCAGAACCTCAACGGCAGCGCGCTGCGCCAGGCGATGGTCAACCACGTCACCCAGGTGGCGACCTACTACCGTGGCAAGATCCACTCCTGGGACGTGGTGAACGAGGCGTTCGCCGACGGCGGCAGCGGGGCCCGCCGCGACTCGAACCTGCAACGCACCGGTAACGACTGGATCGAGGTGGCGTTCCGCGCCGCGCGCGCCGCCGACCCGACCGCGAAGCTGTGCTACAACGACTACAACACCGACGGGCAGAACGCCAAGAGCAACGCGGTGTACGCCATGGTGCAGGACTTCAAGGCCCGGGGCGTGCCGATCGACTGCGTCGGCTTCCAGTCGCACTTCAACAGCGCCTCCCCGGTGCCCGCCGACTACCAGGCCAACCTGCAGCGCTTCGCCAACCTCGGCGTGGACGTGCAGATCACCGAGTTGGACATCGAGGGCTCGGGCCAGGCGCAGGCTGACAACTACGGCCGGGTGGTGCGTGCCTGCCTCGCCGTGACCCGCTGCACCGGCATCACCGTGTGGGGCATCCGGGACACGGACTCCTGGCGGGCCAGCGGCACCCCGCTGCTCTTCGACGGCAGCGGCAACAAGAAGCCCGCGTACACCGCCACCCTCGACGCCCTCAACGGCGGCACCACTCCGCCGCCCACCACGGCGCCCCCGACCACCGTGCCGCCCACCACCCCGCCGCCGTCCGGCGACTGCGCCGCGACGGTGTCGCTGAACTCGTGGAACGGCGGCTTCGTCGCCACGGTACGCGTCACCGCAGGCACCGCGGCGATCAACGGCTGGGCGGTCGCCCTCACCCTGCCGGGCGGCGCGACGATCACCAACACGTGGAGCGCGCGCGCCACCGGGACCAGCGGCGCCGTGACGTTCCGCAACGTCGACTACAACGCCCGACTCTCCGCCGGAGCCACCACCGAGTTCGGCTTCCAGGGCACCGGGACCGGCCCGACCGGCACGCCCACCTGCACCGCGAGCTGACCCGTCCGACGGCCCGGCGCGGGGAACCACCCACGCCGGGCCGCCGACGCCGTATGCACCTTCCGCCCGCCCGGGCTCTGCGGTGTCCGCCCTGGATGGTCGTCGGGACTGCCGGAGCCCCAGCCGACCGTGGTGCCGGTCCTCCGGCACTTGCCCTCAAGTCCACTTCAACTTCTACCGTCGACACGGCAGGTTCGATCGAGCGGATCAGGGCGTGGTTGGTATGAGCGTGAAGCGGACGGTACTGGTGACCGGGGGGACCGGGCGAGTGGGCGGGCAGGTCGTCGCCCGGCTCGTCGAGGCCGAGGGCGTGCGGGTGCGCGTGTTGTCCCGCGATCCGGCGAGGGCATCGGCGGCCCTGGGGCCGCAGGTGGAGGTGGTCGGCGGTGATCTCACCGTGCCCGACGGCCTGAGCGCCGCGCTGGACGGTGTGGATGCGCTGTTCCTCGTCTTCCCGTCGGTCACGGCCGACCATGCGGCAGGTCGGTTGGTGGCGACGCTGGCCGAGCGGGTCGGGCGCATCGTCTATCTGTCCACTCACGGCGTGCCGGACGACCCCGACGGTGCCGCTGGGCCGGACGGGACCATCCTGGGCTCCCACGCCCATCTGGAGGGCCTGCTCGCAGGATCGGCCGCCGAGTACGCCTTCCTGCGCTCCAGCGGCTTCGCCGCGAACACCCTGGCGTGGGCGCCGCAGATCCAGCAGTCGGACGTACTGCGGTGGTTCGTTCCCCAGGCCAGACGGGCCCTGGTGCACGAGGCGGACCTCGGGGCGGTGGCGGCGCGGCTGCTGACGGACGATCGGCACCAGCGCGCGGCCCACCACCTGACCGGCCCCGAGCAACTGACGCAGGTCGATCAGCTCGCGGCGATCGGTGCCGCGCTCGGCCGGACACTGCGTTACGAGGAGATGGACTCCGCACAGGCCGCCGCCGAGCTCTTCCCCACGATGCCGGCGGGCGTAGCCGCCGCGATCATCGCCGGCCACGCGGCGATGATCACGCACCCCGAGCCGGTCACCGACACCGTCCGGCATCTGCTGGGCCGGCCCGCACTGACGTTCGCGCAGTGGGCTCGCGACCACGTCGAGGACTTCACCGGCCGGCGGTAGGGGCCGCCCGGCCGCTCGCGGGTCATGTCGAAGACGGGCGCCCGGCTCCGTCCTCGAGGGTGACGGGGCTGTTCCGCCGTGCGGGCGGAGCGGCGGAACCAACGATCGGTAGGAGCCGGGATGCGGAAAGTGATCGCGAACGAGTGGATGACGCTGGACGGGGTGGTGCAGGCTCCCAGCTATCCCGACGAGGATCTGACCGGTGGCTTCCAGCACGGCGGCTGGCATGCCCACTACTTCGACGACCTGTCGATGGGCTGGGTGATCGAGAACGTACGCGGCGCGGGCGGCTACCTGTTGGGACGGGGCACGTACGAGATCTTCGCGGCCCACTGGCCGAACGCGCCGGAGGAGCAGCAGGTGCTCGCCGGGCCCCTGAACGCGCTACCGAAGTACGTCGCCTCGACGACTCTCGACGAGCCGCTCGGCTGGTCGAACTCGACACTGCTGCCAGACGACATCGAGGCGGCCGTGCGCGCGCTGAAGGCCGAGACGGGGAAGGACCTGCATCTGATCGGCAGTCCCGGTCTCTTCCAGACCCTGCTGGACCTCGGCCTGGTCGACGAACTCCGGGTGATGATCGATCCGCTGGTGGTGGGCGGCGGCGGCAAGCGCCTGTTCGGCGCCGACGGCGCACACCGTCCGCTGCGGCTGGCCGACAGCCAGGTGACCAGCACGGGCGCGATCATCGCGACCTACGTCGCCACGAACCCGAGTCGACCGGGTGGCGGCAGGTCGCCGAACTCGCCCAGTGCGAGTGGGCGGCGATAGTGCTGGCTGTGCCGTTGTGTATCCGAGGTGGACGAGTCCACTGATCGTCGCCCACGTCGCCGTTCTCCTGCCGGTCGCTCGACACCAGGCGGCTCCCCACCGGCTTGGGCTCCTCTCAGCCGGCGCCGAAGCAGACGAACGCGGCGGCGGTGGCATGGGCGCCACCACCACCGGCGGTGTCGAACGCGCGCTGGGCCTCGGCGAGCGCCACCGCCGGCGGAGCACCGGCATGCATCCGCCGGTGCAGGTCCAGCATCAGCGCGGTGGTCAGGTCGGCCGGGACCGGCAACACGGTGGCGATCAGGCTGCGGGTGCCCAGGGCCAGCAGCACGGCGGTGAAGCCCATCACCTCGTCGCCCGGCCGGACGCCGGAGAGGCCGGAGTCGCACGCGGAGAGCACCACGCAGCCCGGTGGGCGGGTCAGCCGCTCCAACTCGTACGCGGTCAACGGCCCGTCGGCCAGTTCGAGGGTGGAGAAGAGCGGGTTGTCGGCGCGGAAGGCGCCGTGCGCGGCGATGTGCGCCAGCCCGGCCCCGTTCAGCGCGTCGGTGACCGCGTCGGCGGTGGCGGCGCAGCCGGTGAGGGGGCGGGAGCCGGGCAGGGCCGCGCCGAGCTGACGTACCTCGGTCTCGGCGGCGGGCAGCCGGGGCCCGGCCACCAGCACCGGCGGGCCGGCCGGGACGATCCGCCCGACGGCGCGCAGCCAGACCGTCGCCGAGGGCGCCACCGTCACCGGCCGGCCGGCGCAGGTCGGCAGGCCCGACCAGGGCACGGCGTGCAACGCGGCGATCGGGACGATCACCAGTGGCCGGTCGCGCAGCAGCCGGCGTACCGGGTCGAAGAGCTGCTGGTCCAGCGCGGTGGTGGCGAACTCGACCCCGGCCCGGGCACTGGCCGAGTCGCCGGTGGTGACCAGCCGGCGCAGGCCGAACCGGTGCAGGCGGGCCCGGCCCAGCGCCTCGTCGAGCGGGCCGAGGTCGTGCAGGCTGGTCCGACCGTCGCGGACCAGTACCGCCCGCAGCCGTGGCCCGTGCGCCACCAGCTCCAGCAGCACGGCGTCACCGAGCGCGGCGGCGAGGGCGCCAACCGTGGGCGGTGCCACCAGGTCGCCGCCGTCCGCTCCCCGGGCCCCGCCGTCCGCCCCCCGGGCCAGTTCGCGGATGCGCTGTTCGAGTCGGCCCTGGCTGCGCCGCAGCGCGTACCCGGGGTGCCCGGCGAGCAGCGCGTCCTCCAGGGCGGTGCTGACCATCCGCAGCTCGGCCAGGGCGGCGGCCAGCTCGGGGTCCTGCGGCGGCTGCACCGCGCGCATCCGCAGGGCGTTGGCCCGCCAGCGTTCCGCCCAGGCCAACACCTGGGCGGGCGTGCCGGTGCGCACGGCGATGTCCAGTCCCTCGGCGGCGAGTTCGTGCCCGTACGCCCCGCTGTGCGCGCGCAGCTCGGTGGCGCCCAGGGAGGCCCGGTGGCCGTCGAGCACCCCCAGCCCCCGGCGCAGGGCCCGGGCTGCCCCGCGCAGGTCACCGTCGAGCCGGCGCCGCAGCGCGAGCGCGTACCAGCCCTGGGCCCGGTGGGGCGCGGTGCCCCGGCGGTGCGCGCGGGCCGCCACCGCCAGCAGTTCGGCCGCCCGGGCGGGCCGGCCCATCGCCTCGGCCAGCCGGGCGGCCTCGATCCGGGTGGTCAGCGCCGGCGAGGGCCAGCCGGTGGCGTCGAGCTGCCCGGCGGTGCGCACCATGGCGGTGAGCAGGGCCGTCGACCGGGTGCCCCGGGCGAACTCGGCGCGCAGTTCGACGTGCCGGGCGAAGGCGGCCCAGATGCGGCGTCCCTGGCGGCGGAAGCGGGCCCGGGCCGAGGCGGCGGCGGTCGCGGCGGTGTCCAGGTCACCGGCGAGCAGCGCCGCCCGGGCCCGCGCCAGCAGCGCCTCGGCGAGATCCGAGGCCATGCCGCGCCGCCGTAGCTCCGTCACGGCGGACGTAGCGACCTCGACCGCCTCGTCGACCAGCGGTACGGAGAGCAGCAGTTCGAAGCGGTCCAACAGCAGCGCCGGCCGGGGCACCGACAATCGGCGGTACTCGTCGCCGACGGTGGCGAAGCTGCGCAGCGCGCCCGCGACGTCGCCGCGCTGGCCGGCGGCGATGCCGATGTTCCAGCGGGTGTCGGCGGCGGCCAGGTCGAGCCCGAGCCGGCTGAAGATGGCCGCGGAGCGGAACAGGTCGTCGTCGGTGTCCCGGCTGGTGCCCCGGTGGGCGTTGAGCAGCCCACGGTTGTTGCGCGCCCGTGCCTCCAGTAGCAGGTCGCCCTCGCGCTGGGCGATCTCCACCGCGATGCCGTAGTCCCGGACCGCCTCGTCGAACCGTCCCCGGTAGTGCAGCACGACGCCCCGCTGCATCCGGGCCCGGCCGGCGTCGGCACCGGTCAGTCGGGGCAGTGCCAGGGTCACCGCGCGGAGCGCCGCGCCGGTGCGCCCGGCGTTGGCCAGGACGTACCCGAGGCTCATCCGGGCCAGTGCCCGTGCCCGGGGCGAGTCGGTGACCCGCACCGCCCGGCGCAGGTGCCGCAGGGCGCCCGGCAGGTCGTTGAGTTCCCGCAGGGCCAGCCCGATGGCGCGTTCGGCGGTGGACCGCTCGTCGGCGTCGGGCTGCCCGGCGGCGAGGACCTGCCGGGCGATCGCGATCGCCTCGCGGGGGTAGCGCTGGACGGCGTCGAGTGCGGCCTGGGCCTGGACGGCACCGGGATCGGTGCTGTCGGCCATGCCAAGAAGAATCTCGCAGTCGCGCTCCCCGGTCAATCGCCTCGAGGCGGATCGGACATCAGTCGCCTGACCGACGATCAATTGACACTCGACTATCCTTTGAAATAATCGTCCGGTGCCTCGGAGAGCGCTTCCGTAGCTGCCCGGCCCGCCGCCGACCACGCATCTTCGACCGCCTGGAGGACCGGTGCCGTCTGACGACTCCTTCGCGTCGCGCCCGCCCGCCGGGCTGTCCCGCCGGCAGGTCATGGCCTGGTCCACCCTTGCCGCCGCGGCGGCGCCGCTCGGTCTCGTCGGGCGCGGCGCCCCGGCCGCCGCCGGCGAGTCGCCCGACGAGACCTACCAGCGGGTCTTCCTGGAGGCCCTGGCCGCCGACCCCGACCTGCGCCGCCACGCCGTCACGGGCCGGGAGTTCCTCTACCGGCCCCGGCAGTTGCTCGTGGCCCACCCCGACGTGCAGCGGGTCGTGGGTCGGCTGCGCAGCTACGGCCACCCGGTCACCGAGGGCGTCGGCTTCGGCGGGGTGGCCCGACTCCTCTTCGCCACCGAGACCGACATCCCGTCGGTGGTGACCAGGCTCCGCGACCCGAAGCAGTGGCCCGGGCAGCCGGCGCCCCTGGTCCAGCCGCACCACGCCCTGCTCGGCTTCGGCAACATCATGGGCAACCCGGGCGGTCCGCCGCGGTCCGCCGCTGCCCTGCCCGCACCGGATCCGGCGCGTGCGGGTGAGGGGGCGGGGGTGACGGTGGGGATCTGCGACACCGGCATCTGGCGGCTGGCCGGTTCCCGCCATCCGCAGTGGTTGGCCGGCAGCTACCTTCCCGAGGTCGACGACGAGGACGCCCTCTACGTCGGCGCTGACGTGCTCGCACTCCAGGGCGGCCACGGCACCTTCGTCGCCGGAGTGGTCCGGCAGGCGGCGCCGGGCGTACGTCTCGATCCCGAGGCCGCGCTGAACGCGACCGGCGTCGGCGACGAGGAGATGCTGGTCGCCGCCCTCGGTCGGCTCGGCCCGCAGGTGTCGGTCGTCAACCTCTCGTTGGGCTACTTCACCCAGGACGATCAGCCTCCGCTGCCGCTGGTCAACGCCCTGGCCGGGCTGCCCGGCAGGGCGGTGGTGGCGTCGGCGGGCAACGCCGGCACCAGCCGGCGGGCCTGGCCGGCCGCCCTGGACCGGGTCCTGGCGGTGGGCGCGGTGAGTGCCGGCGCCACCGGCCCGGTCCCGGCGCCGTACAGCAGCTACGGGTCGTGGGTGGACGCCTGTGCCCTGGGGGACCGGACCAGCACCTACGTCAGGGGTCGACTGCAACTGCCGGGCCAGCCGATCCGGTACTTCGACGGCTTCGCGGCCTGGACCGGCACCTCGTTCGCCACCGGCCACGTCGCCGGCCGGCTGGCCGCGCTGATGACCAGCGCCGGGCTCGGCGCGGAGGCGGCCCGAGCCGTGCTGGTCGCCGGTCCCCGCTGGCATCCCGACTACGGCGTGCTCGTCGCGTGAGGTCGTCGGCAGCGGCGCGCCGGGCGTCGTACCGGTGAGCGAGCGCAGCACCGTCGGGCTGGTCGCCGCCGCCTCCTGCGGTGACGAGCGGGCGTGGGGCGAGTTGGTGCGCCGCTACACCCCGCTGGTGCTCTCGGTGATCCGGTCCCACGGGCTCGACCAGGTCGACGCGGCGGACGTGAACCAGACCGTCTGGCTTCGTGCGGTGGAGCACCTGGGACGGCTGCGGGAGTCGAACGCCCTGCCCGCCTGGCTGGTCACCACCACCCGACGCGAGTGTTACCGGCTGCTTCGCCTCGGCCGGCGGACCCAGCCGTTCGACCCGTACGACGACTCGGTCGACCGGCACGTCGGCGCCCATCTGCTGGTGGACCCGGTCACCCCGGACGAGGACCTGTTGCGCGCCGAGCGGCAGCAGGCGCTGCGGGAGGCGTTCGCGCAGTTGCCGCCGCGCTGCCGGGACCTGCTGGCCCTGCTGCTGGCCGATCCGCCGGTCAGCTACCGCGAGATCGGCGCGCGGTTGGGCATGCCGGTGGGTAGCGTCGGTCCGAGTCAGGCCCGGTGCCTGCACAAGCTGCGGAACTGTCCGGCACTCGCCCCTTTCCTCAGGGCGCGCCCGGGTGACGAGGGGAGCGGAGGTGACCGGGATGGAGCCGTGGCCGCCAGCCGCTGACGACGCCCTGCTGGCCGAGTTGAGGGCCGCCCTGCGGGACTCCGGCCCGGTGCCGGAGGAGTTCCTGGCCGCAGCGCACGCCGCGTTCAGCTGGCGGACCGTCGACGCCGAGTTGGCCCTCGCCGAGCTGACCTTCGACTCGGTCTGCGACCCGGAACCGGCCGGTCCCACCCGCTCCGCCGGCTCGGCCCGCACGCTGACGTTCCGCACCGGTGCGGTGGTGGTCGAGATCGAGCTGACCCCGACCGGCATCGTCGGGCAGCTCTCACCGGCCCGGGGCGGGCGGGTGGCGGCCCGGACCGCCGTCGGCCCGTACGAGGAGGTGCCGGTGGACGCGGTCGGCTACTTCTCGATGGGGGTGCCGCCCGCCGGCCCGGTCCAGTTCTGCGCCCGCACCGCCGGGTACGCGGTGGCGACCGCCTGGGTCACCCTGCGCTGAGCGGACACCGGGCGGGACCGGGCGAGGCGGCGACCGCCCGGGACACCGGCCGGACGGGTGGAACGGAGGTCGCGGGCCCCGTCCGCGACCTCCGTCCCTGCCCCTCGAGGGCGTTACTTGGCCCGCTGGACCACCGTGATGTCGTACCGCACGCCGCCGAGGTCGGCCCGTGCGGCGCCGGTGGTGTCCGGGCCGACCTGGGTCACGTTGACGGCGGTCTGTTCCCGGGTCGGCACGGCCGCCGTGAAGCTCAGCGAGAAGGCGAGCCGCTCACCGGGGTTGAGCTCCAGGTTGTCCAGGCTGGCCTGGCCGATGTCGACGATCTCGACCTGGTTGCGGCCCACCTCGCGGACACCCTTGCCGGCCTTGCCGCCCTTGGCCCAGCGCTCGAACAGGGTCGGTCCGAGGTCGGCGACGAGCCGGCCACCGGCGGCCTGGAACGGTGCCCCGGTCTGGCTGAAGACCACGCTGCTGCGGGCCGGCCGGGTCAGCGTGTTGCCGATGGCGAACGGCCGGATCTGCGCCAGGCCGCCGGCGGTCACCGCCACCGAGTCCACGTTGCGCCAGGCGATGTTGTTGTTGTTGCGGGTGTTGACGCCGATGTCCGGTCCCTCGAAGGTCATCGGGTCGTTGGCGGAGACCCAGCGGGCCAGCAGGCAGAAGTGACCCGGGCCGGGCACGTTGTCCCACGGGATGGTGACCGTGGTGACGCCCGGGTAGACCGGCACCGCCATCGCCCCGATCTGCGTCCACGCGCCCGGCCAGCCCGCCCCGCCGCCGGGCGTGGTCCGGTAGACCCAGATCGTGCCCTCCTCCATGACGCTGTCGCCGTACGGGCCGGGGTTACGCAGCTTGATGAAGATGTAGTTGCGCTGGCCGACGATCGGGTTCTGGCTGGTCGCGCACTCGATGGCGGTGTGGCAGACCTTGATGTCCGGGCTCTGCCAGAGCGGGTTCAACGCGTGCGGTTCGAGGCCCACGTCGGCGGCGGTGTCCTTCATGTACACGTCGACCGCGGCGGCGGTGGCGGGGCCGTCCGCCGGCCCGGCCAGTGGTGCGGCACCGGCCGCGGTGACGGACAACAGCGTCGCCAGTGCCGCGCCGGTGAGCAGGGCGAGCGTCGAACGGCGCGCTCTTCCTGCGAGTCTGGTAGACACATTTCCTCCCGATGATGGGGGATCGCCGTTCGCCCCGAGGTGGTGGCGTGGGCGGGTGGACACCCTTACGGAGTCCGATCGATGCGAGTAGATACATCTGGCGCTGGCGGGTGATGTCAGATGGCGTGACTTGCCGTCAAGCCGGCGAAAGCCGCAGAGCGCTCGGATGCGCGCTCAACTGCGTCGGTTGATGACCGCGAAGGCGGTCGCCCCGACCAGGACCTCCGTCAGGATCAGCAGCGCCAGCATCATCTCGACCGCGGCGCCGAGCCCGATCGCGATCCCCGCCGCACCGGTGAGCGGCAGCGCGAGCAGCCCGAGCACGGCCAGGGCGCGGGTGAGGACGGCGTCGTCCCGCTCGTCGCCCGACTGGGACCACGCCCGCTCGAAGGCCGTCGTACGGTCCGGTCGCCTGCTGAGCCGCCACGCCATCACCGCGGCACCGATCAGCCCGACCGCCGCGCCCAGGAGGAAGCCCACTCCCATGTTTCCGGGAGCGTGCTCGCGCAGCAGCAGGCCCACGGCGATCAGCAGCGCCACGATCGCCATGCCGACGCCGAGAGCCAGGGCCCTGCGCTTGTCCGTGTGTCGATCAGTCGACATGGAAGATCTCCTCGACGGTGCGGTGGAAGTGGCGCGCGATGGCGATGGCCAACGGCAGGGAGGGGTCGTAGCGGCCGTTCTCGATCGAGTTGATCGTCTGTCGCGAGACGCCCAGCGCCTGGGCCAGCTCGCGCTGGGACAGCCCGGTGGCCAGCCGGAGCGCGCAGAGGTCGTTCTTCATGAACACCCCCTGATGTCAAGTGACCTTGTCGTGACAAGCGTGCTTGACACCCTCCGGGATTGTCAAGCACGCTTGTCTCCGGCGAGGGCTCGCCGGCCCGATCGGCACCCCGGTGGCGACATGCCGGCCGGGAGCGCGGGCGACGGATCACTCACTGTCCGATGACCGACGCGCTACTGACTGCCACGGCCCTTCGGGTGCTACCTCTCTGCGGGCGTTCGGCCGACCGGGCCGGGCCGGCGAGCGAAGGAGCCCTCCACATGTTCCCGTTTCCCGACGAAGCGACCAGGAAGGCACTCGATCTCGGCCGGCGCGAGGTGTTCCAGACCTACCGGGTGCTGATGGCGTGCGAACTGCAGCGGCTGCGCCCCGTCGTCGGGGCACTGCCGGCAGGGCTGCGCCGCGAGCAGTTGACCGCCCGGCTCGACAAGGTCGCCGCCCTGGCCGTCGGGACCTGGCTGCAACAGATCTCGGAACGCGGCGCGACGATGCACCAGGCGGCCACGCTGTTCAAGGAGGTGCAGGACTCGCTCGACGGGGTCGTGCCCTCCGCCGTCGGCAACCCGTATCTCGTCGCCGCTGTGGACGAACTGAAGACCAGGATCGTCGACGTCATGAACGACGACAAGAGCCCCACGCACGTCGCCGTCAACACCGCGTTCGCGCGTCTGTTCGGGTCCACCTCGTCGGTGGCCAAGGCGCGTTTCGCGCAGACGGTCACGGCCCTGCGGGCAGTGCTCGAGCGCACCGACGGCCGCCGGTCGGGATTCGTGTGCAACCTGTCGTTGCCCGACGGGATGGGCGCACTGGCCAGCGGTCAGGGTGACACCGCCATCATCAACGTGGGGCGCTCCGCGCTCGACGGCACGATGCACCTGTGGGAGCTCGCCGCCACGCTCGCTCACGAGGGCACGCACATCCTGGCGGACAATCCGACGGTCGACATCGTCTACCGCCACCGCAACGCCGCCTACTACCTGCAGGGCCAGATCGCCCTGCAGAACGCCGCCAACTTCGAGCAGACCGTCTGCGAGGTGTTGGGCCAGGGTGGCCCGTTCCCCACCGACGCGCAGGTGGCCGCCATGCGGGGACGCGCCGCGCCCCGGCTGGACTCGCTGCACACCGTGCTCGCGTCCCGCATCACCCGCGCGTGGGTGCGCACCTACGACTTCACCCGCCTCGACTTCACCAGGACCGACCTGCCCAAGCCGGTCGCTCTCGTGCTCACCGACCTGCCGCAGGACCGGGCGTACGCGCCGTTGATCGGGGCGTACATGGAGGCGCTGCACGCGGCCATGTTGGCGCTGATGCGGGCGGAGGGGCGGCTGGTGGTGCGGGTCGAGCCGAAGATGCTGAACCACTCGACGGTCATCAACGCGGACGGCACCATCCGGTTCACCATCAACTCCGACCTCGCCGCCCGGACGCCCGTCGCCCAGCTCCTGCACTGGATGCTCGACGAACTCGTCGCCGAGGCGAAGTGCCAGATCCCCAAGGACACGGCGCAACTGCTGGCCCTGATCCTGGGCATCGAGAAGTTCGACCGGGACAACGTGCACGACGTGCTGAACGACTTCTACGACTCCTTCCACTGAGCGGCGGCTGCCGAGCGGTGCGCCGACGTGATGCTGCCCCCCGTGGCGTCGGCGGCGTACCCATCGACCACAATCGGAGGCCGTCATCATCCACAGTCGAAGGGACGCGAGTGAAACGCCGCCTTCTGCACATCCTGACGGTCGCGACCGTCGTCTTCTCCGGTACGGCTGTGGTGGCCGCGCCGGCCTCGGCGAGCGACGCGTGGGGCATCGTCTGCAACCTCCGGGAGAACACCTGGCTGCGCGCCGCGCCGCACAGCCACGTGCTGCTCACCCTGACTGCCGGCCGCGGGTTCCGCTGGCACGGTCAGGTCTCGGCGGTCGACGACGACGCCTGGATCTACGGTCACGGCGCTGAGAACCCGTCCGTGGACGGCTGGGTCCCGGCCCGCAACACCACCTGCTGAACCGGTAGTTCCGCCGGGACGGCCGCCGACCGCTGCCGTCCCGGCGCACCGTGGCAGCCGAAAGTCGCTGACCATGCCGGTCCCCGGCCGTCCGTGCAGCCGACCCGGCGACGGGCGCCCCGGGGTGGCTACCGGGGCGTCAGCACGCAGAACTCGTTGCCGTCGGGGTCGGCCATGACCACCCAGCTGACCTCGCCCTGGCCGATGTCGATCCGGGTGGCCCCGAGGGAGAGTAGCCGGTCGACCTCCGTCTGCTGGTCGCCGTCCGCAGGCGGAGCGAGGTCGAAGTGCAGTCGTTGCTTGCCTGTCTTCGGATTCAGGGGTGGACCACCCCACGTGATCTTCGGGCCGCCGAGCGGTGAACGGATCGCGGTCTCCTGGTCCTGGTCCCAGACCAGCGGCCACCCCAGCGCCTCGCTCCAGAAGTAGCCGACCTCCTGCGAGCCGTCGCAGGCCAGCGCCCCGACGAATCCGCAGTCGGCGAGGAAGTTGTTGCCCGGCGCGATGACGCAGAACTCGTTGCCGTCGGGATCGGCGAGCACGATGTGACCCTCTTCGGGCCGTTGGCCGACGTCGATGTGCTCCGCGCCGAGTTCCAGCGCCCGGGCCACCGTCTGCCGCTGGTCTTCGAGGGATGTGCTCGTCAGGTCGAAGTGCATCGGGTTCGGGCCGACCTTCGGTCTCCCGGTCGGAAGGAAACGGATCCGGAACCCGGTGTCGTCACCGGGCAGCAGCGCGACACCGTCGTGTGGGTCGTCGGCCACGTCCCAGCCCAGGACCCCGGACCAGAACCGGGCGAGCCGCAGGGGTTGGTTCGCGTCGAAGCTGAGCGCGAACAGTTGACTCGTCATCTCCTGCGCATCTCCGATCGGCGGTGTGACCGCTGTCGACAGCACGCCTCGCCGGCGCGTAGCTCGGGAGCCTAGGGGCGGGCCGCGTCGTGCGCAGCCGAGTATTCGACGGCCGCCGGGCCGCCGGCCACCTCGCCGCCGGCGGCGAGGTGGCTCCGTTCGTGGCGGCTACGAGACGTGCTGCCAGAGTGGGGAGATCCGGGCCCGCGCGAAGCGCCAGCCGGTCGGCGTACGCGTGGCGGTGTAGCGGGCCTGGACACCGGCGACCCGGTGCGGCGCCTCGCCCCGGCGGAAGAAGTACACGAGCTGATGGGTGCCGACCTCGGCGTGGTCGCCGTCGAGATCCACCACCACGTCGGTGTTGAGGTGCTGGGTCGACTCCTCCTCGGGGCTGGTCCGCCGTAGGACGTCGACGATGTCGTCGATGCCGTGCAGGGCCCCGCGCGGGCTGCTGGTCTCGGCGTCCGGGGCATAGACGCCCCGCAGGTCCTCGAAGCGCCGCTCGTCCAGTGCCTGGGCGAGCCGGGCGACGAGTTCGGCGATCTCGGTGCGGTCGGTCACGGGTGACATCTCATCCTCCATATCGTTGGTGGCGCCAACGATATGGCAGATCGTTGGTGCGGCCAACGGCCTGTTAGCGTGGTCACCCGTGGAACCGACACCGGATCGTCTCGCCACGAAGGCGAGCTGGCTGATCACGCAGACCGCGGTGCACGCGCGGCGGCTCGTCGCCCAGGGGTTCGCCACCGCAGGCGCACGGGGCTACCACTATCGGGTGCTCGCGGCGTTACGGGAGTTCGGTCCCGCGAGCCAGGCGGAGCTGGGGCGGCGCTGCCGCATGGACCGCAGCGACGTCGTCGCGGCCGTGACCGAGCTGGAGGGGGCGGGCTTCGTCGAGCGCAGCGTCGACCCGGCGGACCGCCGACGCAACATCGTCAGCAGCACCGAGGCGGGCGTGCGACAGCTGCGGCGGCTGGACCGCGCGCTCGACGACGTGCAGGACGAGCTGCTCGCCCCACTGTCGGCCGCCGAACGGCAGGCCCTGGTCGCGTTGCTCGGCAAGGTGCTCGACCACCACGGCGGCGCGCCGACGTCGTGATCCGGCCTGAGCGCCACCAGGCCGCACCCGCCGGCGCTCGCGCTACCGATCAGCCGACGTGTCGATGCGGACGCAGACGCCGGCCGCCGACTGCCGGCCGGCTGGTGTGACCTAGGTCATCACCTCTTCTCCCGTCGGGGCCGCGACTGACCGTTCGCGGTGCGCTCGGACCGCCCGGACCTGCGGCTTCCGCAGATCGCGTCCGCTCGTCCCGCTGACCGGGCCTCGGCTGCTCGGCCGATGGGTCGCTGTCGTGTCGGTCACTACTGTTAGCGTGCCCTCGTTGTCGATCACGGCCGATTCCTCACGAAATCTGGCTGTTCTGCCACTGCGGAGGGTATTCCTGATGGCCTGGCTACCGGTGGGAGACTCGTACGAGATCTCCCTCGTGGACGGAAAGGTGGCGGCCCGGTCCACCGGCCCGCGCGCCGGTGGCCGTCCCCTGAAGACGTTGCCGAAGGCGCTGCGTGACGACCCCGAGGTGGACCGGCTGCGCCAGCTCGCCCAGTGGCTGGACCGGCACGCCGCCGAATGCCTGGCCCGGGTCGACGCCTGGGTGGTGTCCTCGCTGCCGGTGCCGACGGGGCTGCTGGCCCGGGTCTGGCCGGACCCGGCCTGGCAGGACGCGCTGCGCGACCTCGTGGTCCTCGGGGACGACCCGGCCGAGCCGGGCTTCCTGCGCGACGTCACCGACACCGGCGACCTCCGCGTGGTCAACCTCGACGGGGACACCGTCCGGCTCTCGCCGGCGACCGCCACGCTGCCGCACCCGGTGCGCCTGCCCGACCTGCCCGACCTGCGCGAGTTCGCCGACGAACTGGACGTCACCCAGCGGATCGAGCAACTGCACCGGGGCACTTGGGGCAAGCCCGACGTGCTGAAGCAGCGCGACACGGCCATCACCGACTTCCGCGGCACCACGGTCCCCAACCGGCTCGCCGCCCGGGCCGCCACGCTCGGCTTCCGGGTCTCCGGCTCGCAGGTCAGGTGCCGGATCTGGGAGGCAGGCCGCACGGTCGAGGCCGCCATGCGGTTCGACGAGGACTACTGGGACTCCGAGGCGACCCTGGGCAACCTCTCCTGGTCGGCGGTGGACGGCCCGACGTTGCGGTTGACCGAGGTCGGGCCGGTGGCCTGGTCGGAAGGAATGCGAATGGCGACGGCCCTGTCCGGTGCCGTGACCGGAACGGGGAAGAAGGCGTGACCGGGATGACGACGACCACCGGCGACGGCTCGGTCGAGAGCCTGCTGACCGCCGGCGCGGTGCTGCCGGCCGACACCGCCGGGGCCGGCGACCGGGCGGTGCCCCTCACCGCCCGCACCTACCGGCACCCGGTCCTCGGCGACCGACCGGTGGTCCGCCTGGTCGACGCCGCACTCGGCGAGGGCGAGGACATCGCCGTCGAGTTCCTCGGCCTGACGCCGGGCGCCGAGCCGGTCGTCGTCGGGCTGGGCCCCCGCCGGCCGCTGGCGTTCCCCGAGTGGGTGCTGGTGCACCACCCGGCGGACGGCCGGCACGCGTTGGCGGTGGTGCCGGAGTTGCAGAAGCTGGCCAAGCAGGTGCGGTCGCGGCCGAAGGCCGCCCTGGACGGGCACCAGAGCATCGCCGACCGGCTCGCCCGCACGCTGCCGCACTTCCTGCCGACGTTCTTCGAGCAGGCGGCGCGGGTGTTCCTGGCCGCCGGGCAGGACGCGTACGCGACGCAGCTGTTCAACAAGGCGCGTAAGGCGGAGGCGCAGCACGGCCTGCCGGTCGACCTGAACCGGCTGGACGAGGTCTACGTGGAGTTCGCCTCGGCCAAGGTCGTGTCCGCGACCGCGTTGGCGGGCTACGCCAAGGAGCTGTCCGCCCAGTTGCCGGCAGGCGAGGCGCTGGAGCGGTTCTGCCGGCTGGCGCTGCGGGCCGCGACCGCCGGCGTGGTTCCGTCCACCCAGTCGGCCGGCGTGGTGAACCGGCTGGTCCGGGCCGCCACCAAGGCCGCCGGTAAGGCCGGCGCGGCCGCCGTCGCCGAGCGCGAGGCGGCCTACCTGACCGAGCTGCTCCGGTTGCCGGTGGCCGCCGAGGCGCCGGCCGGCTGGTGGAAGGCGCACCTGCCGGCGGTGACGGCGCTGGCCGGCCGTGACCCGGCGATCCGCGGCAGCCTGCTCGACCTGATGCCCGCCGACCGGGACGACCTGGTCACGTGGCTGGCCCTGCTGACCGACACCGGTGCGCTCGCCGGGCTGTCCGACGCGGACGTGCCGGACCCGGCCCGCCCGCAGGACGGCTCCGTCGGCTGGCTGCGCCGCTTCGTGGGCCGGGTCAACTCCGGCCACCACCGCCGTCGGCTGCCGCAGCTGTACCCGCTCGTCGAGCGGATGGCCGACCGGCTGCGCGTCGAGCTGGCCGACAGCGGCGAGACCCTCGGCGCGGACGGGGACCTGGAACTGCTCGACCTGCTGCTCGCCCTCGACCTGCCGGTGGCCGCGCCGAAGGAGCACGAGGCCCTGGACCTGGCGAACTGGGTCAAGCGCGGGGGAGAGCGCGATCTGCTCGCCGTGGCGGGCGACGACCGGTTCACCGGCGCCCTGCGCCGGGGCCTCGACCAGCTCGACGACCAGCAGGCCGCCCTGCGCCGGATGGTCGAGACGCCGGGCGTCCGGCCGATGCTGATCGACTGGCTGCGGGCCCGGATCCGCGACCGGTTCGCCGCCGGGCTGCCGTACCTGCCGGCGTCGGTGGACTGGCTGGGCCGGCTCCCGGTCGAGGCGCTGCGCCTGGTCTCCGACGAGCTCGACGGAGCGGGCGAGCCCGGCCGGGGCGGCGGCCTCGGGCAGGCCCTCGGCGTCGACCTCGCCGAGCGCGTCGCCCGCAGCCTGCGCGGCGGACTCCTCGCCGAGCTGGGCTGGCCGGACTGGGAGCTGGCCTGGCAGGAGGTCACCGGCGGCGACCGGCAGGTCGAGGTGATCCGGCAGGAGGCCTGGCCGTACGCGATCCTGGGCGGGCCGACCACGGTGCGCGTGATCGGCGCCGAGGGCATCGTGCTTCGCCACGACCTGCGCATCCCGGCCGGCGACATGTGGGGCCAGCCCGGCTACCACTACGTCGACGGCCAACTGCTGGTCTACTGGCGTTCCAAGGCGCTCAACTACGACCTGCGCGGCTACTGGCACTCGTCGCCCGGCGAACCGCAGCTCATCCAGGGCCGTCACCACGGCAGCCAGCCGCGCGGGAAGCAGATCACCCTGCCGCTGGCCGGCGGCGGCCGGACCACCGGCGACGGCGTGCTGCACGCCGGTGACACCGCTGTCCCGTCGGAGCTGCCGGTCATCACCGACGGCACCTCGCACTGGGTGTACCGGCACGGCGAGGACGACGACACCCACGGCTGGCGCGAGTACGACCCGGTCGCCAACACCCATGGCCGGCGCGGCCTGCCCGGGTTCCTGGCCGACCTCCCGGTCGACGGGAGCCGCCTCCAGGAATCGGCCAGCTGGCTGCGGCCGGCCCTGTCCGACCGGGCCACCCCGGCCGCCGTCCCCGTTGACGGGCTGCTCGGCTGGCGGGTGGTCACGCTGCCGGACGGTTCGGTACGCGGTACGGACCTGGCCGGTCGTACCGTCACCGTCGCCGCGGGCCAGGAGCCGGTCGCGGCGCTGGTGCTGCCCGGCGACGACCGACCCCGGGCCGTGCTCAAGGGCCTCGTCCTGGTCGACCCGGACGGGGTGGTGTCGGCCGCCGCCGGACCGCCGTCCAACCGGGACTACGGCCCCGGCACGGTCCCGCTGCCGGCCCGGCAGTTTCTCGGCAACCTGCTGCCCCGCGACCCGGCCGGCTCCACCGCCCTGCGCCGGATGGACCGGGAGACCGCCGCCGCGCTGCTGAAGGTCGCCCTCGACGAGCGCCGCGCCGTCCTGGCCGAAGAGGCGGCACGGGCCGCGGCCCGCGCGGCGGCGCGGTCCGGGCTGACCGTGGCCACCCAGGCCATCACCGGCCTTCCCGTCGCCGTTCCCGCGTCCACGGTCGGCGCCGGCTCCGGCCCCGCCACCACCGCCGTCGAGGACGACACGGACGCGCTGGTGGAGCTGGTCCGCTCGACGGTGCCGGCGCTCAGTCACGACGCCCTGCTGGCCGGGGTGGTCGGGGCGCTGCGGCTGGCCGCCCGGGTACGCACCGACCTGGAGGCGGTGACGGAGCGGCTCACCAGGTCGCTGTCCGCCCCGGTCGCGGTGGTGCCGACGGCCACCGTGACCGGACCCACCGACCGGCAGCTCAGCGCGGCGCTGGACGGCCTGCGCGGCTCGACCCACGGGGCGGGCACCGCGACCGGCGTCTTCACCCAGTTCCAGGCGTTCACCATCCGGTGCTCCGCCACGGACGGAAACGGCTCCGCCACGGGCGGGAACGGCTCCGCCGTGCGTCTGCACCTCGACGGGCCGTCGCTGCCGTCCACGCCGGACTGGTGGTCCCTGCTCGGGGGCGTCGCCGCGGTCGCCTACCGGGCCGTCGCGGCGGTCACCCCGGACGAGCACCGGGAGACGCTGCGGGCCCTGCTCACGGAGCTGGACGGGCTCGACCTGAGCACGGCGGCGGAGCCGGGTCGGTGGCGCCAGTGCAGGCTGCACCTGCTCGACGACGAGCTGAAGAACCCGGACGGCTCGCGCCGCTACCCCAGGCCCGGCATCCTGCCGTTGCCCGACGGGGCGTTCGTCGCCGTCCTCAACTCCAGCGGTACGGCCACCGGCTACTTCTTCGACGCGCTGCACCACGATCCGGCCGGTGTGTTCGCCGTGCCCGAGCCGTACACGGTGCACTCCTCGGAACCGGTCGGTGACGGACGGCCCGCCGGCTGGCTGGCCGGGTTCCTCGCCGAGTCGGCCGCGCGCGGCCCGCTGCCCTGGCGGCCGGAGGCGGCCGAACAGTTCGCCGAGCTGACCGGCGTCACCCCCACCGCCGCGAAGCTGGTGCTGGCCGGCCTGCCGTACGCGGACTCGGCGAACACGATGCCTGCCGAGCTGCGCAAGGCGCTCGGGATCAGGCAGGTCGGGGAGGTCAAGCTGGCGTTCGGGGTGCTGCGGGAGGCCCGGGCGACGCTGCGGCGGGCCGTGGTCTCGGCGCTGCTGCCCGAGGAACCGGCCCGGCTGTGGACCGAGGGCCCGGACGTGGCCGCCGCCGCGGCGGTGTGGAACGCCGCCCTGGGGCGCCGGGTGGTGGTGCCCGAACACCTGCTCGCCGAGGCGACGCGCGCGGTCCGCACCGGCTGGGCACCGGCGAAGGCGTTGCCGGCGCTGCTCGACCCGGCCCGTTCGGCCGAGCTGAGCACCGACCTGGCCTTCGAGGTCAGGGGCGACCGGGCCCGGCCGGTCGACGCAAAGGCGGCGGGCTTCACCGGTCACGTGCTGCGCTCCACGGTCGCTTTGGCGGCCTGGGTCGCCCACCACACGCCGGCCGGGGACGCGTGCCGGGCCGCGCTGCCCGGCGCGCTGGCCGCGATCCGGAACCGGCTGGCCAGCCCCGGCCTGCTGCTCGACCTCGACCAGTACGTGTCCCTGCCCGCGTTCCGGCAGGTGGCGGGCACCCCGTCGGAGACCGGCCCCGGTTGGGAACGGTACGGCGCCATCGTCCTGTCCACCTACGACAGCCAGCCGTCGCCCGCGCTTCGGCCGGACCTGCTCGACGCCGACGGGACGGACCCGTACCTGCCGGCGCTGCGCGGGGACGCCGCGAAGCCGTACCCGGTCGAGGTGGCGTTGCGCCTGGTCCGTGACCCACTCTTCGTGGCGCTGCTCGGCGATCCGGGGGAGCCGGCCGGCGGTGCGCGGGCGGTGGACGGCACCTGGTGGCCGCAGGACCCGACCCGGTCGGTGCCGGACCTGGTCGCCGAGGTGGCCGGGGCGCACGGCCTGGCCGCCGACGCGGCGGCGGTGTACCTGATGCTGCTGGCCATGCCGGACCCGACCGACCGCAACACGGCGAAGTGGACCGGCTGGAAGCCGGCGCGGCTGAAGGCGGCCCGCGCCGAACTGGCCGGCACCGACCTGGTCGTCGAGGCCAGCCGGTCCCGGGCCGGCCGGTCGCTGTTCCTGCCCGGCCCGTGGCTGGAGCGCGGCAGCGGGCAGGCACCGATCGAGGGCTGGAAGGCCGCCCTGTTCGACCTCGCACCCGACGGCACGGCCGCGCTCGGCGTGACGGTGCCGTTCGCACCGGCCGCCGAGCTCCACCGGCGCGCCTGGCAACGCCTGCGCGACGGTGACCGGCCCCGCTTCGACCACCTGCCCACCTCCCGCTGACCCACCCCACACCACCCCCATCCGAACCGAAAGAGATCGAGGAACGCCCGTGACCGTGACGGAACACGTCCGCCCCACCGTGGCGCCGGAGACCGCCGCCCAGGTCCTCTCCGCCGAGCAGCGGTACGCCGACGAGCTGGCCTTCCTGGCCGCGTACGACGACGGGGCCCGGCCGCCGGGCTGGGCGCTGACCCCGCGCGCCGTGGTCACCTTCATCCAGGGCAGCGACGGCGAGGCGTTGAAGCTGCCCGCCGAGCGGCGCACCGGCGCGGACGGCACCGGACTGCCGGCCAGCATGACCATCCCGGCGAAGTTCGTCGGCGAGCGGAGCCTGGTCGAGCGGTGCGTGGTCACCCTGGCCGGTGAACGGGGCCTGCTGCTGGTCGGCGAGCCCGGCACCGCCAAGTCCATGCTGTCCGAGCTGCTGGCCGCCGCCGTCTGCGGCACCAGCGCGCTGACCGTGCAGGGCACCGCCGGCACCACCGAGGACGCCTTCCGGTACGGCTGGAACTACGCCCTGCTGCTCGCCCAGGGTCCGACCCCGCAGGCGCTTGTCGACTCGCCGGTGCTGACCGCGATGCGCACCGGCCGGGTGGTCCGGATCGAGGAGGTCACCCGCTGCCTGCCCGAGGTGCAGGACGCGCTGGTGTCCATCCTGTCCGACCGGCGGATGAACGTGCCGGAGCTGTCCGGCACCGAGGACGGGCTGATCCGCGCCACGCCCGGGTTCACCGTGATCGCCACCGCCAACCTGCGGGACCGGGGCGTGTCGGAGATGTCCTCGGCCCTCAAGCGCCGGTTCAACTTCGAGACCATCCACCCGATCTCCGACGCGGACGTCGAGACCGACCTGGTCCGCCA
The DNA here is from genome assembly GCF_040634035.1 of Micromonospora sp. NPDC007220. Taxonomy (NCBI): domain Bacteria; kingdom Bacillati; phylum Actinomycetota; class Actinomycetes; order Micromonosporales; family Micromonosporaceae; genus Micromonospora; species Micromonospora sp. NPDC007220. The sequence continues at coordinate 63,659 of NZ_JBEYEU010000010.1, read as the reverse complement.
GCAGGCCACCGCCGCCGTGCAGCGCGCCGGCGCGGCGTACACGGTGGACGACGCGGTGCTGGACGCCCTGGTCACCGTGTTCCGCGACCTGCGTTCCGGCCGGTCGGGCGAGGGCTGGGACGTGGAACGGCCCGGCACGGTGATGTCCACCGCCGAGGCGGTGCAGGTGGCGGTGTCGCTCGGCCTGGCCGCCGCGTACCTGCCCGGTGGGGACGCGCTCGACCTGGTGCCCGGGCACCTGCTCGGCGTGGTCCGCAAGGACGACCAGAACGACCACGCCCGGCTGCTCGGCTACTGGGACGGCCCGGTCCGTCGCCGCGCCGAGGACGGCTCGGCGATGTGGCGCCGGCTCTGGGACCTGCGGGAGAGCCTGCGGTGACGACCCTCTCCAGTACGACGCCCGGTGCGGCCCCGCCGGCCGCCGACCCGGCGAGGGCCGATGCGACGTCGGCCGATCCGCGCGCCGTGGTCGACGCGCTCGCCGGTTCGGTGCGGCCGTACCTGATCGGGGTGCGGCACCACAGCCCGGCGCTGGCGGCGGTGGTGCCGGCGCTGCTGGACGCCGCCGGGGCCGAGGTGGTCTGCATCGAGCTGCCGGCCGACTTCCAGCGCTGGCTGCCCTACCTGTCCGATCCGGCCGCCCGGGCCCCGCTGGCCCTGGTCGGCAGCCACGGCGCGGACGGGCCGATGGGCTTCTACCCGTTCGCCGACTTCTCCCCGGAACTGGCCGCGATCCGCTGGGCCCGGCAGCACGGCGTGGAGGTGGTCTGCTGCGACCTGCCGCTGGCCGACCCCGGCTGGAGCGCCGGCGCCGCCGACCCCGACCCGACTGCCGGTGCCGAGCCGGCCGCCGGTGACGAGCCCGCACCGGACGCGGGGGAGCCGGTGCCCGGCCTGCGCCGGTCCTACGCCGCCGCGCTCAGCGCCAGCGGCACCGGCCGCGACGGCGACGACCTGTGGGACCGGGTGGTCGAGGTGCGCGCCCCGGGCTGCCCGCCCGAGGCTGTCCGCCGGGCCGCGCTCGGCGTCGGCTGGGCGATGCGTACCGACAGCGCCAACCGCGACGGCGTACCGGGCCGGGACCTGGCCCGCGAGCGGCACATGCGCCGGGTACTGGCCGAGGCCGGCGTCGACGGCCGGCGGGTCGCCGCCGTCGTCGGCGCCTTCCACGCCCCGGCCCTTGTCCCCGCCCCGTCGACCGCCGCCGTCGACGTCGCGTCCACCCGGCCCGGCACCGCCCCGGCCGATCCGGTCCGGTCCGTGACGACCCCGCCCGGACCGGCCGCCACCGACGGCGACCGCACGGCGGTCACCTCGCTGGTGCCGTACGCGTTCGACCTGCTCGACTCCCGGTCCGGCTACCCGGCCGGGATCCGCGACCCGCGCTGGCAGCAGTCCGTCTTCACCGCCGCCGGCGACCCGGAACGGATCCGGGCCGCCGCCGCCCGGGCGGTAACCGACCTGTGCCGGGAACTCCGCGCGGCCGGCCACACCGCCGGCACCGGCGAGGCCACCGAGACGGTACGGCTCGCCGACGACCTGGCCCGGCTGCGGAACCTGCCCGCCCCCGGCCGGGGCGAGGTGCTGGAGGCGGTGACCACCGTGCTCGGCCAGGGTGAACTGCTCGGCCGCGGCCGGGCGCTGGCCAGGGCCCTGGAGAACGTGCTGGTCGGCGCCGAACGGGGCCGCATCGCCCCCGGCACGCCGCGCTCCGGGCTCGGCCCGGCGGTCGAGGCGGAACTCGCCACGCTGCGGCTGCCCGACCCGGGCAGCCCCAAGGCCCGCGAGGTGCGGCTGGACCCGCTGCGCACCGACCTGGACGGGCGGCGGGAGATCCTGCTGCAACGCCTCCAGATCTGCGGCGTCGGCTACGGCGAGCCCGTCGCGGTGTCCGGCACCGGCGACGGCGCCGCCCTGACCACCCGCTGGCAGCTGGCCTGGACGCCGTCCGTGGCGGCCCGGCTGGACCTGGTCGGCGTACGCGGGGTGACCGCCGCGCTGGCCGCCGCCGGCACCCTGCGGGAGCGGTTCCGCCGGGAGGCCGCCGACGGTGGCCCCACCGCCGCGCAGCTGCTCACCGGGCTGCGCGACGCCGCCCGGTGCGACCTGCCGGAGCTGGTCACCGACCGGCTCGACCTGGCCGCCACGGTGCTGCCGGGCACCGGCACGCTGCCGGAGCTGCTGGCCGCACTGGACCTGCTGGAGGCGCTGCGCCGCGAGCACCTGCCCGGCACCACCGCCGACGGCCGGGCCCGGGCGGCCGAGCTGGCCGTCGTGCTGCTGGACGCGGCGGTGCGCGGGCTGCCCGGCCTGGCCGGCAGCGACACCCCGGCCGACGCCGCCGCGCTGGTCGACCTCGCGGTACGGGCCGGCGAGGACCGCATCGGGCTGCGCCTGGACGAGGCCCTCGACCACCTGGCCCGCGCCGGTTCGCCGCTGATCCAGGGCGCCGCCCTGGCCGCCCGGGTGCTGCTCGACCTGACCGACCTGGAGACCCTGGGCACCCGGGTGGCCGGCTGGATCGACGCGGCGACCGGACCGGACACCCGACGGCACCTGCACCGGCTGCTCGGCGGCCTGCTCACCGGGGCACACCCGCTGTTGCAGTCCGCCCCGGCCGCGCTGGACCCGCTGCTGGAACGGATCGAGCGGCTCCCCGACGCCGACTTCCTGGACCGGCTGCCCGCGCTGCGCGGGGGGTTCGACGTGCTCACCCCGGCGGCCCGGGACCGGCTGCTGCACACCGTCACCGAACGGCTGGGTGACCGGCTCGACCTGAGCCTGTCCGCCCCGCCGGAGCTGCTGGCCCGCTGGGCCGCCGCCGACGCGGCCGGTCGGGCCGCCCTGCTCGCCCGCCACCTCCCCGTCCCGGGCACGCCGACCGGCCCCACCGAGGTCGACGCCGATGCCGACGTCACGCCCGGGCCGGACACCCCGGACGCCCGGCTCACCGCCAGCGACCGGTGGCGGCTGCTGCTCGGCCGCCAGCCCGACCGGTTGCCGGCCGACGCCCGCCGCTACGCCCGCGCCCTGGACGAGCTGTACGGGGCGGGCCAGGGCGAGGGCGCCACCGACCTCGGGCAGGCGGCCGGCGGCGGCCAGGAGGCCTCCTTCCCGACCGCCCGCGAGTGGGCCGACGAACTCGAGGCGCTGTTCGGCACCGCCGTACGCGAGGAGGTCATCGCCCGGGCGGCCGAGAGCGGCCGTACCGACGTGCTCACCGAACTCGACCCGGCCGCCGTACGCCCCTCGATGGAACTGCTGACCTCGGTGCTGTCGCTGGCCGGTGGCCTGCCCGAGGGGCAGTTGGCCAAGCTGCGGCCACTGGTACGGCGGCTGGTCGAGGAGCTGACCAGGCAGCTCGCCACCCAGGTGCGTCCGGCGCTGACCGGGCTGACCAACCCGCGTCCGACCAGCCGTCCCGGTGGCCGGATCAACCTGGCCCGTACGCTGCGGGCGAACCTGGCGCACACCCAGCGGCTCGGCGACGGCCGGACGGTGGTGGTGCCGCAACGCCCGGTCTTCAACAGCCGCACCCGCAAGGAGGCCGACTGGCGGCTGGTGCTGGTGGTCGACGTGTCCGGCTCGATGGAGGCGTCGGTGGTGTGGTCGGCGTTGACCGCCGCCGTACTGGCCGGGGTGCCCACCCTGTCCACCCACTTCCTCGCCTTCTCCACCGAGGTGGTCGACCTGACCGACCGGGTCGACGACCCGCTGTCGCTGCTGCTGGAGGTGCGCGTCGGCGGCGGTACGCACATCGCCGCCGGGCTGGCCGCCGCCCGCTCGCTGGTGACCGTGCCGAGCCGCACCATCGTCGCGGTGGTCAGCGACTTCGAGGAGGGTTATGCGCTGGCCGGGCTGCTCGGCGAGGTCCGCACGCTGGTCGGTTCCGGCGTGCACCTGCTCGGCTGCGCCGCGCTGAACGACAGGGGAGTGCCCTGCTACTCGGTGCCGGTCGCCGAGCAACTCGTCGCGGCCGGGATGCCGGTCGCCGCTCTCAGCCCGCTCGAACTCGCCCGCTGGGTGGGCGACCGCATCCGCGGAGGATCACGTTGACGGACCGCACAGCCACCGCCGTGGACACCGACCGGTTGCCGCCGGTGCTGCCGGCGGTCGCCGCCGCGGCGGTGGCGGCCCTGCCACCCCGGCTGCACAGGCGGCTCGACGCCGCCGTCGAACGGCTGGCCGGCGTACCGGTCGGCCCGGTCGACGGCGGCGTGTCGGTCGACTGCGGTCCGGAGTCGCTGGTCACCCTGACGCCCGGAGCGACGGGCGCGGTCACCGACCCGCACCAGGCGCGGTGCAGCTGCCTGCTGGCGCCCCGCTGTCTGCACCGCACCGCCGTCCTGCTCGCCTGCCCCGTCGCCGACCCGGCCGCCCACCCCGATCCGGCGTCCACCGCCGCGGCGTCCCCGGCGTCGGACAGCGCCGCCGCGGCGTCCGGCCGGACCGGGCGTACCAGGAAGTCGGCCGGCGCGGCACCGACGAAGGCGCAGCGGGCCGCGGCCGGCGCGCTGTGGCGGGCGGCCGCCGCGGTGCTCGCGGCCGGCGTGCCGGCGGCCGGGGCGGTGCCCCAGGCCGAACTGCTGCGGGCCGCCCACGGCGCCCGGCTGGCCGGCCTGCCGCGGGCCGAGAGCGCCGCGCTGCGCACGGTACGTGGGCTGCGCGCACACCGGGGACGGCAGAACGGCCACCGGTTGGCCGAGCTGGTCGAGGTGCTGCACGACCTGCTGTACGTCACCGGCCGGCTGGCCGCCGGCGACGCCGACCCGGCGCTGGTCGGCGTCCTGCGGCGGGCCTACCAGCCGGACGGCACCCTGGAGGTGCACGGCGTCTGCCGGGAACCGGTGATCAGCGCGACCGGGTACGCCGGGGTGGTCACCCACCTGGTCGCCGCCGACGGGCGCCAGGTCTCCTTCGGCGACGTGAAACCGGGCGGTCCGGACCGGGCACGCGACTGCGCCCGGGCGGTCACCGAGATGGGCGCGGTCGCGGTCAACCACGCGGTACTGGCCCGTGGCGGCCTGCGGATCACCGGCACCACCGTCTCCCCGGACGGCCGGCTCGGCGCCGGTAAGGGGGTCCGGGCCATCCCGCTCACCGGGGCCGACTGGTCCACCGGGCCGCTGGCGCGACTGTTCGCCCGCCCGCTCGCCGAGGTGGTGACCGCGCAACTCGCCACCGAGGACCCGGAGGACCCGGCCCGGGCGGGGACCGCGCTGTTCGGCGGTGACCTGATGGTGGTGGGCGCCGTCGGTGACCAGGTGTTGGCCCGCGAGCTGGCCCCCGCCACCGACGCAGGAGGCGAGCGGGCGCCGGTGCCGGACGGGCCGCTGATCCGGCTGGTGCCGGTCGACTCCCACCCGATGCTGGCCCACGTGGCCAACCTGCGACGGCTCGCCTCCCGGCCCGGCCTGCGGGTCCGGGTGGTCGGCCGGCTGGACCCGGACCGGGCCAGCACGCTGCGACCGCTCGCGGTCGGCCCGGTGCCCGGTGCCGCCGCCACGTTGCGGCTGCCGGCGGACTGGCACGGCCGGGCGGACCTCGGCTACGACGAGCTCCAGGGCGGCCACCTGCCGCCGCGCGACCCGGCGGAGACGACCGGACCCGTCCTGGCCGTCGGCGCCGACGCGGTTGCGGAGTCCCCGCTGTGGCGGGTCCGCCGGCTGGTGGAGTTGGCCGTCTCGGGCGGTCGCCGCGCCGTCGCCGAGGCGGCCCGCGGCGACGGCACCGGCCTGGCCGGCCCGCTGCGCCGCGCCGGCTTCACCACCGCCGCGGCGCTCACCACCGCGTTGGCCGACGAGTCCGACCGGCGCGGCCGGGACGCGTTCGGCCGGCGTACCGATCCCGACCCGGAGCGGTACGCGTGGGCCTGGCTCGCCGCGACCGCGCATCTCGCCGCCGCCGAGCGGGAGCTGATCCGATCCTCCTGGACCGCCCCGCCGCTCGGCTGACCTGCGGGGACCCGGGGCGATCGCGCTCCGGGCCGGCGAGGCGATCGCCACCGAGGCTCCGGCACCCGTCCGAACCCGGGCGGGTGCCGGGGCCGTCGGGCGAGGGAACGCACACCTGGCGACCGTGTGCGTCACGACCCGCCCGCCGGGCGATCCCAAGGGACATCGGGGGAAACCCGGTGGCCGTCGGTGACGCGGGACTAGATTGAATCCGCGTGGTCGAAAACGGACGGGAGATGGATCGTGCGTGGACTCACCGACAAGGTCGTGCTCGTGACGGGGGGCGGATACAGCCCCGAGCAGGTCGGTTCCGGTCTCGGCCAGTCCATGTGCGTGGAGCTCGCCCAGGAGGGCGCGAAGATCGTCGTGTCCGACCTCTCCCTGGAACGCGCCAACGCGACGGTGGAGCGGATTCGCGACGCCGGGGGAGACGCGACCGGGGTGGCGGCGGACGTCACCGACGAGGCTTCGGTCGACGCCATGGTGAGCGCCGCCGTCGACGCGTACGGCCACGTCGACGTGCTGGTGAACAACGCCGGTGTGTTCGGCGCCTACCTCCCGCTGCTCGAGATCGAGACCAGTCAGTGGGAGCGCGTCATGGCCGTCGACCTGAAGGGCGTCTTCCTCGCGACGAAGGCCGTGCTTCCCCACATGCTGGAGCGCGGCAGCGGCGTCGTGATCAACGTTTCGTCGGCCTCCGGTCTGGTCGCCAGCGAGGTCGGGGCCGAATACACCACGGCCAAGCACGGTGTCATCGGGCTGACCAAGCAGATCGCCTACGACTACGGCCACCGCGGCATCCGCGCCGTGGGCATCGGGCCCGGCGTCATCAAGACCGCAGCGTTCGAGGGCGCGGAGATCACCAGCGACTTCCCGTTCTACGACCTGACCATGCAGGCCCCCGCGGGCCGGTACGGCGAACCCCACGAGGTGGCCCGGGCGGTCTGTTTCCTCGCGAGCGACGACGCCTCCTTCATCCACGGCCACACCATCCCGGTCGACGGTGGGTCTCCCGTCAGGTGACCGAGCCTGCCGGCGTGGTCAAGGCCCGCCGGAGCGTTTGCTAATTCGTATTAGCATCTTGACGCCGCCGAGACGGCGCGCGCAGACTCATCGACCAACGAACCCGTTCCGCGCCGAGCGTCCACACCGTCCGGTCGCTCAGCGCGGGGTCGAGTGACGCCTGCCCGCACCCCCCACCCCCCAGTCGGCGCGCCCCACGAACGGAGGGAACGCGATGACGCGTACCCCGGAAGGCTCCTTCTCCCGACGCACGCTGCTGCGTGGCGCGGCAGCCGCCGGTGTCGCGACCGCGACCACCGGCGCCGGCCTTGCCGCGACCCCCACGCCGGCGCTCGCCGCACCGGCCGGCTTCCCCAACTACCGGTACGTGCGCGACGCGTTCGACAGGCCGTTGCGTTACAACCCGACCGGCGAGTTCATCTTCCCGTGCGTGCGCGGGGTCTACGACAAGATCAGCGGTGCCCTCGGCCGCTACTACCTCTACTACGCGCCACACGACGCGCCCGGCGGGATCTGCCTCGCCTACGCCAACCGGCTCGAGGGCCCCTACACCGAGTACGCCAACAATCCCGTCGTCGACCGGGTGCTGCCGTCCACGACGGTGAGCCACGTGTCGTCGCCGCACGTCGTGTGGGATGCGCCGACCCGGCAGTTCTACCTGTACTTCCACGGCGAGAACCACACGACCCGGGTCGCCCGCTCGAGCGACGGCGTCCGCTTCACCAACGAGACGCCGATCCTGTCGACGAACCTGGTGCCCAACACGACCGAGACCTCGTACGCGCGGGTCTTCGAGCACTCGGTGGCCGGCAAGGGAAACCGCTACGTGATGGTGTTCATGGGCGCACACACGATCCGGCCGGGCACCCGGAAGATCTTCTGGGGCTGGTCGCCGAACGGCTGGAGCGGCTGGCAGTTCTCCCCGAACCCGCTGGTGTCGCCGTCGGGCGACGGGCTCACCGACATCTCCGCGCCGCACCTGTTGAAGCGAAATGGCACCGCGTACATCGCGTACCACGGCAGCAGCGGCAACATGTACCTGACCGAGGTCGGCAACAACTTCGACCGGGAGGTCCACCTCGGCGTGTTCCACCGGCCGATCGCGTCGGACAACGGCCGGGTGGCCTCGCCGACGTTCGGCACCGACGGCGGCGTGGAGTACATGCTCTACGAGGCGGGGCCCCGCCTCGACGCCAGGATCTGCGTGGCCCGCGCGGTCTAGGACCACATCAGGGGACGTCGCCCGGTCGGTCGGTGGTCGCGGCTCCGGCCACCGGCCGGGACGAACCCGCCCGGTCGTCCCCACCCGTGCGAGGTGGGTCCGGCTGTGGTTCGGGCGCGGCGAAGGTGACCGGAGCGTCGAACGCGGCCCGCCGTGCGGCGCGGCGCAGCGCGGCGAGCACCGCGGGGCCGGCGAGGACGATCGCCACGGCGGTGGTGATCGCGCGTCCGGTGTCCCAGCCGAAGGTGGAGGTGACCGCCGTGAAGACGGCGAAGCGGTGCAGGTTCTCCAACAGTGGCGCTCCGGCGACGTAGGAGAGTTGGGTGTCCGCGCCGATGCTGAACGGCCAGAACCACAGGTTCATCAGCAGTCCGTAGCCGTAGGCCGCGAGGACGCCGTAGCCGGCCAGGGCAGCGATCTCGGCCCGGCCCCGCAGCCTCGCCGGTAGCAGGCCGGCGCCGAGACCGATCCAGGACGCGGCCAGCATCTGGAACGGCAGCCACGGCCCGACCCCCGCGGTGAGCAGCGCGGAGGCGAACAGCGACGTCGAGCCGAGCAGGAAGCCGAAGCCGGGCCCGAACACCCGGCCGGCGAGTACGAGAAGGAAGAACACCGTCTCGATGCCTGCGGTGCCGGCGCCGAGCGGGCGCAGCGCGGCGTTGACGGCCGCGAGCACCCCGAGCATCGCCAACGCCTTGCTGTCGATGCCGCCGGAGCTGAGTTCGGCCAGCACCAGCGCGACGAGCACCGGCAGCACCACGAGGAACACCAGCGGCGCCTCGCCCGTGCGGGCGGTGCTCTCGGGATGGGCGGGGACGAAGAACGGCCAGGTGAAGGTCGCCAGTGCGGCGGCCGAGGCCAGGACCAGCACGACAGCGGTACGCGGGGCGACCCGCAGCACGCTCACCCCGGCTCCCCGGTCGTGGCCAGTGCGGCCGCGACCTGCTCCACGGTCAGCCACGGCGCGGGGGCGAGGACCTTGGCCACCTGCGGGGCGAACGCCGGCGAGGCGAGCATGACCTCCGCCGTGGTGCCGGCGGCGACGATCTCCCCCTCGGCCATCACCACGACCTGGTCGGCGAGGGCCGCGACGAGCTCGACGTCGTGCGTCGCGATCAGCACCGCCCGGCCGTCGGCGGCCAGCCGTCGGACGACGGCGGTGAACTGCCGCTTGGCGCGGTAGTCCAGGCCGCGGGTCGGCTCGTCGAGCAGGACCACCGGCGGGGCGGCGGTGAGCTGTACGGCGAGCGCGAGCGCGAGCCGCTGCCCCTCGGAGAGGTCGCGGGGGTGCCGGTCGGCGGGTAGCCCCGGGGTGAGCTGGTCGAGCATCGTCCGACAGGTGCCGGCCGGTGCTCCGGTCTCCCGGTCGGCCTGATCGCACTCGGCCTCCACCGTCTCCAGGTACAGCAGGTCACCGGGGGTCTGCGGGACCAGACCGACATGCCGGCGGGCCCGGCCCGGCGGCAGGGCCTTCGGGTCGACGGTGCACTGCGCGCCGACGACGGCGACGGTCCCGCCCTGGCGGGGGCCGCTGCCCTGCACCGCCCAGAGCAGGCTCGACTTGCCGGAGCCGTTGCGCCCCATCAACGCCACGATCCGGCCGGGAGACAGCTCCATGTCGACGCCGGCCACGGCGACCGTCCCCGGGTAGCGCACGACGACGTCGCGGGCCGTCAGGACGGGGGGCGCGTCCGGGACCGTCGCCGCGGCCGGCACGGCGGCGTCGGCGAGCCGGTGGCGCAGGGCGGCCGCCCGCCGGCGGGCATCGCGTACGGACAGCGGCAGCGGCGTCCAGCCGGCGAGACGGCCCAGCTCGACCAGCGGTGGTGCGATGTCGACGTCGGCGAGCACGGCGGCCGGTTCCCCGTCCACCACCCGACCGTCGCCGGGCAGGTAGAGCAGCCGGTCGGCGTACTGGACGACCCGTTCCAGCCGGTGCTCGGCCAGCACCACCGTCACGCCGAGGTCGTGCACCAGCCGGGTCACCACGGCGAGCACGTCCTCCGCCGCGGTGGGGTCCAGCGCGGAGGTGGGCTCGTCGAGCACCAGCACCCGCGGGTGGGCGGTGAGGACCGACCCGATGGCGACGCGCTGCTGCTGCCCGCCGGACAGCGTCCGCAGCGGCCGGTCGCGAAGCTCGGCGATGCCCAGCAGGTCGAGGGTCTCCTCGACCCGTTTGCGCATCACCGTCGCCGGCAGGGCGAGCTGCTCCATCCCGTAGGCGAGCTCCTCCTCGACGGTGTCGGTGACGAACCCGGACAGCGGATCCTGCCCGACCACGCCGACGACGTCGGCGAGGTCACGCGGCGGATGACGGCGGGTGTCCCGGCCGTCGACCGTCACGCTGCCGTGCAGGGTGCCGCCGGTGAAGTGCGGCACCAGCCCGTTGATCGCCCGCAGCAGCGTGGACTTGCCCGTGCCGGTGCGACCGACGACCAGGCAGAGCTCACCCTCGTCGATGCGCAGCGTCACGTCCCGCAGGGTCGGGCGGTCGCTCTCGGCGTAACGGACGGTCACCCGGTCGAAGTCGATCACGAAGGGCCTCCCTGCGTGGGGGACGACGACGCCAGCCGACCCGCTCCGTCCGCCGGCGCGGCGTCGACCGGACCGCGGGGTGCGGTCGCCGGGCCGGCGGTGCGCGCGGCGGACGTCCTTGCGAGCGCGGGAGGCGGCGCCAGCCAGGCCGGTGCCGCCGCGACCACGACGGCGAGCAGCGTCAGCGGCGTCAGCTCGGGCCAGGTGAGTGGGCTCACCGGCGGATAGAGAAGCTCCGGATCGACCGAACCGGCCAGTACCGTCAGCGCGGCGGCACCCACCCCGCAGCCGGCCACGAGCAGTTCCGCGCCCCGCCAGTGGTCCGGCCGGTAGCGGCTGCGCCGCACCCGACGGCCGGCCAGCAGCATGCCGGCCACGGCGGTCGACAGGCCGACGAGGAGCATCGGCAGACCCAGGTACGCGGGGCCGGTGGCGTCGAGCAGCCCGTACGTGCCGGCGCAGACGCCGACCAGCCCGCCGAGCACCAGCGCACCGGTGACGGCGCGCTGCCCGGCCGGCACCGCCGGGGTGCGGCCGTAACCCCGGGAGTCCATCGCCGCGGCCAGTGCCAGCGACCGGTCCAGCGCGTCGGCCAGCACCGGCAGCGCGATGCCCCGCAACGCCCGTACTCCCCGGCCGGAGGCACCCCGCAGCCGCCGCGCCCGGCGGACCCGCAGCACGCTCTCGACCAGTTGCGGGGCGACCGACAGGGCCACCACCACGGCGGTGCCCACCGCGTACAGGGCCCCGGGCACGGCTTTGAGCAGCCGCTTCGGGTTGGCCAGGGCGTTCGCCGCGCCGAGGCAGACCAGCATCGTGGCCAGCCGTAGCCCGTCGTAGAACCCGCCGAGGAGTTGCTCGGCGGCGACCGGCCCGAACAGGCGGATTCCCGCCGCCCACGCGGGCAGGGGGATCTCGGGAAGCCGGACGAGCACGTGGTCGCCCTGCCCGCCGCCGAACACGATCCGGAACAGCACCCGCATCGCCACGATCACCGCGCCGAGCACCAGGTACATCCGGAACGCCAGCGCCCACGGCGCGTCTCCCCGCCGCCGGACGACCACCAGCGCGGCGACGGCGACGAGCAGGCCCAGCGGCAACGGGTTGGTGGTGTGGCTGGCCGCGGTGGCCAGGCCGAGCGCCCACAGCCACCACGCGCCGGGGTGCAGCGCCCGGGGCAGGCGCGTCGCCCGTCCCACCGACCCTGCCCGGTCCGGGCCGGCGGGCCTCTCCACCCGGCGGGTGCTCCGGTCAGTCATCCGGCTCGACGGTCCGCCGCCGCCGTGCGGCCAGCAGACCGCCCGCGCCGAGCGCGACCAGCAGCAGCACGCCGGCCGCCGTCCCCAGCGGGATCCCGCGAGCGTCACGGGGGGCGGCCACCTCGGTCACCGCCGGCTGGTCGACGGAACTGCCCGCCGGTGGGCTGACGGCAGCGCTCGCGGGTGGCGTCGCGACGCCCGCGCTCGGTGTCGGGACCGGGCCGCCGGCGGTCGGCGTACCGGTGGGGAGCGGCGCGGGCCCGGCGGAGCCCGGCACCGGTCCTGCCGTGCCGGGTCGGCCCGCGGTGGCAGGTGGTGGCGCGACCGGCCGACCGTCTCCTGCCGGCGGTGGGGGGACCGGGCCACCGCCCCGGGTGGGCGGTGCCGGGGGCGGAGGGGACGGTGGTGGCGGCGGTGGCGCGGGACGCCTCGGTGCGGCGCCCGGCCGGGGCGCGTCGTTGGCGTTGCGGTTGAGGGAGAACGACCAGCCCTCGAAGCTGCCGGCCGGCGGCTTGCGGTTGAGCACACCCTTGTCGCTGTACGTCCAGCTGCCGCCGCTGGTCGCGTGCCAGTACGACCAGTAGGCGCTGGCGGGAGGCGTGTCGACGCACTTCTCGGACGCCGTCGACGGCTTGCCCTCGATCCGGCAGACGAACCCCTCGCCCCAGCGCAGCGTGCCGGTCATCTGGAACCCGGCGTTCTTGAGCGCCGCCAGCCCGGTGGACTGCTCGCCCCGGGCGCACCGCACCACGGTCCCGCCGCCGAGTTCGTTGAAGTCGACCACCACGGTCACACCGGAGGCGTCCGGGCAGTAGCCGGCCGATCCGGCGGCCCTCGCGGGGGTGCCCGATCCGACCATCGTGCCGGCGGCGGTGAGGGCGACGACCAGTCCGGCGCGGGCGGCCCGGACGGTCATGCCGCCCGCCGACGGCCGAGTACGACGAGCAGCACCCCGCCGCCGACCAGCAGGAACGCGATCAGCACGTAGCTGGTGATCGCCGCGCCGGTCGTCGGCAGCCCGCCCAGGCCCGGGGTGGTCGGGGTCGCGCCCGGGGCGACGGTCGTCGACGCCGTGGCGGACGGGGTCGACGGCACGGTGGTCGCGGACGGGCTCGGTGTCGGGACGGCCGTCCCGGTGGGCGTCGGTGACCCGGTGGGCGTGGGGGAGGTGATGGCGCTGGGGGTGGCGGTGGGCGGGGCCGTGCCGGTCGGGGTCGGCCCGGGCGACGACGGCGGCGGGTCGAGGCCGATGCCTCCCAGCGGCACCTGGACGAGGCCGAGCACGGCCTGTGCGGTGCCTCGACGCCACTGGTCCCGGTCGGTGTCGGTGATCCCGGACGCGACCGCCGTCGTCAGGCTGTCGGTGTTGTAGGCGACGGCGCCCGCGTCGGCGGCGGCCGCGCCGCCGTTCGCTGCGGTCAGCTGTAGTGCGGCCAACGCGCCGGCGGCCCGCGCGGCCTCGGCGTCGCGGCCGGCGGCGGCGAGGGCCTGTCCGGCCAGGCCGGTGCTGTTGGAGTTCGCGCCGGTGGTCGGGCCGGAGCCGCCGAACGAACCGTCGGCGCGCTGCTGATCCACCAGCCAGGCCACGCCCCTGGCGGCCGCCGCGGTGGCGCCGGCGGCGCCGTCGGCGGCGGCGGCGAGCAGCGCCTGCACGGCCATCGCGGTCGAGTCGACGTCGAGGGTGGCGCCGGCCTGCTCGTCGCAGGACGGGGACGGGCCGTCGGCGGTGTCGGGGTAGAGCCGGAACCCACCGGCCACGCACTGCTGGCGGATGAGGAAGTCGACGGTGTCCTGCGGTACGTCGCCGCTGCGAGCCAGGCCCAGCACGGCGAAGGACTGGTCGAAGGCGTTGCTGGCGTCCGGACCGGTGTCGGCGGTGGTGCGGCTGGTGATCCGCCCCCGCTGGTGTCCCGCGTCCGCCCCGGCGACCAGCGACAGGGTCTCCGTCCGCAGGTCGAAGCCGCCGAAGTCGGTGGGATCGGCGCCGGCGGCGGAGGCGGCGTACAGCAGCTTCGCGGTCGACCCGCCGTCGGTGAAGCCGGGGATGCCCCAGTCGTCGAGGCTGTTGTAGGACCGCACATGCGCCGCGACCTGCGCCGTCGCGGCCTGACGGACCGGCGCGTCCACCCCGGTGGCGGAGAGGGCGAGGAGCCCGTCGATGGTCAGACCCCAGTCCGGACCGCCGAACGGGCCGGGCAGCACCCCGTCGGCGAACTCGCCGGCCAGCCAGGAGGCGGCGTCGCGCGCGGCGGCGGCGTGGGCCGGGGCGGGCGCGGCCACGACGGTCAGGGGTACGGCGGTGAGCGCGGCGATCGTTGCCGCAGTGGCGGCGACGACGCCGGCGCCGAGACGCCGGGAACGGGACCGGGACATGAGGGGTGCCTTTCGCGGAGCGGTCGGTGGAAGCTCCGGAAAGCACCCGGGGACAGCGACACCCCGCTCGCGTGATGCGATGAGCGGGGTGGAACGGACCTCGGGTGGCCCGGACTTCACCCTGTAAACCTCGACAGTGGAAGCCGCTCGTCCCGGGCGAGGCATTCCGGCTCGCGAGGCCGGGGCCTCGCTCACGGTTGCGGGTCAGCGCCGGCTTCGAACCGGCTTCCCCCCACTCGGGACGTATGCAGTTGTGGACCGGCATGCACCGGGTGCCGACACCGTACCGCCCGCACGTCGCGCGACGCCAGGGGAGGTGGCCGGCACCCGGTGCACCACTGCGGTCACACCCGGTGTGCGGCCACGGTCAGGGCGCGGCGATGCTCGGCGGGGCGCCCGCGCCGAACGACCAGCCCTCGACGGTGCCCGGGGCCGGGTTGTAGCTGCTCGCGCCGGACGTGCTGTAGGACCAGGCGCCGCCGCTGGGGGCATGCCAGTACGACCAGTACGCCGTGGCGGGCGGGGTGTTGACGCACGGATCGGCCGCGGCGGTCGGCTTGCCGTTGATCCGGCAGACGAACGCCAGCCCCCAGCGCTGGGTGCCGGTCACCGTGAAGCCGGCGCCCTGGAGGGCGGCCAGCCCGGAGGCCGGGTCGCCCGGGGCACAGGCGACCTGGACGCCGCCGCCGAGCGCGGCGAAGTCGACCACGACGGTGACACCGGAGGTGCCGGTGCAGGCCGCGGCGTACCCGGCCCGGGGGGCGGGTTCGACGGCGGTGAGGGCGACGGCGGCGACGGCGGCTGCCAACAGGCCGGCGAGCCGGGTGCGGACGGTGGATCGGTGACGGAACACGGTTCCTCCTGGAATCGGTGGAGCGACGGGACGGGTCACGGGCAGGCGGGGACCGGTGCGCCCGGGGCGGCGCCGGCCGCGGACAGCCGGGCGTACCCGGTGCCGGTCAGGCCGAGGACAGCCTGGCCGGTGGCCCGGGCGGCGGTGCCGGGGTCGAAGGCGCCGCCGTCGAAGTCGACCGCGCCCCGGTCGGCCGGCGCCCCGGCGCAGCCGACCTGTAGTCCGGCGAGGAACACCCGCGCGCGGGCCCAGGCCAGCGGCCGGTTGCCGTCGCTCAGCGCCTGCGCGGCGAGGCCGGTGCTGTTGGCGTTCGGGATGCCGGCGGCGTTGGCGAAACCGCCGTCGGCGCGCTGCACCGACAGCAGCCAGCGCAGCCCGGCGGCGGCGTCGGACGGGCGGCCGGTGGACCGCAGCGCCTGCACCGCGAGCGCGGTGGCGTCCACGTCGGAGGCACAGACCGGTTGCGCGGGCAGCAGCGGGTAGCCGCCGTCCGGGCAGCGGGTGGCGGCCAGCCAGGCGGCGGCCGCCGGGGGCGTGCCCTGCGAGGTGCGGCCCAGGGCGAGCAGGGCGAAGGACTGGCTGAACGTGTTGCTGTAGTCCCCGTACGCCGACCGGTCGGTGAACCGGCCGGTGGGGGCCTGCAGCGAGCGCAGCCGGGTGATCAGGTCCACGCCGCCGACGTCGGTGGGGTCGCCGCCGCGTACCTGGACGGCGAGGGCGAGCTTGGCGGTCGCGCCCGCGTACGCCTCGGTCGCGCCGTCGCCGAGGTAGGCGTCGCGGATGTCCGGCCGGGTGACCCAGGCCAGCGCCCGGGCTCCCGGGTCGTCGGCGACGCCGGCGGCGGCGAAGGCGAACACCGCGTCGAGGGTGAGGCCCTGGTCGGGGTAGGTGACGCCGTCGAAGACGACCTCGAGGCGCTCGCCGGCGACGAGTTGCCGGGCCAGCCAGCCGGCCGCGGCCCCCGACCGGCCGACCCCGGCAGGCGAGGTGGGGGAGACGTGGGCGGATGCCGGCGCGGCGAGGGTGAGGGTGGCGAGGGTGAGGGCGGCGAGCACGCCGCGGAACAGGGTGAGCAGGCGGTGCCGGCTCAGGCGGACGACCATCGGAAGCGCCTTTCCGGCCCGGCGGTCGTCAGAAGCCCGGCCACCCGCCGCAGCGCGGGGGTCGACCGGGACTCCGACCCGTGGGCCACGACGGGTGGGGAGCGGATTCTGCGCGTACGTCGGGTATTCGGGCTCGCCGTCGGAGATGCATCTCGACGGCCTACCGTTGCGGGCCAGCGCCGGACTTCGACCGGACTTCCCCCGCACGCACGCGCGTTGGTTGAGTTGTGGCGCCAGTCTGGAGTGGAGGGACGCCCGATGTCAATGCGTGATCGCCCGCGCGCGTCCGGTCGCAGCCCCGTGGCCGGTCAGGACAGGATCTCGACGTAGCCGTCGGTGGCGTGCACGCGGATCCGCTGTCCGTCCCGGATCAGCCGGGTCGCCTGCGCCACCCCGACGAGGGCGGGCAGGCCGTACTCCCTTGCGACCACCGCCCCGTGGGTCATGAGGCCGCCCACCTCCGTCACCAGTCCCGCGATCGCGACGAACAGGGGTGACCAGCTCGGGTCGGTGTAGGCGGTGACCAGGATGTCGCCCGGTTCGAGGTCGGCCTCGGCCAGGTCCAGGACGACGCGGGCCCGCCCCTCGACGGTCCCGCCGGAAACCGGGAGGCCGACCAGCGCGCCGGTCGGCACGTCCTCGCGCCGGTACGCGCCGGCGATGCCCTCGCCCTCCGACGTGAGCACCCGGGGCGGGGTGAGCGTCCGGTACGACCTGAACGCGTCCTTGCGCCGCTGGATGAGCTGGTCGTCCACCTCGTGCGTACGCACGACGTCGTGGAGCTCCTGGAACGTGAGGTAGAAGATGTCCTCCGGCTCCGGGAGCACGTGGGCCCGCACGAGGCGCCCGGCCTCTCTCAGCAGGGCCTGCTTGTAGCTGAGGTAGCGGCTGACGATGACGTACTTCGGATACTCCCGGTACCCGATGAAGGTCCGGACCCGGTCGATCATCCGCTTCGTCTCCGCCGCCTTGCGCTCCCCGTCCGGCAGGGCCCGCAGGCGCTCCAGGACCTCCTGTTCCTTCCGCGCCGCCCGCTGGCGCCCCTGCGCGAAGCGCCGCTCGCGGGCGCCCGGCTCGAGGTTCCTGACGTTGTCGAGGATGAGGGGCACGAGCGTGCTGGGGCGCTCGTTCCAGCGCGGCCTCGTGATGTCGATCTCGCCCGCGCAGCGCATGCCGTACCTGTCGAGGTAGGCCCGGATGGCGTCGCGCGCTTCCCGGCCGCCCGGGAGCCGGGGCAGCTCGTCCACGAAGCCCTCGTCCTCGACCTCCCGCAGGAAGGCCACCACCTCCGGGTGCGGGCGGATGACGTCGGCGACGTCCAGCAGCGCCAGTCCCATCTCCGACGTGACGTTGTCGGGCGCGGAGAGCGTGAGCGTGTCGGCCGCGTTCTTCTCACCCAGCCACTCGTACAGCCTGTCGTTGAGCCACCACGTGGCCTCCATCCCCGCCATGATCGCCTGCATGCTCAGCGGATCGCCGAGGCCCCGCTTGTGCTCCTGGAAGGCCTCCAGCAGGAAGTCGAACAGCGCCGGCCCGGACTTCGTACGGATGTCGCGCCGCAGGGTGGCGAGGGCCGCCTGGCTGCGTTCGACCAGCTCGGCGACGATGGCCGGATCGGTCTCGATCGGGGCGGGCGCGCCGCCGGCGGGCGGCCCTGCCGGCCCTTGGTCGGGGAGCGACGGGACGAAGTCGCCGCGGCCGAGGACGGTCTCCAGCGCGTCCCTGATCAACGGATCGGACCGCCCCACCATCTCCAGAAGGCCGGCGCGGCTCGCGGGCGCGGCCAGGCGCCCGGTCACGTCGACGAACAGCCTCCCGCCGGCCTCGTGCATCGGCGCCATGGCCGTCAGCTGCCACATGGAGATCCCCAGGGGCTTCATGGGGTCCGTCATCATCTGCTGGTGACCGACGGAGACGTAGACGTGGTTCGCGCCGTCGCCGGTTTCGGGGATGGGGAACAGCGTGGTGATCGGCCGGCTCTGGACGATCTGGAAGTCGTCGTCGACCAGGCACCACTCGATGTCCTGGGGGTGGCCGAAGTGGGCTTCGATCCGCCGGCCCAGCCGCACCAGCCGTACGACCTGCGCATCCGTCAGGGCCGGCTGCTCCTGCCGCTCCGAGTCGATCGCCTGTTGCCTCGTCCCGCCGGCCGGCAGGGCGTGGATGGCCAGTCGCTTGGCGGCGATCGCCTTTTCGACGATCTGACCGTCCCGCACCCGGTAGGCGTCGGCGTTCACCAACCCCGAGACGAGGGCCTCGCCGAGGCCGAAGCTCGCCTCCACGACAGCGACCTTCCGGTGGTGCGTGACGGGGTCGGCCGTGAACAGGACGCCGGCCGCCTGCGGGAAGACCATCTTCTGCACGACCACGGCCATGTGGACCGTGCGGTGGTCGATGCCGTTGCGTCGACGGTAGGTCACGGCCCGCTCGGTGAAGAGCGAGGCCCAGCACCGGCTGACGTGCTGGAGGACCGCTTCCTGCCCCACCACGTTCAGGTACGTGTCCTGCTGGCCCGCGAAGGAGGCCGTCGGCAGGTCCTCCGCCGTCGCGCTGGACCGGACGGCACAGGCAGCCCCCTCGCCGAGCCGGGCGAGGGCCCGGACGATCGCCGCCGCCACGTCGTCCGGGAGGACGACCGCTTCGATGGCCCGTCGGATCTCCGCACCGAGCGCGCGGATCGTCTCCCGGTCGTCCGGGTCCAGGCGCGACAGCCGGTCGAGCCGATCGTCGATCGACGGCGCTTCGGCCATGATCCGCCGGAAGGCGTCCGTCGTCACGCAGAAGCCAGCCGGCACGCGGATGCCGTCGACCCGCGACAGAGCCGCCAGGTGCGCGCCCTTGCCGCCGACGGAAGCGACCTGCGCGTCGTCGACCTCGTGGAGGTCGCACACGTACTGCTCGATCATCGCGACCCCTCCGAGGCAGCCGGCATCCGTCGCGACAACGACACTCGCACGTCGTGCCCCGCTTCTTCGCCGGTTTCCGGTTCAGCGGACGATTCTGCGGCAGGACACGGGTCTTGCGGCAAGCCCTCCAGCCCGATATACGTTGAAGCGGGACAGTTCTCTTCGCGGTTGTCCGCTGCGACCGAAGTGGCGCGATCACCCGCCGCGATGTCCTCAGGCCAGCAGTTGCTCGCGCATCCTGGCGCCCGGGTTGAACCCACCCACCACCCGAGGGCTGGCCGGATCGTGCACGTCGAGGGTGTTGTTGCGGCGCATGAGCTCACGGACCGGAGGTGGCAGCCGGGGCGGGTCGTCCATGGCTGCGAGGATCTGTCCGGCGCTCGTGATCAGCCTGTCGGCGAGGGCGGCGGCGTCGGTGTCCACCCGCACCCGGCCGTACTCCCAGCCGGCGGTGGTGAGGTCGAGCACCTCGAACACGCGGGTCACGAGAGGACTCGGGTCGGTCACCCGGTCGAGCCGGGCCGCCTGGCCGCCGAGCACCGCGACGGCGGCGGCCACCTGCGCGTACGGGTGCAAGCCGCTCGGCAACGCGAACAGCGGCCAGCGCAGGGCCCGGCCTGCCTCCATCCACAGCGGCCGGTAGTTGCGGCGGTGCACCAGGAGCCGCCGGCCCGTTCGTCGGTGGACGTCCTGGGCCTGGGCCTGTAGGTCCACGTAGGCCTCGTCGGCGACCTGGCTCACGATCCGGGCCGCCACCACCACGCCGTCGTCGTCGTTCAGCATGCCGGCGACGGCCTCGACCTGCTCGGGGAACCGGAGCTGCGCGTGGGCGCCGTACCGGTGCTGGACGTCGCGTAGCAGAGCCTGCTGCCGTTCCGGATCGAGCTGGACCCGCCCGCCGCCCAGCAGTCGCTGGAGCCAACGCATTTCGCCTCGTTTCAGCAGAGCCGTCCCGGACTGCGGCAATGCTAGTGCGTCGGACCTTCCCGCGCGCGGAAGGGGTGGCCGAGCCGCCGTCGCGTTCCGCCCGACGGCCCGTGGCAACAATGGCCGTCGATATTGACGTGCGACGACGGCGCGGACAGAATCACGGCACCCACCATGATCCCCGCTGGGAGATGCCATGACCCGTCCCCGCCTGCCGTTCCTCCGGGCCGCCAGCCGGCTGGCCGCGTTCGCCGCGGCCACCGCCGGTGTGCTGCTCACCCTCGCCGCACCGGCCAACGCCGCCGCGCCCACCGGGCGCTACGTCGCGTTGGGTGACTCGTACACCTCCGGCCCGCTGATCCCCACCCAGGTCGACCTGAACTGCCTGCGCTCCAACCGCAACTACCCGTCGCTGGTCGCCGCCTCCGTCGGCTCGTCGGCGCTCGCCGACGTGAGCTGCTCCGGCGCCACCACCGAGGACATCCTCGTCGGCGGCAGCGGCGCACTGGGCATCTCGTTGCCGCCGCAGCTCAGCGCGGTCACCCCGGACACGACACTGGTCACCGTGCAGATCGGCGGCAACGACATCGGCTTCTCCGGCATCATCACCGACTGCGCCGAGGCGAGCCTGAGCAGCCCCCTCGGGTCTCCGTGCAAGAACCGGTACACCGCCGGTGGCGTCGACCAGTTGCAGGCTAGGATCGCCGCCACGGCGCCGAAGGTGACCGCCGTGCTGCAGGCCGTCCACCGTGCCGCGCCGGGCGCCCGGGTCGTGGTGCTCGGCTACCCGGCGATCGTGCCGGACAGCGGCTACGGCTGCTGGCCGGTGGTCCCGATCGCCTACCAGGACGTGCCGTACCTGCGCGGCGTCCAGAAGTCCCTGAACGGGATGCTCGCCAGCACCGCCGCCGCGAACAACGCCACCTACGCCGACGTCTACGCCCCGTCGGTCGGCCGCGACACGTGCAAGAGCAGCGGCACCCGCTGGGTCGAGGGGCTGGTCCCGCAGAACGCCGCCGCCCCCTTCCACCCCAACGCCAGGGGCGAGCAGGGCATGGCCAACGCGCTGCTGGCCAGGCTGAACAGCTGACCGACGATTCCCATCGCCGGCGCGACCTGACCCGACGAGACACCGGCCACCCGCCCCACCGCCCATTCGGCGGCGGGACGGGTGGCCGGTGCCGGGCGAATCAGCCGACGGCAGGGTCCCCGGCTCCCGCCGTCGGCACCACCAGGTCGAGCAGGTCGCCCAGGGCCCGGACCGCGGTGACGGCGGCGTACCCGTCGGCGAGCCAGGCCAGGTCGGTGCCGGGAACGCGGCGGGCGCCGTTCTCCTCGAGGGCCGTACGGACGTAGCCGTGACCCCTCTCGGCGACGGCCACCTGCACCTGACCGAACGGGGCGAGGGCAGCCTGGCGCAGTCCGGCGACCCCGTTGGCCGGCCGGTGCCGGGGCGAACACCATCACCTGTTCATCCATCGCCACCTACTGCCCCGCGACGGCCCCGCCAATCGGGCGCAGGGTCGCGATCTGGGGGCGGGTCGGCGGCGGTCAGTCGGCGACGACGAGCGCCTGGGGCGCGGCGGCCTTCATCCGGGTGCGCAGCCACTTGAGCTGGATGGCCGTCTCACCCTCGCAGCGTCGTACGAGCGCGAGCAGGTCCTCGTCGCGCGCGCCGTAGGCGGCCTGGCCGACGACGGTCCAGGCGATGTCGCACTCGGCGGCCATCAGGTAGAGGTCCTGCAGGTCACGCAGCAGGCCGATGCCGCCGGTGCGGGTGCCGGTGAACAGCTGCGAGTGCAGCCGGTCGGGTTCGGTCGGGGCGTCCTCGGCGTAGCGGGCGGCGAACGGGCGCAGGCCTTCGGCGTGCGCGTCGCAGCGCTTCGCCTGTCGCTCACACAGGTGGCGGATGTCGGGTTCCTCGGCGTGCGCGTCGGCGACCTGCCGGAACGCGCCGGCGAGGTTGACCTGGGCGCGGTGCAGCAGGCCGAGGTAGTGGGCGAGGTGCACGGGTCACTCCTTCCCGCTGGTGGCCTGCGCCGCCGGTCCACCCGCGGTCGGGGGGATGCCGGCGTCCGGGGGCGGCGCGCTGCCGCCGACCGTCGGCGCCGGTGCGGGTACGCCGCGGCCGTCGGCGAGCTTCTCGACCGCGACGGCGGCCACCTTGAAGAGGGGCTGCTTGGAGACCGGGTCCCAGGCGGTGACGGTCAGCTCGTTGGCGGCGCGGGGTGTGCGGTCGTGCGGGTCCTGGTCGAAGTAGCCGTAGTGGAACGGCAGGAACACCACGCCGGGGCGGATGCCGCAGAGGCGGGCGCGGGCCTGGATGCCGCCACGGGCCGAGGCGACGCCGACCAGGTCGCCCTCGGCGATGCCGAGCCGGGCCGCGTCGGCCGGGTTGAGCTCCACCCACACGTCCGGCGCGGCCCGGTCGAGCTGTGGGGCCCGGCCGGTCTTGGTGCGGGTGTGGAACTGGTAGACGGTGCGGCCGGTGGTCAGCAGCATGGGGTGTTCGTCGTCGGGCACCTCGGGGGAGGGCTGGTAGTCGACGGTGTGCAGGAACGCCCGCCCGCCCGGCTCCTTGGCGCGGTACTCCGGCTCGGTGAACTCGGCGCCGGTGGCGAGGTCGTGGCCGTACGTCTCGCAGTGGTCGGGGTCGGTGGGGAAGCGCCCGTCGGTGTAGAGACGCTCGGTGCCGTCGGGGCGCTCGTCGGTGCAGGGCCACTGGACGCCGGAGCCGCCGCGCAGCTTGGCGTAGGTGATGCCGGTGTAGTCGCACGGCCGCCCCCGCGAGCACTCCTTCCACGCCTCGAACACCTCCTCCGGTCCGGTCCACCGGATCAGCGGTTGCCCGTCGCGGTCCCGGAAGTCCATCCGCCGGGCGTAGTCGAGGAAGATGTCCAGGTCGGGACGGGCCTCGCCCGGTGGGTCGACGGCCTTGTCGGAGATGTGCACGGTGCGGTCGACGCTGGTGAACGTGCCGGTCTTCTCGCCCCAGGTGGCACCGGGCAGCACCACGTCGGCCAGCTCGGCGGTCTCGGTCAGGAACAGGTCCTGCACCACCACGAACAGTTCCGGCTTCGCCAGGACGCGCCGGATGCGCGACAGGTCGGGCAGGGACACCGCCGGGTTGGTGGCGCTGATCCACAGCAGCTTGATCGAGCCCTGCTCGGCGTACCGGAAGATCTGCATGGCGTGCGTCGGGGGCGCCCAGTGCGGGATGACGTCGACGTCGACGTTCCAGAGCCGGGCCAGTTCCTCGATGTGCGCGGTGTTCTCCCAGTTGCGCAGGCCCGGCAGGTCACCGTCGGCGCCGGTCTCCCGGGTGTTCTGCGCGGTGGGCTGGCCGTTCATCTGGTAGATCCCGGCGCCGGGGCGGCCGATCATGCCCCGGATCAGGTGCAGGTTGTTGACGCCGCAGGCGGCGGCGGTGGCCTGGTTTGACTGGTAGAAGCCCTGTAGCACCGTCGACAGCAGCCGCTGCGAGGTGCCGAGCAGCTCGGCGGCGCGTTCCACGTCGGCGGCCGGCACGTCGCAGATGTCGGCGACCCGCCGGGGCGGGTAGCCGTCGACGATGCGGCGCAGCTCCTCGAAGCCGAGGGTGTGCGCGTCGACGTAATCGCGGTCGTACCAGCCGCGCCGGATGATCTCCCGGAGCAGGCCGTTCATCAGGGCCATGTTCGTGCCGCTGCGCACGGCGAGGTGCAGGTCGGCCTCCCGCGCCACCGGGGTGGCGCGCGGGTCGACCGCCAGCATCGCCGGCGGGTTGGGGCCGCGCCGCCGGTCCAGCATCCGCATCCAGAGCACCGTCTGGGTCTCGGCGACGTTGTGGCCCCACAGGGCGATCGCGTCGCAGTGATCCACGTCGGTGTACGAGCCGGGCTGCCCGTCGGTGCCGAAGCTCGCCTTCAGAGCGGCGGCGGCGGTGGCGGTGCAGAGCCGGGTGTTGCCGTCCATGTGCGGCGTGCCCAGCCCGGCCTTGCCGATCACGCCCAGCGTGTAGTACTCCTCCAGGAACAGCTGGCCGGTGGTGTAGAAGCCGAAGTGCCCCCACCCGCCCGGACCGTCGAGGAGTTCCTTCGACCGGGCCACGATCCGGCCCATCGCGGTGTCCCAGTCCGTCTCGACCAGCCGGCCGCCCTCGCGCACCAGCGGCCGGGTCAGCCGGTCGGGGCTGTGGTTGGCCTGCCACCCGTACAGGTCCTTGGGGTCGAGCCGGCCCCGGTTGATCCGGTCCACCGCCCGGCCCCGTACCCCGACGATCCGGCCGTCGGCGACCGCGATGTCCAGCGCGTCGCCGTTGGAGTGCAGCACCGACGCCGACTGCACCCACCGGTCCACGTCCGCCTCGGTACGCCCGTCGGCCAGATAGCGGTCCACCCGCACCGGCCACTCCTGCCCCGGCCCGTACGGGGTCCGTTCACCCCACGGGTCGGCGATCCGGTCCACCATGACGCGCTCCCTTCTCCCGGGCCTCGGTCGTCACATCCGTCCCGCCGTCAGCAGGCGCACCGCATCCGGCCCACCCCGGTCCACGCCCCGGGCCGCCGACCGCCCACCACCGGATCCGGCACCGTCGCGCCCGCCTCCTCGCCTCGCCCCTATGAGCATGTGGCGATACCCCGGACCAGCACGCCGAACCGGACCGAGAGCACCGGTTCGGGTGTCCGTGCCGGCCGGAGGCCGTGACGGGGGCCGGTGGCGCTCAGTCGCCCGGGCCCGCGGGCGCGGCGCCGTTGTCGACGAAGTCGAAGCTCAGGCCCTCGCCGGCGGCCCCCTCGCCCACCCGTTGAGCCACCAGGCCCTGCCTGTCGGTCGCGCGGAGGCGGACCTCGCCCTCGCCGCTGATGGTGTAGGTCGGGCGGCCCTGGCTCTTCTCCCGCGTCTTCTCGATGGTGAACAGCTGGCCGGCCCGGCCGGCGTCGCAGGCGGCGGCCACGACCGTCGCCGGGGCGCTGCCGTTGTCGCGCAGACCCATGCAGTCGGGCTCGCCGCCGCTGTGTGCCTTCGCGGTCCGGATCTGGTAGCGGTTGTCGCCGGCGGGAAGCAGCACGAACAGGCTCTTGTCCGTGTCGCCGTCGGTCAGGTTCAGCCGGCCCTTGGCGTCGACCGCCAGGATCGACTCGAACGACCCGACCGGCCGCAGGACGATCTGCCGCTCACCCCGCATGATCGGGTCCGCGTCGTCGGGCGCCCCGGGGCCGGTCGTCTGCGCGCCGCCCGCAGGGCCGGAGCCGGTGGGCGAGGGCGTGCCCGCGGTCCCGCCGTCGGGTGCGGGGGTCACCGGCGAGGCGGTGGGCTCCCCGGTCGTGGGAGCCGTCGAGGCGCAGGCCGGCATGGACGCGGCGACACCGACGGCAAGCGTGGCCGCGACGGCGGCCCGACGGACGACCGTGGCAGGGGACGACAGGTTCGGCATGGCCAACTCCTCAAGTCGATCTCCACGAGCCTAATCCGCCCCCGCGCACCGCGCAGAAGTCGTACCGCCGCAGGGGTCTGGGCAGGGCCACGAGGGTGGCTAGCATCTGCGCATGACGTTCTGGGTGCACTACGTGGTCCCACCCGGGGTGGCCGCCGGGGGCATGCTCGTGCCCCCGGGCGACGACGTCCTCGTCTTCGCCCAAACGGTCGAGGTGGGCGGGCGGGACCGGACCGTCGAGTTCTCCGTCCTCGCCGCCGGCGACGGGATCCAGGTCGCCACGGACATCGACTGCACCGCGTTGCTGCGGGGACGGGCCGAGGAGGTGGCCGTCGTCCGCGCCGTGGACGGCCTGGTGCTCGAACACGCCGCACAGGCTGTCCGGATCCACGAGCTGCTGCTGCACAGGTGGTACGAGGTCAGTTCGGCGTCCCACCGGGCGTCGCTGGAAGCGCTCCGGCGATGGCTCACGGCTCACGACCGAGCGGGCGACTACTGGCAACTGCTCGTACGGCCAGGCGACCGGGCAGCGGGTGACCCCGTCTGAGTGGCGGCGACGCCCGCTCGGGTGACGATCAGCGGGAGCCACCCGGTGGCTGGATCGGATCCGTGGCCGGTGAGGCGGTGCCGGGGGCGCTCGGCCTGTCGCCGGGCGGGACCGGTCGGCAGTTGAGGTAGGCGTCCAGGGCGGCGGCGCCGGTCAGCATGGCACGGCTGCGGGCAGCGAGGCGGGCGCGCCAGTCGCGCAGCATCGACCCGAGCGGCGCGACGCCCCCGGCGGAGCGGACCTGGGCGATCAGCGGGGCGATCTGCGCCAGCAGGTAGCCACCCCGCCTGAGCTGGTGGGCCAGCCGGGCGTCGCGCACGTCGGCGGCGCTGTAGACCCGGTAGCCCGTCTGCGGGTCGCGGCGCGGCTGGAGCACCCCCGCGCGTTCCCACTTCCGAAGGGTGGCCGGGCGGATGCCGAGCCTTCTCGACAGGGGACCGACGAACGTGTTGCTCCGTCCCTGCGGCACCGGATCGAGGTCACCGACAGCGGCTTCGGCGGCCTGAAGGGTGCGGCGGTCGTCGAGCAGCTGCGCGTGACTCTCGTCGACGAGCCGGAGGGCGTCCTCGGTCGCGCCCCGGTTGACCGCCTGCATGATCGATGTGGCGGTCGCATGCCCGTGTCCGGGCACGAGGGCGAGGAACGCGCGCAGTGCCTGCGCGTGCAGCGCCGTGTAGGTGCGGTAGCCGTGCGGGGTGCGGTCCGCGGCCGGAAGGATGCCGGCCGCCTCGTAGTTCCTGACCGCCTGCGTCGACAGGCCGTGCGCGCGCGCCAGATCGACCGGCCTGAGCCTGCCACTGCTTTGAGGGTTTGGCGTCATGTTCCTGCCGACATCAGGGAGAAGTTTGCACCGTCGGTTCAACGATACCGTTGAGGGCATGACTGCTGGTATCGCAGACGCCGCCCGTGCCGTCGACCCCGCTGCCGTCATGGGGTTGCTCCCGGGCAGGCCGCGGCTGCTCGCCCTGGGCGAGCCCACCCACGGCGAGGACGCACTGCTCGACCTGCGCAACGAGCTCTTCCGTCAACTCGTCGGGCAGGAGCACTACCGGACGATCGCGATCGAGAGCGACTGCATGATGGGGCTGGTCGTGGACGACCACGTCACCTCGGGCACCGGCGTCCTCGACGACGTCATGGAGCGCGGGTTCAGCCACGGGTGGGGCGCCTTCGCCGCCAACCGCGAGCTGGTGCGCTGGATGCGCGCGTACAACGACGGGCGGCCCCCGGCGGAGCAGGTGCGGTTCGCCGGGTTCGACGGCCCGCTGGAGATCACCGGCGCCGCGAGCCCCCGGCAGGCCCTCACCGCGCTCCACGCCTACCTCGCCGCCCGGGTCGACGCCGACCTGCTTCCCTGCGCGGCGGAGACGCTCGACCACCTGCTCGGCGCCGACGAGCGGTGGACCAGTCCCGCCGCCATGATGGACCCCTCCCGGTCCGCGGGGCGCACGCCCGACGCCGGCCGGCTGCGGCTGCTCGCCGACGACCTGGTGGCCCTGCTCGACGCGCAGACGCCACACCTGATCGGGGCGTCCACACCGGAGGACTGGCACCGGGCACGCCTGTACGGGCGTACGGCCGTCGGCCTGCTGCGCTACCACCACGCGATGGCCGACCCGTCGCCGAGCCGCATGGCGCGGTTGCTCGCCGTGCGGGATTCGATGATGGCCGCCAACCTGCTCGCCATCGCCGGACGAGGGCCGGCACTGGTGAACGCCCACAACGGCCACCTCCAGCGGCACAGGAGCAGCATGCGGATGGGCGGACTGCCGGTGCAGTGGTGGAGCGCCGGCGCGATCGTCGGCGCCCACCTGGGGGAGGAGTACGCCTTCCTCGCCACGGCCGTCGGCACGATCCGCCACCAGGGAGTCGACGCCCCGCCGCCGGACACCGTCGAAGGGCTGCTGTACGCGCTGCCGGCGGAGCGTCACCTCGTCGACGCCCGCCGACTGGCCGCCGCCCTCGCCGGCATGACGCCCGCCGCCCGGGTGTCGCCCTGGTTCGGCTACGCCCCGCTCGACCCGGCCCACGTGGCCGACACCGACGGGATCCTGTTCGTCAGGGACGCCGGGCGGGGCCAGGCCCCGCCAGCGTCCGGCAACGACTGACCGGCACTGGTCCGCGCCTGCCGCCGGGGCGGCGCCGGGGGCCGGCGCCGCCCCGGCCGGTTCAGGCGATCGCGCAGGTGGCGCCGTTGAGGGTGAACGAGGCGGGCCGTCCCGTGTCGCCGGTGTGGGTGGCCTGGAAGCCGACGCTGACCGACGTGCCGGGCGCGATGGTGGCGTTGTAGGAGACGTTGCGGGCGGTGACCGCGCCGCTGGTCGGGGCGTACGTCGCGTTCCAGCCGTTGGTGATGCTCTGGCCGGAGGGCAGCGTGAAGGCCAGCGACCAGCCGTCCACCGTCGTGGTGCCGGTGTTGGTGACGGTGACCGAGGCGGTCAGGCCGGCGTTCCAGGCGTTGACGGTGTAGCCCACCCGGCAGGCGCCCGGCGCGGGCGGGGGAGTGCTGGGCGGGGGAGTGCTGGGCGGCGGGCTCGTCGGCGGCGGTGTGGTGGGGGGCGGGGTGGTGGGCGGCGGCGTGGTGGGGGGCGCGGCGGTGTCGAGCCCGAAGAAGCGGATCGCCTGCGCGGCGTCGACCGGCAGGTTGTGCGACACCCCCTGCATGCTGATCGCCTCGACCGGCGCCCGGTCGCCGCTGCCGCCGTAGCGGGTGCGGGTGTAGCCGGCCTGCGGGCTGTCGGTGTACGTCGGCGTCTGGCTCAGCCCGTGCACGTCGGTCCACTGCTTGACCTGCTCGCCGAAGTTCGGGTAGCGCAGCACCTCGTCGTTCGTCCCGTGCCACGTCTGCATCCGGGGCCGGCGTCCGGTGTAGCCCGGATAGGCGTTGCGGACCAGGTTCCCCCACTCCTGCGCGGTCCTGGTGACCTGGCCGTTGGCGCACTCGCTGTTCCACTCGGAGCCGTTGGTGGTGGCGAAGCAACCGAAGGGGACCCCGGAGAACGCCGCCCCGGCGCTGAACACGTCGGGGTAGAGCCCGAGCAGGACGTTGGTCATCATCGCGCCCGACGAGATGCCGGTGGCGAAGATCCGGTCGGGGTCGACGGCGTAGCGCTGCCGGACGTGGTCGACCATCGACTTGATGCCCACCGGGTCGCTGCCGCCGTCGCGGCGCAGCGCCTGCGGGGAGGAGACGTCGAAGCACTGGCTGCTGCGGGTCACCGACGGGTAGACGACGATGTAGCCGTACCGGTCGGCGAGCGCCGCGTACTGGGTGTTGGCGTACATGGCAGGGCCGGTGCCGGTGCAGTAGTGCACCGCGACCAGCAGCCCCGGCCGGGGCGCGACGGAGTCCGGCACGTACAGGTACATGCGCAGGTTGCTCGGGTTGGGGCCGAAGCTCGTCACCTCGGTCAGGGTCGCGGCGGACGCCGGCGGGGCGACCGCCACCGCCGCCAGGGCGGTCAGCGCGGCGGCGGCCAGGGCGGCGCCCAGCACTCGGAGTCTGGTCCTCATGGATGGTTCCTCTTCCGCAGACGGTGGACAGGGCGGGGTTCCGATCGAGGGCTGCCCGGCTGCCCGATCACGTCCGGCTCAGGAACATCGACAAGTATCTATTAATATGGAGAGTCCGGCAAGTGCCGGCCGGGCGCGACCTGCCGTGCTGTCCCTCGCGCCGTCACCGTGCCAGGCGCTTCTCGAACCAGTGGTGGGCGTACGGCTCGGCGTTGTACGCCTCGATCTCGCGGTAGCCGGCCGCCCGGTACATCGCGATCGCCTCGGTGAGGTTGCGGTTCGTGTCCAGCCGGACGGCGCTCCAGCCCCGCTCGGCGGCGTGGCGTTCCAGCTCGCTCAGCATCCGCCGCCCGAGCCCGAGCCCGCGTACGGCGTCCGCCACCCAGACCCGCTTGATCTCGGCGGGCGCGTCCCGGTGGAGCTTCACCGCGCCGCAGCCGACCGGCTCGGCGTTGAGGGTGGCGAGCAGGAACACTCCGGCCGGGGGAACGAGTTCCTCGTCGTGGACCGGGTTGCTCCGGGCCGGGTCGAACCCGCCGTCGAAGCGCCGCGCCACCTCCCGGGCGTAGGCCCGTACGCAGGCGCGGGCCCGCGGGTCGCCGGGCGGGCAGGGCGCGATCAGCACCATCGACGCGACGAGCAGCCGTTCCACCTCGGCCATCGCCGCGACGAGCCGCTCGCGGCGTCGCCCGGTCAGCGGGGCGAGGATCGACCGGGCGAAGTCGTCGGAGCGCTCGTCGAGCTCGGTCCACTCGGCACGGCCGGCGGCGGTGAGCGTGGCGACCCGGACCCGCCTGTCCCCGCCCACCTGGTCGGACGGCCCGACGGTGACGAGCCCGTCGCCCTCCAGGGCGCGCAGGAGGCGGCTGAGGTGCCCCGAGTCCAGCCCGAGCCGGGACCGCAGCGCCGCGACCTCGGCGCCGCCGGGGCCGATCTCCCACAGCAGGCGGGCCTGGGCGAGGGGACGGGCGCGCGCCATGTACTCGTCGTCGAGCGCCCCCACCCGCTGGGTCACCGTCCGGTTGAACCGCCGCACGGCGGCGATCGACTCCGCTTCCATGAAACCTGACCTTAGTCAGCGATGCCTGGTCCGCGCCAGCGCCGCCCCGGCGGGCGGGTGCGGTCGCGTCGCGCGTACCGCCGGCGACCCGGCCCGGGCCGCCACCCGGCGGCCCCGGGGCGGCGCGGTGGGCGCCGTCCCCGGGGCCGTCCGGTCGCCCGACGGTCAGGAGGCGGTGCAGGAGCGCACCTGGGGGCGCGTCCAGTTGCCGTTGGCCATCGTGGTGAACCCGAAGACGTTGCCGCTGCCGTTGGAGCGCATCGTCATGACGTTCCCGTTGCCGTCCCAGCTCGGGGTGCCGTTCCAGGTGGCGGAGACCTTCTGCGGGGGCGTCACCGCGACGACGACGGTCCAGTTGGTGGCGCCGCTGACCGTGACGTCGCTGTTGAACCGGTCGCCCCACCGGGTGCCGTCGCGCAGGGTGGCGGTGCAGCTGCCGCCAGGCGGCGGGGTGGTCGGGCCGGTCGTCGGCGGCGGCGAGGTCGGCGGGGGCGTGCCGTTGTTGAGGGCGGCGAGGACCGCGTCGTACGCGGGCTTGCGGTTGCCGTTGTTGTCGAACAGCAGCGGCGTGTCGGAGGCCCGCCAGGAGTCGCTGTCCCGGATGCCCCACACGGTGATGCCGGTGCACCGGGAGACCGCGAGGCAGTCGTTGACCACGTTGCGGTATGTGGTGGGCGAGGCCCCGGCGATGTCCAGCTCGGTGATCTGCACGTCGACGCCGAGCGCGGCGAAGCTGGACAGGGTCGTGCGGTAGTTGCCCGGGTAGGGCGAGCCGCTGTTGAAGTGCGACTGGAGGCCCACGCAGTCGATCGGCACGCCGCGCTGCTTGAAGTCGCGGACCATCGCGTAGACGGCCTGGGTCTTCGCGTGGCTCCAGTCGTCGGTGTTGTAGTCGTTGTAGCAGAGCTTGGCGCCGGGGTCGGCGGCCCGGGCGGCCCGGAACGCCGCCTCGATCCAGTCGTTGCCGGTGCGCTGGAGGTTCGAGTCGCGCCGGGCCCCGCTGCTGCCGTCGGCGAACGCCTCGTTGACCACGTCCCAGGCCACGACCTGACCCCGGAAGTGGGTGGCCACCTGGGTGACGTGGTTGAGCATCGCCTGGCGCAGCGCGCTGCCGCTCATGTTCTGCATCCAGCCGGGTTGCTGCGAGTGCCAGGCCAGGGTGTGGCCCCGCACGCTCATGCCCCGGCTGCGGGCGTGGCTGACGATCCGGTCCGCGTTGCCGAAGGTGAACTGCCCCTGCTGCGGCTCGGTGGCGTCGATCTTCATCTCGTTCTCGGGCGTCACCGAGTTGAACTCGCGGTTCAGGATCGTGACGTAGGTGTTGTCGCTGAGCTTGTTGGCGGCGACGGCGGCGCCGAAGTAGCGACCGCGCTCCGCCGCCGACGCGCCCAGCGTGGTCCCGGCGCTCGCCGCGCCGGGCAGGACCGTGGCGCCGGTCGCCGCGAGCAGTCCCACGGCGGCGACGACGATGGCCGCGCGCGCCCGCGAACGCGATCTCGACCGGGTGTCCCGGGGGTGCCTCTCGGTCATTCCTGCTCCTTCCGGGGCCGGTCCGCACCGTCGGGGGGGACGGACCGGTGTGGTGGGGGTGTGCCGGATCAGGGCCGCCCGGCGGGCTGCGGCGCACGGGCCTCGGACCCGCCGTCATCGACCCTGATGGATGTGGAGTATGGCAGCGCAGCGCGCGGCCGAGCAAGAATTTCCGGAAAAGTTTCGGTAGTCTCCGAGCCTGTCGCGTCGGTCGATTGGTGGCACACGGCAGGTCAGCGATCGGCCGGGAAGGGAGGCGGGCGCTTCTGTTGATCTCCATGCTGCCGGGATGAGTGTCCGCCGGTCGGATTTTCCGGTACGCCTCCGTAACGCGTCAGAGGTCGCGCCTGGCCAGGCCGCCCATCTGCACCGGCGTGCACCCACCGCGGCCGGCGCGACGTCGGCGAACCGCATCAGACCGATCGCGTACGGCCCCGCACGCCGTACGCCCAGCCCGTCATCAGCGGCGGGACGAGGTTGCCGAGCCCGTGGGCGGCGCCGACCACCGCGCGCAGGCGGCCACCCGGTCCGCACGGCGCCCGGCTATGGTGGGGACATGCAGGATCGGCACGGCCTCCGCCGCGCCGGCAAGCGGGTCTCGCTGCCGGCGCTGCTGATGCTGACCGTGCTGCTCATGGTGCTCTCCGCGGCCCGGTCCGTCGGGCTGTGCATCGTCTTCCGGAGCGCGCGGCGGGCCATTCCCGGCTGCGTGCCCGCCTGGTCGGCCGACCGCGCTCCGCCCGGGCTGACGTTCGCCGTCTGAAGCCCGTCCGCCTCCCCGCGTCCCGTGACGCGGGCCCGTGGCTTGGAGCACCATGCCGACCCCGCATCACGATCGATCCACCCTGCCCCGGTCCGTCGGCGACGGACCCCGGGTCACGCCCGCCCCACGACAGGGGCGGTGAGCATGCTGGCCCCCGGCGCATACGCCCGCCTCGGTCTGCGGCATCCCGTCGCCCTCGACCTGGGCACCTCCACGGTGCGACTGTGGACGCCGGTCTCCGGCACGGTGGTCACCGAGCCCGCCGTCGTCGCGTGCACGTCGTCCGGCGCCCAGGCCGTCGGACGTGCCGCCATCGCCCTGCGGGACACCGGTGACACGAAGCTGCTGTGGCCGGTACGCCACGGCGTGGTGGCCGACTTCTTCGGCTGCGTACACCTGTTGCGGGTGCTGGCCGCGGCGAGCGGACGGCCGGGTGACGACGTCTCCCCGGTCGTGGTCGGCGTGCCGGCCACCGCCACCCTGCGGCAGAAGGACCTCCTGGTGGCGGCGGTCCGCCACGCGTTCGGCGGGCGGGTCGCCACGGTGGAGGAGCCGCTGGCCGCCGCCCTGGCCTGCCGGGCCGACCTCGACCGCGACGACGTGGTCGCCGTCGACATCGGACACGGCCGGACCGAGATCGCGCACATCGCCGATCGCGCGGTCGAGGCGGTCGAGCGCGTCGACGCGCCCGATCCTCTCGACCGGGTGTCGCTGATCGCCGACGCGGTCCGACGCGTGGGCGCCCGGCCGGCGTTCCCGGGGCGACGCCGGCTGCTGATCACCGGCGGCGGGGCGGTACACCCCGAACTCGGGGCCCGGCTGGCCGCGCTGACCGGCCGGGTCGTCACGATGCCCGCCGATCCGCACCTGGCCACGCTCGCCGGCCTGCGCCTGCTGCTCACCGGCTGACCACAGGCGGTGCCGCACGGCGTCGTGACGACGGTGCCGTGCGGCCGCCCGCCGCCCACCGGCCGCCCACCGGGCCGGGACCGACCTTCCCCGCACACCTGGAGCCTTCGATGGACGTCGAGCTGACCCCCCTGCCCGGTATCGGGCTGCGCCGCATGTTCACCACCGACGCGGGAGTGCGCGTCGGGGTGGTGACCCACCACGTCGGCGGCCGGCGTGAGCTGGTCTACCCCGACGGCGACGACCCCGACGCCACCCGCAGCATCACCCTCACCCACGACGAGGCCGTCGTGCTCGCCGGACTGCTGGGCCTGCTCGACGTCCTCGACGTCACCGGGCCCGGCGCCCTCACGACTACCCCACGAGCCGGCGGGTAAGCCGCCGGACCGGACGCGGGGAGGGGACGTGGGACGAGAGTTCGTGAACTGGTCCGGCAGCCTGTCGTTCACCCCCGCCGAGTACGCCGAGCCCGCCGACGAGGACGAGGTGCGGGCGCTGGTGCGGCGGGCCCGCGAGACCGGCACGACGCTGCGGCCGGTGGGCTCCGGGCACTCGTCCAGCCCGCTGGTGCGCACCGACGGAATCCTCGCCAGCCTCGACCGGCTCGCCGGGGTGATCGCCGACGACGACGGGCTCGCCACGGTCCGCGCCGGCACCAAACTCAAGGCCCTCGGGGAGGGCCTGTACGACGCGGGGCTGGCGATGGACAACCTCGGGGACGTCGACTACCAGTCGATCGCCGGCGCGACCGCCACCGGCACCCACGGCACCGGCCTCGGCTTCGGCAACCTCTCCACCCAGGTCGCCGGCGTCCGGCTGGTCACCGGAACCGGCGACACGGTGGACGTCAGCGCGGACCACCACCCGGAGCTCCTGCCGGCGGCCCGGCTCTCCCTGGGCGCCCTCGGCGTGCTCACCCGGGTCACGCTGACCGTGCAACCCCGCTACCAGCTGCACCGCCGGTCCTGGTGCGCGCCCGTCGCCTGGACCCTGGAGCACCTGGCCGAGTTGCAGCACACCAACCGCAACATGGACTTCTACTGGTATCCCCGCAACGACCTTACCCAGGTCCGGGTCATGAACCGGGTCGACCAGACGCCGGACGAGCGGGTGTGGCACGCGCCGCGGGTACCGGGCTCGGCGGCCGTGGACGAGCCCCGCGAGGTCCACGTGGCACCCACCCACCGGGCCATCCCCCGCCACCGGGAACTGCGGTTCGAGGAGATCGAGTACATGCTGCCGGTGGAGGCGTTGCCGGCCTGCTTCGCGGAGGTGCGGCGGCGCATCAGGCAGCGGCACCGCCGGGTCGCCGGCTGGCGGGTGCTGGTGCGCAGCATCGCCGCCGACGACATCTGGCTGAGCAACGCCTACGGCCGGCCGACCGCGACCATCGCCTGCCTGCAGAACACCACCCTGCCGTACGAGGAGTACTTCCGGGACATGGAGGCGGTCTTCCGGCAGTACGGCGGCCGGCCGCACTGGGGCAAGAAGCACTGGCTGACCGCCCGCGAGCTGCGTCCGCTCTATCCCCGCTGGGACGACTTCCAGGCGTTGCGGCGCCGACTGGACCCGGACGGGGTGTTCCTCACCCCGGACCTGGCCCGGCTGCTGGAGGAGGCGTGACGGCACAGCTCGGTGCCCGCACGTGGGTCGTTCCCGGCGGGCACGTGCCGTTCCCCGGCCACGGTCCCGAACCGCAGTTCACCAGCTTCGACCAGCTCTGCGTGCTCAACGCCACCGACCAGGACACCGAGGTCAGCCTGGACGTCTACTACGAGGACGCCGAGCCCGTCGGGCCGTACCGGATCCTGGTCGGGGCGCGACGGATCCGGCACGTGCGGGTCAACGACCTGATCGACCCGGAGGCGGTCCGCCTCGACCGTCCCTACGGCTGCCTGCTGCGCTCGCCGGTGCCGGTGGTGGTGCAGTTCCTGCGCCAGGACACCCGGCTGCCCGGGGTCGTCGCGCTGACCGGCGTCATGGCCCACCCCGCCTGACGTTCGGGGCCGGGCGGGCAGGGTAACCCCGGCCATGCGCATCGTGGGGGACGCGGCGGCGGCGGAGTCGGACTCCCGGCTGCGCCGCACCGGCCGGGAGACCTACCGGCGCCTGCAGTCGTACCTCCTCCTCGCCGTGCAGGCCGGTCTGGCCGCGGCCCTGGCCTGGGTGACGGCCCGCGAGGTGCTGGGCA
This sequence comes from Micromonospora sp. NPDC007220, assembly GCF_040634035.1. Classification (NCBI taxonomy): domain Bacteria; kingdom Bacillati; phylum Actinomycetota; class Actinomycetes; order Micromonosporales; family Micromonosporaceae; genus Micromonospora; species Micromonospora sp. NPDC007220. Next base: position 27,575 of record NZ_JBEYEU010000010.1, on the reverse strand, counting down.
ACCAGGACCCGACCTTCGCGCCGGCCGCCGCGGTCGGTGTGATCGCCGCGGCCATCGGCAACCGCACCCGCCGCACCGTCGAGCTGATCGCCGGGGTGGTGCTCGGCATCGCCGTCGGCGACGTGCTGATCGGCCTGCTGGGCACCGGGCCGTGGCAGACCGGCGTCATCGTCTTCCTGGCGATCGCCGTGGCGGTGCTGGTCCGCGGCGGCGGAGCCCTCATGACCCAGGCCGGGGGTACGGGCGTGCTGGTGGCCACCCTCACCCCGAACAATCCCGACCTCGAGCTGCCCCGGACCGTCAACGCGCTGGTCGGCGGGCTGGTCGGCCTGCTGGTCGTGCTCGTCATCGTCCCGCTGCATCCGCTGCGGACCGTGCGTCGCGTGGCGGACTCCGCGCTGGACCTCTTCGCCCGCCAGCTGACCGCGTCGGCGGAGGCGCTGGCCCGCGGCGACGCCCGCGCGGCGGAGGAGGTGCTCGACCGGATGCGCGCCGCAGAGCCCGAACTCGACCGGCTCAGCGAAGCCGTCGAGGCCGCCGAGGAGGTCACCAGGTTCTCGCCGCTGCGCTGGCGCCGCCGCCGGGCGCTGCGGGCGTACCGGCACGGCGTGGAGCACATGGAACGGGCCTTCCGCAACAGCCGCACCCTCGTGCGCCGCATCGGCACCGCCCTGCGCGACGACGAGCCGGTGCCGCCCGGCCTGCCCGCCGCCGTCGAGCGCTACGGCGAGGCCGTCCGGATGCTGCACCGCGAGTTCCTGGCCGCCCGGGAACCCGTCGGTGCGCGCGAGCGGGTGCTGGCGGCGGTGCGGGAGGCCGGCGAGGCGTGCCGTCAGGACATGGGGTTCTCGGGCACCATCGTCGTGTCCCAACTGCGGACCATCGCCAACGACCTGCTGCGCGCCACGGGCGTCCCCCGCGACGAGGCGCGTCGGCTGGTGCGCCGGGCCGCCGCCGGACATCCGTGACGCTCAGCCCTGCTGTCGCAGGTAGGGGCCCAGGAGATCCCGGGTGAGGGCGAGCACGGCGGCTTCCGAGGTGCCGTTCTCGATCATCTGTGAGGACGCGTAGACCACCGCCTGGATCAGCTCCGCCGCGGCGGCCGGGTCGCTCGCGCCGTGCTCGGCCAGGGCCGCCACCAGCGGCGTACGCAACTGGTCGTGCAGGACGCGGCTCTCCTCGGCGAGGACGGCGCCCGGCACGCTGGCGGCGAGCCCACGCATGACCGCGTGCTCCCCCTGGGCGACGAGGCGTAGGTTGGCCTCGACGTAGGCCAGCACCCGCCCGCCGGGGTCGTTGGCCCGGTCCATCTGCTGCGTGACGTATGCCGACCACTCCGGGAACATGTCGGCGATGACGGCGTTGAGCAGGTCCTCCCGCGACTTGAAGTACTGGTAGACGCTGGGGCGCGCCAGGCCTGTCCGCTTGCCCACCTCGGCCAGGCTCGGCGCCTGCGCCCCGCTCTCCGCGAGGATCTCCCGGGCCGCCGCCAGGATCGCCCGCCGCTGGCGGGCCCGGTGCTCGGCCACCGTGGGCGCCTGGATCTTCGGCACGGGAACCCCCATCGTCACGGCACGGGCATCAGTCGCCCGTCGATCATCTCGTACACCGTCGTGCAGTGGCGCAGCACGTCGTGGTCGTGGGTGACCATGACGGTGGCGACGTCGTTCTCCTTGGTCTCGCGGGCGAGCAGCTCCACCACCTCGTGACTGCGGGCACGGTCGAGGGCGGCGGTCGGCTCGTCCACCAAGAGTAGTCGCGGCCGGTTGACCAGGGCACGGGCGATGCCGACACGTTGCCGTTCGCCACCCGAGAGCTGGTGCGGTCGGCGGTTCGCCTTGTGGGCCATCCCGACCTCGTCGAGCAGGGCCGTCGCCTCGCGCGCCCGGGAGCCGTGACCGCCGAAGCGGGCCGGCAGCCGCAGCTGGTCCACGGCGGTCAACGCGGGAATGAGGTTGCCGGACTGGAACACGAAGCCGACGAACTCCCGGCGCAGTGCGGCCCGCGCCCGTGCGCTCGGCACGGTCATGTCCCGCCCGCCGAGGGTGACCGAACCCGACGTCGGGACGGTCAGCCCGCCGGCCACCGCGAGCAGGCTGGACTTGCCGGCGCCCGAGGGGCCGACGACCGCGACGAACTGCCCGGGGGCAACGGTCAGGTCGACGCCGTCCAAGGCCGGTACGGTGTCGTCGCCATCGCCGAAGCGCAGGCTCACACCGCGCATGACCAGGCCGGTGTCGGTCATCGGTTCGCTCCCAGTGCGGTCAGCGGATCCACTGCGGCGATCCGGACGATGGCCACGGCCGCTCCGAGCAGGCCGAGGACGAGCAGGAGGAGGGCGGCCACCGCGATCGCCGGCGCGCTGAGCGCGAACGGGATGCCGCTGCCGACCAGGCTGCCGGCCGCCGTGCCGACCGCGACGCCCGCGCCGACGGCGAGCAGCAACAACGCGAGGGCCTGGACCAGCCCGTCGCGCAGCAGGTACGCCGTCGGAGCGCCCATGGCCCGCAGCACGGCGATCTCCGCACGGCGCTGGATGGTCCACACCGTGAAGAAGGCGCCGACCACCAGCGCCGAGATGGCGTAGAGGAACCACTCGATCAGCCGCAGGGTCGACGTCTCGGCGGTGTAGCCGGGCGAGGCGCCGTACGACTGGGTGCGGGACAGGCTCTCGGTGCCGGCGGCCCGGTCACCAGCCGCCAGGTCGACCTCGGCACCGTTGGCGGCCCGCACCGCCACGGCGGTGATCTCCTCGTAGGTGCCGCCCGGTACGGGTTCGCCGGGGCGGACGCCGGCCTTGATCTCCTGCCAGATCCGCAGCGGTAGGTAGGCCACGTCGACGTGACCGAACGTGTGCTGCTCGGCCATGGCGCCCACCACCGTGAGCCGGGTGCCGATCCGGTCGACGGTGACCGTGTCGCCCACCCGCAGCCCGGCCTCGATGGCGGTCCGGCTCACCACGATGCCGTTCGCGGCGTCCAACCGGGCGCCCTCGGCCACGGGCGGGGCGAGGAACGAGTCGGTGGGCACGCCGAACAACGCGAGGTCGATCTCCACGCCCGAGTCGCTGCGGGCGTTGACCAGCGCGTTGCCGAAGGGCGCCGCGTCGGCGACGCGTGGTTGCGCCCGCCACGTGTCCACCGCGGAGACGTCGATGACGCTGCGGGAGAACGCCGAATCGTGCTGCACCCCGTCGGCGAAGGCGAAGGAGGTCGCCGGAATGCGCTGGAGCCCCGACACGCCGTCGTTCACCAGGCCCGTGGAGAGCCCGGACAGCAGCACCACCAACACCGCGATGAGCGCGACGACGGCCCCCATCAGGCCGAACCGGGCCTTGGCGAACCGCAGTTCGCGTACCGCTAGGAACATGCCCACCACCGGGGGCGCAATTTTACCGACTGCATGTTGGCATCGTACCAACACGCTGTCGGTATCCTTCCCGGCGCCGTCGGTCGGCCGGGGCGGCGTCTGGCTACGCCGATCCGACGAACTGGCTGACGTGGTAGGCGGTGCTGCGGTTGTCGGGCGTCCTGGTCCACTTCGAGACCATGAGGTGCAGGTCGTTGGCGCGTCGGCTGGACCACGGGTGGATGAAGCCGCCGTAGAGGCCCGGTTCCTGCCAGGAGGTGACCTGGATCCGCTCGGCCGTCCAGACCCGGTCCGGCCCGTCCGCCGTGCGCGTGACGATGCACCCGGTGGCGCAGTTCAGGTACGACATCACCCAGGTGCCGTCGGCCAGCCGCCGCACCGAGGGCTCGCCGAAGCGGCCGGTGAGGATGGGCGTGCACGGGCGGCCCCAGCCCCAGTTGCTGCCGTTCCAACCCCAGCCCTCGTACGACTCGGGGGAGAACAGGCGGTCCCAGCGGACCCGGCGCAGCATCATCGGCCCGGGCTGGCGCCCGGCGCGCACCGAGAAGACGTACACCCAGTCCCCGTCGCGCTGCATCGTCCACATTTGGAACGGGTCGGTGTTGGTGGCGTCGTTCCACCACTTCAGGGGCGTACGGATGAAGTCGTTGCCGTTGTCGCTGTAGGCCAGCCCGGCGTAGCGCGAGCGCCAGTGCGGCCCGGCCGGGCCGGCGGAGTTCCAGTTCTCGATGCTCATGTACGACACGAGCTGCCGGCCGGTCTCGGGGAAGGCGATGCCGTCGTTCGGGATGACGGTCACCTCCCGCAGCCCGTCGATGCCGATGCCGTGGTGGCCGTTGTGCATCAGCTCCGGGGCCCGGCCGTTGCCCGCCACCCGGGCGGCGCTGTCGAAGACGATCCCGCCGGCGGCGCCCGGGTGCACGGCGGAGCGCAGCATCACCGGCGAGCGCCAGTCGTTCGGCACCGGCGGACCCTCGGGCCACGGGGTGTCGAACGTGTCGCCGAACAGGTAGCCGATCGAGCCGTTCTCCAGCACGTACGGTATGCCCAGGTCCGTGCCCGCGACGCGCCACCGGTGGTTGGTGTCCAGGTCGGCGCCGGTCAGGCGCTTCTTCCAGGCGGCGGCCCGGGCCGTGCCGGGGGCGAGGACCGGCGCGACGGCCGTGGCCAGGCCGGCCGCGGCGACCGTGCCGAGCAGCGAGCGGCGGGTGATCGTCATGACCGTCCTTGTCGCGAGGGGGTTGCGGACGTGGGGGAACGGACCGGCCGTGCCGGCCACATCGAACTACCGATGTCGATGTAGGGCTGGAACCTACGGCCAACCGGCCGGCGTGGTCAAGGACCGTCGGTGCGCGCCCCGAGGTCACCTCGCGGGTCGGCGGCGGGGCCCGGTACCCGGCTCGCCGACGCGCTCACCGCGGCGGGCCGCCCCCGGATCCTCGACGGCGTGGACGCACGCGACGGATTGGACGGGCGGGCGCGGGCATGACAGGGTGCTGCTGGTGGGCACGGGTGAGGGTGGGCGTCGGTGACCGCTCCGCATGCACGCTGGTCCTCCGGTGACCCGCAGGCGGTGCTCGACGGGTTCGAGCAGCTGCCCGGATTCGTGTGGATCTTCGAGGGGCCCGAGCTGCGGGTGGTGGCCGCGAACCCGGCGGTGCGCGCCGCCGTCGGCAACCGCAGCGGCCTGATCGGTGAGCCCTTCCGTCGGGCGGTGCCGGAACTCGCCGGCCAGCACATCTTCGAACTGCTCGACCAGGCCCTGCACGGCATCCGCTCGCACGGCTACGAGCAGCGCGTCCTGACCGACCGCAACGGCGACGGCACGCTGACCGAGGCCTTCTACACGTTCGACATGGCGCCGTGGCGCAACCCGGACGGCTCGGTGCGCGGGGTGATCGTGCAGGCCGTCGACGCCACCCCCGTGGTGGCCGCCCGGCAGGCCGCCGAGACCGCCGCCGCCACCGCGGAGCGGCGCTACCGTCAGGCCGCCGGTCTGGTCCTGGAACTGCAACGCAGCCTCCTGCCCGACGTGCTGCCCGTCCTGCCGCACGTGCAGGTCGCCGCCCACTACCTGGTCGCGAGCAGCGACCTCGTCGCCGGCGGGGACTGGTTCGACGTGGTTCCCCTGCCCGACGGGCGGCTCGCGCTGACCGTCGGCGACGTCGTCGGGCACGGCGCCACGGCGGCGGCGGCCATGGGTCAGCTCCGTACGGTCGCCCGGCAGGCGTTGCAGTCGGGCGGCGGCCTGCCGCAGGTGCTGGCGGTCCTGGACGACTTCGCGGGCCGCGCCGACGTGACCCGGGCGGCCACCACCTGCCTCGCGGTACTCGATCCCGACACGGGGACGCTCGAAGCGGCCAGCCACGGACACCCCGCGCCGCTGGTGATCGGCGCCACCGGCGAGGCCCGGTACCTGCCCCTGACGCCCACGGGACCACTGGGCACCGGAGCGGACCCCGCCCCGGTGCAGACCCACCAGCTACGGGCCGACGACGTCCTGCTGCTCTACACCGACGGCCTGATCGAACGCCCCCGGCAGAGCCTGCACGACGGCGCCCGCATCCTGGCCGACGCCGCGGCGGCCGCCCGGCGGGCGATACTCGACGCGGCCACGACCATCCCGCAGCGGCTGCCCGACCGGATCTGCACCCTGGTCACGGAACGGCTCGCCCTCGCCGGCGGCGGCTTCGGCGACGACACCACGCTCCTCGCCGCCCACCTCCTGCCGCAGCCCCTCGCACCGCTGCACGTGACCCTGCCCGCCGACAGGACGGCGCTGCGCCCGATGCGCCGGCACCTGAGCGACTGGCTCGTCCGGATCGGGGCCGGCGAACTCGACGCGAGCGACCTCGTCCACGCCGCGGGGGAGGCCGTCACCAACGCCGTCGACCACGCCTATCCGAGCGGTACGCCGGGGACGTTCACGCTGCACGGCACGCTGGACCACCAGGGCGTCGTGCACGTCACCTGCGCCGACCAGGGGCGGTGGCGCCCACCGGTCGCCGACCCGGGCGGTCGCGGCCGTGGGCTGACGATGATCCGCGGGCTCGTCGACCGCGCGGAGGTCAGCCGCACCGCCGCCGGCACCACCGTCAGCATGCACCACCACATCGGCCAGGCCGCCAACGTCACCACCACCGCCGCCGCCCAGGCGGCCGGCCCCCACAAGCAGGCCGCCGTCGTCGAGGAGTTCACGGCCGCCGTCATCGAGGCGCCGGCGAGCCGGACACTGCGGGTGCGGGGGCCGGTGGACCTGGTCTCCGGCCCCCGGCTGCGCGCCGCGATCATGCAGGCCAGCCGCGGCGGCAGCCTGCCGCTGACCATCGACCTCACCCCGGTCACCCACCTGAGCAGCACCGGCGTACGGGTGCTGCACGAGGTCGCCCGGATCGTCGCGCATCTGCGCGTCACCGCCACCCCGCAGAGCCCCGCCCACGCCGTGCTGGAACTGACCGGGCTGGGTCACCTCCTGCCGGAGGCCCCCGCGGACGGCAGGGACGACGGGTTCCACCGGTAGCCGGAGCCGAACCGGGAAAGAATCTTCGGGCGGGCTGTCCAATCGGCCGTCCCCCGTCCGTAGTGATGTCGTACGGCGTCGCCCGGTACGGCAGCGGCGACGCGACACTGAGGGGAGTCGGATCATGAAGTACATGTTGCTCATCAACGCGGGTGCGGTCGGCGAGGACGGCGGGGCCGCCGGCTGCGACGTCAGCGACTGGATGGCGTACGACAAGCAGGTGCGCGAGGCGGGGATTCTGGTCTCCGGCGAGTCGCTGGCGGACCTGGTCACCGCCACCACCGTGCGGGTCGGCGAGGACGGCAGGCGGACCGTCACGGACGGGCCGTTCGCCGAGACCCGCGAGATCCTCGGCGGCTTCTACGTGATCGACGTGCCGGACCTCGACGTCGCGCTCGACTGGGCGGCGCGCTGCCCCGGCGCGCGCGGGAACGGCGCCGTCGTGGTCCGGCCGGTCGCCGAGTTCGGGGGCTGAGCGCGGTGGGCGGAGCGCCCGCCGACACCGGGGGGACGGACGAGGCGCCGGCGGCGGTCGTGGAGGCCGTGTTCCGTGAGGAACGCGGCCGGCTGCTGGCGGCCCTCGTCCGCCGCTTCGGCGACCTGGACCTGGCCGAGGAGGTCACCTCCGAGGCCGTCGAGGCGGCGCTGACCCGGTGGCCGGTCGACGGCGTTCCGCCCAGGCCCGGCGCCTGGCTGATGACCACCGCGCGCCGCCGGGCGGTCGACCGGCTGCGCCGGGACCAGGCCCTCGCCGCGCGGCTGGCGATCCTCCAGGCGGAGGCGGATCGGGCGGAGCCCGCCCCCGCCCCGATGCCGGGTGGTGAGCTGCCGGACGAGCGGCTGCAGCTCTTCTTCACCTGCGCGCACCCGGCGCTCGCGGCCGAGGACCACGGGGCGCTGACGCTGCGCTACCTGGCGGGCCTGACCACGCCGGAGGTGGCCCGCGCCTTCCTGGTGCCGACGGCGACGATGGCCAAGCGGATCACCCGGGCGAAGAAGAAGATCCACGAGGCCCGGATCCCGTTCCGCGTGCCCGGCGCGCAGGAGTTGCCGCAGCGGCTGCCGGGGGTGCTCCAGGCGGTGTATTCGATCTTCACGGAGGGGTACGCGGCCAGCGAGGGCCCGCGCCTGCAGCGGCTCGACCTCGCCGAGGAGGCCATCCGGCTGGCCCGGATCCTGCGCCGGCTGCTGCCCGCCGGCCGGGAGGTCGCCGGGCTGCTCGCGCTCATGCTGCTGATCCACGCCCGCCGCGACGCCCGCACCGGCCCGGACGACGAGCTGGTGCTGCTCGACGAGCAGGACCGTGGTCGCTGGGACCGCCGCATGATCGCCGAGGGCCTCGACCTGGTGCCCGTCGCGCTGGCCGGCGGCCCGCCCGGCCCGTACGGCGTGCAGGCCGCGATCGCCGCCCTGCACGTCGAGGCGGCGGACCTCGCCACCACCGACTGGCCGCAGATCGTCGCGCTCTACGACGTGCTGCTCGCCCTCGCGCCGTCCCCGGTCGTCGCGCTGAACCGGGCGGCGGCGGTGGCGATGCGCGACGGCCCGGAGGCGGGACTGGCGCTGCTGGACGAGCTGGCCGACGAGCCGCTGCTGCGGGGCCACCACCCCTACCCGGCCGCCCGGGCCGACCTGCTGCACTGCCTCGGCCGGCACGCCGACGCCGCCGAGGCGTACCGGGAGGCGCTCGGCCTGGCGGGCACCGAACCCGAACGCGCCCTGCTGCGCCGCAGGCTGGACGCGATCGAGCGGCTCCGCGCGCCGGGCACGTGACGGCGTGACCGCCGACCGCGGCCGGGCGGCCCCGTAGGACCCGCTCCGCCGTGTCGGGGCGCTACCGGAGGACGGACAGGCGGGTGGTCACCGGGCGGAGACCGCCAGCACGCCCCGGTCCAGGACGACCCGTCCGGTCCCGTCGGTGGCGCGGAAGACCACGCCGTACGGGCGCCGCCAGGCGTGCACCGTCAGGGTGTCGCCCGGGTGCAGCGGGGCGGCGAAGCGGACGCGGACGTGCCGGACGCGGGTCGGGTCGTCACCGACGAGGGGCAGCAGGAGCCGGCCGGCGAAGCCGAAGGTGCACAGGCCGTGCAGGATCGGACGGGGCAGCCCGGCCCGACCGGCGACCGCCGGATCGGAGTGCAGCGGGTTGCGGTCCCCGCTGAGCCGGTAGAGCAGCGCCTGGTCCGGGCGGACGGTGGCGACGATCCGGTGCTCGGGTGGGTCGGCCGGCGGCTGCCAGCGGGCGGGCCGGGCGCGACGCCCGCCGAATCCGCCGGCCCCGATGACGTACATGGCCCGGCGTACGGTGCCGACGAGCGTGCCCGCCGGGTCGTGGAGCCGGGAGACGTGCTCGACCAGGGCACCGCTGCCCTGGTCGTGCAGGGCGGTCACGGCGGCGGTGGTGTGCACCTGCCCGCCCGGTGACAGCGGGCGGAACAGGGTCAGCGCCTCCTCCGCGTGCCGGATCGCGGTGAGTTCGCCCAGGGGCGGCGGGTCGGCGGCCAGCACGCTGGCGAAGGTCGGCAGCACCCGCTGCGGGTGGCCGGTGGAGTTTTCGGTGGTGAAGCGGAGCTCCGCCGCCGGGTCGCGTTGTCCCGCGCCGACCCCGAGGGCGTAGAGGATCGTCTCGGTCGGGGTCCACGCCCGCTCCAGCGAGGTGCGCAGTCCGACGAGCGCCGGCGCGACAAGCCGGCCGCCGCCAGCGGATCCTTGGCTACGCAGAGTGGTCAACTCGGTCGCTTCGGCGGTGGGCGGCGGCTGCGTCCGGGCGGCATGGGCCCGTTTGTCCTGCGTGTTCATCGGACTCCCGGTTTGTGGTCGCGGGTTCGACCCGTCGGCTGGCGATGATCGACGGCTACTGTCTGTTGCAGGAAGGTGAGGCCGAATCTCTTGACTGCGCCCACCGTCCGGCAGTAGCGTCCCATATTAAGCAACGGTAACCATAATATGAGCCGCTAGGTATCTGGGGTAGCCATGAGAATGCGAGCATTGCGAGCTGCGGTAGCAGCCCTGCTGGTGACCGCCGCCGTTGCGGCATGCGCGGAGAACCAGACCCCGACCGAGTCCGGTGGCGGCGAGGCGGCCCCGTCGGCGGCGGTCAACTTCGGCGTCGGCGTCGACCCGGCGTACTCCCCGATCTACCTCGCCGACCAGGAGAAGCTGTTTGGGGCCAACGGCCTGAACGTCACCGTCACCCAGTTCCAGGAGGGCACCGGCGGCCTCGACGCGATCCTGGCCAAGCAGGGCCAGTTCACGGCCAGCACCGAGTCGAGCCTGCTGAACCGTGCCACCCGGGGTGACATCAAGGGTCTGGCCGTCTTCTCGCAGTCGCCCAGCTTCATCAAGCTCGTGGCGCGCTCCGGCGTCAACGACGTGTCGGGCATCAAGAAGTACGGCGTCGTTCCCGGCACCGTCAACGAGTACGCCACCAACAAGGTCCTCGCGGCGCGCGGCATCAGCCGGGAGTCCGTCGAGTTCGTCAACGCCTCGCCCGCCGAGATGCCGGCCCTGCTGCAACGCGGCGACGTGGACGGCTACATCATGTGGGAGCCGTGGCCGTCGCGCGGCGTCGCCAACGGCGGCAAGGTCCTGCTGACCAGCGGCGACATCGGCTACGTCTACAACCTGGTGATCGGGGTCGACGGCGCCTGGTACGAGGCCAACAAGGAGACCGCCAAGAAGGTCGTCCAGACCATCGGCCAGGCGTGCGAGCAGCTCACGAAGGACCCGGCCAAGGCGGGCACGGTCACCGAGAAGGCCATCAAGGTGCCGGCGAAGGAGGCCCAGACGCTGCTGGAGGGCGTCCAGTGCCAGGTCCGCGACTTCACCGACGACGACCTCAAGCGCTACGGCGAGATCGCCCAGTTCCAGCAGGACAGCAAGATCGTCACCCAGAAGGCGGACCCGGCGACCGTCATGGTCAAGGGGGTGGCGTGACAGTCGACGGCACCGCACCCGCCACGACCTTCGCCGGCCGACCCGCCAGCCGCGCCGGCTCCCCGATCCGTATCAGCGACGTCGACATCCGCTTCGGCGAGTTCGTCGCCGTCAGCGGCGCGAGCCTCGACATCGCCGCCGGTGAACTCGTCTGCCTGCTCGGCCCGAGTGGCTGCGGCAAGTCCACGCTGCTCAACGCGGTCGCCGGCTTCGTCCGGCCGGCGGCCGGCGAGGTGACCTGCGGCGGCGAGCCCGTGACCGGGCCCGACGTGTCGCGGGGCGTGGTCTTCCAGAGCGCCGAGGCGCTGTTCCCCTGGCTGACCGTACGCCAGAACGTCGCCTTCGGGCCGCAGATGCGCGGCGTGCCGAAGGCCCAGCGCGAGGCGGTCGTCGAGCGGTACCTGGCGATGGTCGGCCTCGCGCACAGCGCCGAGCGGTTCCCCGAGCAGCTCTCCGGCGGCATGCGCCAGCGGGCCCAGCTCGCCCGGGTCCTGGCCAACGACCCCTCGGTCGTGCTGATGGACGAGCCGTTCGGGGCGCTGGACGCCCAGACCCGGCTCGTGATGCAGGTCGAACTCGACCGGATCTGGCGCGAGACCGGCGCCACGATCATCTTCGTCACCCACGACATCGGCGAGGCGATCCTGCTCGGCGACCGGATCGTCACGATGACCGCGGGACCGTCGGCGGCCATCAAGAAGGACTACCGCTGCGACCTGCCCCGCCCCCGCGACCTGACCGACCCGGCCTGCGCGGCGCTCTTCCGGGAGCTGCGCGAGGACATCGGCGCCGAGGTGGCCCGGACGCTGCGCGCCCAGGGGCTCGACGACGGCCACGACGGGCGGCCCGGCGCGGGCGACGACCGGACGGAGGGGCGATGACAGTCGAGGCACCCACCGTTCCCGACCGCACCAGGGCGTCGGCGTCGGCCGGCCCCCGCCGCAACCGCTGGCCCCGGCTGACCCGCATCGGGCTGTCGGTCCTGTCGGTGCTGCTCGGCGTCCTGATCTGGGACCTGGTCAGCCGCAACTACACGGCCTTCTTCCTGCCCTCGCCGCGGCTCACCCTCGACGGCGCGGTCGAACTCGTCCGCGACGGGACCCTGTGGGACTCGGTCAGCGCGTCCTCGACCCGCATCCTCACCGGCTGGCTGCTCGGCGTGCTCGTCGGCGTGCCGATGGGTCTGCTGATGGGCTGCATCCCCTGGCTGCGGCTGATGCTCGACCCGTACATCCAGTTCTTCCGCTTCGTGCCGCCGATCGCCTTCGTCACCCTGGCCATCATCTGGCTCGGGCCGGGGGAGGCGTCGAAGGTGGCGCTGATCTTCTACACCACCGTCTTCATCGTCGCCCTCAACACCCTGGCCGGGGTGCTGTCGGTCAACGAGATCCGGATGCGGGCGGCCCGCGCGCTCGGCGCCGGCCCCGTACGCAGCCTCGTCTCGGTCGTGCTGCCGTCGACGGTGCCGCACGTGGTCACCGGGGCCCGGCTGGCGATGGGCAACTCGTTCCTGACGATCGTCTCCGCCGAGATCGTCGCCGCCCAGAGCGGCCTGGGATCGCTGATCTGGACGGCACGGAACTACGCCAAGACGGAATGGGTCTTCGTGGGCATCATCGCCCTGGGCCTGCTCGGCTACCTCTTCGACTGGATCCTGCGTCTGGTCACGGGACGGACCCTGCGCCGCTACGGCGTGAACTTCTAGCGGCCCGACCCGTCGCCGACGCCATCCACCCCCTATCCGAAAGGCTCGCCATGCTCTGCATCGGCGTCGACATCGGTGGCACCTTCACCGACGTCATCGTCTACGAGCCGGCCACCGCCCGGCTCGCCGAGGCCAAGACCCTCTCCACCCCGCACGATCCGGCGGCGGCGATCTTCGAGGGCCTCGCCAAGCTCGGTGTCAGCCTGGACACGGTCGACCGCTTCGTGCACGGCACCACCCGGGTGACCAACGCGTTGCTCGAAGGCTCCGGCGAGCCGGTGTCGGTCCTGGCCACCGAGGGCTTCCGGGACGTGCTGGAGATGGGCCTCGGGCACCGGCCCCGCCTCTACAGCGTCAAGGAGAGCGGCCGGCCGCCGCTCGTCGCGCGCCGGCACCGGCACGTGCTGCGCGAACGCATCGGCGCCGACGGCAGCGTCGTCCGGCCGCTGGACACCGACGAACTGGACGAGGCCCTCGACCGGGTGGCCGCCGCCGGTCCCCGGGCGGTGGCGGTCTGCCTGCTGCACTCGTACCGCAATCCCGCCCACGAGCGGGCCGCGGCGCGGCGGCTGGCCGAGCGGTACCCCGACCTGGTCTGCACCGTCTCCTCCGACGTGGTGCCGGAGCAGGGCGAGTACGAGCGGTTCGCCACCACCGTGCTCAACGCCAGCGTGCGGGCGACCGTCGCCGACTACCTGCGCGGGCTCGGCGGCGCCCTCGCCGACGGCGGGTACGCCCACCCGCTGTCGATCATGACGAGCAGCGGCGGTGTCGTCTCCACCGAGGAGGCCGGGCGGCTGCCGATCAACCTCGCCCTCTCGGGGCCCGCCGGCGGAGTCGCGGCCACCGTGCACCTCGCCTCGCTCGCCGGCTATCCCAACGTCATCACCTGCGACATCGGCGGCACCAGCACGGACGTCTGCCTGATCAAGAACGGCGCGCCGTTGATGACCAACGATGGGAAGATCGCCGGCTACCCGAACCGCACCTTCCAGGTCGAGATCAACACGATCGGCGCCGGCGGCGGCTCGATCGCCTGGCGCGACCGGGGCGGGGAACTGCGGGTCGGGCCGCGCAGCGCCGGCTCGACCCCCGGCCCGGCCGCGTACGGCCGGGGCGGCACCGAGCCGACCACCACCGACGCGCACCTGCTCGTCGGCCACCTCGACCCGCAGGAGAGCCTGGGCGGGGAGGTGCCGCTCGACCCCGACGCGGCCCGCACCGCCCTGGCCGGGCTGGCCGGCACGTTCGGTCTCGACGAGCTGGACCTGGCGCACGGCATCCTCACCCTCGCCACGGTCAAGATGACCAGCGCGATCAAGGAGATCTCCGTCGCCTGCGGGCACGACCCGCGCGACTTCGTGCTGATGCCCTTCGGCGGCGCCGGCCCGATGCACGCCACCGACCTCGCCGACGAACTCGGCATCCGTCGGGTCCTGGTTCCGCCGGTGCCGGGCAACTTCTCCGCGCTCGGCTTCGTCACCGCCCAGGCCCGCCACGACTACGTCCGTACCGTGCTGGTGCCGGCCGACGACGACGGCCTGGCGGCCGTCCGGGCGGCCCTGGCCGACCTGCGCGACGCCGCCCTGGCCCAGCTCAAGGCCGAGGACGACGTGGAGCCCGACCAGGTCAGCTTCGGCCTGTCGGTCGGCATGCGGTTCCGGGGCCAGAGCTTCGACCTCGCCGTCGCCCTGCCCGAGCTGCCGGCCACCGCCGACGAGCTGGTGGCGGCCTTCCACGCCGCCTACGCCGAGCGGTACGCCTACACCCGCTCCGACCACCCCGCCGAGATCGTCAACTGTCGGCTCACCGCGTTCGGGCCCCGCCCGGCCGTCCGCTTCGCCGCCCCGACCGGCGGCCCGGCGCAGCCCGGCAGGACCCGTCTCTACCGCCCGGGCGGCTGGGTCGAGGCGACCGTGTGGCGGCGCGCCGACCTGGGGCCGGGCTGTGCCGTCGTCGGTCCCGCCGTCGTACGCGAGAACGGCAGCACCACCGTCGTCGGCGGCGGATGGGCCGCCACGGTCGACGACCACGGAAACCTGCTGCTGACCAAGGAGTGATCCGTGATTCCGCCAGCCCTCGACCTCACCGTGCTGGAGCGCGCCGCGCGGCAGCCGGACCGCGCCCTGTACGTCTTCGACGATCCGGCCCGGCCGGTGACCACGGGGGAGTTCGCCGACCTCGCCGGCCGGGCCGCCGCCGTCCTGGCGGCCCAGGGCGTCGGCCGCGGCGACCGGATCGCGGTCTGGGCCGAGAACGGGCTGGCCTGGCTGGTGCTGCTGGCCGCCGCGGCCTGGCGGGGCGCCGCCCTGACCACCCTGCACCCCGGCCTCACCGGGCCCGAGCTGACCTCGGCGCTGGCCCGCAGCCGACCCCGGCGCCTCTACGCCGCCGAGCGGGTCCGCGACCGGCACGGCCCGTCCACCGTCACGCGGGTCCTGGCGGCGCTGCCGCCCGGCGAGCGGCCGGACGGCTGGCACGTCCTCGACGCGGACCTGGGACACGCGGGGCTGGCCCGGCTGCCCGGCTGGGACGGCCCGGTTCCCGCACCCGTGGGTGATCCCGACGCCGCCTGCAACATCCAGTTCACCTCGGGCTCCACCGGCCCGGCCAAGATGGTGTCGCTGAGCGCCGGCAACCTGCTGGCCAACGCGGCCTGGACGGCCGAGGCCGCAGGGCTGCGCGCCGACGACCGGATCGCCTCGCCGCTGCCCCTGGCCCACGCGGCGGGGCTCGGCAGCGGGGCGATGCTGGCGCTGGTGACGGGCGCGCTGTGGGTCTCCACCCGCCGGTTCCGCACCGAGCCGGTCCTCGACCAGATCCAGCAGCACGCGTGCACGGTGGTGCAGGCCGTGCCCACCATGGCGTCGATGCTCACCGACCGCGTCGAGCGGGACCCCGGACGCTGGGACCTGTCGTCCCTGCGGGTCGGCTTCCTCGGCGGCGCCACGTGCACCCCGGCGCTGCTCACCCGCACCCGACGGGTGCTCGGCCTGGACCGGGTGGCGGTCGTCTACGGCCAGACCGAGGCCGGCCCGACGATCAGCCTGGACCCCGGCGACGGGACCTGCGGCGCGCCCGGTGACACCGTCGGCCGCGTCCTGCCGGCTCTTCAGGCCACCGTGGTCGACCCCGCCACCCGCGCCCCGCTGCCCGCCGGGCGGGTCGGGGAGCTGCTGGTACGCGGCAGCTCGGTCACCCGCGGCTACGCCGACGACCCGTTCACCACCGCCGCCACGATCACCAGCGACGGCTGGCTGCGCACCGGCGACCTGGGCGCGCTGACCGACGAGCGGGTCCTCACCCTGGCTGGTCGGATCAAGGAACTGATCATCCGCGGCGGCGAGAACGTCCATCCCGCCGAGGTCGAGGCGGTGCTCGCCGACGACCCGGCCGTGGCCCGGGTGTGCGTCCTCGGCGTGCCATCAGCCCGCTGGGGGGAGGAGATCGCGGCCCTGGTCGTGACCGTCCCCGGTGGGCACTGCGACGTCGACCGGCTCACCCGCACCGCCACCGAACGGCTGGCCCGGCACAAGGTGCCGACCCTGATCCGTACCGTCGCCGACCTGCCGCTGCTGCCGTCCGGGAAGGTCGACCGGCGGGCCGCCCGGGAACTGCTCGTCGCGGAGGGGGAACGCTGATGCAGCTCGGATCGTGCTTCCTGGACTCGCTGACCGTCACCAGCTTCTTCGGCAACGCCGAGATGCGCGGGGTCTTCAACGACCGGCAGCTCATGCAGTCCTGGCTCGACGTGGAGGCCGCCCTCGCCCGGGGCCAGGCGAAGCTGGGCATCATCCCGTCCGCCGCCGCGCAGGCGATCACCGAGGCGGCCCGCGTCGAGCGGCTCGACACGGCGGTGCTCGCCGCCGACGCCGCCGACACCGTGCACCCGCTGGTGCCGCTGGTGCGGGCGCTCACCGCCGCCTGCCCGGGCGACGCGGGTCGCTACGTCCACCTCGGCGCCACCACGCAGGACGTGATGGACACCGGGTTCGTCCTGCGGGCCCGCGACGGCCTGGACATCGTGCAGCGGCAGGTCGACGAGCTGGTCCGCGCGCTGCGGCGGCTCGCGCTGCGCCACCGGGCCACCCCGATGGCCGCCCGCACCCACGGGCAGCAGGCGCTGCCGACGACGTTCGGCCTGCGCTGCGCGGTGTGGCAGGACGAGCTGCAACGCCACCGCGTCCGGCTGCGGCAACTGCGCCAGCGGCTGCTGGTGACCAGCATGGGCGGCGCGGCCGGCACGATGGCCGGCTACGGCGCGCAGGCGTTCGCGCTGGAGCAGGCGGTCGCCGCCGACCTGGGGCTCGGCGTCGCCGACACCCCCTGGCACGCCACCCAGGACCGCTTCGCCGAGTGCCTGATGGTCTTCGGCCTCGTCGCGGCCAGCGCCGAGAAGTTGGCCCGGGAGGTCTACTTCCTCGGCCGCACCGAGGTCGGCGAGGCGTACGAGTCGCAGCGCTCCACCCAGGTTGGCAGCAGCACGATGCCCCACAAGCGCAACCCGATCCGCTGCGAGGCGGTGATCGCCGCCGCCGGCACCCTGCGGGCCCAGGTGCCCCTGGCGTTGCAGACCATGGTCGCCCAGGACGACCGGGACATGGGCGTCGGGATGACGCTGTGGAAGCTGCTGCCGGAGTGCTTCATCCTGCTCGGCGGCGCGATGCAGCGACTGGTCGACGTCTTCGGTGACCTCGGCGTCAACCCCGACCGGATGCGCGCCAACCTCGACCTCACCGGCGGGCTCGTGCTCTCCGAGGCGGTGATGCTGCGCCTGGCCGGTCCGCTCGGCCGGGAGCAGGCCCACCACCTGGTCATGCGGATCGTCCGCGACAGCCTCGATGCGGGCCGCCCGTTCGCGGAGACGTTGCGCGCCGACCCGCAGGTGACCGCCGCCCTGCCCGCGGCGGAACTCGCCGGCCTGCTGGATCCGCTGTCGTACGTCGGCCACGCCGCCGCGCTGGTCGACCGCGCCCTACTGAACTCGGAGTCGCCATGACCGCCGCACACCGTGCCGAGGAATCCGTGCTGCTGCACCGCGACGGCCGGCTGGCCCGGGTGACGCTGAACCGGCCCGCCCGGCGCAACAGCTTCGACCTGGCGATGCTCGCCCGCTTCGAGGACGTGCTGCACGAGCTGTCCCGCGACGACCGGACCGAGGTGGTCGTGCTGACCGGCTCCGGCACCGCGTTCTGCGCCGGCACCGACCTGCACGAGCTGGCCACCCTCGACGCCCGGGCCACGATGTCGGTGCAGCGCCGCACCGCCGAGCTGGTCGAACGCTGGTACCGGCTGGAACAGACCACCGTCACGGCGTTCAACGGCCCGGCCATCGGCTCCGGCGCGGTGCTCGGTCTCGCCAGCGACCTGCGGGTGGCCGCCGACACCTGCTTCGCGACCTTCCCGGAGGTCGGCTTCGGCATCCCGCTGACCTGGAGCGGCATGGCGATCCTCGCCGACCTCGTCGGCGCCGACCTGGCCAAGCGGTGGCTGCTGCTCGGCGACCGGATCCCCGCCGACGAGCTGCGCGACCTGCGGCTGGTGACCGAGGTGGTGGAGCCGGGGCGGCTCGCCGACGCCGCGACCGGGATCGCCGAGCGGCTGCTGGCCACCTCCGCGGTCGGCCGGTCGATGACCAAGCGGGCCGCCCGCCTGGCCGGGCCCCGCTTCGAGGCGGCCGCCAACGACTCCTACCTCGGCGCGCTGAGCGTGGCGCTGCGCCCCGCCGGCGACTACCTCGCCCGGGACCCCCGGTGAGGGCCGGCGAGGCGATCGCCGACGCCATCGTGGCGCACGGGGTCGACACGATCTTCGGGCTGCTAGGCGACGCCAACATGTTCCTGGTCGCGGACCTGGTGCAGCGCCACGGCGTCCGGTTTGTGGCCGCCCGCAACGAGAACGCCGCGGTGATGATGGCCGACGGCTGGGCCCGCGCCACCGGCCGGTGCGGGGTCGTCACCGTGACCCAGGGCCCCGGCCTGGCCGTCGCCGGCGCCGCGCTGACCATCGCCCGGCAGGCCGGCACGCCGCTGGTCCTGATCGCCGGCGACACCCCGCCCGGCGACCCGCTGCACGTGCAGAGCTTCCCGCAACAGCCGTTCGCGCTGGCTACCGCCGGGGCGTTCGTGCCCGTGACGGCGCCGGCCACCGCCGCCCGCGACGTCGGCCTGGCGTTCCGGGCCGCCGCCGAACGGCCCGGCCCCGTCGTCCTCGACGTTCCCATCGACCTCCAGGACGAGCCGGTGCCGGCCGAGGCCGTGCCCGCGCCGGCCGTCGCCGCGTACCGGCCCGCCGCGCCGGCACCGACCGACGAGGCCGTCGCCGAGCTGGTCGGCCTGCTGGCCGCCGCCCACCGCCCGGTGCTGCTGGCCGGGCGGGGCGCCGAGGCGGCAGCGGAGGACGTACGCCGCCTCGCCGACCGCTGCGGCGCGGTGCTCGCCACCACCGTGCTGGCCGCCGGGCTCTTCGCCGGGCACCCGTACCACCTGGGGGTGGCCGGGGGACTGGCCCGCCCGCTGACCCGGCGGGTGCTGGCCGACGCGGACCTGGTGGTCACCTTCGGCGCCGGACTCAACCGGTGGACGGCCGACCACGGCGCGCTCTTCCCCGGGGCGCGGGTGGTCGCCGTCGACGCCGACGCGCGGGCGTTGGGGGCGCGCTGGCCCGTCGACCTGGGGATCGTCGGGGACGCGGCGGTCACCGCGCGGGCCGTGACGGCCCGGCTCGACCCGGTCGAGCGCCCGGAGTGGCGCAGCCCCGCCCTGGCCGCGCAGGTCGCTGCGGCCGACCCGTTCGATGGCATCGAGTTCGTCGAGGGGGCGGCGGGGATCGACCCCCGGGCGTTCATCCGGATCTGCGCCCGCCGGCTCCCGGCCCGGCGCACCACCGTGGTCGGGGTGGGACAGTTCGGCGGCTGGCCCAACCTGCTGCTCGACTCGTCCGCCGTGGACCGCGCGTTCATCGCACCCTGGGAGTTCGGCAGCATCGGCGTCGGCCTGCCGTACGCCGTCGGGGCCGGCGTGGGCCGACCGGACCGGCCGGTGGTCGCCTTCGAGGGCGACGGCAGCCTGCTCACCGGCCTTGGGGAGCTGGACACCCTGGCCCGGGTCGGGGCGCCCGTGCTGCTGGTGGTCCTCGACGACGGCGGCTACGGCGCGGAGGTGCGCAAGTTCGGCCCGCGCGGGGTCGACCCGGCGCTGGCTCGGTTCCCGGCCCGGGACCTGGCCGCCGTGGCGCGCTCCCTGGGCGTACCGGCCTGGACGGTCACCGACCAGGCCGGCGCGGAGGCGGCGTTCGACGAGGTGCTGCCGGTGACCGGGCCGGGGTTGCTGCACGTGCGGGTCCTGCCCGAGGTCACCCAGGAGCGTTTCTGACGGTGCGGTCAGTCGCCCCACCGGTCGCCGAAGCCGTGGCCGAGCTGCCGGGACAGCTCGGCGGCGGTACGGCAGGCGGCGTCGGCGAGTTCGCGGGTACGGGTGTCGTCCAGGCGGAAGATCGGCCCGGAGATGCTGATCGCGGCGGTGACCCGGTCGTGCCGGTCGCGTACGGGGGCGGCCACCACCCGCAGCCCGTGCTCGCTCTCCTGGTCGTTCAGGGCCCAGCCCTGCTGCCGCACGGTGGCCATGTGCGCCACGAAGGTGTCCAGGTCGGTGATGGTGTTGCTGGTCAGCGCCCGGAGCGGCACGGTGGCGAGCAGGGCGCGCAGGGCGTCGTCGTCGTGGTCGACGAGCAGCGCCTTGCCGGCCGCGCTGCACCACAGCGGGATGCGCCGGCCGAGGCGGCTGACGAGCTGCACGTTGCGGGTGCCCTGTACGACGTAGAGCGAGATGGCGTCGGAGCCCTCCAGGACGGCGAGGTTGACGCTCTCGCCCTCGTGCTCGGCGAGCTGGTGCAGCAGGGGCCGGGCCAGCGCGTGCAGGTCGATGCCGGCGAGGAAGCGGGCGCCCAGCTCGAAGACGGCGACGCCGAGGCGGTAGGTGCCGTTCTCCTCGTTGCGTTGCAGGAAGCCGGCGTCGGCCAGCGCGCGGAACAGCCGGCTGGCCGTGGACTTGTGCAGGCCCAGTTCGCGGCTGACGTCGCTGACCTTGCGCTCGACGGCGTCACCCCGGAAGGCCAGCAGGACGCCCAAGGCGCGGTCCAGCGCCTGGGTGCCCGACTCGCGTGGGGCGACGCCCTCGTCGGGCGTCGGGTCAGTGGCGTACGACATCTTGCTTCCCTGCCTTTCCGGCTGCTAGGTTTCATAATATAACTCTAGGACCACATGATGGTCCACTCTACGGTGGTTCAACCCACGGTGGTCCACTCGCCCTGACCAGTCCAGGTCCACTCCGGCGGCAGATACGGACCGACACCGGAAATCAGTGAGGCATCCGCATGACTGTGAATCCGATCGACCTGGAAGTCGTCACCGAAAGTCTCATCTCGATCGTCCGCGAGATGCGACAGACGATCTTCCGTACCGCGCACTCGCCGGTGATCGCCGACGCCCAGGACTTCTCCTGCGCACTCTTCGACCCCTCGGGGCAGATGGTCGCCCAGGGCCGGGACATGCCGGGACACGTCATCGCCATGCCCGCCTCGGTGGCCGAGATCTTCGCCGACTTCGCCGCCGAGATGCGCCCCGGAGACCTCTACATCGTCAACGACCCGTACCGGGGCGGCAGCCACCTCAACGACGTCACCCTGATCAGCCCGGTCTTCGTCGACGGGGAGCTGTTCCTCTTCCCCTGCGTCCGGATGCACTGGGCCGACATCGGCGGCATGACCCCCGGCAGCGTCTCCGGCCAGGCCACCGAGATCCTCCAGGAGGGGCTGCGGATCCCGCCGATCAAGCTGATCGAGGCGGGCCGCCCCAACCGGGCCGCCTTCGACATCCTCTTCGCCAACGTCCGGATGGCCGAGGAACGCCGCGGCGACCTCGAATCCAGCATCGCCGCCTGCCACACCGCGCAACGACGGCTGAAGGAACTCGTCGACCGCTGGGGCACCGGGCTGATCCTCGACTGCGTCGCGGCCAACATGGACCGCACCGAGCAGCGGCTGCGCGACATGATCCGGTCGCTGCCCGACGGCACCTACCGCTACGAGGACTACCTCGACCTCTACACCGACGGCGACTACGACGCCGCGATCGTCCGCTGCCGGCTGACCGTCGACGGCGACGAGATCGAAGCCGACTTCCGGGGCTCCTCCACCCAGGTCGCCGCCGTGGTCAACTCGTCGCGGGCGATGACCGTGGCCGGGGTGTTCATCGCCGTCAAGTCCGCCCTCGATCCCGGCGGGCTGGTCAACCACGGCGCGTTCCGGCCCCTGCGGGTCCTCACCGAGCCCGGCACGGTCGTGCACGTCAGCTACCCCGCCCCGGCCAACGCCCACAGCGAGGTCCGCAAGCGGGTCATCTCCGCCGTGATGGCCGCGTTGAGCCAGGTGGCGCCCGACCTCATCGCCGCCGACCAGTTCGGCACCACCTTCCAGAACCTCATCGGCGGAGTGGACGAGCACACCGGCCAGCCCTACCTCTACTACGACTACCCGGCCGGCGGCAACGGCGGATTCCTCGAATCCGACGGTCCCAGCGCGATGAACCCGGTCGACCTCGGCGACATCTCCACCATCCAGTCCGTCGAGCGACTGGAGACCGAGATCCCGATCCTGGTCGAGGCCTGCGAGCTGCGCGCCGGCTCCTGCGGAGACGGTACGCACCGGGGCGGCCTGGGCAGCCGGCGGGAGACCCGGCTGCTGGCCAGCGGCGGGTCGTACTCGGTGCAGACCGACCGCACCACCGTCCCCCCGTACGGGCTGCGCCACGGCGGCCCGGGCGCCCCGACGGTCACCCACCTGCGCCGCGCCGACGGCCGACGGGTCGACTTCGACACCCCCGGCAAGATCGCCGGCTTCCCCATGCGCGCCGGGGACGTGCTGGTCATGGAGTCCGCCGGCGGCGGCGGCTGGGGCGACCCGCTGGACCGCGCGCCCGACGCCGTCGCGGAGGACGTCCGGCAGGACTACCTGACCGGCGAGGAGGCCCGCCAGCGCTACGGCGTGGTCCTCGACGGCGCCGGCGAGGCCGACCGCGCCGCCACCGCCGACCTGCGGCAGCGGCTGCGCGACGAGCGGAGCTGGCTGCGCCTCACCACCACCGACCGGCCCGCCTACACCGGCCGGCGCGGCCAGCGCCGGCTGGCCTACGTCGCGCCCGGCAGTGGCCTGGCCGAGGAGAGCCTCGTCGAACTGCACGGCGTGCACCCGGCACCACTGCGGGCCTGGCTGCGCCACGACGCCGCGCTCGGCGCCGACGAGATAGCCCTCGACGACGACGGGATGCAGATCCTCGGCGGCACCGCCGAGCACCGCGCGTACGTGCGCGTCCTCACCGGGGAGGGGCGGTCATGAGCAGGGTCTTCCGGGTGCCGGTGGCGACCACCAGGCCCCGCACCGGTGGCGGCGCCGGCAGCGCCCCGGCCCCGCAGGCCGCCCCGGCCCGCGCCGGCATCGTCGCCGGCTGCCTCAGCCCACATCCGCCCCACCTGATCTACGCGGAGAACCCGCCGCAGAACGAGCCCCGCTCCACCGGCGGCTGGGAGACGCTGCGCTGGGCCTACGAGCGGCTGCGCAAGCGCATCCAGGAGGTGCACCGCCCCGACGTGCTGATCGTGCACGCCCCGCACTGGATCACGATGGTCGGCCACCACGTCAACTGCGCGCCCAACCCGCGCGGCATCTCCGTGGAGCCGATCTTCCCGCACCTCTTCCGGTACCGCTACGACTTCCGCACCGACGTCGAACTCGGCGAGGCCATCGTCGAGGAGGCCAGCGGCCTCGGCCTCGTCACCCGCGCGATGCGCGACCCCCGGGTGCGCGTCGACTACGCCACCATCGGCGCCCTGCACCTGGCCAACCCCGCCTGGGACATCCCCGTGGTGTCCCTGTCGGCGAACAACAACCCGTACTTCTACTCCGACGCGGCGCTGGAGGAGATGGAGGTGCTCGGCGAGGCCACCCGCCGCGCCGTCGAGGCCACCGGCCGCCGGGCCGTGCTGCTCGCCTCCAACTCCCTGTCGCACCTGCACTGGCACGAGGAGCCGGCGCTGCCGGAGGACATGGAACGCGAACACCCGTACAACAACCACCAGTACCGGTGGGACATGAAGCTGCTCGAAGCGATCCGCCGGGGACCGACCGCCCCGCTGCGGGAACTCATCACCGAACACATCGAGGCGACCGCGTCGGAGACGAAGGCCGGCAGCCTCACCTGGCTGCTCGCCGCGATGGGCTGGCCCAAGGTCGCCGGTGACGTGCTCGGCTACGGCACGATCATCGGCACCGGAAACGCCGTCGTCGAGTGGCTGCCCGAGGGGAGCCCCCATGGCTGACCGGACCGGAATCGTCGCCGGCGCACTCGTGCCCGGCATGCCCCACCTGCTCGCGAAGGAACCCGCACCGAGCTGGGCGGCACTGGCCTCGGCCGCCCGCGACGTGGGCGAACGGCTGCGCCGGCTGGAGCCCGACGTCGTCCTACTGCTGTCCACCCAGTGGTTCACCGTCCTCGGCCACCAGTTCCAGTGCGACCCCAACCCGCGCGGCGAACACGTCGACGAGAACTGGTACGCCTACGACTACGGCCTGCTCCGCTACGACCTGCGCTTCGACGTGGAGTTCAGCGAGCGGTGGGCCGACCGGGTGCAGGCCGACGGCAAGCAGGCGCGCCGCACCCGCTACGAGGGCTTCCCGATCGACGCCGGGACCATCGTCACCTCCGCGTTGCTCGACCCGGAGCGCAAGCTGCGCTGGGCGCAGGTCTCCTGCAACCTGTACGCCGACGCCGACACCCTCGCCGACGTCGGCCGGGCCGGTGCCGCCGCCGCCCGCGACGCCGGAGTACGCGCCGCCGTCGTCGTGGTGAGCGGACTGTCCTCCGGACTGATCCAGCAGTGGATCGAACCGGGCCAGGACCACATCGGCACACCCGCGCACGACCAGTGGAACACCCGCGTACTCGACCTGCTCACCGCCGGCAAGGTCGACGAGGCGCTCGCGATCCGCGAGGACTACGCCCGGCAGGCCCAGGCGGACAGCCAGTTCCGGGCCCTCGCGTTCGCCGCCGGCACCGGCGCCGCCAGCGGCCCGGCGCAGCTGCACTCGTACGGCCCGATCTGGGGCACCGGCGCCGCCGTCCTGTCCTGGAACCTGCCCGAGCGTCCCTGACCGAAGCCGACCCGCAACCAGAGCAAGGAGCAGACATGCGAAACGTGGCCGTGGGCTTCGTCGAAGCCGAGGGTTTCACCCCCATCTTCGACGCCGTCGACGCGATGGTGAAGGCCACCGAGGTCGAGGTGACGAAGGTCGTACGCCTCGGCGGCGGCATCGTCGCGGTCGCCGTGCGCGGCGACCTCGCCACCGTCGAGGAAGCGGTGGACATCGGCGAGGAGACCGCCCGGGCGCGCAGCCGCTCGGTGCGCTCGATCGTCTTCGCCAGCCCCTGCGACGCGGTGAGCGCGTTGGCCGTCGAGCCTGACCTCGTCGGCAACTGACAACCGGGTAAGGAGAATCAGCCATGTCCTCCGACATCGCGATCGGAATCGTCGAGACACGCGGCCTGGTGGCGCTCTCGGCGGGAATCGAAGCCATGATCAAGACCGCCGACGTCCGGTGCGTGGCCGTGGAACGGGTCACCAGCGGCTACCTCGCGGTCGCCGTCCGGGGCACCCTCGCCGCCGTACGCCAGGCAGTCTCCGCCGGCGAGGCCGCCATCCGCGCCCACGGCGAGCTGCGCAGCTCCCAGGTCTACCCGAAGCCCCACCCGACCACGGCGGCCCTGCTGGACGCGCCCGAACCGGCCCGCATCCGCGAGGTCATCGCCGGCCTGCGGGGAGAAACCGATGGTGCTCGGTGACGTCGTCGGCAAGGTGTGGGCCGACCGCATCCTGCCGGCGTTGCAGGGCAGGCGGCTCGTCCTGGTCCGCCCGCACGGCGACGGGCCCGACCTCGTCGCCGTCGATCCCCTGAACGTCGGCGTCGGCACCACCGTCCTGGTCGTCACCGACGAGGCCGCCGCGGCCGTGACCGGCCAACCCACCGTGGACGCCGCCGTGGTCGCGCTCGTCGCCGACCTCGGCAGCGAGCGGACCGAACCCAGCACCTGAACCGGAAGGGACACCTGACGATGGCCGAGTCATCCTGGCCGGTGAGTCTGCGCGACGGCCACCCGGGCGCCGACCCGCCGACCCTGCGCAACTTCGTGGGCGGTGAGTTCGTCGAGGGCGGGCGGCGGTTCGTCAAGCGCAGCCCGGTCACGGGTGAGCCGGTCTTCGAGGTGGTCGAGGCGGATCGGGCGTGTGTGGACGATGCGGTCGCGGCGGCGCGGGGGGCGTTGCGGGGGCCGTGGGGTCGGATGGGGGAGCGCGAGCGCGCGGAGGTGTTGCGCCGGGTCGCCGACGAGCTGGAGCGCCGTTTCGACGATCTGGTGACCGCCGAGGTGGCGGATACGGGTAAGTCGATTTCGCAGGCGCGGACGTTGGACATTCCGCGTGGTGCGGCGAACTTCCGCGCCTTCGCGGAGATCGTGGCGACCGCGCCGACGGAGTCGTTCACGACGGTCACCCCGACCGGCGGCCGGGCGTTGAATTATGCGTTGCGGAAGCCGGTGGGTGTGGTGGCGGTGATCGTGCCGTGGAACCTGCCGTTGCTGCTGTTGACGTGGAAGGTCGCTCCGGCCCTTGCGTGCGGTAATGCGGTGATCGTGAAGCCGAGTGAGGAGACGCCGGCGTCGGCGACGTTGTTGGCGGAGGTGATGGCCGCCGCGGGGGTGCCGGAGGGTGTGTTCAACCTGGTGCACGGGTTCGGTCCGGATTCGGCGGGGGAGTTCTTGACTCGTCATCCGGACGTCGACGCGATCACCTTTACCGGCGAGTCGTCGACCGGCAGCGCCATCATGCGGGCGGCTGCCGATGGGGTGCGGCCGGTGTCGTTCGAGTTGGGTGGCAAGAACGCCGGGCTCGTCTTCGCGGATGCGGATCTGGACGCGGCGGTGGCGGGTTCGGTGCGGTCCAGCTTCACCAACGGCGGTCAGGTGTGTCTGTGCACGGAGCGGATCTATGTGCAGCGGCCGGTGTTCGAGGAGTTCACGGCCCGGTTGGCTGAGCGGGCTGCCGCGCTGTCGTTCGGGTGGCCGGCGGACGAGGCGACGGTGAACATGCCGTTGATCTCGCGTCAGCATCGGGAGAAGGTGCTGGGCTATTACGACCTGGCTCGTGGTGAGGGTGCACAGGTGCTGACCGGGGGTGGGGTGCCAGCCTTCGGTGACGCCCGTGATGGCGGCGCGTTCGTGCAGCCGACGGTGTTGACGGGGCTTGCTGCGGATGCGCGGACGAACACTGAGGAGATCTTCGGGCCGGTGGTGCATGTGGCGCCGTTCGATGACGAGGATGAGGCGTTCGCGTTGGCGAACGGCACGGAGTACGGGTTGGCGGCGGCGGTGTGGACGCGGGACGTGGGTCGGGCGCACCGGGCCGGTATGCGGTTGGACGCGGGCATCGTGTGGGTGAACACGTGGTTCCTGCGGGATCTGCGGACGCCGTTCGGTGGGGTGAAGGCGTCGGGGATCGGGCGCGAGGGTGGCGTGCACTCCCTTGATTTCTATTCCGAGTTGACCAACGTCTGCGTGGACCTGACATGAGCGGCGGCGTTCGCATCGGTGACGCGGCGCGGTGGACGTGGCGAGCACATCGTGGGTCGGGCGCACCGGGCCGGTATGGGGTTGGACGTCGGCATCAGTGTCGCGGGGTGTCCGTCCGGCTTCCGGTCGACCCGCGGCTGTCGGTAGCGGCTCCGAGTGGAGTGGGGAGCTGACATGAGCGTTGATTACGAGGCGGCGGCCCGGGAACTGGTTGACGCGCGGGAGAGCGGCAAGCCGTGTGCGCCGCTGCGGGGGCGGCTGTTGCCGGAGGGGGACGTCACGTCGGCGTACCTGGTGCAGCAGCTTCAGGTGCGGCAGTGGTTGCAGCGCGGCCACCGGCGGGTGGGCGCGAAGATCGGGCTGACGTCGCG
>NZ_JBEYEU010000009.1:0-232912 GCF_040634035.1 Micromonospora sp. NPDC007220 | reverse complement strand
CGCGACGTCAGCCCGATCTTCGCGCCCACCCGCCGGTGGCCGCGCTGCAACCACTGCCGCACCTGAAGCTGCTGCACCAGGTACGCCGACGTGACCTCGCCCTCCGGCAGCAGCCGCCCCCGCAGCGGCGCACACGGCTTGCCGCTCTCCCGCGCGTCGACCAGTTCCCGGGCCACCGCCTCGAAATCAACGCTCATGTCAGCTCCCCACTCCACTCGGAGCCGCCAGGACACTCCGCGACACCGATGTGCTCGCCACGTCCACCGCGCCCGCGTCACCGATGCACTCGCCGCGTCCGGTCATGTCAGGTCCACGCAGACGTTGGTCAACTCGGAATAGAAATCAAGGGAGTGCACGCCGCCCTCGCGCCCGATCCCGGACGCCTTCACCCCACCGAACGGCGTCCGCAGATCCCGCAGGAACCACGTGTTCACCCACACGATGCCCGCGTCCAACCGCATACCGGCCCGGTGCGCCCGACCCACGTCGCGGGTCCACACCGCCGCCGCCAGCCCGTACTCCGTGCCGTTCGCCAACGCGAACGCCTCATCCTCGTCATCGAACGGCGCCACATGCACCACCGGCCCGAAGATCTCCTCGCGGTTGGTCCGCGCATCCGCACCCAACCCCGTCAACACCGTCGGCTGTACGTACGCACCACCGTCACGGGCGTCACCGAAGGCCGGCACGCCGCCCCCGGTCAGCACCTGCGCACCCTCACCACGGGCCAGGTCGTAATAGCCCAGCACCTTCTCCCGATGCTGACGCGAGATCAACGGCATGTTCACCGTCGCCTCGTCGGCAGGCCACCCGAACGACAGCTCACCAGCCCGCTGCGCGAGCCGGGCCGTGAACTCCTCGAACACCGGCCGCTGCACATAGATCCGCTCCGTGCACAGACACACCTGACCGCCATTGGTGAAACTGGACCGCACCGAACCCGCCACCGCCGCGTCCAGATCCGCGTCCGCGAAGACGAGCCCCGCGTTCTTGCCACCCAACTCGAACGACACGGCCTTCACGCCATCGGAGGCGGCCCGCATGATCGCCCCGCCGGTGGACGACTCACCCGTGAACGTGATCGCGTCCACCCCAGGATGGCGGGTCAAAAACTCGCCCGCCGAATCCGGACCGAACCCGTGCACCAGGTTGAACACACCCTCCGGCACCCCGGCGGCGGCCATCACCTCCGCCAACAACGTCGCCGACGCCGGCGTCTCCTCGCTCGGCTTCACGATCACGGCATTACCGCAGGCAAGGGCCGGAGCGACCTTCCACGTCAACAGCAGCAGCGGCAGGTTCCACGGCACGATCACCGCCACCACACCCACCGGCTTACGCACCGCATAATTCAACGCCCGCCCACCCGACGGCGTCACCGTCGTGAACGACTCCGTCGGCGCCGTCGCCACGATCTCCGCGAACGCACGGAAGTTCGCCGCACCACGCGGAATGTCCAACGTCCGCGCCTGCGAGATCGACTTACCCGTATCCGCAACCTCGGCGGTCACCAGATCGTCGAAACGCCGCTCCAACTCGACGGCGACCCGACGCAACACCTTTGCGCGCTCGCGCTCCCCCATCCGACCCCATGGCCCCCGCAACGCCGCCCGCGCGGCGGCGACCGCGTCGTCCACACACGCCTGGTCTGCCTCGACCACCTCGAACACCGGCTCACCCGTCACCGGGCTGCGCTTGGTGAACCGCCGCCCACCCTCGACGAACTCACCGCCCACGAAGTTGCGCAGCAGGCCCGGGCCGTCGGGCGCCCGCCCGGCCATCAACCGGGGATCCCAGGTCACGGTCATCGACGCCTCCTGTGGCTGATCGTGAGGCCGACCGCGCCGGCCAGCAGCGCCACGGCCCCGGCGGCCACCGCCCCGAGCAGGCGGTGCTGCCGGCGGACCCGCCGACGCACCTCGGCGTACGGGGTGGTCGAGAAGGACACCAGCTCGTAGCGGGAGACGTACCGGCCCGGCAGCACCCGCTCCAGCGCGTGCTCGACCTTCCGGCCGGCCTGGAACAGCGGCGAGGCGACCTTGTCCCGCATCTCCACGAAGTTCGCCAGCGCCATCTGCGCGATGGCCTCGGCGTTGGCCTGCCGGCGCTGCTGGAACAGCGGCAGCGCCTCGGACCAGTCGTCGGCGCACTCGTCCAGGCAGCGGTCCAGCTCGACGACGTCCTCGAAGGCGCAGTTCGCGCCCTGGCCGTAGAACGGGACGATGGCGTGTGCCGCGTCGCCGAGCAGGCCGACCCTCCCGTACGCCTGCCAGGGGGTGCAGCGGACGGTGCCGAGCACGCCCACCGGGTTGTGCTGGTAGTCGTCGACGAGGCCCGGGGCGAGCGGCGGCAGGTCCGGGTAGTGCTCGGCGAAGTGCCGCTCGATGGCCGCCGGGCTGCCCAGCGAGGCGAAGCTGGCGGTGCCGTGGGTGGGCCAGAAGAGCGTGCAGGTGAAGGAGCGGTCCGGGTTCGGCAGCGCGATCATCATCGAGGTGCCGCGCGGCCAGATGTGCAGCGCCTCCGGGTCGAGGGCGAAGTCCCCGCCCAGCGGCGGGATCGTCAGCTCCTTGTAGCCGTAGTCGAGGAAGTCCACGCTCTCGGTCAGCAGCCCGTACGCCAGCAGCTGCCCGCGCACCGCGGAGCCGGCGCCGTCGGCGCCGAGGACGACCGACGCGGTGGCCGCGACCGTGCCCTGCGGGGTCTCGAAGGTCATCTCGCCGCTGGTCGGGTCGAGCCCGACGAGCCGGTGGTCGAAGGCGACCCGCACCCCGGGCAGGCTGGTGGCCGCGTCGAGCAGGGCGTTGTTGAGCGCGCCCCGGCTGATCGAGTTGATCGCCCGGTCGCCGGCGGCGCTGTACGACTGGAACTGCGCCTCGCCGTCGACGGGGTGGA
Organism: Micromonospora sp. NPDC007220; assembly: GCF_040634035.1. Taxonomy (NCBI): domain Bacteria; kingdom Bacillati; phylum Actinomycetota; class Actinomycetes; order Micromonosporales; family Micromonosporaceae; genus Micromonospora; species Micromonospora sp. NPDC007220. Next base: position 230,020 of record NZ_JBEYEU010000009.1, on the reverse strand, counting down.
TCATCCGGCCGCGCATCGGCAGCCCGTCGGCCAGCACCTGCTCGTCGAGGCCGATCCGGCGCAGCGCGTCGAGGCCCCGCTCGGAGAGCGCCAGGTTGATGGAGCGTCCCCGCTCCACCGTGCCGGTGCGCGGGTCGGGCCGCCGCTCGTAGAGCGCCACCGGGTAGCCGCGCCGGGCCAGGAAGCAGGCCAGCAGGCAGCCGGCGAGGCCCGCGCCGACGACCGCGATCTCGTCCCGCTGGTCGGTCATGAGCTCATCTCCGTTCGCGACTGCGGGGCTCGCAACCCCAGCTCACTCCTCGCGCTCACCATGAGCTCATCTCCGTTCGCGGCTGCGAAGCTCGCAACCCCAGCTCACTCCTCGCGCTCACCATGAGCTCATCTCCGTCGTGGCAGCCAGCGCGTCGGCGACCCGCCAGCAGTCGTGGAACGTGGAATAGAGCGGCACCGGAGCGAACCGGATGATGTCCGGCTCCCGGGCGTCGGCGATCACGCCGTGCTCGTGCCGCAGCCGCTTGGCCAGTTCGGCCGCGCTGCCCGCGCCGATGCGCACGGAGAGCTGGCAGCCGCGCCGCTCCGGCTCGCGCGGGGTGACCACGGTCAGCGGACGGTTCGCTGTCACCTCGTCCAGCAGCCCCGCCAGGTAGCCGGTGAGCCGGAGGCTGCGCTCGCGCAGCGCGGGCATCCCGACGGAGTCGAAGAGCTCCAGCGAGGTACGCACCGGGCCCATCGCGAAGATCGGCGGGTTGGAGATCTGCCACGCCTCGACGGTGGCCGGCGGCCGGGAGACCGGGGTCATCTCGAACCGGGTGGCCGCCTCGGTGCTCCACCAGCCCTCGAAGCGGGGCAGGTCGGGGTCGCCGAGGTGCCGCTCGTGCACGAAGACGCCGGCCAGCGCGCCGGGGCCGGAGTTCAGGTACTTGTAGGAGCACCAGGCGGCGAAGTCGACGTCCCAGTCGTGCAGGGCGAGCGGGACGTTGCCGGCGGCGTGCGCCAGGTCCCAGCCGACCACGGCCCCCGCCGCGCGGCCGGCGGCCGTGATGGCCGGGATGTCCATCAGCTCGCCAGTGAGGTAGTTGACCCCGCCGAGCAGCACCAGCGCCACCGTGTCGCCCTCGGCGGCCAGGTAGGCGGTCACGTCCTCGGTGCGCAGGGTGTCCTCGCCGGCGCGCGGGCGCAGCCGGACGACCGTGGTGTCCGGGTCGAGGCCGTGGAAGCGGGCCTGGCTGCGCACGGCGTAGCTGTCCGAGGGGAAGGTGCTGTCCTCGATGACGATCCGGGTGCGCGCACCGGCCGGCCGGTAGAAGCTGACCATCAGCAGGTGCAGGTTGACCGTCAGGGAGTTCATCACCACGACCTCCGCCGGGGCGGCGCCGACCAGTCGCGCGGCCGGCGCCGTCAGCAGCTCGTGGTACGGCAGCCAGGGCCGCACGCCCTCCAGGTGTCCCTCGACGCCGAGGCGGCTCCACGCGTCCAGGTCGGCGGCGAGCTCGTCGCGGGTGGCCCGGGGTTGCAGGCCGAGGGAGTTGCCGGCCAGGTAGGCGGCCTCGGGGTACCGGCCGCCGTCGGCCGGCGGCACGCGGAACAGGTGGCGGTGCCCGGGATCGGCGGCGTCGAGGCGGCGCGCCTCGGCCTCACCGGCGGCGAAACCGGACGGATCGGATGCGGGGGTGGTCATAGCGTCGTCTCGCTCTCGGGTCACATCGCTGTCCGGGCCGACCACAGCTCGGGGAAGACCACCCGGGCCATGCTCCGCTGCAACCACGCCAGTCCGGCGGAGCCGCCGCTGCCCACCTTGGCGCCCATTGTGCGCTGCACCGCCTTGACGTGGTGCTGCCGCCAGTCGCCGAACTGCTCGGCCACCTCGGTCAGCGCCTCGCCCAGCATCCGCAGGTGGTTCTCCGGCCCGGGCTCGGCGTAGATCCGCACCCAGGCGGCCTCCACGGCGGCGTGCGGCTGGTGCTCGGCGTTGACGTCCCGGTCCAGCAGCTCAGCCGGAAGCTCGTGGCCGTGGCGGGCCAGCAGGGCGACCACGTCGTCCCAGAGGCTCGGCGCCGCCAGGGTGGCGCGCAGCTCGGCGTACACGTCGGTCTGCCGCCGGAACGGCCGGATCAGCGTCTCGTCGCGGAGGCCGAGCAGGAACTCCAGGTGGCGGTACATCGCCGACTGGAAGCCGGAGCCCTCGCCCAGCAGGTTGCGGAACCGGTTGAAGTCGGCCGGGGTCATCCAGCGCAGCCCGTTCCAGGCCGCGTTCAGCCCCTCCAGGTGCAGCGCGGCGCGGCGCAGCGGGGCCAGCGCGTCCCACACCCGGTCGGCCCGCAGCAGCCGCTGCGTCTCGCGCAGCTCGTGGCAGCTCAGCTTGAAGTACAGCTCCATGATCTGGCTGACCATCAGGAAGGACATCTCGCCGGGGTCGTCGCTCAGCGGCTGCTGCAGTTGGTGCAGCGTGCTGGCGTGCACGTACGCGTCGTACGGCACCCGCTCGGCGAACTCCAGCGTCGGTTCGCCGCCGTTGCGGGCGGCGCGGGCCGCGCGTTGCCGCGGGGTCACCGGGCGCACCGCCGCCTTGGCGGGTACGCGCACGTCCGTCTGCTCCACCGGTGGCCTCCCTCTGCTTCGTCACCCGGGACGGCCGACGGTCGGCCGTTTTCGGGATGTCAACATGATCTCTCGGCGGAACCCCCGGATGGAATGCCGGATCAACGGCGCTCACCCCGTCTGACCTGCTACGCAGAAGGCATGAGCTGGATTCGGCTTCAGGAAAGTAAGGTCGCCTCATGGACGACATGGACTGGGCGCTGCTGCGGGAACTGCAGGCCGACGCGCGCCTCTCCTTCAGCGAACTCTCCCGCCGGGTGCACCTGTCGCCGCCGGCCGTGGCCGAGCGGGTGCGCCGGCTGGAGGAGTCCGGGGTGATCACCGGCTACCACGCCCACGTCGACCTGACCCGGGCCGGCCGCACCGTGGTCGCGCTGATCCGGATGTCCTGTTACGGGGCCCGGTGCATCCTGCACGACCCGGACGTGGCGAACTGGCCCGAGATCCTGGAGATCCACCGGATCACCGGCGACGCGTGCAGCATGCTCAAGGTGGCCGCCGGGTCGATCGACGACTTCGAGGGCGTCATCGACCGGCTCGCCCCGTACGGCCAGCCGTCCAGCACGATGGTGCTCTCCACCCCGCTGGAATGGCAGCCCGTCACCCCGCTGCCCCCCGCCGACCGGCAGCGCTGACCCGCCCCGGGTTTGCCCCCCGGCCAGCGGGAAAGCAGGCCCCTGTTGCCCGGGGAGGATTCCGGTGATCGTCACCGGAAGGGGGGATCATGCCGGTGCTCACAGCGTTCCAACGTGCCCTGACCCGCGCTCTGACCGTCTTGGGGCTGGTCGGGGCCTTCGTCCTGACGACTCTCGCACCCGCCTGGGCGGGTGAGAACACCTTCGTCGAGGTGGTACCCAACAGCGCGCAGGCCGGCACCCGGGTCAGCATCCGGGCCGGCTGCGACAACGCCAACAACCGCCAGGCCGACGTGCACTCCGACGCCTTCGGGCGGGTGATGCTGCGGCCGGACAACGGCTTTTTGACCGGCCAGGTCACCATCCCGGGCAGCAAGGAGCCCGGCGACTACCCGGTGGACCTGCGCTGCGACAACGGCAAGACCGCGACCACCACGCTCACGGTGCTGAACATGGAGCAGCCGAGCAAGGGCCCGGCCACCGGGGGCGGCGGCACCGCCGGCGTCTCGGGCACCGGCTCGATGCTGATGATCGGCGGCCTCGCGGTCGTGGCCCTGGCCGTGGGCTTCGGCTTCTTCGGCAACCGCCGCCGGACCGGGTCCGGTTCCTGACCCGCCGTCGCCATGGCCGGCTCCCAGAGGCGTACCAGGCGATCGGATCCGGGCCGGGTCCGGGCGACCACCCGGCGGGCGCTGCGGGCGTCCCGCCGGGCGGCGGCCGCGACCGCCCGCCGGCTGCGCCGGGTGGCCGGGGAGGCGGTGTCGGCGAGCGTCGCCACGACCGACCCGGCCGCCGGTCCGCTGCCCGCCCGCCCCCGTTACCGCCGGATCCCGGCCGGCCGCCGTCGGCTGGCCCCGGGGCGGGGGCCCGGCCTGCCGGTCCTGGTGATCGGGACGTTGATGGCGCTGATCGTCACGATGCTCGGCGTGGAGCGGATCGCCGGCGTGAGCGTGCTGCCGGAGCGGTTCCTCGCGGGGCTGCGACCCGCGCCGAAGAAGTTCCCGGTGCTGCCCGCCAGCCGGCCCGTCGGCATCGCCATCGACCCGATCGACGTCCGGGCGCCCGTGCACGGCGTCGGCATCGCCCCGGACGGCAGCATCGCGGTGCCGGACGCCGCCCGCGCCCAGGAGGCCGGCTGGTACGACCAGGGCCCGACCCCCGGGCAGTACGGCCCGGCGGTGATCGTCGGGCACGTCGACACGACCAGCGGGCCGGCGGTCTTCCACAAGCTGCGGGACCTGGACGACGGCGACCGGATCGAGGTCGCCCGGCAGGACCGCTCGGTGGCCGTCTTCGAGGTGGACTCCGTCGAGCGCTTCGACAAGGACCGGCTGCCGGTGGACGAGGTCTTCGGCGACTTCGACCGCCCCCGGCTGCGCCTGATCACCTGCGGCGGGCGCTGGGTGGGCGGGCAGACCGGGTACGCCGACAACGTGGTGGTCTTCGCGTCCCTGGTCCAGGCGCGCACGACGTGACCGCCCGCCCGCGCGCCGCGTCGTGCGGGCGCGCGGGCGACGGGTCAGGCGGCCTCGGGCTCCCGGCTCAGGCGGCCTTCGGGCTCGCGCAGGTCGAGCCAGTCGGACCAGCGGGGGTCCGGCGCCCGGTGGCCGAGCACGCGCCAGGCGGTGCCCTTCGGGGCCGCCGGCAGCGCGTGCAGCCGCCAGCCCAGCTCGGCCGGCGTCTTGTCGCCCTTGGTGTGGTTGCACCGGGCGCAGGCCGCGACGACGTTCTCCCAGGCGTGCCGGCCGCCCCGGCTGCGCGGGAAGACGTGGTCGATGGTCTCGGCGGGACCCCGGCAGTAGGCGCACCGCCAGCCGTCCCGGGCGAAGATGGCGCGGCGGGAGAGCCCGACGTGGGTGCGGTAGGGCACGCGTACGAAGCGGGTGAGGCGGACGACCGACGGCACCGGCAGCGCGTCGCGGGCGCTGTGCAGGATGCCGTCGCCGTCGGCGACGCAGACCGCCTTGGCGGAGAGCACGAGAATGGCGGCGCGGCGCACCGACACGACACACAGCGGCTCGTAGGTGGCGTTGAGGACCAGCGCACCGGAGCCCACCGTGGGTCGTATGTCAGGCATCGCGTTCGCCCTCCCGGTTCAGCGGCCCCCTGCTCGCCACCGCCGACCGGAAACGGGCGCAGTTGCCCACCACGGCCGACGCCGGCCGGATCACCGACGTCCGTGCGCCCATCGTCCCTGATCGGCTCCCGGATTGCACGCACTAATGTGACAAGCCAAGTGGGCATCACCCGGAAACGGGCAGATCTGGCCCCTGAGCAGGGCGGGACCCGTCAGCGCCTCTCGACGTTCTACACCCGTTTTCGATCTCGGTTGTGCCGAATCCGTGCCCGATGATCTTGCAGTTGCATTGATCTCCGTAAACTTGATCAAGCCAACTCAAGATCACTAGAGTGCCTGACGTGAAGCGGGAAGCCCCCTCCAAGCGGTGGCCCTGGGTTCTCCTGTCCCTCGTCGTCCATGGCCTGCACAGGTGCGCTGGCCGTTCCTGCGGCGTGGGCGGTGAGAGTCCAGGTTGAGGCGGCGGAACAGAGAGAGCGCGCTCCCAATGCGGCGGTGGCTGTCTACCTGCTGCGGCTGAGGTCGTAGCTGGCACGGGGGGTCGTCTGCTCGGCACCGCGGACGCTGCCCCCATGTCTGGGGCTTGCCGGTCCTGTCCTGCGGGTCATTCTCGGCGCCCAGTCCCCGGCGGCGGCCCGTTCTGACGCCGGGGTACACGAGGGTTGATACTCCAACATCACTTGGCTCCGGCGTTGGGCGCGCGTGGGCATGAGGACGGGCCTCCCAGCAATAAGGGCCGATCGTCACGCATGTCCTGGGACGGATTCGTCAGCGTGTGGTGGCGTCCGGGCGCGTCCAACCACTCCCACGACGTCCTGGTCCGGCCAGGAGTCGTTGGCGGTCACCCGTATGGCTTCCCTCCGGGTGCAGGAAATCCAACCCCCGGTGAACCGGGGTCGTGCCGGTGAATATGAGCGGTATGGGACTTCGGGAAGGCGGCCGACAGAGCCAAGACCTGTTGCGACGTCGCGAGGACGTGCAGCAGGCCAACTTCCTGGAACTGTTCGTCGACCTGGTGCTGGTGTTCGCCCTCGCCGGGGTGGTCAGCCGGGTGGCGCGGGAGATCGTCAGCGAAGACCTGGTCGTCCGGTGGTGGTCGATGGGCTTCCTGCCGGTGCTGTCGCTGCCGCTGATCTGGCTGTGGATCACGACCGCGCACATCACCAGCTGGTTCGACCCCCGCCGCCGCAAGATCCAGTGGGTCGTATTGGCCAGTGCCTTCGGGCTGCTGGTCATGTCGACCTCACTGCCGTACGCGTTCGTCGGCCGCGGGTGGGCGTTCGTGCTGCCGTACGTGATCCTGCAGTGCGGCCGGCCGCTCATCCTGATGCCCGCGCTGCGCGGGCACCCTCTTCGGCAGCTCTACCTGCGGTCGGTGCTGTGGCACTCGGCCACGGCGGTGATCTGGTTCGCCGGCGCGGCCGTCAGTGGCGACGCCCGGGTCGCCCTGTGGGGGGTCGCCGTGGCCGTCGACATCGTCGCCGGGCAGCTGCGCTGGCCGGTACCGGGGATGGCCCGGCAGCCGGTCAGTGCGTGGGCCATGGACAGCCGCCACCACCTGCCCGCGCGCTATCAGCAGTTCCTGATGATCGCCCTCGGGGAAACCGTGCTCGCCGTCGGCCTCACGGTGACCTACCAGCCGGTCACCGCGGTGACCGGCGCGGGGCTCGTGGTGGCGTTCCTGTCGACGGTGCTGCTGTGGCGCATCTACTTCTACCGTTCGGGCCAGATCCTCGGCGAAGCCGTCGCCACGGCGGGGGACCGGTACGCCGCCGGTCGCGCCACCGGCACTGCACACGTCGTCATGGTGATGGGCATCCTCACCGCCGCCGTCGGCTTCGAGATCGTACTGAAACACACGGCCGGCAAGCCCGAGCCGGTGTGGCTCGTCGCTATCCTCGGCGGTCCAGCACTGTTCCTCTACGGCCGCATCCGTCTGGAACGCGTCGTGTTCGACCGGCTTTCCCTCCGCCGCGTCGTCGCCATCGCCGCCCTGGCGGTCGCCGCCGTCCCCCTGTATTTCGCCCCGCCGCTGGCCGCTACGGTCGTGGCCGCGCTCGTACTGCTCGCCGTCGCCCTCGCCGACGCCCGCCACGCCGCCGGCCGTCCCGCCGAGGCCCCCTCCCCGGCACACTAGGTCAACCCGGTCGGCCGGGGAGCTGCACTGCGGCTGTCAAGGGCTTCCCTGATAGCCGTGTGCCGGGGCGTGACCGGCCGCCAGGCCGCACGCGCGCCCCGGCGCGATACGGCGGCGGGCCGCTTGCGTCCCGCCCTTGACGAAAGCGTCGCCAGATCGTCTGTCGTCCTTTACTTCGGGGTCCTTAAGAGCATTTTGAACGCCGCTGTTGTCGACAAGGTCCTTTCCGATAACCCATGTGACGGCGTGAAGCTTTCGCGCGGCTGTCTGGCTTGGAGCCGGCGAAGGCTTGCGCATCGGTGAGGTTCTGGGAATGGAAGCCGGCGCACGATGCAAGGACAGCCAGCCGATCGGCCCTGCTGGTCGAGATGGGATCTGAGTTGTGCCCAAGTTGTGCCGCATGATCTTCTCTTGGCGTTCTTGCAGATCAACGCCTACTTGCACTAGTAGATCCCGGATTGCACGCACTAATGCCGGAAGCCGGCCAGGCATCACCCGGAAACGGGCGGATCCGCCCCTGAGCAGGGGCGGACCCCTCCGGCGCCGCTCGCCGTCCGGCACCCGCCACCGATTCCGACGCGCCGCGTTCCAGGCCCCGATGATCATGTTTACGCATTGAGGCCGATAAACGCGATCACGACGACCCGATCAATACCGCGCCGGCGGGTGCGACCCCCTGCGCGCATCATCGGCCGCGCTCGGCGTCGATCGGCCCGCCGGGCCCGTCAGAGCCGGGCCAGGGAGGAGAGCAGTGCCGCGGTCTCCCCGGGGCGGACGAGCACCGCGGCGTGGCTGACGTCGAGGGACCACACGTCGAACGGGTTGTCGGGGGTGAGCGCGTCGGCGTCGGCGATGAACCGGTCCTGGAGCGCGATCGGCATCGACCGGTCGGCGGTGAGCCGCAGGTAGGTGCGGGGGACGCGGCCCCAGGTCCCGGGGTCGGCCCGCTCCTCGCCGGCGTCCAGGCTCTCATCCGGCTCCAGGGTGTTCAGGTAGCCGTGGAACTCGTCGTCGGTGCCGTCGGCCAGGATCGCCTCCCGGAGGGTGGCGAGCAGTGCGGGGTCGGCGGTGCGCCAGTTGAACCGCAGCGCGCCGAGTTCCATCGGGTTCGCGGCGAGCAGGCCGCCGACGCCGTTCAGGGCGCTCGACGCGTTCTCCGCCGAGGCCTGGTAGCCGGCCGGGGTGTCGGCGGCGCAGCACCACGCCGAGATGTAGACCAGCCGGTCCAGCAGCTCCGGGGCGGCGTTGGCGACCCCGGTCAGGGTGAGCCCGCCCCGGCTGTGCCCGACCAGGATGACCGGTCCGTGCTCGCGTACCCGCCGCACGACGTCCAGGACGTGGGCCACGTTGTCGGCGTGGCCGACGCCGGCCATCGCGCTCGGCGCGGTCGCCAGGGCGGCGAGGTCCTGCGGGGCCTGGTACGCCGCCGGGAACGTCGCGCCGAAGCCGTGCCCGGGCAGGTCGACGGCCAGCGAGCGGTGCCCCCGCAGGGCCAGCTCCCGCTGCATGGGCGCCCAGGTGAACGAGTTGCTGCCGGCGCCGGGCACGAAGACGAAGGTGGAAGCTGTCATTTGATCATGATAGTTGCGCCGTCACCTCGCGTTTCAGGGGCGGGACCTGACCGGTGCGACCGCGCCCGGGCGGCACGCTCCACCGGGGGCCGGGTCACGACGCGGAGGGTCGGGGGGTTCGGGCCCCCCCGGGTGCGGTACGAAGACAGCGTGACCGCTGCCAGCCTGACGCCGCCCGCCCTGCCCGCCGTCGAGGCGCCGGACCCGGCCCCGTCGCCGACCTGCCTGGACGACGCCCTCTGCAAGAGCGTCTACGACATGACCGGCTCGGTGTGGTTCGCCGAGGGCAGCTACTGGATCCTGCTCAAGCCGCTGCGGATCGTGATGATCCTGCTGCTGGCGGTCGCCGCCCGGTGGCTGGTGCACCGCACGATCCGCCGGCTGGTGCGCACCACCACCGACGCGGGCGTGCCGACCATGCTGCGTCCGCTGCGCGAGCGGATCCCCACCGCCGCCGTCGAACCCGGCGAGTTCGTTCCGGAGCGGCGCCGGCAGCGGGCCGAGGCGATCGGTTCGGTGCTGCGCAGCCTGAGCACCGCGTTCATCTTCGGCATCGCACTGCTGATGATCCTCAAGGAGTTCAGCTTCGACCTGGCCCCGCTGCTGGCCAGCGCCGGCATCGCGGGCGTGGCCCTCGGCTTCGGCGCGCAGAGCCTGGTCAAGGACCTGATCGCCGGCCTGTTCATGCTGATCGAGGACCAGTACGGCGTCGGCGACACCGTCGACCTCGGCGAGGCGACCGGCGTGGTGGAGTCGGTCGGGCTGCGGGTCACCACCGTCCGCGACGGGCGGGGCGTGCTCTGGTACATCCGCAACGGCGAGATCGTCCGGGTGGGCAACAAGAGCCAGGGATGGGCACTGGTGGTGGTCGACCTGCCGATCGGCTTCGCCGGCACGGAGGAGGCCACTGCCGTGCTGCGTACCGCCGCCGCCTCGGTCGCGATCGACCCCGACCTGGCGCCGGAGATCGTCGAGGCGCCGGAGGTGCTGGGCGTCGAGCAGATGACGGTCGACGGCGCGGTGATCCGTACGGTGGTCAAGACGACCGCGGACGGGCAGTTCGCCGTCGGCCGGGAGCTGCGTCGCCGGCTCGCCGAGGCGCTGGAGAACTCCGGCATCACCGCGAAGATCGCCGCCGCCCGGTTCTACCCCGGCATGCCGGTCCCCACCCCCGGCGAGACCGGGCAGGGCGGCGCCACCTGAGGCGTCCAGAACGCCGGGCGGCGGGGGTCGCGAGCCGGGTGGCCCCTCGGGTATCGTCCGTTCGTTCAGTCGGAGATGCGACGATCAACCCCTTCGCCCTAGCCACTCGTCGGACGATCGGGCAAAATCCGGTGCAACGCGCTCCCCCGGAGCGTGATCACGTCCTCGCTGATCCGTAGATCTGACGACGGTTCCCGGGCCGTCCATCACGAGTGGCCCGCTCAGGGGAACGATGGAGGCGACGGTGCCTGACGAGCGACCATCCCCGGAAGGGCCGGCAACCTTCCGCGAGGTGTTCGCCAATCGCGAATACGGCGCCGTCTTCACGGCCAGCGCGCTCTCCTGGATCGGCGACTACATCGCCAAGGCCGCGGTCACCCTGCTGGTCTACGAGGAGACCCGGTCCGTCGCGCTCTCGGCCGCCGCCTTCGCGGTGAGCTACCTGCCCTGGCTGGTCGGCGGCCCCCTGCTCGCCACGCTCGCGGAGCGGCACCGCTACCGGCAGGTCATGGTGATCTGCGACCTCGTCCGGATGGTGCTGATGGTGTGCATCGCCATCCCCGGCGTGCCCGTCCCGATGATCCTGGCCCTGCTCTTCGCCACCACGCTGGCCAACCCACCGAGCCAGGCCGCCAAGTCGGCGCTGATTCCCCTGGTCCTCACCGGGGACCGCCTGGTGGTCGGGCTCTCGATGATCAGCAGCGTCGGCCAGGCCGCCCAGGTCGTCGGCTACCTGGCGGGCGCGGCCATCGCCGCCTTCAACCCCACCACCGCGCTCCTGGTGAACGCGGCGACCTTCGCCCTGTCGGCCGCGCTGGTCCGCTTCGGCGTGGCCGACCGACCGACGGCGATGACCGCCGCGCACCGCAGCCACCTGCTGCGGGAGACCGCGCAGGGCTTCCAGATCGTGTTCGGCACCCCGGTGCTGCGGGCCATCGCCGTGCTGGTCTTCGCCGCCATGCTCTTCTCCGTGGTGCCGGAGGGCCTCGCCGCCGCCTGGGCGAGCGAGCACGCCGGCCAACTGGACGCCGGCGCCGCGCAGGCGATCATCATGGCGGCGAACCCCGTCGGCTTCATCCTCGGTGGCCTCGTCGTCAGCCGGGCGTTCGGGCCGGACCGCCGGCTGAGCCTGATGCGGCCGTTGGCGGTGCTCTCCCCGCTGGCCCTGGTGCCCGCCCTGCTCGACCCGCCGCCCCTGGTGGTGGCGCTGCTCGCCGCGGCCTGCGGGTTCGCCGTCGCCGGCATGCTGCCGGTGGCCAACGGGCTCTTCGTCCGGGCGCTGCCCGACGGCTTCCGGGCCCGCGCCTTCGGCGTGATGGCGACCGGCGTCCAGGTCATCCAGGGCATGGCCGTCCTGGTCACCGGGTTGCTGGCCGAGCGATACTCCATCCCGCTCGTGGTCGGGGTGTGGAGCGCCGTCGGGGTGCTGCTGATGACGCTCGCCGCCCTGCGCTGGCCGAGCCGGTCGACGATCGACGCGGCGATCGAGGCGGCCCAGCAGGGGGGCGGAGCGGCCCCCCGGCAGGCAGCCGGCCCCGCCTCCCCGGCGGGCGCGCAGGGGCGGCCCGTGGAGGAGCGGTCCGGCGGGCCGGCGGGCCGCTGGGCGGTCGCCCCGGCGAGGCGGGACGGCGGCAGCACGCGGTGACCCGACCCACAGCCGGCACCCCCCGCTCGGCCGACGTGGCACCTGGCAGGATGGAACGGTGAATGCCGCAGGTGAGTCCGACCGTCCCGGTGCGTCGATGACCCTCTTCGAAGCGGTCGGCGGCGAGCCCACTTTCCGCAAGCTGGTGGACGAGTTCTACGCCGGGGTCGCCGACGACCCGCTGCTGCGCCCCATGTATCCGGAGGAGGACCTGGGCCCGGCTGCGGACCGGTTGACCCTGTTCCTCATGCAGTACTGGGGCGGCCCCAACACGTACTCGGCGCAACGGGGGCACCCGCGACTGCGGATGCGCCACGCGCCGTACCGGATCGGCGCCGCCGAGCGGGACGCGTGGCTGCTCCACATGCGCCGCGCCGTGGACCGGCTCGACCTGCCGCCGGAGATCGCCACCGCGCTGTGGGACTACCTGGAGCGGGCCGCCTACTTCATGGTGAACGCGATGGAGGACCCGGCGGGGCCGGCCTGACCGGGCCGCCCCTCGGGTGCCCGGCAGGTGCCGGGCGGCCCGTCGGCGTTCGCCCGGGCACCGGATCGCCCGGCGGGCGTCCGGCGCCTCAGAGCAGGGCGCCCTCGTCGTGCAGCCAGTCCACGAAGCTGGTGGCGACCGCCGCGCCGCAGTCGAGCATCTCGACCAGCAGCGCGTCGTGCGCCCCGGCACCGAACGGCACCTGCAACTCCGCGTAGATCGGCAACTGGCCGCGCTCGGTCGGGTCGCCGATGTAGGCCTTGCAGAAGCGGCGGGTGTGGTTCCACTCGTTGACCACGCGGTAGGCGCGGTCGGCCCAGTCCGGCGGCACCGTCGCGTGTGGACGGGCCCGCATCACCAGGATCTCGTCCTCCGGACCCTCCAGTGTGACCAGCACGGCGTGCCGCTCCCACATGGCCAGCAGGTTGCCGTCGCCGTCGGCCAGGTAGCGCACGTCGAGCCTGTCGAGTGCGTCGCAGACGCGGCGTAGGGTGACCGGCTCGACCGTGGCGGGCATGTCCGCGATCACGGCTCGCTCCGTCGGCGGGCAGTCGTCTCCCGGCTGACGGGGGGTCGGTGGTCCGACCCGGACGGTGCTCTCCACTGTGACCCCGCTCCGCCTTTCCGGGTCGCCGCCGCCGTTGGCGGGACCGGGGCGCCATGACCACCACGGCATCGCTCGCGCACCTCACTCCCCAGCGGATCCACTCGCCTACGGTGCGTTGGATCCGAGGATGGACGGTACCCGGACAGCCGGGTTGAAGCACCCCCCCAACGGCAGCCCCAGGACAGAAGAATGACCGAGGGTCAGCCGAACGGATGAATTCAGAGGGGCCGCACGGCAAGTTCGGTGGCCTTCTGCGACCATATCGCTCCGTACGGTCCCACCAGGCCGACCCATCGGCCAACCGTTCGCACCTGGACGTCGCCCCCGCCGACCGTCCCGGCCACCCCCTCGGCGGGTCCCAGGAAGCCCATCCGGACCACCCCCTGGACCATCCGCTGGGTCACCTCGACCGGCTCGCCTGGCGGGTCCTCCGGGGTGACCACCACGGGCACGTGGTCGAGCAGCGCGTCCCGCAGCGCCCGCTGCCCCACCGCACGCCCGCCGACGCCGTGGGTGCTGGCGTCGCGCAGGGCTCCCGCTGCCGCCGCCGCGATCCGCCGCAGCTCCACGCCCGGCAGCGTCTCCACCCGGCGGCTCGCCGCGGGCGGCAGCGGCCACCGCCACCGCTCGTCCCGCCGCGTCGGCAGGGCCGCGCCGCCCGCCGCCAGCTCGGCCAGCAACTCGCGGGCCGGGACCGTGGCGTCGCCGGGGCCGTCGCCGGCCACCGTGCGGACGACCAGCACGCCCCACGGCAGACGCCCCCAGAGGGCCGTACGGCCCGTCGCGCCGGCCGACCTGAGCCGGACCGGCGCGTCGCCGTCCAGCCGGACGAGACGGGCCAGGAAGGCCCCCGCGTCGGCCGCGTCGGCGATCCCGTGCCCACCGGCGACCGTCCCGCCGCCACCGGCCCCCGCCGGGGCGACCGGCCCGCCGGCCGCCGTCACGCCACCCCGCCCTGCGGCGCGTACGTGAGCAGGAACGTGCGCTCCTCCGGGGTGATCCGCCGGGGCCGCTGCCGGGTCAGGTCGAACGGCACCAGCACCGAGCGGGCCCGGCTGGCCAGCACCTCGCCGTCGAAGAGCTCGTAGGCGACGGTGAAGGACGCGCCCCGGATCTCCTCCACCCACAGCTCGATGCGCACGGTGGGGGCGGCCTCGGCGGTGGCCCGGCCGAGGGCGTACTCGACCGGGCGCAGGTAGTCGATCTCGTGCCGACTGATCACGACGCCGTCGGCGAACGAGCCCACCCCCCACGCCCGGCCGCCGGCGAACATCAACGCCACCCGCGCCTCCTCGTAGAGGGTGAGGAAGCGCGAGTTGTTGATGTGGCCGTACGCGTCCAGGTCGGACCACCGCAGGGTGCAGTGGTAGACGAAGCGGTCGCTCATGATCGGCTGCGGTCCGCGCTCTTAGTCACGGGTCAGCTTGCGGTAGGTCACGCGGTGCGGGCGGGCCGCCTCCGCGCCGAGCCGGTCGATCTTGTTCTTCTCGTACGCCTCGAAGTTGCCCTCGAACCAGAACCAGCGGGACGGGTCCTCGTCGTCGCCCTCCCAGGCCAGGATGTGCGTGGAGACCCGGTCGAGGAACATCCGGTCGTGGGAGATGACCACGGCGCAGCCGGGGAACTCCAGCAGCGCGTTCTCCAGGCTGGAGAGGGTCTCGACGTCCAGGTCGTTGGTCGGCTCGTCGAGCAGGATCACGTTGCCGCCGATCTTCAGCGTCAGCGCCAGGTTGAGCCGGTTGCGCTCGCCGCCGGAGAGCACCTTGGTCGGCTTCTGCTGGTCCGGCCCCTTGAATCCGAACGCCGCGATGTACGCCCGCGACGGCATCTCGACCTTGCCCACCATGAGGTAGTCCAGGCCGTCGGAGACGACCTCCCAGACGCTCTTGTCGCCGTCGAGGCCCTGCCGGTTCTGGTCGACGTACGACAGCGAGACGGTGGGGCCGACCCGGACCTCGCCGCCGGTCGGCTGTTCCAGCCCGACGATGGTCTTGAACAGCGTGGTCTTGCCGACGCCGTTGGGGCCGATGATGCCGACGATGCCGTTGCGCGGCAGCGAGAACGACAGGTTGTCGATCAACAGCCGGTCGCCGAAGCCCTTGCTGAGGTTCTGCGCCTCGATCACCGTGTTGCCCAGGCGCGGGCCCGGCGGGATCTGGATCTCCTCGAAGTCGAGCTTGCGGGTCTTCTCCGCCTCGTTGGCCATCTCGTCGTAGCGGTCGAGTCGGGCCTTGGACTTGGTCTGCCGCGCCTTGGCGTTGGAGCGGACCCACTCCAGTTCCTCGGTGAGCCGCTTCTTCATCTTGGCGTCGCGGCGGCCCTCGACGGCCAGCCGGGCCGCCTTCTTCTCCAGGTAGGTGGAGTAGTTGCCCTCGTAGCCGATGGCCCGGCCGCGGTCCAGCTCCAGGATCCAGCCGGCCACCTTGTCCAGGAAGTACCGGTCGTGGGTGATCGCCATGACGGTGCCGGCGTACTTGGCCAGGTGCTGCTCCAACCAGGAGACGCTCTCCGCGTCCAGGTGGTTGGTGGGCTCGTCGAGCAGCAGCAGGTCGGGCGCCTCCAGCAGCAGCTTGCACAGCGCCACCCGGCGGCGCTCGCCACCGGAGAGCTGGGTGACGTCGGCGTCCGGCGGCGGGCAGCGCAGCGCGTCCATCGCCAGTTCGAGCTTGGAGTCGATGTCCCACGCGTCGAGGTGGTCCAGCTCCTCCTGGAGCCGGCCCATCTCCTCCATCAGCTCGTCGGAGTAGTCGGTGGCCATCTGCTCGGCGATCTTGTTGAACCGCTCCAGCTTGGCCTTGGTCTCGGCGACCGCCTCCTCGACGTTGCCGAGCACGGTCTTGGCGTCGTTGAGCGGGGGCTCCTGGGCGAGCATGCCGACGGTGTAGCCGGGCATCAGCCGGGCCTCGCCGTTGCTCGGCTTGTCCAGCCCTGCCATGATCTTGAGGAGGCTGGACTTGCCGGCGCCGTTGGGGCCGACCACACCGATCTTGGCCCCCGGCAGGAAGCTCAGCGTCACGTTGTCGAGCACGACCTTGTCGCCGTGCGCCTTGCGCGCCTTTTCCAGGACGTAGATGTACTGGGCCACGGTGTGGGCTACCTCCGTAGGGTTGCGACTGGGATCGGCGGGCGCGGGCGCGGGCTTCGACCTCCGCCCGCCGCCGCCGGCCGGTGGCCGGCCGCACGCACGCCATCCTCAATCCTGACAGGTACGCGGCGTCGCGCCCACATCACCCCGCCCCCGAACCTCCGGACGCGTCGCGCCACCCCTGCTTCCGAGCAGGGGTATCGACAAGATCACGCCAAGGGTTGGACCATCGTGGGAAGGGTAGGTGACTCCGGCACGGGGCCCCAGAAGCCGCAGCTACGCTCAGTACGCTCATTCGCGGTTGACCCGTCAGCACCCGGAGGTGGCCGAACGTGACCGTCCGCAGCTCCTTTGTCGTAGTGGCGAACCGGCTACCCGTCGACGAGGTGAGCACCCCCGAAGGACGGCAGTGGCGTCGCAGCCCCGGGGGGCTGGTGACCGCACTGCACCCCGTCCTCGCCGAGCACCAGGGCACCTGGGTCGGCTGGGCCGGTGGCACCGGCGCCGCCCCCGAGCCCTTCGACCTGGAGGGCATCCGGCTGCACCCGGTGCCGCTGAGCGCGGAGGAGCTGGAGCGCTACTACGAGGGCCAGTCCAACGCGACGATCTGGCCGCTCTACCACGACGCGGTGGAGACGCCCGCCTACAAGCGCCGCTGGCGTGAGGCGTACCGCCTGGTCAACGCCCGTTTCGCGGAAGCCGCGGCGGAGGTCGCGGCCGAGGGGGCGACGGTCTGGGTGCAGGACTACCAGCTCCAGCTCGTCCCGGCGATGCTCCGCGAGCTGCGGCCCGACCTGCGGATCGGCTTCTTCCTGCACATCCCGTTCCCGCCCATCGAGCTGTTCATGCAGATGCCGTTCCGCACCGAGATCCTGCGCGGCCTGCTCGGCGCCGACCTGGTCGGGTTCCAGCAGCGCCTCGCCGCGCAGAACTTCGTCCGGCTGGCCCGGCACCTGCTCGGGCTGCGCTACGAGGGGCAGATGATCCAGGTCGACGGGCGCCAGGTGAAGGCCGGCGCGTTCCCGATCTCCATCGACACGAAGGAGATGGAGCGGCTGGCCGCCGACGCGGCGATCCAGGCCCGGGCGAAGGAGATCCGCGAGGAGCTGGGCAACCCGAAGACGATCATCCTGGGCGTCGACCGGCTCGACTACACCAAGGGCATCGAGTTGCGGCTCAAGGCCTTCCGCGAACTGCTGGCTGACGGAAAGTTGACAGTTCCCGACGCGGTCATGGTGCAGGTCGCCACGCCCAGCCGCGAGCGCGTGGAGCACTACCAGGCACTACGCGTGAAGGTGGAGCGGGAGGTCGGCCGGATTAATGGCGAATTCGGCAGGGTCGGCGTGCCGGCGGTGCATTATCTGCATCAGTCGTACAGTCGCACTGAACTCGCCGCGATGTACGCCGCCGCCGACGTGATGATGGTGACCCCGCTGCGAGACGGAATGAACCTGGTAGCCAAGGAGTACGTCGCATCGCGCGCCGACCAGGGCGGTGCACTCGTGCTCAGCGAGTTCGCCGGCGCCGCCACCGAGCTGCGTCAGGCGTTCCTGTGTAACCCGCACGACCCTGACGCGGTCAAGGACGCCCTGCTGAGGGCCGTGCACGTCGAGAAGCCGGAGGCACGCCGCAGAATGCGGACAATGCAACGCCATCTTCGCACCCACGACGTGGGGCACTGGGCGAAGTCCTTCCTCACCGAGCTCGGTGTGCCTCAATCGGAGGACGCGTGAACGCCGCCAGCGAGATCGTCACCCCGGCGGCCGGCACGATGGACCCGGAACTGCGGGCGGCCATCGGCCGCATCGCCCGGGTACCCCAGCTTCTGATCGCCTGCGACTACGACGGCACCCTGGCGCCGATCGTGGAGGACCCGAGCAAGGCCGTGCCGCTGCCGGAGTCGGTGGCGGCCGTCCGGGCGCTGGCCGCCCTGCCCCAGACCACCGTGGCGGTGGTCTCCGGGCGGGCCCTGCGCGACCTGGCCGCCCTCTCCCGGCTGCCCAGCGAGGTCCACCTCGTCGGCAGCCACGGCTCCGAGTTCGACATCGGCTTCGTCGAGCGGCTCTCCCCCGAGCTGATCGCGGTCCGCACCCGGCTGCGCGACGCCCTGCGCGAGATCGCCTCGGCCCACCCGGGAATCCGGCTGGAGCGCAAGCCGGCGAGCGTCGCCGTGCACACCCGCGGGGTAGCCCCCGAGATCGCGGCTGCCGCCATCGAGGCGGTCCGCAGCGGCCCCGCCACCTGGGACGACGTCACCGTCACCCAGGGCAAGGAGGTCATCGAGCTGTCGGTGGTCGCCACGCACAAGGGCACGGCCGTCGACCAGCTGCGCACCCAGCTCTCCGCCAGCGCGGTGCTCTTCATCGGCGACGACGTCACCGACGAGAACGCCTTCGGCAACCTGCACGGGCCGGACGTCGGCATCAAGATCGGCCCCGGTGACACCCAGGCCGGCTACCGGGTCGCCGAACCGATCGAGGCCGCCCGCGCCCTCGGCCTGCTGCTGGAGACCCGGCGGCACTGGCTCTTCGGCGAGCGCGCGGTGCCCATCGAGCGGCACTCGATGCTGGCCAACGGGCGGACCGTGGCCCTGCTCACCCCCGAGGCCAAGGTCACCTGGCTCTGCCACCCCAAGCCGGACTCGGCGGCGATCTTCGCCGACCTGGTCGGTGGCAGCCCCGCCGGGCACTTCAGCGTGGCCCCGGAGCGCGGGGGCATCCCGCTCGGGCAGCGCTACCGCTCGGGGACGATGACCGTCGAGACCCGGTGGTCGGGCCTGACCGTCACCGACTGGCTGGACAAGCCGGCCAGGGAGACCACGCCGGACGGCCCGGCCGTCGTGACCGGCGACTCGACAATGGTCCGGGTGCTCACCGGCTCGGGCCGGGCCCGGCTGGAGTTCGCGCCCCGGCCCGAGTTCGGCCAGGTCGCGGTGCAGTTGCAGCCGATCGGCGACGGTCTGCTGGTGCTCGGCTCCAACGAGCCGGTCGCGCTCTACTCGCCCGGGGTCGAGTGGCAGGTCACCAACGACGGCGGCTACGAGACGGCCAAGGCCGTCGTCGACCTCTCCGCCTCCGGTGGGCAGGTCGTGCTGGAGCTGCGCTTCGGCACGCACAGCCTGGAACACCACCGGATGTCGGTCCACGAGCGGCAGTCCCTGGCCGAGCAGCCCTGGAAGGACTGGGTGGCCACCCTGCGGCTGCCGAGCACCGCCCGGGACCTGGTGGTCCGCAGCGCGCTGACCCTGCGCGGGCTCTGCCACGAGGCCACCGGCTCGATCCTGGCCGCCGCGACCACCTCGCTGCCGGAGGAGCTGGGCGGCGTCCGCAACTGGGACTACCGCTACTGCTGGCTGCGGGACGCGGCGATGACCGCGCGGTCCCTGGTCGACCTGGGCTCGATCGAGGAGGCCGAGGCGCTGCTGCGCTGGGTCGACGGGTGCATCGAGCGCACCGGCGGGCACCCGGAGCGGCTGCACCCGCTCTACACGGTGGACGGCTACGAACTGGGCGCCGAGGCGGTCATCGACACCCTGCCCGGTTACGCCGGCTCCCGGCCGGTCCGGGTCGGCAACCTCGCCAACCACCAGCTCCAGCTCGACGTCTTCGGCCCGATCGCGGACCTGATCGCGGCCGTGGCCGACGCCCGCGGCTCCGTCCGCGAGGACGAGTGGCGGGTGCTCGACAACATGGTCGAGGCGGTCCGCCGCCGCTGGCACGAGCCCGACCACGGCATCTGGGAGGCCCGCCTCCCCCCGCGGCACCACATCTTCTCGAAGGTGATGTGCTGGATGACCGTGGACCGGGCGCTGCACGTCATGCGCCAGCACGGCGGCGAGGACCGGCCGGAGTGGGTGGAGCTGCGCGACCGCATCGGCGCCAACGTGCTGGAGTACGGCTGGCACGAGACCGTCGAGGCCTACAGCGTGGCGTACGGGGACGAGGAGATGGACGCCTCGTCGCTGTGGATCGGGCTCTCCGGCCTGCTCCCCGGCGACGACCCGCGCTTCCTCTCCACCGTCCTGCGGATCGAGGCGGACCTGCGCAGCGGCCCGGTCGTCTACCGCTACCACTGGGACGACGGCCTGCCCGGGCGGGAGGGCGGCTTCCACATCTGCACGGCGTGGCTCATCGAGGCGTACCTGCGCACCGGACGGCGTACCGACGCCGAGGAGCTGTTCTCGCAGATGGTGGACACCGCCGGCCCGACCGGCCTGCTGCCCGAGCAGTACGACCCGATGGCCGAGCGCGGGCTGGGCAACCATCCGCAGGCCTACAGCCACCTCGGCCTGATCCGCTGCGCCCTGCTGCTGGACAACATGCTCAAGCAGTGACCTGACCGGCGACGACGGCGGCCGGAGACTGTGTCTCCGGCCGCCGTCGTCATCCCGTCTGACTCTGCCCGGTCGAACCCGAGCCGCCCCACGGGCAACGCCCACCGGGAATTTCCGGGCAGCCCGCTCGCGCAGGGATCAAGCCTGACCGCCCGGAGCGAGTGGGCTGCCCGGAAATTCCTCAGGTCCAGCCCCGGCGAGAGCGTCGACCACGTCCCCCAGCACCACCACCGCGGGCGGGCGCAGCCCGGCGGCCGCCACGTCGGCGGCCACCGCGCCGAGCGTGGAGCGGAGCACCCGCTGCGCCCCGGTCGTCGCCTCCTGCACCACGGCGGCCGGTGTCTCCGCCGGCTTGCCGTGCGCGATCAGCGTCGCGGTGATCGCCGCGAGGTTCTTCAGCCCCATCAGCACGACCAGCGTGCCGCGCAGCCCGGCCAGCGCCTCCCACCGGACCAGGGAGGCCGGCGAGTCGGGTGCGACGTGCCCGGAGACCACGGTGAACTCGTGGGCCACCCCCCGATGGGTGACCGGGACGCCCGCCGCGGCCGGAGCCGCGATCGAGCTGGTCACGCCGGGCACCACGGTCACCGGCACGCCGGCCGCCGCGCAGGCCAGCAGCTCCTCGCCGCCCCGGCCGAAGACGTACGGGTCGCCGCCCTTGAGCCGCACCACGAACTTCCCGGCCAGGGCGCGGTCCACGAGGATCCGGTTGATCTCCTCCTGGCCCCGGGACGGGCCGTACGGGATCTTGGAGGCGTCCACGAGTTCGACATCGGGGCGCAGCTCGTCGAGGAGCAGCCCGGGGACGAGCCGGTCGGCGACCACCACGTCCGCCTCGGTGAGCAGCCGCCAGCCCTTGACGGTGATCAGCTCCGGGTCGCCCGGACCGGCCCCCACCAACGCAACCCGCCCACCCTGTGTGGATGGCAGGGACCCTTCCTCCACCGCAGGCGTCGACGGGGGGCCCTTCCTCACGTCCAGGAGGGCGCGGACGGCGTCGCGGACGGCCATCGCCCGGCGCGGGTCGCCTCCGCCGAGCACCGCCACGGTCACCGGGCCGTGGCGGGTCACCGTCGGCGTCCATGCGGTGGCGGCGGCGCGGTCGTCGGCGCGTACGCAGAAGATGCGACGCTCGGCGGCGGCGGCGCTGACCGACGCGGCGGCGAGCGGGTCGTCGACCGCGACCTGGACCAGCCACGCGCCGTCCAGGTCGTCGGGGGCGAACCGGCGCGGCGCCCAGTGCAGCCGTCCGGCGTCGACGTGCGCGCGCAGCGCCGGGGTCAGCTCGGGCGCGACGAGGAAGACGTGCGCCCCGGCGTCGAGCAGGGCCGGCACCCGCCGGGTGGCCACCGCTCCCCCGCCCACCACGACCACCCGGCGGCCGGCGAGCCGCAGGCCGAGCGGGTACGGGTTGCCGCTCACGCCGCCGCCCCGCCCTGCTCGCCGGCGACGGCGGAACGCGACACGCCTGCGGGCCGCTCGCTCCGGTCCCTCACTTCTCGGCCACCCCCGCCGAGTCGAACGTGGCCACCTCGTGCAGCACCCGGACCGCGCCGGTGACCACCGGCAGCGCGAGCAGCGCGCCGGTGCCCTCGCCCAGGCGCAGCCCGAGGTCGATCAGCGGCGCCAGGCCCAGCCGGCGCAGCGCGACCGTGGCCCCCGGCTCGGCGGAGCGGTGCCCGGCCACCATGGCGGCCACGGCGTGCGGCGCGAGGGCCGCCGCGGCAAGGGCCGCGGCGACCGCGATCACCCCGTCCAGCAGCACCGGCGTGCGGCGGGCGGCGGCGCCCAGGATCAGCCCGGCCAGCGCGGCGTGCTCCAGCCCGCCGACGGCGGCCAGCACGCCCAGTGGGTCTGCGGGATCGGGATCGTGCCGGCGCAGCGCGGCCCGCACGACGTCGACCTTGCGGGCGTACGTCGGGTCGTCGACCCCGGTGCCCCGGCCCGTCGTCTCCGCCGGGTCGATGCCGGTGAACGCGGCGATCAGGGCGGCGGCCGGCGTGGTGTTGCCGATGCCCATGTCCCCGGTGAGCAGGATGCCCGCGCCCGCGTCGATCAGCTCGTCGGCCACCCGGATGCCGGTCTCGACGGCCGCGCGGGCCTCCTCGCGGGTGAGCGCGGCGGTCACCGCCAGGTCCCGGGTGCCGGGGCGGACGTTCGCCGCGACCAGCCGGGGCGCGTCGCGGGCCGACAGGCTGTCCGCCGGGGGCCGGGTGAGCGGAACGGCCGGCGCGCCATCGGCGGCCAAGGCACCCGCCGAGCCGTCGGCGAGCGGGGCACCCGCCGGGGTGCCGGTGGCCGGGAGCGGGGTGGCCACGCCGACGTCGACGACGGTGACCGAGGCACCGGCCTGCCGGGCGAACGCGTTGACGACCGCGCCGCCGGCCAGGAAGTTGCCGATCATCTGCGCGGTGACCTCCTGCGGCCAGGGCGTCACCCCCTGGGCGTGCACGCCGTGGTCACCGGCGAAGATCGCGACCGCGGCCGGCTCGGGCAGCGGCGGCGGGCAGTGCCCGGCGAGGCCGGCGAGGCGTACGGAGAGTTCCTCCAGGGCGCCGAGCGAGCCGGCGGGCTTGGTCAGCCGCCCCTGCAACTCCCGCGCGGCGGCCATCGCCGACTCGTCCGGCGGCCGGATCGCCGCGATCGTGGTCTCCAGCATCATGCCTCCAGGATCTCCGCCAGTACCTCGGTGAACGCGTCGGTGGTGGCCGTGTCGCGCACGGCGATCCGCAGCCAGTCCGGGCCGAGACCGGGGAACGTGTCGCCCCGGCGTACCGCCCAGCCGCGCTGCCGCAGGGCGACCCGCACGTCGGCGGCCCCGGGGACGTGCACCAGCACGAACGCGCTGGCGGGACGGCCGGCGACGCGTACGCCGGGCAGGGCCGACAGGCGGGCGACCAGGTGGTCGCGGTCGGCGGCGAGCCGGGCGGCGATGGCGCGCTCGGCCTCGACCGCGACGGGCGTGGCGCAGGCCGACGCGGCGGCCAGGGCGGGGGTGGAGACGGCCCAGAGCGGCTGGGCCGCGGCCAGCCGCTCCAGCAGGTCCGCCTCGCCGAGCAGGTAGCCGATGCGCAGACCGGCCAGGCCCCAGGTCTTGGTGAGGCTGCGGACCACCAGCAGGCCCGGCAGGTCCCGCCGGGCGGCCAGCGACTCCGGTTCGCCGGCCACGCCGGGGGCGACGGTGGTGTCGGCGAACGCCTCGTCGACCACCAGCACCCGGCCGGGTCGGGCCAGGGCGGCCAGGTCGCCGGCGGGGTGCAGCACCGACGTCGGGTTGGTCGGGTTGCCGATCATCACGAGGTCGGCGTCGGCGGGCACCCGGGCCGGGTCGAGCCGGAAGTCGTCGTCCGCGCCGAGCAGCACCCGCTCGACCTGGTGCCCGGCGGCGCGCAACGCCGCCTCCGGCTCGGTGAACTGCGGGTGCACCACCACCGGTCGGCGTACCCCGGCGAGCGCCCGGGCGAGCAGCACGAAGCCCTCGGCCGCGCCGGCGGTCAGCAGCACCTCGGCCGGCGGGCGGCCGTGCCGGGCCGCGACGGCGGCCCGTGCTGGCCCCGGGTCGGGGTACGCGGCGAGGTCGCCGAGCGCGGCGGTGATCGGGTCGGCCAGCCAGTCCGGCATCGCGTCGCGCCGCACGTTGACGGCGAGGTCGACGAGCCCCGGCCCCACCTCGGCGTCGCCGTGGTGGGTGAGGTCGGGTTCGGGGAGGGTCCCGGTCGGCTGACCACGCATGTCCGCGATCCTGCCGGGAAGGTGCCGCGCGGGACAGCGGATCCCGGCGTGGGCCGCATCACCACACGGGCGTTTATGAATATTTCTCAGGTACGAATCGGAAATGTCATAACTTGAGCGTGTGAGCAATCGACCCCTTGCCGCCGCTGGTCGTCTCGTTCCCCTCCTCCGCGCCGGACTGATCGCCGGGATCGTGGTCGCCGCCGTGGCGTACCCCGTGGCCGCCGCCACCGGCCTCGGCGCCAAGGTCACGGCGCACGCCATGGAACACAAGACCGAGATCCTCACCACCGCGCTGCCGGCCGAGACGTCGTACGTCTACGCGCCGGACGGCAAGACGGTGCTGACGATGTTCTACGAGGAGTACCGGCAGTACACGAAGCTGGCCGACATCTCCCCGCACATGCAGCAGGCGATCGTCGCCGCCGAGGACAACCGCTTCTACCAGCACCGGGGCGTCGACCCGAAGGGCGTCGCCCGCGCCTTCGTGGCCAACGCCCGCTCCAGCGGCGTCTCCCAGGGCGCCTCCACGCTCACCATGCAGTACGTGCGGATGGCGCTGCGGGACAGCGCGAAGACGCCGAAGGAGGTGCAGGAGGCCACCCAGCAGACCAGCCTGCGCAAGGTCCGCGAGATGCGGATGGCGATGGACCTGGAGAAGGAACTCAGCAAGGACGACGTCCTGGAGCGCTACCTCAACTCCGCGTACTTCGGGCACCGCGCGTACGGCATCTACGCGGCCAGCGAGATCTTCTTCTCCAAGGCCCCCAAGGACCTCAGCCCCGTCGAGGCGGCCACCCTCGCCGGCCTGGTCAAGTCCCCGTCCGAGTACGACCCGGCCAGCTCCGACCAGAAGGACGCCACCGGCCGGCGCAACTACGTGCTCGACCGGATGGCCCAGCTCGGCTACCTCTCGCCGGACGCCGTCACGCAGGCGAAGACCGAGCCGATCCGGCTGAAGCTGACGTACCCGCCGAACGACTGCGCCTCCGTGCCCGAGAAGTGGAACAGCTGGGGCTTCGCCTGCGACTACCTGAAGAACTGGTGGAGCACGCAGCCCGCGTTCGGCGAGAACCGGCTGGAGCGGTTGGACAAGCTGCGCCGGGGCGGCTACCGGATCGTGCTCAGCCTCGACCCCAAGATCCAGGAGGCGGCCGAGCAGAACGTCGGCACCAAGGAGAACACCGGCAGCCCCTTCGCCAACGGCATCGTGGTCTCCGAGCCCGGCACCGGGCGGGTCAAGGCGATGGCGGTGAACCGGACGTACTCGCTGGACCTGAGCGAGAACGGGCAGAGCTCCAACCCCGAGGCCGGGCCGAAGGTCAAGGCGAACTACCCGAACACCGTGGCGCCCCTGCTCGGCGGCGGCGACCTGGCGGGCTACCAGGCCGGCTCGACGTTCAAGATGTTCCCCATGCTGGCCGCGCTCAACGCGGGCATGCCGCTGTCCACCTCGTTCAACGCACCGCACCGGTACCGCTCCGAGGTCTACGACGGTTGGTCGCCGTCCAACGCCAGCGGCGCGATGAGCGGCAACCAGACCATGTGGTCCGGCTTCGGCAAGTCGGTGAACACGTACTTCGTGTGGCTGGAGGAGCAGGTCGGCGCGGACAAGGCGGTCCGCCTGGCCGAGCAGCTCGGGCTGCGCTGGCGCACCGACGTCGACCGGGAGCACGCGTCCCCGGCCAAGGCGAAACAGTGGGGCGCGTTCACCCTCGGCGTCTCCGACGCCACGCCGCTGGAGATGGCCAACGCGTACGCCGCGATCGCCGCGGACGGCCGCTACTGCGAGGCGATCCCGGTGCAGGCGATCTACAACCGGGACGGCACGCCGACCACCTGGAAGACCGCCTCCGGCATCGAGCGGGAGGTCGCCAAGCCGCGCTGCCGGCAGGTGGTGAACGCCGACGCCGCCCGCGCCGCCACCGACGCCGCCCGCTGCCCGACCGGCGACACCCCGGCCCGCGGCAGCTGCGGCGGCTGGTCGACCGCGGACAGCGTGCGGGGCACCGTCGGCCGCCCGGTGGCCGGCAAGACGGGCACCACCGACAGCACGCGGTCGGCCTGGTTCGTCGGCTACACGCCGGAACTGGCGGCGGCGAGCTTCATCTCCGACCCGGACAACCCGTTCAACGCGGTCGGCGACGGCCAGTCGCAGATCCCGATCAAGGCGGTGGCGCAGACCCTCCGCGACGGCCTCAAGGGCCAGCCCACCCGCCAGTTCACCCCACCGTCGGACCGCATCGTCGGCTGAGCCGGGGTCGCACGGCCACCGGCCCCGGTCCCGGTGCCGCCCGGGGTCGGGGTGGGTCAGCGCAGGTCGGCGGAGACGAGGGACCAGACCTCCAGGTCGACCCGGCCGCCCCGGACGAAGCCGGCGTTGCGGAGCAGGCCCTCATAGCTGAACCCGGCCTTCTCGGCGACCCGTCGGGAGGCCAGGTTGCCGGGAGCGACCCGCAGCTCGACGCGCTGGAAGCCGTGTTCGAGGATCAGCGCGATGGCGAGCGCGTCGACCGCCTCGGCCGCCAGGCCGAAGCCCCGCGCGTGCGCCGCCATCGCGTAGGAGACCTCGGTGCACCGGGCGCCCCAGTCGGTGCGCCGCGTCCACAGGCAGCCCACCACCAGGTCGTCCTCCCGGCGTACCACCGCGTAGTGGTCGCCGTCGCCGCTGTCGCGCCGCTGCCGCGCCAGGTCGGTGCACCAGGCCAGGCCGTCGATCTGCCCGGAGGTGTCGGCCAGCGGCAGCCACCGCCGGGTCTGCCGGTCGGCGAAGACCTCGTCGGCCGCCGCCGCGTCGGCCCCGGTCAGCGCGCGTACCTCGGTGCGGGGCGTGGAGACGGTCAGCGCCGGAAAGCGACGGACCGCCACCTGACCGATCACGCGGGCACCCCGTCGGGCCGGGCGGTCGCGGGGTCGGCCGCCGCCGCCACCGCCGCGTCCACGAGGCGGGCCGCCAGCTGCGGGTACGCCGCCCAGTGCAGGGTGAGCTGCGAGGCGTGCACGCCCCGCCAGACGAAGCCCTCGGGTGCCCCGCCGTCCCAGCTCCACGCCGGCCGCGCCCCGGCGCGCGGGGTGAGCACGCCGCGGTGCTCCTTGTGCCCCGCCACCACCGTGCCCGCCGGCCCCACGAGGCTGTCGGTCAACGCGGTCGCCTGCCGGTAGCCCACCACCAGGCCGTCGCGGCGCGTCCCCACCGCGTCGAGCACGCCGCACATGGGCAGCCCGTCCAGTTCCCGGGCCAGCCAGAGCAGGCCGGCCCCCTCGGCGACGACCGGCCGCCCGGTGCGGGCCAGCTCGGCGACCGCGATGCAGAGCCGGCGGTTGGCGGAGAGCTGCTCGGCGTACGACTCGGGCAGCCCGCCGCCGACGACCAGCGCGCCGGTGCCGGCGGGCAGCGCCTCGTCGTGCAGCGGGTCGACCGTCACCACCTCGGCGCCGGCCGCCCGGAGCAGCTCGACGGCCTCGGGATCGCTGTAGCTGCCGCCCGGCGCCCCGGCGACCGCGACGACCGGGCGCGGCCCGGCGACCTCCCGCCCGGGCTGCGGCGTCCAGGGCGGCGCGGGCAGGGGCGGCGCGGAGCGGGCCAGGCCCAGCAGCCGGTCCAGCTCGACGGTGGCGGCGACCGCCTCGCCGAGCCGGCGGACCGCGCGGGTGGCCTCGTCGGTGCGGGCGAGCGCGGGCACCGCCCCGTACCGGCGGGCGGGCAGCACGGACGGCAGGTCCTGGCGGCGCAGCGCGCCGTAGACGGGCACGCCGATGTCGTCCAGCGCCGCGCGCAGCAGCTCCTCGTGCCGGGAGGACGCCACCCGGTTGAGGATCACCCCGCCGAGCCAGAGCTGCTCGTCGTACGAGCGGAAGCCGTGCACCAGGGCGGCCACCGACTGCCCCGTCGCCGCGACGTCGACCACGAGCACGACCGGGCTGCGCAGCGCGGTGGCCACGGCGGCCGTCGACTCGCTCTCCGGGCGGCCGGCGAGGCTGTCGTACAGGCCCATGCTGCCCTGCACCACGGCGAGCCCGGCGCCGGCCGCGCCGTGGCCGACGAGGGGGGCGATCCGGTCGGCGCCGACCAGCCGGGGATCGAGGATCCGACCGGGGCGGCCGGCGGCCAGCCCGAGGTACGCGGCGTCCACGCGGTCGGGGCCGACCTTGAACCCGGCGACGTCGACGCCCCGGTCGGCGAACGCGGCGAGCAGCCCGATCGCCAGCGCGCTCTTGCCGTGGCCGGAGGACGGCGCGCTGAGCACCAGGCGCGGCACGACGGTCATCATCGACTCCCTTGCGGGGCGGCGGGGGGACCTGCGGCGGGCCGACCGCGCGGTCCGCCCGCGTGACGATAGCCGAAGCGGCCGCCGCGCGGTCGCCGCCGAACGGGCCCGCCGGCGGTGTATGGCGTCGCCGGGCGGAGTCGTCGACACCCCGCCCGGGCCCGCGATGGGGGCTGTCGCAGCGAGTGCCTCCGGTCACAGGGGTAGCCTCGTGGGCGTGTACCGGTTCCTGCTGACGCCGCGCTGGCTGGGCATTCTCGCACTGACCCTGGTCGCCTCGGCGGTGATGGTGCTGCTCGGCAACTGGCAGCTGGACCGCTACCACGGCCGTACGGAGGCCAACGAGCGGATCGACGCCGGCCTGCGGATGGCCCCGGTGCCGCTGCGGGACGTGCTGCCGGCCCCGACGGGCGGCAACGGCACGGCCGGCCCCGCCCCCGTCGCGGAGAAGGCCTGGACCAAGGTCACCGTGACCGGCCGCTACGACCCGGCGAACGTGGTCCTGGTCCGGGGCCGCTCGGTGGACCGCACGGTCGGCTTCGAGGTGGTCGCCCCGCTCGTGCTGGCCGACGGCACGGCTGTGCTGGTGGACCGGGGCTGGATCCCGCCGGCCCGGGGCGGCGACGCGACCGTCCAGCCGGAGGTGCCGGCCCTCCCGCCCGGCGAGGTCACCGTGACGGGGCGCGTGCACCTGAGCGAGAGCGGCTCGGTCGCCGTGACCCGGCGTGACGGCAAGCTGGAGACCCGGCGGATCGGCGTGCCCCGGCTGGCCCGGGAGCTGCCCTACCCCGTGCACGGCGCGTACCTGCTGCTCGACGAGCAGACCCCGGCGGCCGACCCCGCGTTCAAGGACGTGCCGGTCGGATACAACAACAACTGGCAGAACTTCGGCTACGTCGTGCAGTGGTGGATCTTCGCCGCGATGACCCTGTTCGGCTACGGCTGGGTGGCCCGCCGGGAGGCCCGTCGGCTGGCGGGCGTGGGACCGCGGCAGCCCGTCGACCGGGCCGCCGAGCCCGCGCCGCAGGGCGCCGCCTGACCCGCCCCGCCAACCCCGCTCAGCCGGTGACGCGGCCGGCGTGGATGGCGCGTACGGCGTCGATGGTGTCGGCCTCCGCCGCCGTCTTGTCGTCGCGGTAGCGCACCACGCGGGCGAAGCGCAGCGCCATCCCGCCCGGGTAGCGGGAGCTGGTCTGCACCCCGTCGAAGGCGATCTCGACCACCTGCTCGGGGCGGACCCGCACCTCCCAGTCGCCGTGCTCGACGGCGAGGGCGAGGAAGCGCTCGGTCTGCCAGCGCAGCAGCTCGTCGGTGAGGCCCTTGAACGTCTTGCCGAGCATGACGAAGTCGCCGGTGCGCGGGTCGCGGGCGCCGAGGTGCAGGTTGGACAGCCAGCCCTCCCGCCGGCCGCTGCCCCACTCGACCGCGATCACCACCAGGTCGAGGGTGTGCCGGGGCTTCACCTTCACCCAGGCGGATCCCCGCCGGCCGGCGTCGTAGGGTGCGTCGGGCGCCTTCACCACCACCCCCTCCTGGCCGGCGTCGATGGCGGCCGCGAACGCCTCGCCGGCCCGCTCCGGGTCGTCGACCTCCACCCGGCCGACCACGAGCGAGGCGTCGACCGCGGCGTCGAGCGCGGCCCAGCGCTCCCGGCCGGGCAGGTCGATCAGGTCGTCGCCGTCGAGGTGCAGCAGGTCGAAGAAGTACGGCGTCAGCACGGTCGCGCCCGTCGCCCCGGCGGCGGCCACGGCCGGGGCGACCGGGGCGGCGCCGGTGCTGCTCGGCGTGGTGCGCCGCGCCGCCCGGCTCGACGTCTGCTGGAAGGGCAGCGGACGGCCCGTCTCGTCGAGCCCGATCGCCTCCCCGTCGAGCACCAGCTCGCGTGCGGGCAGCGCCCGCACGGCGGCGACCACCTCCGGCACCCGGGCGGTGATGTCGTCCAGGCTGCGGGTGAACACGGCGATGTCGTCGCCGGAGCGGTGCACCTGGATCCGGATGCCGTCGAGCTTGACGTCGACCACGGCGGGGGTGCCCGTCGCCGCGAGCGCCTCGTCCACCGAGGGCGCGCTCTGCGCCAGCATCGGCGCGAGCGGGCGGCCGACCTGGAGGCCGAAGGCGCCCAGCGCCGCCGCGCCCCCGTCGAGCGCGGCGACCGCGACCGCGCGCAGGTCACCGGCGAGCAGCAGCGCCCGGCGTACGGCGACGAGCGGCACGTCGGCGGCCCGGGCCACCGCGTCGGCGAGCAGCCCCGCCTGCGCGCCCTGGCGCAGCTCACCGCTGAACAGGCCGGTCAGCAGCCGCTGCTCCTCGGCGGTGGCGGCGGCGTAGAGCGCGCCCAACAGCGCCCGGCGGCGGGCCTGGGAACCCGGCCCGTGCACGGACGCGATCTCGTCGATGGCCGCGTCGACGGCGGACACGGTCAGGGTCGGCTCGGTGGCCGGCGGCGGCAGGTCACGCAGGCTCGCCCAGCCGACCCCGGTCTGCCGCTGGCGCAGCTCGCCGGCCAGCCAGCCGGCGCCCGCCGGGACCTCGGACGGGTCGAGCGCCCGCAACGCGGCGGCGAGCAGCTCCACCTTGGTCCGCCGGGCCCGGGTGGCGCCGACGGCGGCGGAGGTGGCTGCCAGGTCGAGGAACCGCACGGCTCCATCCTGCCAGCCACCCCCGACACGACCCCGGGCATTGCCGTGCCCGGGCGCCGGAAAACCTCCGCCCGCCGGGATGGCGGGTCAGGCCGAGACGGGTTCCTCGATGCGCAGCCCGCGGGCGCGGATCTCCTCGGCGACCCGGGAGAGCACCGTGTCGAGAGCGACCAGCGCGGCGGACAGGTCGCCGAGCTGTTCCTTGAGCGTGTCCTCGGACCACGCGGAGACGTCGACGTCCCCCAGGGCGCTGACGGCGGCGTCGAGCCGGCCCATCACCTCATTCGTACGCATGTTCGAGAGGCTATAACAACCCGACCGGCGACACACCGCAAACTCCCACATCGACCCGGAAGTTACGGTTCCGACACCTAACGCCCGTCGACGCCCGCCTCGGCGACCTTCTTCAGCAGCAGCGCCTCGGCCAGGCAGACCCGGGCGAACTCCCCGAGGTGCAGGCTCTCGTTCGGGCCGTGCGCCCGGGCCTGCGGGTCCTCCACGCCGGTCACCAGGATCGCCGCGCGCGGGAACATCTCCTGGAAGGTGGCGATGAACGGGATCGAGCCGCCGATGCCGAGGTCCACCGGGTCGGTACCGTCCCAGGCGGTCCGGAACGCCGAGCGGGCCGCGTCGAACATCGGCCCGGACGCGTCGATGACGCACGGCGCGCCGTCGTGCTCGAAGACGACTGTCACCCGCGCGCCCCACGGGGCGTGCTTCTCCAGGTGGGCGCGCAGGGCCGCGTACGCCCGCTTCGGGTCGTCGCCCGGCGCCAGCCGTACGCTCAGCTTGGCCCTGGCCGCCGGCACCAGGGCGTTCGGCGCCTCGGCGGTGGACGGGGCGTCGATGCCGAGCACCGCGAGGGCCGGCTTGGTCCAGAGCCGCTCGGTGATCCGTCCGGTGCCGATGAGGCTGACGCCCTCGGCCAGCCCCGCCTCGGCGCGGAACCGGTCCTCCGGGTAGTCGACGCTCGCGCCCTCCCGGGCGACCAGCCCGTCGACGGCCACGTCCCCGGCCTCGGTGTGCAGGGTGGCCAGCAACCGCGCCAGGGCGGTCAGCGCGTCCGGCACGGGACCGCCGTAGACGCCGCTGTGCACGGCGTGGTCGAGGGTGCGCACCTCCACGAAGCAGTTGACGATGCCGCGCAGGGACGTGGTCAGCGCCGGTACGCCGATGTCCCAGTTGGTGGAGTCGGCGATCACGATGACGTCCGAGGCGATCTCGTCGCGGTGCTCGGCGAGCAGCCGCTCCAACGAGTCGGAGCCGTACTCCTCCTCGCCCTCGACGAAGAGCACCACGCCGACCGGCAACGCGTCACCGTACGCGCGCAGCGCCGCCACGTGCGCCATGATGCCGGCCTTGTCGTCGGCGGCGCCCCGGCCGTAGAGCCGACCGTCCCGCTCCACCGGCTCGAACGGGTCCGACTCCCACAGCGTCAGGTCGCCGACCGGCTGCACGTCGTGGTGGGCGTAGAGCAGCACCGTCGGCGCCCCGGGCGGGGCCGCCTTCCGCCCGATCACGGCCGGCTGGCCACCGGAGCGCACGATCTTGACGTCGAGACCGCAGCCGCGCACCAGCTCGGCCACCGCCTCGGCGGAACGCTCCACGTGCGAGTGGTCGAAGCCCTCGAACGCGATGCCGGGAATGCGGACGAGGCGTTCCAGGTCGGCGCGGACGCCGGGCAGCTCCCGCTCGACGGCGGCCCGGACCTCGGACTCGGACATGAGGGGTGTGGTCATGACCGGCATCGTATGCCGGCCTTACCGACCGGCCCATCCCGCCCGAGGCCGGAGTGACGGTTCGGTACCGGCCGGCCCGACCGCTCAGCGGCGGCGCACGTAGTAGCGGTCGGCGTCGTGCGGCAGGCCCGGGGCGCCGTCGACCACCAGGTCCGCGCGCGCCTCGGTGCCGTCGGCGGCGAAGTGCGACCGCTCCCCGAGGTGCCAGCGACGCAGCTCCGGCAGGATCTCCGGGCCGTCGCGCTCGATCGCCCGGGCCAGCCGCAGCGGCGCCGGGGCGGTGACGAAGACGGCCAGGGTCAGGTCCGCGGTGGCGGCGGCCCGCGCCGCGCTCACCCCCTCGACGAGGAGCACCGGCGCGACCGGGACCGGCACCGGGCGCGGCAGGAAGGCCCGCCGGACCCAGCTGAACCGGCGGTACGCCCCCGGCCGACCGGCGCGCAGCGGCCCGAGCACCCACTCCTCCAGCCGGGGCCAGAAGGTGAGCTGGTCGTCCCAGCCGTCGAGCAGGTCGTCGGTGTGCACCACCGGCGGCGGGCTGCCGCCGGGCAGGGCGGCGAGGGCGTCCGCGAGCCGCGCCGCGAACGCGCTCTTGCCCGCGCCGCTCGGCCCGTCCACCGCCACCAGCCGGGTCCGCCCCAACCGCGCCGGCCCGGCGAGCACCCGCCGGGCCAGCCGGTCGTACGCCTCGACCACCGCCACCGCCACGTGCCCGACGGTAACCAGGCCGGGCCCCCCGTCACGGAGCGGGCCTGCGGTGACGGGCGGCCCGGCGTCGGCGGGCCGCGCGGGACGCTCCGATCGGGGGTCGCCCGAACGAGCGTTCGTCGGGTGCGGCGGGGCGTTCGGCGGGCGGACTCCGCGACGGGGCGGGATGATCTGCTGGTGTCCCACAGCGTGATGAGTCCGGGCGTCGACGCCCTCCTGGAACAGGCCCGCGCCGGGGTACGCCGGCTGACCCCGCACCAGACCGTCGAGGCGGTCCGTACCGGGGCGTTGCTTATCGACACCCGCACCGACACACAGCGGCAGGAGCAGGGCGACCTGCCCGGCGCCATCGTGATCGACCGGACGGTGCTGGAGTGGCGACTCGACCCGGCCAGCGCATGGCGGATCCCGGAGGCCACGGCGTACGACCAGCGGATCGTGGTGGTGTGCCGCCAGGGCTACAGCTCCAGCCTCGCGGTCGCGAGCCTGCGGGCGCTCGGGCTGCACCTCGCGACCGACATGATCGGCGGCGTGCAGGCCTGGCGCGAGGCGGGGCTGCCCATGTCCGACCGCCCCGCCGACATCCGCCCCTGACCCACCGCCCGGCACCCCGCACCCCGACCCCGCCCCGCAGCCCGCAGCCCGCAGCCCGCAGCCGAGGCGATGATCAAGAGGTTTGCGCCCTGATTCGAGCCTCCACAGGACGCAAACTTCTTGATCACCCCCGCGAGACGTGGCACAGGGGGGGTGCGAGGGCGGGCGGGGTGCGGGTGCGGGTGCGGGTGGGGGTTGGCAGGGCGGGGGTGGTGGGGCGCACCCGGGGGTCCGCGAGGCCGCCGTGGTGGGCACACCGCACTCCGACCTCGGGTCGGGGATTCCTGGGGTTCGGTCAGGGGGTTTCCGGGGCTCCGGGTGGGATGAAGGGGAGGCCGGCGGGCGGGCCGGACTCGACGAGGCGCCAGAGGGCGTCGGTGTCGAGGTGCTCCTCGACCAGGTCGCCGAGCAGGTCCAGGGAGCGCTCGCGGGCGGCGGCGAAGGCGGTGTCGGGGGCCACCGTGAAACCGGTGCGGCCGGCGAGCCGGGCCACCTCGGTCAGGAACCGGCGGCGGAACCCGTCGGACTCGAAGGCACCGTGCCAGTGGGTGCCGTGCACGGCACCGACCACGGCTCCCTCGCCGCTGCCGTCCGCGCAGGTCAGCAGCGGGGTCAGCGCCGGGTCGGCATGTGAGACGTACCCGTGGTGGATCTCGTAGCCGTGGACCGGGACGTCGCCACGGGCGGTGCCGACCGACTGCCGGACGGTCTTGCGCGGGTCGAAGGTGACCTCGATCGGCAGCAGGCCCAGCCCCGGCACGCTGCCCTGCCGGCTCTCCACCGGGTCGTGGATCGCCCGGGCCAGCATCTGGAAGCCGCCGCAGATGCCGAGCAGCGGCTTGCCGGCCGCCGCGTGCGCCAGGACGGCGTCGGCCAGGCCGGTCTGCCGCAGCCAGGCCAGGTCGGCCACGGTCGACTTCGAGCCGGGCAGCACGACGAGGTCGGCGGCGGCTAGTTCGGCCGGCTCGACGGTCAGCCGGACCCGCACTCCAGGCTCGGTGGCGAGCGCCTCGACGTCGGTGGCGTTGCTGATCCGGGGCAGCCGGACCACGGCCACGTCCAGCCAGTCGGTGCCGCGCGGGGCCGCCGGTCGGCCGAGCACCCGGCCGTACGCGAGCGAGTCCTCCGCGTCGAGCCAGAGGTCGAGCGCCCAGGGCAGCACCCCGTACGTCGGCCGGCCGGTGACCTGGCGCAGCATGTCCAGCCCCGGCCGGAGGAGCCCGAGGTCGCCCCGGAACTTGTTGATCACGAAGCCGGCGATCAGCGCCTGGTCGGCCGGGTCCAGCAGGGCGAGGGTGCCGAACATCGAGGCGAAGACCCCGCCCCGGTCGATGTCGCCGACCACGATCGCGGGCAGGCCGGCGTGCCGGGCCAGGCCCATGTTCACGTAGTCGCCGGCCCGCAGGTTGATCTCCGCGGGGCTGCCGGCGCCCTCGCAGATCACCACGTCGTACGCGGCCCGCAGCTCGGCGAGCGCCGCGTACGCCGTCTCGGCGAGCCGGGGCCGCAGCTCGCGGAAGTTGCCCGCGGTGACCGTGTCGACGGCCTCGCCGAGCAGCACCACCTGGCTGGCCAGGTCGCTGCCCGGCTTGAGCAGCACCGGGTTGAACCGCAGGTCGGGGGCGAGTCCGCAGGCGGCGGCCTGCATCGCCTGCGCCCGCCCGATCTCGCCGCCCCGGCCGTCCGGGCCGACGACGACGGCGGAGTTGTTGGACATGTTCTGCGCCTTGAACGGCGCCACCTTCACGCCCCGGCGGTGCAGCCAGCGGCAGATGCCGGCGGTAAGCACGCTCTTGCCGGCGTCGGAGGTGGTGCCGGCGACCAGCAGGCCACCGCTCACCGGCGCCCCTCCCGCCCGGCGGCGACGCTCCGCTGCGCGGCCCGGCGGCCGACGGCGCCCACCAGCCGGCCGAGGGTCAGCGGGTACGTGGCGGCCAGCCCGAGCGCGGCCAGCCCGACCGCGCCCGAGATCCGGGCGGCCCGCTTGAGGTGCCGCGCCTCGGGACGGGGGCCGTCGCCGAGGAACGGGCGTACCTCGGAGCGCCCGAAGTAGACGTTGCGCCCGCCCAGCCGTACGCCGAGGGCGCCGGCCATCGCCGCCTCGCACTGCCCGGCGTTCGGGCTGGGGTGGTCGTTGCGGTCCCGGCGCCACACGCGCCACGCCCGGTCCCGGTCGCCGTGCGCGGTCGGCGCGACCGCGACGGTGAGCAGGCCCGTCAGCCGCGCGGGCACCAGGTTGAGCAGGTCGTCGAGGCGGGCGGCGGGGGTGCCGAACCGGGCGTACCGCGGCGAGCGGTGGCCCACCATCGCGTCGAGGGTGTTCGCCGCGCGGTACCCGAGCAGGCCGGGCAGCCCCGCGACGGCGCCCCACAGCAGCGGGGCGACGACCGCGTCCGAGGTGTTCTCGGCGAGCGACTCCACGGTGGCGCGGGCCAGTTCGGGCTCGTCGAGCGCGGACGGGTCCCGGCCGCAGAGGTGGCCGAGCCGCTGCCGGGCGGCCGGGAGGTCGCCGGCGCGCAGCGCACGCCCCATGACGGTGGCCTCGTGCCGCAGCGTGCGGCCGCCCAGCACCGTCCAGGTGCCGGCGGCGACCAGGACGGCCCGGGCCACCGGCCGGCGCCGGGTGGCGACGGTGGCGGCCACGCCGAGCAGCACCGGCGCGCCGACCGCCAGCGCGGTGAACGCCGCTCCGGCAAGCCGGTCCGGGCGGTACGTCCGCCGCTCCAGTGCCCCGGCGGCGCGACCGAAGCCGGCCACGGGGTGGTACCGGCGGGGGTCTCCGAGGAGCGCGTCGAGGGCGTACCCCGCGACCAGTCCCGCCGCGGTCGCCACCGGCGTCGCCTGTCGCACCCGTCACCACCTCCGGCCGGCCAGCCTAGCCGAGCGCCAGGCCGGCCTCCGGCACGTCCGCGACCCGTGCCGCCGGCGGGGTGACCGCGCGCCGCCCGGGCCGGTGGCCCGTGGACGGGACAGGGACCGGTCAGGAGTAGCGGAAGTCAGCCGGCGGGACGGGCTTGCCGCCGCAGGTGGGTGGAGTTCCCGCGCAGCCCACCCAATGGTCCGCCCCGGCCATGACCCGATATCCGCGCGGGCTGACGAAGCCGGTGGTGCGGAACGACTGGCCGTGGTTGGTGACCTCGACGCTCTGCGCCTTCCCGTCCACGACGAGGTCGAGGACGATCACCCACTCGACGGTGCCCTTCGTGGTGGCGGTCAGCTCGAAGACCTCGGTCTCCCCTTTCTGCAGGGTGAATCCGAACAGCGGGAGCCGGCCGTCGACCTTGGTGGCGTACTCGGCCGACGGTTCCGCCCTGTCCAGGTCCATGGCGATCCGCCGCGGCGTGGCGACGCCCTGCGGGCCACCGCAGGCCAGTGAGATGCCGCCCGGGTCCGGGGTCGCCGTCCGCCGGATCGGTCGTGCGCGCATCCCGTCGATGAGCACCCCCTTGTCGGACGCGCCCTGCACCACGAGGCGTACCCGGGTGGCCTCCTGGTCCACCCCGCCGTTGCCGTGCGCCCAGTCCAGGATCGAGCCGCAGGTGAGCGGAGGCGGCGTGGCGGGACGCGCGTCCGCGGGCAGGACGACCGAGAACGTGTCGTTTCCCCAGGCCGCCACGGTGGCTGGGTTGCTCACCACGTTGACGGCGATCGGCCGCTGCGGGTCGAGCGCCTTCGGCACGAAGAAGCCCACCACTCCCCCGATGACCGCCGTGACGGTCCCGGCCACCACGAACCACCAGCCCCTGCTGAGGGATTGCAGCACTCGTTGCTTCGGCGTCAGTTCCTGCTGCGCGGCGGCACTGTCACGCGGACGCCGTCGGGTATCGACCAGACCTGCCCGCCCTCGCCGCCGTCGAGAAGCAGCCATTTCCCGTCCTCCGTGAAGTGCGGCTCTACCCCGAAGTACCTCAACTGATGGTCCCCGTTCAGCGGCGGTCGCTCAGGCAGCGCCCAGACCCGCTGCTCGCGCCGGCTGGCCACGTCCCACAGCGTCAACCTGTTGTCCGGAATGACCAGCGCCACCCGGCTTCCGGCCCGGTCCACCGCGCCGGTGTCCGCCCCACATCCGCACGGCACCCAGGTGAGTTGCTGGCTCTCCACCGCCCAGTGCAGGAACCCGTCGCTGCCTGCGGCAACGGCCTGCCTTCCCTGGTCGAAGACGGCGAGCGATCCCGAGTACCAGTAGGAGCCTGGGTCGTTGGAAACCTCTATCTGCGGCGGCACCGGCGAGGCGACCCACTTCCCCGTCGCGATGTCGATCACCACGAGGCGACCGTTGCGGACCTTCTGGTAATGCTCCCGGCCAACCAGGTGAGTGCTGTCCGCCGAGAAGCGGATGCTCTCCAGGGGTGGCGTGAACAGCGCCTTCGGCCGCTTGGTCGTCAGGTCGTAGGCGATGACCGTGTCGGGATGGGCTACGGCGAGATAGTGCCCGTCGGGTGAGAAGTCCATGCCGATGATCCGGTCGACAGCGGTGCCGAACCGGCCGAACTCCTTGCCGTCGCGAGTGACCACGACCCATTCGTCGACGTGCTTCGCCGCGAACCGCCCGTCCCGGCTGAGATGCTGGTCGAGCTGGCGCCACGACAGTTCGAAGGTCTCGGCCGGCAGCGTGATCGAGGTCGGTGCCGCGCTGGTCGTGACGATCGGGTCCGACCCGTCGGAGGTGGCTACTTCGGGAGCTGACTGGCAGGCCGCCAGGCACGCCAGCGCCACGAACCCCGCCATCAATCTCATCGACAACCTTCTTTGGAATCGTCGGATGTCAATTCGACATCCTATAAAGTCCGGGCCGGCCCCGCTGTACCGCCGGCCGGGCCACGGGCGTCTCCCGGGCCCGCCCGCGGCCCGTACCGCCGATCAGGTCGACGCGCGTCGCCGGGCGGCACGCGGGGTGACGCCAGTTGCCGACACCACCCCGCCCCCGTCGTGCCGCCCGCGACCGGTCACGCGGGCTGCGGCACCCGCCCCCGGCCCCGGCGGCCACGGCCGGCCGGCGAGACGCCCGCCTCGGCCTCCTCGGACGACGGGCCCGACTCCCCCACGGCCACATCGCCCCGACCACCCCGGGCACCCGGGGCGTCCTCCGGCGGGTCGGTCACCGGCGCCGGGCCGTCGGCCTCCGGCTCCGGCCCGTCGGGCTCCCCGCCGTGGGGGTCGTCCGCCGGGTCGTCGAAGGGGTCGAGCGAGCCGTCGGCGGCGGGGTCGGCCGGCAGGCCGCGGCGGGCCGGGTACGCGCCGAAGTCGGGCTCGAAGTCGTCGTCGAGCGGACGGCGGTCCGGCAGGACCGGGGCCTCCTCGTCGGGCACCGGCTCGGTCGCCTCACCGTGCACCCGGTGCTCGGCCTCGGCGTCCTCGACGGTGCTGGTCGTCATCGTCGGCCGGTTGCGCTGGAACCGGCTGCGGCCCCGCGACAGGTCGTGGCCGACGGCGACCGCCTCCAGCTCGTAGAGCGAGCGGTGGTTGCCGGCGTCGTCCGTCCAGTCGCGGGTGTAGAGCCGGCCGCAGACCACCACCGGGTCGCCGACCATCACCGAGGCGGCCACCCCCTCGGCGAGCTTGCGCCAGCAGTTGACCCGGACGCGCAGGCTGTTGCCGTCGACCCAGCGCCCGCTGTCGCGGTCGAGCCGGCGGGCGGTCGAGGCGACCTTGAAGTTGGCCACCAGGGTGTTGCTCTGGGTGGTGCGACGCCACTCCGGCGCGGTCAGCACGTTGCCCACGATCGTGACGTAGGTGTCGAACATCGTCCCTCCAGGGGGAGATCGGGCTTGCCATCGCGAGTCGACTCGGTGCCGAGCCTGGGCCCTCGGCGCGGGCGCCGCCAGCACCGCGCCCCCGGCCTGTGGACAACCGGACCGCCTGTGGACAAAGACCTGATCAAGGTCCCGGTGTGCTAGGGCCGGGCGACCCTGGGGAGCCCGCCCGACCGGCAAGATGATCGGGAGGCGGGGCCACGCTTCCGGCGCCGCCAGGGGCGGGGTGACATGTCACGTTCCGGACGGAGCCCGGCGGGGTATGGATTCGATCAACCGCACCGCCGACAGCACGACGAACGAGAGGTCAGCGATCATGAAGATGACCAGCACCGCAGCCGCCATCGTCTCCGGCGAGGCGCGGCGATGAGCGCCGTCGCCAACCCGGCCACCGTGGCGGAGTGCCTGCGGGTCGGCGCGGGGTTCTCCCAGGGCGACCGGAACTGGATCGCGGAGCAGTTCGCCACGCTCGACTCCCGGCTGGCCGGGTTCCACGCCGACGCCACCGAGCTGGAGGTGTCGGTCAAGGACCGGGAGGCCAGGGGTCAGAAGGTCACCCTGGAGTGCTGGATCGCCGGTCGACAGAAGATCGTCACCACCTCCGCCGAGGAGGACCTGCACGCCGCGCTCAACGACGTCCGGGACGACCTGCGGCGGCGGCTCAACGACTCGAAGACGAAGCAGGAGCCGCGGCACAACAAGCACCTGCGCGACGTGCCCCCGCCGGTCGCCGAGGTCGAGCCCGACACCGACCCGGCCCGCGCCGAGGCCGAGACCGTCTGACGCGTACGCCTGAGGCCCCGTCCGCCGGGTGCGGGCGGGCGGGGCCGGGCGGCACCCAGGGCTACCGCCCGGTAGCTTCCCGGCGTACCGTCGCGGTCGTGGAACCGGACGTGCTGGGCCCGCCGTACGAGCGGCAGACGATCGACCTGGGCACCGACGACGAGGGACCGGTGGTCGCCACCCTGGTCCGTCGCCGGGCCGACCGCCCGACGGGGCGGGCCGTGCTCTACGTGCACGGCTTCACCGACTACTTCTTCCAGGGCCACCTCGGTGACTTCTTCGCCGAGCGGGGCTGGGACTTCTACGCCCTCGACCTGCGCAAGTACGGACGCAGCCTGCGGCCCCACCAGACGCCGAACTTCTGCCGCGACCTCAGCGACTACTTCCCCGAGCTGGACGCCGCCGCGCGCATCATCCGCGAGGACGACGGGCACGACACGCTGCTCGCGATGGGCCACTCCACCGGTGGGCTGATCATGCCGCTCTGGGCGCACGCCCGCCGCGACGCCGGGATCATCGACGGCCTCTTCCTGAACAGCCCCTTCTTCGACATCAACGCGCCGTGGCTGGTGCGCCGACCGCTCGCCGCCGCCGTCGGCCGGCTGGGCCGCCGGGCGCCGCGCCGGGTGCTGCCGTTCGGGCTGGGCACGGTCTACAGCGAGAGCATCCACGCGGAGCACCACGGCGAGTGGAACTACGACCTGACCTGGAAGCCGCTGGCCGGATTCCCCGTCCGGGCCGGCTGGCTGAACGCCGTCCGCACCGCCCAGCGGCAGCTGCGCGCCGGCCTGGACATCCAGGTGCCGGTGCTGCTGGCCTGCTCGACCCGCTCGTTCAAGGGCACGAAGTGGCACGAGTCGGCGGCCCTCGCCGACGCGGTCCTGGACGTCGAGCACATGGTGCGCTGGGCGCCCCGCCTCGGCCGGCACGTCACCGTGGCGCGCTTCGACGGCGGGATGCACGACCTCACGCTCTCCGGCACCGCCGTACGGGAGAAGGTCTTCCAGGAGGTCGGGCGCTGGGCCGACGCGTTCTTCGACGCCGGGCCGACGGTCCGCGCCGGGGAGCGCCCACCGGCGAGCCGGCTGCCGGCGGACGACGCCGACCCGGCTGGTGCCCCCGCGCAGGGCGGCTGAGCGCAGGTCGCCAAACCGCCGCCGGCCACGCCGCGCGTCGCCGGCCTCACGTCGCGTCGACGGCCGCCCGGATGCGGTCGAAGGTGGCCAGCGGGTGGCCGCCGTCGCGGGCCGGCAGCACCAGGCCCAGGCACCGCAGCCCCACCTCGCCGTCGCCGCCGGCCTGCACGCCGAACACCGGCGCCCCCACGTAGCCGGCCGGCAGTTCCGCCATGAGCCGGACGGCGTCGCCCACGCGCGCCACCCGCTCGATCGCGACCTCCAGCGGCCGGGCGCCGCCCGCGCCGACGCCGTGGGCGAGCACCACGGCGGAACCCGGCTCCACGCCGATCCGGGCGATCGCGTCCCGATCGGCCGCGATCGGATCCGGCACCTGCTGGGTACGCCACCGCCAGCCCGCGTCGGCGGCGTGCTCGTGCAGGCCGCCGGTGGGCATGACGGCGACGCCGAGGTCCTCGTGGTGCCGCCACCCGTCGGCGAGGCCGGGCAGGGCGACGGCGTCGGCGGCCACCCCGGCCGGCTCGGTCACGCTCGCCCGCAGCCCGATCTCCCCCGCCCCGGACCGGGTGAGCGCGTCGGCGGTCAGCAGGTACTCGCACCCATGCCCGGTGAAGAGGAACGCGGTGCCCTCGCCCCGGTCGCCGTCCCCCGCCCCGGCCTCGGTCCGGCGGATGGGCAGGATCGCGCGGCCGAGCAGTTGACACAACTCGTACGCGACGTCGTTCTCGGTCTCCGGTTCAAGCAGCACCAGCCGAGGGTACGACCCGACGGTCCCGAGCCGCGCGGACGCCGGAACAGGGGTGACCGGCACCGGAGGCTCGTGCGACCCTCTTGGGCGACGTGAGACGCGACCACCCGTTCCACCGGTCACCCGGTGGGCGGCGGTACCCTTCTCGCGCGACACGCACGCGCGCGCCCGTAGCTCAGCGGATAGAGCAGGGGACTTCTAATCCCAAGGCCGCAGGTTCGAATCCTGCCGGGCGCACAGGTACTTCTCTCGGCCGGACGGCTCCCGTGGAGCTATCCGTGGTGTGAGCGAGCCCGGTTTGCCGCGAAAGCGGCACTACCTGACCGGGTCACCGACATGGCCAAGGACCCTGCGGTCGCGGTGCCATCACCCGCTCGGGCCGTCTCCTTGGATCCTTGGCTCGCTGGTTCCTCCGGCGGCGGCGATCGGCGGGTCTGGCACGCGCCTCCGTCCGGTCACCTGTCGAGCAACGGCGGAGTGGCCCCGGCGCTTGATCCACAGGTCCCATATAGGTGTTCGCCTATCGGAAGGGGCACGACAGTGCACAGACGAACGCTCTTGGCCGCAGCCGTCGCCGCGCCCATCGGGGCCGCCATCGCCGCGGCTCCGGCCTCGGCCCACCACGGGCACGGCCGGTATCCCTCAGTGATCAACCTGCCGAACGGGTTCTGCCCGGAGGGGATCGCCCGGGGAACCGGCACGAAGATCTACGTCAGCTCCATGGCCGACGGATGCATCTGGTGTGCCGACCTGCGCACCGGCAAGGGGAAGCTCCTCGTGCCGCCCGTGTCCGGCACCCAGGCAACGGGTCTGGACGTCGAACGGGGCCGGATCTGGGCGGCCTGCGGCAACATGGGCGGCGCGGCCGTCTACCGTGAGTCGACCGGCGAATGCCTGGCGACGTACGACTTCGGTGGCGGGTTCATCGACGGCGTGACCGCAACGAGCAAGGCCGTTTTCTTCACCGACTCGGAGAAGGCCAGGATCTACTGCGTCGAGTTCGGCCGCCGTGGCTCGCTGCCCAAACAGTCGGGAGTACGCACGCTGCCGTTGCCGGGTGGGCTCGGTGACCCCACCGCCTGTAACACCGGCATCGTCGCCGCCTGGGCGGGCAAGCTCATCGTCGTGCAGGCCAGGACCGGCCGGCTCTACTGCTTCGATCCCCGCGCGGGCATGGCCGCCCAGATCAGCACGGGCGGCGTATCGGTGTCCAATGCCGATGGTCTCCTGCTCAAGGGGCGCACGCTGTATGTGGTGCGCAACCGGAACAATGTGATCGCCAAGTTCCGCCTCAACGAGCGGCTGACGCGGGCCATGCCGGTCGACGTGATCCGTGACCGCGACCTCGATGAGCCGTCGGCTGTGGTTTCCTTCGGCTCGAGCCTGTACGCGGTCAACGCGCGGTTGTCCGTCCCGGCGACCCCCGGCACCACCTACTGCGTCGTGCGGGTGCGCGACTGATCACTCATCTTGCACCATCCGGCCGGGGATATCCCCGGCCGGATAAAAGGTGAGCCTCCCGGGTTGGCGTGGCAGTACCCCTAGCGGGGGATTCTTTCTGGTCCGACGTGACGGATGTCT
Organism: Micromonospora sp. NPDC007220; assembly: GCF_040634035.1. Classification (NCBI taxonomy): domain Bacteria; kingdom Bacillati; phylum Actinomycetota; class Actinomycetes; order Micromonosporales; family Micromonosporaceae; genus Micromonospora; species Micromonospora sp. NPDC007220. The sequence goes on along the minus strand of NZ_JBEYEU010000009.1, from coordinate 185,961 downwards.
CTACCCCTCGTTGCCACCGTTGTCAACGATCAACGCACGGGGGATTTACATGAGCAGAACCTCTATCACGAACGGACCCGCCCGCCTCTGCGCCCGGCTGGCCGCCTTCGCGATGCTGGCCGGTGCCCTGCTGCTGGGCGGCTCGCCGGCCCTGGCGGCGGAGACCATCAACATCAATCCAGGCAACGTGCCGACGACGGCGGCCCAGGCCACTCAGAACTGCGACCCCAACCTGGGCGGCGGGCCCTTCGCCAACGAGGACGTCTGGGTGTTCAACCTGCCGGGCAACCAGCAGACCAGCGGCGATTTCCTGTCGATCACGGCGACGTTCAGCACGCCTGGCGGCGCCGTCACCCGGACGATCCCGACAGACCCCAACAGCGCCATCGTCAACAACTTGGGCACCAGCAAGGCCTGGATCAGGCTCCCGGCTGGTTGGACGTTGACCGGCGCCTCGGCGGTCATTTCCGGCACCGCCGACTTCTTCGTGCTCACCCACACGTGCGCCGCTTCGAGCCCCGAGGTGAACCCGAGGCTGACCCTGACCAAGACCGGCACACCGGCCAGCGGTCTCCAGGCCGGCGACGAGGTCACCTACACGTACACGGTGACGAACCAGAGCACCGGCACGGTCAACCCGATCACCGGCATCACCGTCAACGACAACACGGTCACCGGCATCACCTGCCAGGCCACCTCGCTGGCGCCGGGGGCGAGCACCACCTGCACCGGCACGTACACCATCACAGCGACCGACGTGACCAACGGCAAGGTCGTGAACACCGCCCAGGCGATCGGATCCTTCGGCCAGCAGCAGGTGCCGTCCAACAATGCCTCGTTCACCGTCACGACCGTGAACGTGAAGCTGGGGCTGACCAAGACCGGCACACCGACCAGCGGTCTCCAGGCCGGTGACAAGGTCACCTACACGTACACGGTGACGAACCAGAGCACCGGCACGGTCAACCCGATCACCGGCATCACCGTCAACGACAACACGGTCACCGGCATCACCTGCCAGGCCACCTCGCTCGCGCCGGGGGCCAGCACCACCTGCACCGGCACGTACACCGTCACCAAGGCCGACGTGGCCAACGGCAAGATCGTCAACATCGCCCAGGCGAACGGCTCGTTCAGCGAGCGGCCGGTGACGTCCAACGAGGCCACCTTCACCGTGACCACCCAGGAGGCGCAGGCCAGCCTGTCGATCGACAAGAAGGCCCGGGTCGAGTCGGACTGCCGCGACAAGTGCGAGAAGGACGGCTTCGCGGCCAAGGGCGACAAGATCTTCTACACCTACCGGGTGGCCAACACCGGCACCGTCACCATCACCAACGTCGCGGTCATCGACCCGACCGCCGGACCGGTGGTCTGCAACAACACCACCCTGGCACCGGGCACGAGCACCGACTGCCACGCCGTCAACCCGCACGTGGTGACCGCGGCTGACGTCAAGAAGGGCAAGGTGGTCAACACCGCCCGGGCGACCGGCAAGTTCGGCAGCCAGACCGTGACCTCCGACCCGGTCACCGTCACCGTCTGCATCCGGCACGGCAAGTACGACCCCCGCAAGCACGACAAGGACAAGGGCGGCTGGGACAAGGACAAGGACAGCTGGGACAAGGACAAGGACAAGGGCGGCTGGGACAAGGACAAGGACGGCAAGCCCCACCTGCCGGTCACCGGCGTCAGCTCCACCCAGGCCCTCTCGCTGGGCGGCGGCCTGCTGGCCGCGGGCGCTCTCATGGTCGGCGCCAGCCGGCTGCGCCGCAGGGAGACTCAGGCCTGACCCGTACGGCGGCACTCCAGGCAGCGCGTTCGGCCTGGTGAGCCACCGTCGGCGGACAGGGTGACCGGACGCGTCACCTGCAGGCCGGCACGGACACTGAACTCACAGTGCCCGTGCCGGCCGTGTCCGTTGCCGAGGCCCGCCGGGAGCCCGGCTGCCGTCCCGCACTTCGGCCGTCGATCATGCGCCGCAGCCCGTGGCCACGGCGCACCGCGGGACGGTCAGCGGAGCCGGACGTCGAGGGTCGGGAAGTCGTACCAGGTCAGCTCGAAGGACGACCCGGTCTCCGGCACCACCGGGAACACGGCCCAGCTCTCCACCCGCTCCCCCGGCGCGATGCTGAAGGACTCGTCGGGCCGCGTGGTGGTGCACCAGGTGGACTCGGGACGCACCGTCCGGCCGTCCGGCAGAACGATCTCGGAGGAGGTCCGGTCGACCTCGACGGTCGGGCAGCTCACCGGCCACGGCACCGGCGAGCCGTTGCGGTACGTCAGGTTCAGCCGCAGCTTGCCGCCGGTGGTTGCCGCGCTGACCAGCGTGACCGTCAGGCCCGACTGGCTGTAGACCGACCGGTCGAGCTGATACGTCCGGCCCGCGGGCTGCTCCTTCGTCGGCGACGCACCGGCGCCCGGCGACGCGCCGGCAGCCGGGGAGCCCGTCGACGGGCCGCCGACGGCGCCGGTGGTGGCCGCGTCCCGCGCGGATGGCGTCGGGTCGGCCCGCCCGGAGTCGCCTCGGCCGGCCAGGAACCAGCCGCCGAGGGTGCCGACCACGGCGAGGCACGCCGTCACGGCGACGAGGGCGAGCAGACCGACGTACCTTTTCGTCACGGTGGGCTCCCGACGGCGGTGAGAACGGCGACGGCGCGAAGGTAGCACCACCGTCCAAAGTCGGCGGCTCCTCAGTGGCGTCCAACCGCGCGGGCACAGCACCGTCCCGATGGCGGTCGGGCAGGGCGACCACCTGATCGACTTCGCGATGCCGCAGCCCGCGCCCATCACCACGATCGCCTGGCGACTCGGGCACCCGGCTCCGCGCCGGGTGCCATATGCTGCGCCGGTTGTCACGGGGCGCGGGGAGGACCACATGCGACGCTGGCTGGGCGTCACGGCTTCGGCCGCGCTGGTCGCGGCGGCGGTGAGCGGGTGCGGCACGCCGGCCGGCACCGACGGGGACCTGACCGACGACTGGCGGCCCGTGGCCGAGGCCCGCCAGTTCGCGCCGCAGGCCGGCGAGTGCCACGTCGTCGCCGAGCCGACCGCCTACCTCACCAGCCACCAGCCGGTCGACTGCGCGAAGGCGCACCTCGTCGAGACGTTCCATATCGGCACGTTCACCGGCGACCTGGCCGCCCGCCCGATCCCGCCCCGCGTCGGGTCGGCGGCGATGCGGTCCGCGTTCGCCGAGTGCGACGCCAAGGCCAAGGAGTTCGTCGGCGGCGAGTGGCGCGACGCCCGGCTGTCGGTGCAGGTGGCGCCCACGTCGCCCGCCGGCTGGACGGGAGGCAGCCGGTGGTACCGGTGCGACCTGTTCGAGCTCTACCTGGTGAACGGCGGTAACGGCGACGTCGACGCGCCCGTCAACCGGGCGGGCAGCCTGCGGGGCGCGCTGAAGGCGGCCACCCCGCTGCGGTACGGCTGCGCCGAGGAGGACGAGTGGTCGAACCTGCTGGCGGTGCCGTGCACGAAGGTCCACCGCTTCGAGTACGTGGGCGTCTGGACCGCGCCCGACGTGTCGTACGAGGACGCGACGAAGGACGAGGACGCCGTGCACGCGAAGTGCCGGCCGGTGATCGCCCGCTACGCGAAGGTGCCGGTCGACGGGATGCTCCGTTACCGCACGGGCAGCACGTACCGGTTCCCGTCCGAGGAGGCGTGGGCGCGCGGCGACCGGGGGGTGCGCTGCTGGTACTGGTCCAGCGGGAAGAAGCTGACCCGGTCGATCGCCGGCGGCGGGGCGAAGGTCCTCCCGATCAACTGACCGGGCGCCCGCAGGGGCGGGTGGGCAGGTCAGCGTCCTGTCGGCGGTGCTGGGAAGAGCTGACCGAACGGCGACACGGCGCGCACCGAGGGTGATCGCGGACGGCTGCTCGTGCTATTCTCCGGCGTCGATCCCCCGTTTTGGCCCGGATCGGGTCGTTGTCGCAGAAGGACCCTCTTTCCCGATGCCGGCCGTTGCCGCCCCGACCACGTCGCCGACCGCGCTGGACAACCCGGCCGGTGGCGCGTTCACCCTCATCTTCACCCGCCTGCCGGCGTTGCTGCGCCTGGCCTGCGGCCTGGCCGGCGCGGTGGTCGCCCTGTCGGTGCGCAGTGCGCCCGTCGAACCGGCGCTGCTGTTTCCGGCCGTCGCTGCCCTGACCGCCTGGTCGGTCTGGTACGCGTTCCGCGCGCTGCGCCACGGCATCGGCCGCCCGATGGTGCTTGGCGACGTGGCGCTGACCGCCGCCGCCTGCCTGGCGATGCCGGTGCTGGTCGCCCCGGAGGTGCTCCCCGGCGAGGTGAGCTGGATCGCGGTGCTGGCCAGCACCACCGTCCTCAACGCGCAGGCCAACGCCTCCATCGGGTGGTCGGTTCCGGCCGGGCTGCTGGTGACGGCGGCGTACGCGACCGGCGCGCACGCCGCCGGCCAGCCCGACGAGGCCGTCGCGCACGCGGTGACGCTGCTGGTGCAGACGGCCTGCGGCGCGCTGATCACCGCCATCATGCGGCGGCGGATCGGTCGGGCCGACGACGCCTTCGTGGCGCACCAGCGGCTCACCCGGGAGTCGCTGGTCGCCCGGACCGCGCGGGACGCGGAGCGGCGGCAGAACCGGGACCTGCACGACACGGTGCTGGCCACGCTGACCATGGTGGGGCTGGGCGCGGTCGCCGGCCCGTCCGCCGCGCTGCGCGAGCGGTGCGCCGCCGACCTGCGTACCCTCACCGCGCTGGCCGACGCGCGGTCGACTCCCGCCGCGGGTCGGGTGCCGCTGGACGAGCGGCTGCGGGCGGTGCGCGCCCGGCTGCCGGAACTGCCGGTCACCACCGAGCTGGCGCCGTGCGTCGTGCCCGCCCCGGTCGCGGAGGCACTCGCGGAGAGCACGTACGCGGCGCTGTCCAACGTGGTCCGGCACGCGCCGGGCGCGTCCGCCGCGCTGCGGCTGAGCCGGGTCGCCGACACCGTCGTGGTCGAGCTCGCCGACGACGGTCCGGGTTTCGACCCGGCGGCCGTTCCCGCGCACCGGTACGGGCTACGCGAGTCGGTAAGTGGCCGGATGTCCTCCGTCGGTGGGCGCGCCCAGATCGACTCGCGCCCCGGCGCCGGTACCCGGATCCGATTGGAGTGGTCCGGTGTCGACTGAGACGACGACCGCCCCGGTGCCGGCGGCGCGTACGCCCGACGAGGGCCGGTCCCCGGTGGACCCGGCGGCGGCGGTGGCCGCTGCCTCCGACGGCGGCGCCCGGATCGTGACGGTGGTCATCGCGCTGGCCTGGCACACGGCGATCGCGCTGCCCGCGGTGCTGGGCGCGTGGGCGGAGCTGGCCGCGCCGGCGGTGGTCCTCGCCGGCTGGCTGCTCGTGGCGGCGGTCGGGGTGCTGGCCGGCCTCCGGCTGCTGCGCGGCGCCGCCCTGCCGGCCTGGCCGCTGGCCGCGCTGCTGCTGGTGGTCGACGCGGTGGTTGTCACGGCGGCCGGTGAGCGGCACCTCTTCACCGCCGCGAACTGGGTGTGGGGCACGCTCGGCTGGTTCTTCGTCATGGTGCTGTGGGGGCGGCGGGCCCACGGGCTGATCGCGGCGCTGGGCGTGCACGCGCTGATCGCGCTGGCCGGGGTGCTCGGTCACGGCGCGACCGCCCCCGCCGACCTGGCCCGGTACGCCATGTCCGTCTACGCCACGTCGACCCTTCAGGTGGCGGTCTTCGTGGGCGGCACGGCGATCGCGAGGCTGGCCCGGCAGCGGGCCGGCGCGGCGGCGGACGCCCACGCGGCGGCGGCCGAGCGGGACGCCGCCGAACGGGCCCGGCAGGAGCGGCGCGCCCGCCTGACGCTGGTCAGCGGCGCCGCCGAGGAGGTGCTCGCGGAGCTGGCCGACGGTCGGGCGGACCCGGCCGACCCGGACGTGCAGCGGCGGGCGGTGCTGGCCGCCGCCCGGCTGCGCCGGCTCATCGCCGAGTCCGACGACGTGCCCGACCCGCTGCTGCACGAGCTGCGGGCCGCCGCCGACCTGGCGGACCGCAACGGGCTGCCGATCGACCTGGTGACGATCGGCGACCCGCCGCCCCTGCCGGTGCAGGTGCGCCGCCGGCTGGCCGACCCGCTCACCGCGCTCCTGGCCGACGCCCGGGGCTGGGCCCGGCTGACCGTGGTCGCCGGACCCGACGAGGTGGTGGTCAGCCTCGTCACGCCCGACCGGGCCGGTCCCGACACCGCCGGACCGCCGGGCGACGACGGGCGGGTGGAGTACCTCTACGAGCGGGACGGGGAGATCAGATGGGCGCAGACGCGGTGGCGGGGGTGACCGCCGGTCGGCCGGTCGGCGTGGCGATCGTCGACGATCACCCGGTCGTCATCGAGGGGGTCCGCGTCTGGCTGGCCGCCGAGCCCCGGCTGCGGGTCCTGGCGACCGGCGACGACCCGGACGCGGTGCTGCGGGCCGCCCCCGACGCCGACGTGGTCCTGCTCGACCTGCGGCTGCACGGGCGGATGGCCCTGGACAAGCTCGCCGAGCTGAGCGCGGCCGGCCGGCGGGTTGTGGTCTACTCGGAGCACACCGACCCGCAGACGATCCTCGCCGCCCTGGACGCCGGGGCGGTCGCGTTCCTGGCCAAGCACGAGGGGCGGGAACACTGCGTGGCCACCGTGCTGGCCGCCGCCAGCGACCGCCCGTACGTGCCGCCGGCGCTCGCCGGGGCGATCGTGGGTGACCCCCGCCCGGACCGGCCCGCCCTGTCCGACAAGGAACGCGAGGCGCTGCTGCTGTGGTTCCAGTCGATGTCGAAGGCGTCGGTGGCGCGTCGGATGCGGATCAGCGAGCACACCGTGAAGCAGTACGTCGACCGGGCGCGGATCAAGTACACCCGAGCGGGGCGGCCGGCCGCCACCAAGGCGGCACTGCTCGCCCGGGCGATCGAGGACGGCCTAGTCCGGCCGGAGGAGATCGGCATCTATCGGTCACAGGCTTCCTACGACCGGCCGACCCCCTAACGGGCGTCATGACAGCCGGCCTGGGGTCGGCGACGCTCATGGTGAGATGCCATCGGCACCGGAGGTCATGACGATGCACGATGACGCGTCCCCCTTCTTCATCGGCCCGCACCGCTTCGACGCGGACGACGACCTGGCCCCGGCGCTGGACCGGCGGCACGAGCTGGTCGTCGAGGCCGGTGAGCGGGTGCTCGCCCGGCACCGGCTGCACGCGTCGGGGCATCTGCTCGGCCCGACGGAGGCACGGCGGCGGTGGACGCTGCCCGAGCCGGTGGCGGTGACCGTCACGGACCGGCGGATCGCGTACGTCGGCGGCGGGCCACAGCTCGCCCTGGTCGACGGCGTCGGTGACGGCGCGCGGCACCGCCGGGGCGTCCGGCTGCCGGGTCTGATCAGCGGTCAGATCCGCTGGCAGTGGCCGTCCCGGCTGGAGCTGCTGGCGGCGGGGCCCGGTGAGCGCGCCCGCCTGCTGGTGGTCTGCGACGCGCTGCGCACCATCCAGCAGCCGGCCCTCGGCCTCACCGGCCCCGCCGGGGAGATCACCGGGCTGACCCGCCAGGTGCGCCGGGCGGTGGCCGGGTTCCGGCTGGCCCACCCCGAACTGGTGGACCTGTCGCCGCCCGAGCGGGACGTGCTGGTGGTGCGGGCCGGGGGCGGGCCGGGCGCCGGCGAGACCCGGATCACCCTGCCCGGGTCGCTGCCGGTCGAGTTCCAGTCCCGGGACGACTACTACCGGCCGGGGCGCTTCGATCGCGGGTGGCACGGGCCCGCAGCCGGCGCAGCATCCGGGCATCGGTGAAGCCGACGGTACGGGCGGCCCCCTCCACGGTGGCTCCGTGCCCGATGAGGTGCTCGGCGCGTTCCACCCGCAGCAGCTGCTGGTAGCCGAGCGGGGTCAGCCCGGTGGCCCGCCGGAACAGTCGGGTCAGCGTCCGCTCGGCCACCCCGCCGACGGCGGCGAGGTCGGCCAGCGGCAGCGGCTCGGCGAACCGGCGGTCGATCAGGTCCTGCACCCGGTGCACGGCGTCGGAGAGGTGGGACCGGTGCCGCAACATGGCGCCGGCCTGCGGCTCGTGACCGTTGCGCCGGGAGTGCAGGACCAGGGAGCGGGCGATCCGGGCCGCCACCGCCGGCCCGTGCCGGGTGGCCACCAGGTGCAGTGCCACGTCGATGCCGCTGGCGATGCCGGCGGAGGTCACCACCCGCTCGTCGACCACGTAGAGCACGTCGCGGACCACCCGCGCCGACGGGAACCGGCGGGCCAGCTCGTCCTGCACGTCGTGGTGGGTGGTGCAGCGGCGTCCGTCGAGCAGGCCGGCCCGGCCGAGGGCGTACGCGCCGGCGCAGACGCTGGCGACGGTGCCGCCGCCGGCGTGGTGGTCGGCCAGCCGCCGTAGGTCGTCCGGCCCGACCGGCCCCTGCGGTCCGTGCGCGTGCAGCCGCCATCCGGGTACGACCACCAGGTCGTCGCGGGTCAGCTCGGGCCACCGGAGCCCGGCCACCAGCGGTACGCCCTGCACGGTCGGCACGACCTCCCGGTCGGCGACGTAGTGCAGCCGGTAGTCGTACCCGAGGTCGGCGGCGGTGGAGAAGACCTGGGCCGGGCCGGCGAGGTCCAGCAGGTGCAGCTGCGGGACGAGCAGGAAGACGACCCGGGCCATCGGCTCAGGCCCGCGCGCCGGCCGGGGCCGCGCCGGTCAGTTCCGCCACGCTGCGGATGGTGGCGAAGCGGCCGGCGAGGGCGTACTCGGTGCGGGCGGTCATCTCCTCGCTCGACAGGGTGCGCGGGTCGGCGAGGATCTCCTCCGGCGTGGCCGTGGCCGGCAGGTCCCGGTGCGGGGTCGGGAAGGTGACCGTCGCGTCCGTCACGAAGGTCACCTCGTAGCCGAGATCGCAGCCGACCCGGGCGGTGGTCTCGACGCACTGCTCCGTACGGATGCCGCAGACGGTGATCTCGCGGACGCCCGCCGTCGTCAGCACCTGCTGGAGGTTGGTGGTGGTGAAGGCGTTGTGCGACGTCTTCACCAGCGTGGGTTCCCCCGGGGCGGGCGAGAGCCCCTCGATCAGGCGGACGTGCCCGTTGGCCGGGTCGAAGACCCCGCCGGTGCCCGGCTCGGCGTGCAGGACCCAGACGACCAGGTCGCCGCGTCCCCGGGCGGCGGCGACGAGCCGGTCGACCCGGCCGACGATGTCGGGGTTGGAGGCGTACGCCCAGCTGGGGCGGCGGCGGAAGGACTCCTGCACGTCGATGACGACGAGTGCTGCTCTGCTCATGGGTTGAATCCTCGCCGGGGACGCGCCGGCGCGGCAGGCACCATCCCGCCCCGCTGCGGAACGATCCGGCCGCCCCCGGATGCCCGGGCGGCCCTTCCCCCGGGCGTCGGGTCGATCGGGGCCCCTGGTCAGGCGTCGGGGTCGACCGCGGCGGCCCGGCGGCGGACCTCCAGGTCGGCGGCCTCCTCCAGGCTTGGCGCGGTGCCGCCCAGGTGCGCCGGGAGCCACCACGTGTCGTCCGGGCCGGCGGGGGCGTCGGGGTACTCCCGCTGAGCCCGGTCGACCAGCGCGGTGAGCCGCTCCTTCAGGTCAACGGTCATCGCGTTGGCGTCCGGGTAGGCCGCCGGGTCCATCGGCTCGCCGATCAGGATCGTGATCGGGGTGTGCCGGCGGGTCAGGGTGCGCGGTCGGCCCTTGGTCCAGAGCCGCTGGGTGCCCCAGATTGCGACCGGCAGCACCGGCACACCGGCCTCGGCCGCCATCCGGGTCGTCCCGCTCTTGAGCGACTTGACCGTGAACGACCGGCTGATCGTCGCCTCCGGGAAGACGCCGACCACCTCACCGCGCTTCAACGCGCTGACCGCCGTCGCGTACGACCCGGCGCCCGCCCGCCGGTCCACCGGGATGTGCCGCATGCCCCGCATCAGCGGGCCGGACACCTTGTGCGTGAAGACGGACTTCTTGGCCATGAACCGGACGAGCCGCTTCGCGGGGTTCGCGCCCAGCCCGCAGAAGATGAAGTCGAGGTAGCTGACGTGGTTGCTGGCCAGCACCGCCCCGCCCGTACGCGGCACGTGGTGGGCGCCCTCAATCGTGATCTTCAGGTCGAGGACCCGGAACATCGTCTTGGCGGCGGCGATCACGGGCGGGTACACGAGTTCCGGCATGGCGCGAACTTACCCTGCCCGCCTGAACCCCATGCCGACCCGCCGGGCCGCCGCGCCCAGCCCGCTTCCGCCCGCCCGCGCGGGCCGGCCCCCGGTCGCGGCAGGCCGGCTGCGCCCGGTCCGCCCGGTCGCCGCCGGCCTCCCGCGGGAGCCGGGCCCGCGCTAGTCGGTGAGCCGGTGCATGTCGAGGCGGCCCCGGGCGAACGCGTCGACGCGGCCCCACCGGCCCGGGATGTCCAGCACCTCGATCCGGCCCATCCCGATCGGCAGCCGAGGCTCCACCGCGAGGTGCCCCTCGTGCGGCTCCAGGCCGAGCATCGTCCGCAACAGCAGCAGCGGCGTGCCGGTCGACCAGGCCTGCGGGCTGCACGCCGTCGGGTACTCCACCGGGAACTTGGTCAGCTCGCGGGGATAGCCCCCGAACGCCTCCGGCAGCCGGCCCTGGAAGTAGGTGGCCGCGTCGAGGATGCCGTTGGCGATGACCGCCGCCTCCTCGGCGAAGCCGTACCGGCGCAGGCCCCAGGCGATGAAGGAGTTGTCGAACGGCCAGATCGTGCCGTTGTGGTAGCCGATCGGGTTGTAGCGGACCTCGCCCTCGGCCAGCGTCCGCACCCCCCAGCCGGTGAAGAGCCGGGGCCCGACCAGGTGCTCGGCGGTCTTCTCGGCCCGGTCGTCGTCGACGATGCCGCTCCACAGCAGGTGACCGATGTTGGAGCTGAGCACGTCGCACTGGCGCCCGTCCGGGTCCAGGGCGAGGGCGTAGTACTCGCCGTCCGCCACCCAGAAGTCCCGGTTGAACCGCTCCTTGAGCGCCGCCGCCTCCCGCTCCAACCGGTCGGCGAAGTCCGGGTCACCCCAGAACTCGCGCGCCAGGCGGGCGGCCCGCAGCTTCGCGTCGTACGCGTACCCCTGCACCTCGCAGGTGGCCCGGGGGAACGGCGGCAGCGTGCCGTCCCGGTAGGAGATGGAGTCCCAGGAGTCCTTCCAGCACTGGTTCTCCAGGCCGGTGTCGGTGTTGCGCCGCTCGTACCAGATGTAGCCGCTGCCGACCAGGTCGGCGTAGTCGTCGATCCACTCCAGCGCGGCCCGGCACTCCCGCTCCAGCTCCCTGACCAGCTCGACGTCCCCGCTCCACTTCTCGTACTCGTCGAGCAGCACCAGGAACAGCGGGGTCGCGTCCACCGACCCGTAGTACGGCGAGTGCGGCTGTTCCTCGAAGGCGGCGGTCTCGCCGTACCGCATCTCGTGCAGGATCCGGCCCGGGTCCTCGTCCCGGAAGTCGTCGAACCGGGTGCCCTGGAGCGAGGCCAGGATCCGCAGCGTGGTCTTCGACAGCTCCGGCGTGAACGGCAGCGTCTGCAGGCAGGTGAGGATGCTGTCCCGCCCGAACATGGTCATGAACCAGGGCAGGCCGGCGGCCGGCAACGACGCCCCGCCGAGGGAGAGCGGCGAGAAGCGCAGCGCGGCCAGGTCGATCAGGCTGCGGCGGTACGTCGAGGCGACCCGGTCGTGCTGGCTGTTGACCTTGGGAGCCCTGGCGATCCACTCCTCGAGGTCGTGCTGGAGGGCGAGCCGCTCGGTGGTGTGCGCCCGGAGCCCCATCCGCAGGTCCCGCCCGCCCGGGGAGACCGCCATCGTCTTGACGTCGATCTCGGATTTCCACTGCTCGTTGGGCTGGAGGTGGATCGAGTAGGCGAAGCCCTTGCGGTCGTAGCGTGGAGCCGGGGACGCGGAGATCAGCGTCTCCCGGATGAAGTTGCCCCGCCGGTAGCCCAGGCGCAGCCGGTCGGACTCGACCTCCGTGTAGATCTCGCCCTTCTTGTTGAGGATCTCGTCCTTGACCTGGAACAGGTCGGCGAAGTCGGACGCCGCCTCCATCCTGATCTCCAGGTCGATCGGCTTCTCGTCGTGGTTGAGGATGGTGAGCGTCTCCCGGAAACTGCCCCCCACCGCCCGCTCCCGGACGATCGACAGCTTCGCGTCGACGTAGTGGGTGGCCATCCCCGGCACCAGGAAGAAGCGGGCCTCGTAGTACTGCAGGTCGTCGTACGACAGGGGGGTGAGTCGGTCCCCGTTGACCGTCAGCACCCACGTCGACAGGAAGCGGGTGTCCAGCGAGAAGAACCCGGTCGGCTCGCTCGGCGTCGCCTCGATGTCCCCGGTGTCCTCTGACACCACGAAGGTGCTGCCGTCCAGGATCCGGATCGTGTTCTGCGCCATCACCGCACCTCCTGACGGGACCTGAAATGCCGACGTGGTCCACGGGTGTCCGGATGGCTGGGGAAGAGCCGCTCCATCTGCACCACCAGCCGCAGGTCCCCGCTCACCGTTATGTCCCCCCGCAGCAGCGCGGCCACCCCGTGCTCGCGGCCGGCGGCGATCTCCTCGAATAGCTCGGGGCTGGTCCCGACCACCGTGTCGGCATCCTGGTCCTCCTGGCTGACCTGGAGCCGCCCGCGGTCGATCCGCAGCAGCCAGTGCGTCGTGTGCGCCCCCTCGTGCAGGTCCAGGCGCAGGGTCCCGGAGGACTTCGCCAGCAGGGGGTCGTACCCCCGCCGGTCGAGGTCCTCGAAGAACCTCGTCGTCGCGTCCACCATCGGGTCTTCTCCTCCCCCGTCGGGCAATGTCCCTGCACGGGGTCCCCGTCCGGTGCCGGGCCAACCTCGCCCGGACCGGGTGAGTCGCCCGCTCGGCGGGGGTGGCCCTGCGCGTACGGGCTAGATCAGGAGGGTGTCGTGGCGGTCGTTCCGGCGGCGGACGTGGCCGCGCCACCCGGCGAGCAGTGCGATGAAGGTCCAGCCGGCACCGCCGAGGAGCAGGGCCGCGACCATGCCGCCGGAGTCGACCCGGTCGGCGGCCTCGAGTTCGACCACCCCGTCGGGATCGGTGAGCACGGCGAGCCTGTCGCCGACCTGGTAGCTGGGGTTGCTGCCCTGGTGGACCAGCGGCTCGTCGAGGCGCCCGTCGGCGCCCTGGAGCGTGAAGGCATGCCGCTTGCCGACGACCGACACGTCGACGATCGTCACCTCCTGGCGGACGCCGCGCGCCTCCAGCACCGCCTCCGGGGCGAGCTGCACGGAGCCCACGAGAACGAACAGGGCCGGCCCCATGGCGAGGAACGCCAGCCACGCGGCCCGGTGCAGCAGACGCACGGCGAGCACGAACACCAGGCAGAGGAGCAGCCCGGTGATGATCGGGACGACCTTCGCGCCGACCGCCACGTACGCGATGGCGGTGTTCATCCCGACCACGGCCAGGCCGAACAGGACCAACAGCACCGTCATCGCCGTCGACCTGCCGGCCGACCACGCTCCCGCGACCGGCACGGGCCCGGTCAGCGGAACGGGCCCCGTCGGCGGAACGGGCCCGGTCGGCGGCAGGGTGGGTCGGACGTCGGGGCGCCAGCCGGTCGGCGCGTTCCGGCCTGGTGCGGGGGGCTCTGCGGACACGCCGGGATCATAGATCCGGCGGTCCAGCCAAGGGCCGACGCGCCGGCCCCCATCTCGGGGAGCCGGCGCGTCGACGCGTACGGTCAGTTGTTCGGTTCGTCGGCGCTGATGTCGGCGAGCACCGACTGCGGTTCCCGCTCCACGGCGAGGTCACCCATCGAGACCAGGCCCACCAGCCGCCCGTCGTCGATGACCGGCAACCGGCGTACGGCGTAGGTCCGCATCAGGTCGGCGGCGGCGACCGCGTCGTCGTACTGGCTGACCGTGATCACGTCCTTGCTGGTGATCTGGTTGAGCGGGGTCGAGTTCGGGTCCATGTTCTCGGCCACGCCCCGGACCGTGATGTCCCGGTCCGTCACGATGCCGATGACGTCGTCGCCGTCGGTCACCACCACGTCGCCGATGGCGCTGTCGCGCATCTCCTGCGCCGCGGCGATCAGCGTGTCGTTGCCGTCCATCGTCACCAACCGGGTCGTCATGAACTCTCCGACCGTTGTCATGGTGCTCCCCTCTCGGTGTCGGCACCGCCGTCTACCCGCCGACCGCACGGGGTAACGCGCGCGACCCCGGCCCGGGTCAGGCGCGCGGCGGGAGGCCGTAGAGGCGCTCGACGTGCAACCGGAGCACGAGGCGCCCCTCGGCGACCATCGCCCGCCGGTAGTCGGCCCAGTCCGGCTGCTCGCCCTGGATCGCCCGGTAGAGGTCGACCAGCTCCGCCACGGTCGCGTCCTGCGGGTCGGCGGCCACCGGCGTCAGCTCGGCGCGCCCCTCCGCGACCGCGTACGCCCAGCCGTCGTCGCTGGCGACGTGGAACGAGGCGCGCGGGTCCCGGCGCAGGTTGGCGGTCTTGGCCCGGCCGTCGGTCACCGAGACGCGGATCAGGGCCGCGCCGCTGTCGAAGGCGTAGATGACGGTGGAGAGCTGCGGGCGCCCGTCCCGCTTGAGCGTGGCCAGCACCCCCAGCCGGTGGCCGGCGATCAGCTCCGTCAACGCCCGCTGGGTCTCGTCGTCCGCCACGGCAACCTCCGCTTCGACCGGTCACGGCGTTCCCATCGAACCACGGCGGACGCCCCGCCCGCGCCCGTGTGCCCGCCGTACGCCGACGCGACGGGCCGCACCGGGGGACGCGACGGGCCCCCGCCACAGCTGGCGGAGGCCCGGGGAAGGCGCGTCGGTCAGCGGCGCTCGGCGGCGACCAGCTCGGCGAGCTGCACCGCGTTGAGCGCGGCGCCCTTGCGCAGGTTGTCGTTGGAGCAGAACAGGGCGAGGCCGTGCTCGACGGTCTCGTCGGCGCGGATCCGCCCGACGAAGGTCGGGTCCTGGCCGGCCGCCTGCAACGGGGTCGGCACGTCGGCGAGCGCCACGCCGGGAGCGCCGTCGAGCAGCTCGCGGGCCCGCTGCGGGCTGATCGGGCGGGCGAAGCGGGCGTTGATCTGGAGCGAGTGGCCGGTGAAGACGGGCACCCGTACGCAGGTGCCGGAGACGCGCAGCCCGGGGATCTCCAGGATGCGGCGGCTCTCGTTGCGCAGCTTCTGCTCCTCGTCGGTCTCGAAGCTGCCGTCGTCGACGATCGAGCCGGCGAGCGGGAGCACGTTGAACGCGATCGGCCGGGCGAACGAGCGGGGGGCCGGGAACTCCACGGCCGCGCCGTCGAAGGCGAGGCCGGTGGCGTGCTCGGCGACCTTGCGGACCTGCTCGTCGAGCTCGGCGACGCCGGCCAGGCCGGCGCCGGAGACCGCCTGGTACGTCGAGACGACCAGGCTGACCAGTTCCGCCTCGGCGTGCAGCGGGCGCAGCACGGGCATCGCGGCCATCGTCGTGCAGTTCGGGTTGGCGATGATCCCCTTGGGGCGTACGGCGGCGGCGTGCGGGTTGACCTCGGCGACGACCAGCGGCACCTCCGGGTCCATGCGGAACGCCGAGGAGTTGTCGATGACGACGGCGCCGGCGGCGGCGACCCGGGGCGCGAGTTCCTTCGCGCTGCCCTTGCCTGCGGAGAAGAGCACGATGTCGAGCCCGGAATAGTCGGCGGTGGCCGCGTCCTCCACGGTCACCTCGCCGTCCCGCCAGGGCAGGGTGCGCCCGGCCGACCGCGCCGAGGCGAACAACCGCACCTGCTCCGCCGGGAACTCCCGCTCCGCCAGCACCTGCCGCATCACGCCACCGACCTGGCCGGTGGCCCCCACAATGCCGATCCTCATGCCCGCGAGGCTACCCAGCCCGGCGACCCGACCGGGAACGCTTTCCCACCCACCGGGGCGGGCGGCGCTCCCGCCCGGCGGTGGCCGTGGTCACCCCGGGCCGCGCCGGGACGCAACGACCTCGCCGGAGGGGCCGGTGGGACGGGAGGATCGTCAGCCGGCGGGGCGGCCCGCCGGAGCATCCACGCCGGCCGCCCCGGCCGGGCCACCCGCGCCGGCCGGGGGCGGCGCGACCCATGTCACACCGCCCCAGGCCGCTCAGGAGGCGTGGTCGACCAGCTCGCCCAGGCCGGTGGCGACGAGTTCGTCGCGGATCACCGCGGCGTCGCCCTCCACCACGATGGTGAGGTCCTCCGGGCGCAGGTGCGTGGCGGCCGCCGCGGAGACCTCCGCCACGTCGGCGGCGAGCAGCGACTCGCGCAACCGGGCGTGGTAGTCGTCGGGCAGGTCGTGCACGACCAGGGTGGTCAGCGCGGAGGCGATCGACCGGGGGCTCTGCAACTCGACGGAGAGCTGCCCGGCCCGCCAGGAGCGCGCGACCGCCAACTCCTCCTCGGTCACCCCGGTCTCCCGGGTACGGGTGATCTCGCCGACCGACTCGACGACGGCCGGCGCGGTGACCGCCGTCTGCACCCCGGAGCTGACCCCGAACCGGCCGAACCGGCGGGACGAGGCGAAGTCGCCCCGGATGCCGTACGTGTAGCCGCGCACCTCGCGGATCAGGTGGTTGAGCCGGGAGGTGAACGCCCCGCCGAGCACCGTGCCGGCGAGCGTCATCGGCACGTGGTCGGGGTGGGAGCGGTGCGGCGACGGGTGGCCCAGTCGCAGCGTGGACTGCACCGAGCCGGGCCGGTCCACCAGGATGATCCGCCGGCCGGGCCGGGTCGGCACCTCGATCGGGCCGCCCCGGTCGACCGGCCCGCCGCCGGTGCCCGCGAACGCCGCCGCGCCGAGCGCGTCCAGGTCCAGCCGGTCCAGGTCCCCGGCGACGACCAGCGTGCCGGGGCGGATGAACCACTCGGAGTGGAAGACCGTGACGTCCTCGACGTCCAGCGCCGCCACCGACTCCGGGTCGCCGTAGAGGGGGCGGCCCCAGCGGTTGCCGGCGCCGAACAGGTCCGCGCGCAGCGCCGCGTCGGCCCGCGGGCCGGGGTTGGCCCAGTCCATCCGCAGCGCGGTCGCCTCGTCGTCGCGGACCCGCCGGACGTCGTCCGGGTCCAGCTTCGGGGTGCGCACCGCCTCGGCGAGCAGCTCCACGGCGGCGTTCAGCCGCTCCACCGGCACCTGCACGCTGACCTGGAAGGAGTCCCAGTCCAGCCCGATCACCAGCTCGGTGCCGAGCCCTTCGATCGCCAGCGCGTACGCCGTCGCGTCGCGCTGCGCGGTCCCCTCCTCCAGGGCCTTGGCGAGCACCGCGCCGAGCCCTTCCTTGCCGGTGGGTTCGCGGCCGGCGCCCGCGTCGAGCAGCAGCAGCGCCACCGCCAGGTTCTGCCCGGGCAGGTGCGCGGCGACCACCTGACCACCCGCCACCGTGCGGCGGACCACCTGCGGGAACCGGTACGGGCGGGCGGCGCCGGGCCCGGGACGGTCGGCGATCAGCGTCATCAGGGCTTCTCCTCGGGCAGGTAGGTCAGGGTGACCCGGTCGTCGGCGGCGAGCACCTCGGCGGCGGCCTCGGCGATCTGCTCGGCGGTCACCGCGAGCCAGGCCGGCAGCCGCTCCGCGGCCTTCGCCGGGTCGCCGAACTGGGTGGCGTAGCGCCCGAGCGTGTCCGCCCGGCCGTCCACCGTGGACATCTGCCGCCACCACGAGGTGCTCAGCAGGGACTTGGCCCGGTCCAGTTCGGTGGTGGTGACCGGGACGGTGGCCAGTTCGTCGACCACCTCGGCCAGCCCGGCGCCCAGCCGTTCGGCGCTCACCCCGGGGCGGGCCGTGGCGGTGGCGATCAGCGGCGCGGGGGCGTGCGCCAGGTCCACCCCGTACGCCCCGACCATGTCGGGCTGGGCGATCCGCTCGCCGTCGGCGAGACGCTGGTAGAGGCGGCTGCCCCGGCCGCTGCCCAGCACGGTGGCGAGCACCGTCAGCACGTCGTAGCCGGGGCTGCCGAAGGGGTGGGTGCGGTGCGCGATGTAGACGCGCGGCGCCGGCACCTCGGCGGTGACCGTCTCCACGGCGGGTCGGCCGGTGGCCGGGACGGTCCGGCCGTCCGGGGCCGGCGGGATCTCCGCGCGCGGCGGGAGGGCGCCGAAGTACTTGTCGGCCAGCGCGAACACCTCGGCGGCCGAGGCGTCGCCCACGACGGTGAGCACGGCGTTGTTCGGCGCGTAGTACGTCCGGTGGAACGCCTGGAAGGTGGCCAGGTCGGCGGCGTTCAGGTCGGCCATCGACCCGATCGTGGCGTGGTGGTAGGGGTGCCCGGGCGGGTAGAGCAGCGGCAGCAGCCGCAGCCAGGCGTCGCCGTAGGGCACGTTGTCGTAGCGCTGGCGCCGCTCGTTCTTGACCACGTCCCGCTGGTTGTCCAGCGTCTCCTGGGTCAGCGCGGGGACCAGGCCGCCCATCCGGTCCGCCTCGAGCCACAGCGCCAGTTCCAGGTGCTCGGCGGGGACGGTCTCGAAGTAGTTGGTGCGGTCCGGGTTGGTGGTGGCGTTGAGCGAGCCGCCCGCACCCTGCACCAGCTTCATGTGCTCGGTCTTCGCCACGTTGACCGAGCCCTCGAACATCAGGTGCTCGAAGAGGTGCGCGAAGCCGGTCTGCCCCTCGGGCTCGTGCCGGGAGCCGACGTCGTACCAGAGGTTCACGGCGACCGCCGGAGCGGTGCGGTCCTCACTCACCACCACGCGCAGGCCGTTGTCCAGGCGGGTGGTCTCGATGGGCCAGGGGTAACCGCTGTCGGGCATGGCACGACGCTATCCGATCAGGTGCGCGGGAGGGGACGCGCCGCACGCGGCGAGGCATCGACCGCCGGCCGCCGGGTACCGGGGAGGCATGCCGCCTGCCGCCACCGTGACCGACCGGGCCGCCGTCGCGGTCGACCGCGCGACCGCCGCCCTGACCCGGCTGCGCCGGGCCCGCCTGCTGCATCCCGCGGGCCGCTCGTTCGCGGGCGAGGTCGTCGTCTGGGGTACGTCGGGACCGCCGACCGGGGTGCCGCTGCTGGACGGCCCGGGCCGCTTCCGGGCGACCGTCCGGCTCTCCAAGGGCGTGCCCACGCCGGGCGCCTGGCCGGACGTGCTGGGGCTGGCCGTGCGGCTGCACCGCGACGGTGAGCGGCCGTTCGACCTGCTGGTCAGCTCCAGCGGGGCCGCGCCGCTGCTGCGGAATTTGCCGCTGCCCCGGCGGCGCTTCGCGGGGACGTACAGCACGATCATGCCGTTTCGCGCGGGCCGGCGGCGGCTCTTCCTGGCCGCGCTGGCCGACCCGGAGTCGCCCGGCCTGGGCCGCAGCCTGGCCGAGGTGGCCGCCGCGGCCCGGGCGGACGCGCCGCGCCTGGTGCTCGCGGTCGCGTCCGCCGTCGGGCCGTGGCGTCCGTTCGGGCAGGTCAGCCTCGGTGCCCAGCTCGGCGCCCGGGAGGACGCGGCGCTGGCCTTCGACCCGATCGGCAACCTGCCGCCGGGGCTGCGGGCGGTCGGCCCGATCGCCTGGCTGCGGGAGCACAGCTACCGCGGCTCGCGACGGGCCCGGGGGGCCGTGGCTCAGTCGGGGGGCTCGATGGGGGTCACCGTCTGATCGGAGGTACGCCGCTCCAGCACGGTGTCGGGGGCGGCGTTGCGGTCCTCCTCCCGGAGGTCGGACTCGGCGAGGATGGCCTCCGCCTGCGCGTGGGGGTCGTCGCTGCCGGCCGCCGCCTCCTCCGGCAGGAGGTGTGCGCGGGACTCCACTCGTTCCTGGTCGCTCTGCTCGTGACTCATGACCGCCCACATACCCCGCCGCCGCCTCCGGCACGCCGCATGATCGCGCCCGGCTGATCGCGACCGGCCCCGGCGGCGGCGGGCCGCTCAGGAGCGGAACGGTCCGCGCACCTCGTAGGTGACGCCACCCGAGGAGGAGCCGGACGTGCCGCGTTGCGACGAGAAGTAGAACCGGCTGCCGTCGGGCGAGAACGCCGGCCCGCAGATCTCCGACGAGGACTGGCCGGTGATCCGCAGGAACGGGGCGACCACCCCCGCCGGGGTGATCACGTTGATCTCCATGTTGCCGCCGTCCTCGGCGACGTAGAGGTCGCCCGAGCGGGCCCCGGTGATGTTGTCCACCCCGGTCAGCGGCGCCGTCCCGGAGACCAGCGAGTCGTCGTACGCCAGGTCGATGCGCTGGTCGACCGCGTCGTAGGCCCAGACCCGGTTGTCGCCCTTGGTGGTGAACCAGCAGGTGCCGTCGGCGTACCAGCAGCCCTCGCCGCCGTTGAACCTCTTCGCCCCGGCGACCTGGTCGCGGGTGAGCGTGGGCGAGCCGTCCGGGTCGGGCACCCGTGCCCAGCTCACCGGGCCGCTGGTGCCCGTGCCGGCGACCAGCACCTCCAGGGTGCCGGCGGAGAGGTCGCCCCAGGTGGTCGGCCGGAACCGGTAGAAGCAGCCGTTGGTCTCGTCCTCGGTGAGGTAGACGACCCGGCGGTCCGGGTCGCAGGCGGCGGCCTCGTGGTTGAACCGGCCCATCGCGGCCCGCCGGACCCCGGCCCGGCCGCCCTGGGGGTACGTCTCGTAGACGTACCCCCGGTTGACCTCCTCGCCGGAGAGCCAGGTCCCCCACCCGGTCGCGCCGCCCGCGCAGTTGCGGTTGGTGTTCGACAGGATGCGGTACGCCGAGACGACGCTGCCGTCGGCGGCGAAGCGCACCGCGGATGCCCCACCGGTGCTCAGGATCTCGGAGTTCGAGACGTAGATCCAGTCGGTGCCGGCGACGAAGCAGGCGCCGCCGTCGGGCGCGTCGTGCCAGGTGTACGACGTGCCGGGCACCGCCTGGCGGGAGCGGGCGACGACCCGGCTGGTGAAGCCGGCGGGCAGTTGGATGCCGTTGGCGTCGGCCGCGCCGAGCGGCCCGTAGGGGCTGGCACCCGGCTGAGCAGGGGCGGCATGGGCGGCGCCGGCCCAGAGACTGCCGGAGAAGGCGACGGCGCCGCCGACGACGGTGGCGCGCAGGACGGTACGACGGTCCATCGGGAACCTCCGGGAAACAGCGGTCGGTGTCGATGAAACTACCGTCGCACGCATCGATGGAGGTGAACACGAAGCGAGTCTTTCCCGACGACCGGGTGGACCTTCCCGCGCAACCGGGTACGCTTGGCCGCGTGACGCGTTCGTATCGATGGTTTAGGCAGCCGGCTCGCACGCCGGTGACTTCACCATGATCTGACGTCACCACATTCGAGCCGGCCGGGCAGGAGCTCTCGTTCCTGCCCTTTTGCGTACGAGCAGCCGGCTCGACCTGGGCACCGGCCCCGGGGCACGGTCGGCGGAAGGATTCCCACCGTGACCACCCCGGAGACCGTTCGGGTCAGCGATCAGCGGATCGACCGCGTCGTGCCGCTGACCACCCCGGCCCTGCTGCACCACGACCTGCCCCTCGACGACACGCTCGCCTCGGCCGTGCTGGCCGGGCGACGCGCGGTCGGCCGGGTGCTGGACGGCGCCGACGACCGCCTGCTGGTGGTGGTGGGCCCGTGCTCGGTGCACGACCCGGCCGCCGCCCTGGAGTACGCCCACCTGCTCCGCGACGCCGCCGCCCGGGTGGCCGACGACCTGCTGGTGGTGATGCGGGTCTACTTCGAGAAGCCGCGCTCGACGGTGGGCTGGAAGGGCCTGATCAACGACCCCGGGCTGGACGGTTCCGGCGACGTCAACACCGGCCTGCGTACCGCCCGGGCGCTCCTGCTCGACGTGCTGCGCCTGGGGCTCCCCGTCGGCTGCGAGTTCCTCGACCCGATCACCCCGCAGTACATCGCCGACACGGTGGCGTGGGGCGCGATCGGCGCGCGGACGGTGGAGAGCCAGGTGCACCGGCAGCTCGCCTCCGGCCTGTCGATGCCGATCGGCATGAAGAACCGCCCGGACGGCAGCATCGGCACCGCCGTGGACGCCATCCGCGCCGCCGGCGTACCGCACGTCTTCCCCGGCATCGACGTCTCCGGCACGCCGGCGATCCTGCACACCCGGGGCAACGCGGACGGGCACCTGGTGCTGCGCGGCGGCGGCGGGCGGCCGAACTACGACGCGGAGTCGGTGGCCGGCGCCCTGGAGCTGCTGCGGGCGGCGGGCCTGCCCGAGCGCGTGGTGATCGACGCGAGCCACGCCAACAGCGGCAAGGACCACCGCAACCAGCCGCGGGTGGCCGCCGACGTGGCCGCCCAGCTCGACGCCGGCCAGCGCGGCATCGTCGGGATCATGCTGGAGAGCTTCCTGCTCGCCGGCCGCCAGGACCTCGACCCGACCCGCGAGCTGACCTACGGCCAGTCGGTCACCGACGCCTGCATCGGCTGGGACACCACCGAGGAGGTCCTCAGCCACCTGGCCGCCGCCGTCCGCACCCGCCGCCGTACCCCGGCCCCCGCACCCGCCTGACCCCCACCCCGCACGCAGGGGGAGGTGGAGACGGACAGTGCCGCCCCCGGGCCCGGGAGGGCTCGGGGGCGGCACCGGTGTCGGTGTGCAGGTCGCCTCTCGGCGAGTGGCACGACGCGGCTCCAGCCGAACGGTATTCCGCGAAGGCAATTAGGTGAGGCCCGGGGACACTGGACACACCGACACCTGACTCAACCGGGGACCCGCCGCCGGTGTTCCGACCCGCGCCATGACCGCCGTCACAGCCCCGGCGACCACTCCGCGCGCGGCCCGGCGACGTTTCACCGGTTCGGACGCGGGTAGCTGACCGTCGTGACCGACGACGCACCCGTGACGGACGCGCCCGTGGTCGAGGAGCCGGACATCCGGCGCCTCGACGACCTCCTCGAGGATCTCTACCACGGCCAGGAGCGGATCAGTCAGGCGGACATCTACCGCCGGGCCGTCGCCGCCGAGCTTCCCGCGCAGCTCCTCACCCGCATGGCCGCCCTGCCCGAGGGCGAGTACGCCGTGGACGAGGTGGCCGACCTGCTCGGCGGTTCGGTCACCTGACGCCAGGGGGCCGGGACCGGCACGGCCCCGGCGGGCCGTGACGACCCGTCGTGGGGCGAGACCGCCGCCCACCCGTCCCCCGGGGGCGGACGGCCTTCCGCACCGGAGGCCGACGAGCAGTGAGGAGAGCGAGATGTCCCACCACGAGGAAGAGCACGAGAAGCTGCCGGCACTCGGTCAGCCCCCCGAGGGCCGGGACACCCTGCCGGAGCCCGACTTCGCCAACGAGCACGACCGCACCGCGGTCGACCGGGACGTCATCACCGGGGCGGACGCCGACGAGCGCGAGCCGGAGGCCTCCCGCGGCTGGGCCGGCCAGGACCACGGCACGACCCCGACTTGAGGACAGCCACGACGAAGGGGGCCGGCCCGAGCGCCGGCCCCCTTCGTCGTACGTCGTCAGTCCTCGTCGGGGTCGCCACCCTCGGCGGCCTGCTGGGCCACCGCGTACGCCATCTGGAGGAAGTCCGAGGCGGCCACGGCGGTCAGCGCGGTCGCCACCAGGCGGGTGAGCCGGGGAGCGAGCACCAGGCCGCCGGTGAACCCGGTGGCGACCCAGACGGCGAGGCAGAACGGACAGCTCAGCAGCTCCCCGATCGCGTGCCGGGTGGAGCTGCCCTGGTCACGGACCTGCTCCATCACCTCGCCGCTGCCGATCGGCTTGTCGTACCGGGTGAACGGCGCCCGTAGGGGGCTCGTCACCGCGTCCTTCGTCAGCAGCCGGCTCAGCTTGTGGGTGGCGATGCTCAGCAGCACCACGTCGGCCGGGGCGGGACGCTCGGGGACCGGACGGCCGGTCGCCCTGACCAGACCGGCGATGCCGGCGGTCACCCCGGCGTAGGTTCCCATCGCCGCCAGGTACCCGCCCAGCGGTCGGTGTTCGTGCGGCGCGTACGCCTGGCGCAGCCGCGCCACCTTCTCCTTCAGGGCGGTCACCCGGTCTCCTCGATCCTCTCGGGTGCGGTCCGGCTCAGCCGGCCTGCAGGTTGTCGGCCACCTCGCGGGCGAGACTGTCCAGCGCCTCGTCGGCCAGCCGCTCGGCGTCCGGCCCGCCGGTGAGGTCGAGCCGCATCCGGGCGCCACCGGCCTGGGCGGGCTCCACCAGGATCTCCGCCGACCAGTCCTCGGCGGCGCTCCAGCGGGCCCGCAGTTCCTCGGCGCTGACCTCGTCCGCCGGGCTGCCGTCGGCCCGCAGCGGCTCGGGCAGCCACGCCGACGCCCGCGCGGGGTCGGTGGCGGTGTTGAACACGACCTCCGGCGGCGCGGACATCCCGCGCTCGGCGGACGCCATCAGGCGTCCCGCAGCCGGCTCGGGTCGACCTCGCGGCCGGGGTGCCGGGCGAGGTACTCGGTCTCCAGCTCGGCGGTGCGCCGCAGGTGGTTGGCGAGCGCGGAGTCCGCCGCGTGGCGCAGGGTGTCCAGGCGGGTCCGGTGCAGGCTGTGCATCTCCCGGATCAGGTCCTCGTCGGCCAGCTCGGCGGGGTCGACGCCGAGCAGCTCGCCGTCGGGCGGATCCGCCTCGCCGGAGGCCCTGTCGTGGACATGGTCGCCGTCCCACTCGGGCATCCGCTGCTCCGGGCTGCCGAAGTCGTCCTGCCGTACCGATCCCGTCATGATCGACCCCCTGCTCTGGTTTGGGCTCGCGTCTAGACGGATGCCCACACCGGCAGGCACCAAACCCCACCCGCACCTACGACGCCGCGTCGGAGACCCCGGCGGCCCCCGGTACTCTCGATGCCATGAAACGGCTCTGGACCCCGGCGTGGATCGCGCGCCACGTGGCCATGGTCGTGCTCGTCACCGGTTTCCTGGCGCTGGGCTGGTGGCAGGTCAGTCGGGCCGCCGCCGGCAACGCGATCAGCTGGGGCTACGCGGTCGAGTGGCCGATCTTCGCGGGCTTCGTGGTCTTCGTCTGGTGGCGTGAGGTCCGGCACACCCTGCGCGGGCCGGCGGCGCCGGCCGACGCGCAGGGAGAAACGTCGAGCGCCGCCGGGACGCGACCGGCCGACGCCCCGCAGGCCGCCGCGACGCGCCCGGTCGTACGCCGACCCGTGCGGGTCGCCCGCGGGTCCGCGGCTGCCGGCGGCGGCGAGGACGGCGACCTCGTCGCCTACAACCACTACCTGCAATGGCTGAACGACAACCCGGGTGCCAAGCCCGGTGACTACCCCGGCTGAGGCCGGACGCGAAAGGACGGACGACGGTGGGCGCAGCCCTGACCCGGTACCGAGTCATCGCCTGGATCGTCGGCGTGGCGCTGATCCTGCTGGTCGTGATCGGCATGCCGATGAAGTACGGCTTCGACGACCCGATCCTGGTGGAGACCGTGGGCCAGGCGCACGGCTTCCTCTACATGCTCTATCTGGTGGCCGCCTTCGACCTGTCCCGCCGGGCCGGCTGGCCGCTGAAGCGGATGGTCCTGGTGATGCTGGCCGGCACGGTGCCGTTCGTCTCCTTCTACGCGGAGCGCCGGGTCAGCTCCTGGGTGACGGCGGAACAGTCCGAGCGCACCCCGGAGCCGGTCGCCGGCTGACGCCGGTCACCGGGCGGGCCGCCACGGGTCGACCGAGGCGAGCGGGTCCTCCCAGCCGCCGTACCGGTTCATCTCCCGGGCCCGGCGCAGGGCCCGGGTGACCTGGCCGAACTGCCGCTCGTCGTCGCTGCTGAACAGCAGCACCCGGTCGCCCCGGCACCGGCCCCACAGCTCGTACGCGGGCGGCCGCCACCGGTCCCCCACCAGCGCGACCAGCACCGGCAGCAGGAACACCAGGCCCAGGACGAGGTACGCCCCCGCGGTGAGCCGTTGCAGCCCGCCGGTGAAGCCGAGCAGCAGGCCGACGCCGCCGATCATGGCGCCGGTGACCAGGACGGCCCGTACGGCGACGCGGTCGTGCGGGCCGCGGCCGGTCTGCAGGTGGGTCAGCTCGGTGACCTGCCAGCTGTTGCGGCCGACGGTGAAGCGGTCGACCGTCACGATGATCCCGGGTCGGGCGTAGAGGAGGGTGTTCTTCTGCGCGGTCGTCCGCGATGACCGCGTCTGTCGGGTGGCGCCTTGAGGGTTCACGGTTCTACCTCCCGCGGCTGGTGCCGGGTCGGCTCCCGTCGACGGTCTCGCATCGCCGGTCGACGGGATTCCCGGCTGCGCGCTTCATTGTGTGGCGCACGTGCCAGCCCGGACGGCGATTTCGGCTCGCGTCCGAGGGCTGCGGTCGGGTGGCCCGCCGGTTCCGACCGCCATGTCGGTCTTGTCGGTCATAACGGCTCACGTTCCGACGGCATACGCCGACAACGACGAACGGCACGGATCGCCCGATCGCCGACAATAGCCGTCGCCCGCCGCGGCGAGCCGGAGGAGTCGATCACGCGCCGCACCCGTCGTGATCCACAATTTCCGTCACTCGGCCAACATTCGACCCTGCTTCAACTGCGCATCACTCCTGCCCCGGGATAGGTTGTCCCGGTCGGCCCGGTCGAACGCCGTCCACCCGGACGGCACCGGCCCGGTGCCGTCGGGGGCGTCAGCAGCCCGCGGCGGCCGATGGGAGAGGAGCCTTCCGCTCTTGTCGTCCCTCAGGAACACGCTGCGCGCCCTGGCGGTCGCCGTGGTGTCGGCCACGCTGCTCGCCCCGGCGATACCCGCCCGGGCCGAACCGTCCCCCGCCGAGCTGACCCGGCGGATCGAGAATTCCTCCTCCCAGCTGGAGCACGTCGTCGAGGCGTACAACAAGCTCCGGGAGGAGATCAAGACCAACCAGGCCGCCGTCGCGCGGGTACAGAGCCGCATCGGTCCGCTGGAGCAGGAGACCGAACGGAGCCGGGCGGACGTCGGCGAGATGGCGGTGACCGCGTACAAGACCGGCAACAACCTGAGCACCGCGGAGGCGCTGCTGCGTCCCGGCGGCGCCGACACCCTGCTCGACCGGCTGAGCATGCTCGACCAGCTCACGCGGCAGCGGCAGGCGAAGATCTCGAACTTCACGGGCAACCAGCGCCGGCTGCTCGACGAGAAGACCCGGCTGGAGGTCACGCTGGGCCGGCAGGCGGCGCAGGCCCGCGAGATGACCGCCACGAAGAAGCGGATCGAGGGCGACCTGGCCGAGCTCTACGAGCTGCGCCGGCAGGCGTACGGCCGGGCCACCGAGAAGCCGGCCGCCCGGTCCGACAGCGCGAAGGAGGCGCCGACGGTCTCCGGCAAGGCCGGCGTCGCGGTGCGGTACGCGTACGGCGCGCTCGGCAAGCCCTACGTCTGGGGCGCCGACGGGCCGAACGGCTACGACTGCTCGGGCCTGACCTCGGCGGCCTGGCGGGCGGCCGGCAAGTCACTGCCGCACAACACCCGGATGCAGTGGGGCGCGGTGGCCCACATCAGCCGCAGCGAACTGCGCCCCGGCGACCTCGTCTTCTACAGCGGGCTCGGGCACGTGGGCCTCTACGTCGGCGGTGGTCAGGTGATCGACGCGCCGAGCGCCGGGCGCAACGTGCTCAAACGGGGCATGAACCTGATGCCCATCCAGGGCTACGGTCGGGTCCGCTGACCCACCCGCAACGCGAACGGCCGGCGTCCCCCTATCGGACGCCGGCCGTTCGCGTTGTTCCTACCCTGCTCAGGCCGCCTGTAGGCCCTCGGCCCGGGCCAGCTCGCGGAGCCGACCGAGCGCCTGGATCTCCAGCTGCCGGATCCGCTCCCGGGAGAGCGAGAACCGCGAGGCCACCTCGGTGAGGGAGTGCTCCCGGCCGTCCTCGAGCCCGTAGCGGGCCCGCATGATGCCGGCCGAACGGTCGTCGAGGTGGTTGAGCAGACCCTCGATCCGCTGCCGCTCCAGCCCCGTCAGGACGATCTCCTCCGGCGACGGCGCGTCGCTGTCGGCGACCAGGTCACCGAGGTTGGTGTCGCCGTCGTCGCCCACCGGGGTGTCCAGCGAGACGGTGTCCTGCGACCAGCGGACCAACTCGTTGACCCGCTCCACGGTGACCCCGAGGGACGCCGCGATCTGCTCCGGCTCCGGGTCGCTGCCCAGCTCACGGGTGAGCTGCCGGGCCACGTTGCGCATCCGGTTGACGTCCTCGACCAGGTGCACCGGCAGTCGCACGGTGCGCTCCTGCTGAGCGATCGCCCGGCTGATCGCCTGGCGGATCCACCAGGTCGCGTAGGTGGAGAACTTGTAGCCGCGCACGTAGTCGAACTTCTCGACCGCCCGCACCAGGCCGGTGTTGCCCTCCTGGATCAGATCCAGCATGGGCATGCCCGAACGCACGTAGCGGCGGGCGATCGACACGACCAGTCGCAGGTTGGCCCGGATGAACAGGTCCTTGGCCCGCTCGCCCTCGGCGACCAGCCGCTCCAGGTCGTCCCGGTCGGCGCCGGCGGGGACGCGGTCCGCACCGAGCAGGTGCTCGGCGTAGAGGCCGGCCTCGATGGCCTTGGAGAGGTCGACCTCCTTGGCGGCGTCCAGCAGTGGCGTCCGGGAGATCTCGTGAAGGTAGACGCCGACCAGGTCGCGCTCCTCGGCAACCTCGTCGGTTCGCATGCCGATGTTCTTGTCCACGTTGCCCACGGTCCCCTCGCTCGCGCCGGTTGCCCGGTTCCTTGCCATCCCCACGTCCATCAGCCCTCCCCCGTAACCCGCTGTGCCCACCGGTGCTGACACCTACACAACAGTTGAGACGCGCCGGGGATTCCATGTCGTGAGTCGAAAGTGTCACGAATGCCTGATAATCCGCTGAGAGCGCGGTCCATGTTTGCTGTCAGCACCCCGGGTGGCGGCTCTCCGATGGGCACCACGCCAGGGGCGGCGGATCGACGTGTCGCCGTGTCCCGGTCCATGGCAGCACCGCCCCGCCCGCAGACGCAGCGACCCGGGTCACCGTCGGGCTGCGATCCTGGTCACTGCGGAGTCACGCACGGGTGGACCGGTCGGTTCATCCACGCCCGTGGTAATACCCCACCCCCCGGTGAACAATCCGCACCGCGGACCCGTGCCCGTACGTGACGGGGATCGCAGGGCAGCTGCGGCGAGGGCAGGGTGTGGGGTCGGCTCAGGAGGCGAGCAGGGCCAGGGCGCCGCGGACCTGGTCGGCGGAGCGGGAGAGGGCGGCCCGCGCGGCGGACACCTCCACCCCGGAGACGAGCGAGACCAGCGCCACCTTCATGTCCCCGTCGGCCTCGTTCAGGGCTCGCCGGCAGATCTCCTCCGAGCAGCCTGTCGCCTCGATCAGGATCGAGATCATCCGGCCCCGGAGCTTGGCGTTGGTGGCGACCATGTCGATCATGAGGTTCGAGTAGACCCGGCCCAGCCGAACCATCACGGCCGTGGAGAACGTGTTCAGCACCAGCTTCTGCGCGGTGCCCGCCTTCATCCGGGTCGACCCGGTGACGACCTCCGGTCCGGTGTCCACCCCGATGAAGACGTCCACCGACCGGGCGGCCTGCGCCTCCGGGTTGGCACAGAGCAGCACGGTCGAGGCCCCCTTGGCACTCGACGCGGCGAGCGCCCCCAGGACGTACGGTGTGCGTCCGCTGGCGGCGAGCCCGACCACCAGGTCCCCGGCCCGTACGCAGTCGGCGGCCTCCGCCGCACCGCCCCGGTCGTCGTCCTCGGCGTCCTCGACCGCCCGCCACATGGCCTCCGGCCCGCCCGCGATGTGGGCGCAGAACCAGTGCCGGGGCGAGTTGAAGGTGGGCGCCAGCTCGGCGGCGTCGAGCACGCCGAGCCGGCCGGAGGTGCCGGCGCCGAAGTAGTGCACCCGGTGCCCGCCGCGCAGGGCGGTCACCGCCAGGTCCACCGTCGCCGCGATCTCGTCGAGGACGGCCGCGACGGCGCCGGGCACCCGCCGGTCCGCCTCGTTGATGACCGTGAGCACGTCCCGGGTCGACATGAGGTCGAGGTCCGCGCTGAGCGGGTTGCGCCGCTCCGTCGGCGCGCCGACCCGGATCACCGGCCGGGCCGTCACCGGGGTCGTCACCTCGTGGGGTTCCACCGCGCCCGCCGTCATGCCCGCCTCCGTCCCGGGCCGACCCGGTGCGACCGGACCGCCTCGGCTGTCGCTTCGAGGGCCTTCCTGGCCCGGGACCGGTTGCGCGCGGCCACCCCGACGAAGAGGCAGTCGACGACGGTGAGCTGGGCCAGCCGGCTCGCCATCGCGCCCGAGCGGTAGGTGGTCTCGCGGGCGGCCGTGGTGAGCACGAAGTCGGCCACCTCGGTGATCGGCGACCGGGGGAAGTTGGTGAGCGCCACCGTGGCCGCCCCCCGGGCCCGCGCCTGTTCCAGCACCTCGATCACGTCGGAGGTGGTGCCGGTGTGCGAGATGCCGACCGCGACGTCGCCCCGCCCGAGCAGCGCGGCCGACGTCAGCGCGGTGTGCACGTCCGGGAAGTAGAAGGCGGTGCGGCCGATGCGGTGCAGCTTCTGCTGGAAGTCCGAGGCGACGAAGCCGCTGGCGCCCGCCCCGTAGACGTCGATCCTGCCGGCGCCCGCGATGGCGTCGACGACCTGCTCGCAGATCGCCGGGTCGAGCTGCTCGGCCGTCTCCTCGACGGCCCGCGCGTCGTTGAAGGCGATGGTCGCGATGATCTGGGCGAGGTCCGCCCCGGGCGGGATGTCGCCGCCGACGACCCGCGCGTCGGGCGGCTCGATCCGGCGGGCGGCCTCGGCGGCGAGCCGGATCCGCAGCTGCGGGTAGCCGTCCATGCCGACCGATCGGCAGAACCGGATGACGGTCGCCTCGGATGTCTCGGCGGCGGTGGCGAGGTCGGTGATGGTCCGACGCGAGGCGGCGGCCGGGTCGGCGACCACCAGCCGGGCGACCCGCTGCTCGGCCGGCGACAACGACGGGAGCAGGCCGCTGATGTGGACGATAAGCCCACCCGGCTCGTGACTCGCAGAAATCTTCGGACTCTTCGCCACGGATGAAACTTACTTTCACGAGGCGTGAGCGTCAACCATGACTGCGCGTATTGAGGAAAGTACCGCCCGCCCGGACACGCCGTTTCGTCCAGCGTGCCATCCGTACCGCCCAGCGTGCCATTCCACGGAGGAGGTCGCCTCCCCCGCCGGACCTGCGTGGAGAGGCCGCCCGGTCGCCGCCGGCCCGCACTCGGCCCCGTACGGACGATGCCATCACGCCGCCTCCCGCGGCGCCCCGTCACGAGGCCGGATCCCGGGCAGCCGGCCGGAGGTCCGTCGGCTCAGGCGCTCAGCCGGCCGATCGCGACCGGTTCCGCGCCCGGCGGCGCGGGCACGACGGCGGACCGCACGTCCCGCCCGTAGGGCGCCCGGCCGTCGCGATCGTCGGTCGGCCGGCCGTCGCGACCGTCGGCGGACGACGCCAGCCAGCCCGCCAGGTGGGCCTGGATCAGCCGGGAGACCTCCTCCGGCGGGCGCCCGGCGTCCACCACGACGAAGGTCGGATACTCCGGCAGGGTCCGGTACGCGGTGTCGGCGGCGGTCAGGTAGCGCATGCTCTCGTGGTCGGTGCCGCGCTGCTCGATCCGCCGGTACGCCTCGGCGGGATCGACGGTCAGCAGGAAGGTCAGCTGCGGTCGCGGGAACATCCGGTAGCCGGCGCGGGCCAGCCGCTCCCAGCGCTGGCCCCCGTGCGCCCGGATGCTCGCGTACTGGCAGGCGGAGTAGCGGTCCATCACCGCGACCCGGCCGGTGGCCAGGCAGCTGAGCAGGGCGAGGGCGATCGCCAGCCAGCGGAGCACGGACTCCACCGCCAGCATGCCGCTGCGCCCGACGAGGCGCTGTGCGTCCGGACGGCCGAGGCGGTGCGCGAGGCGGCCCAGCCAGCGCCGCCCGCCGGCGTTGCGGTGGTAGGTGGCGGGGCGGCCCGCCGCGGTGAGCGCGTCGGCGAGCCGGTGCGCCTGGGTGGTCTTGCCCGAGCCGTCGATGCCGATCAGGGCGACGGCGCGCAATCGGGCCCTGCCGCGCCGCGCCCCCGGTGATCTGGACACTCTGCACAGGCTATCCGACCCACGCTCGCGTACCCGGAGATTTGTGCCGTGTCCTCCCGGTTGACCCCGACCGTGCCACCTGCCAGGTGTGGCCCGCCGGGATGCCGGGTACCGGAGTTGGATCAGCCGCCCACCACCATCGACGGGAGACGCCAATGGCAGAGCGCGGGGACGAGAGCCTGGTGCACACGTTGAAGAAGGTCGCCGCCGTGCTCAAGCAGGAAGAGATTCCCTTCGCGCTCGGGGGCAGCTTCGCGGTGTACGCCCACGGCGGTCACTCCAGCGACCACGACGTCGACTTCCTCATCCGGGAGGTCGACGTGGAACGGTCCCTCGAGGCGCTGGTCGCGGCGGGCTTCACCGCCGAGCGGCCGCCCGAGGACTGGCTGGTCAAGGTGTTCGACGACGGTCGGATGGTGGACCTGATCCACCGGCCGATCGAGACGCCGGTCACGGAGGAGACGTTCGCCGACACGGTCGTGCGGCCGGTCGACGCGATCCACATGCCGGTGCTCTCGGCCAGCCAGCTCATGGTGCACAAGCTGCTGAGCTTCTCGCAGCACTACTGCGACTTCGCCCGGGGCCTGCCGCTGGCCCGTTCCCTGCGGGAGCAGATCGACTGGGAACGGGTACGCAAGGAGACGCAGCACTCCCCGTACGCGGAGGCGTTCCTGGTGCTGCTGGACCGGCTGGAAGTGGTGCCGCACTCCGGCACCGGCGAGGGAGAGGGGACACCGTGACCGAGCACCGCGACGTCGCCACCGGACCGCCCGACGAGTACGTCGAGGCGGAGATCCACCGGCTGCTCGCCGAGGACCCGGACGTGGCCGAGCAGGGGATCACCGTGGTCCGCCGCGAGCGCGGCCTCGTGCTCTACGGCGAGGTCGAGAGCCCGCACCGGCGCGAGGAGATCCTGCGCCGGGTGGCCGAACGCTTCCCCGACGTGCCGGTCACCAGCGACATCGGGGTGATCCGCGCGCAGGCGCCCACGGAGATCGAGCAACTGCCCTGAGGAGGTTCCATGGTGATCCGGATCGCCGCCGTGGGCGACGTGCATCTGGACGAGGACGTGGTCGGCCGGTTCCGGCCGGCACTGGACGAGCTGCCCGAGCACGCCGACGTGCTGTTGCTCGCCGGCGACCTGACCCGGCACGGGACGGAGTCGGAGGCCCGGTGCGTGGCCACCGAGTTCGGCGGGCTGGGCGTGCCGGTGGTGACCGTGCTGGGCAATCACGACCACCAGTGCGACCAGGTGCCGCAGGTGGTCAAGGTGCTCGAGGACGCCGGGATCACCGTGCTGGAGGGCGACGGCGTCGTGCTGGACTGCGCCGGCGGCCGGCTGGGTGTGGCCGGGGTGAAGGGGTTCGGCGGGGGGTTCGCCGGCCGCTGCGCCAGCGACTTCGGCGAGCCGGAGATGAAGGCGTTCGTCCGGACCACCACCCAGAGCGCGGACGCCCTGTCCGCCGCCCTGCGGGGACTGGAGTGCGACGTGCTGGTGGCGCTGACCCACTACGCGCCGGTGCCCGACACGCTCGCCGGTGAGCCGCTGGAGATCTACCCGTTCCTGGGCTCGTACCAGCTCGGGCAGGCGATCGACTCGGCGCCGACCGCGCTGGCCCTGCACGGGCACGCGCACGCCGGCTCCGAGCGGGGCACCACGCCCGGCGGGGTACGCGTCCGTAACGTCGCCCACCCCGTGATCAAGCAGGCGTACAGCGTCTTCCACCTGGGCGACCACCTCGATCACGCACAGGTTTCCGGCGTCGGCGGGTCGGGTATTCAGCAAACATGGAGCTGATTCTCTGGATTCTCGCAGTCGTACTCGTGGTCGCCGGCATCCTCGCGCTGTTCCGGCGGCAGATCCTGTGGGGCATCGTCCTCATCGTGGTCGGCCTGCTCGTCGGGCCGGGTGGTGTGAGCATCTTCAATTGACGAGGCGGCTACAGGCCGCCGTTCAGGACCCACCGGGGTCGTCGTGACCGGAACTCCGTCCTCCCGACAGGAGCATCCGGACACGACGACCCCGGTGTCGTGCCGGCCGGAGGGTGACCGCGGGTTTACCGTCCACCTTCAGCGGACATATCCCGACCATGGAGATGTCCAGGAGCGCGGAACGGACCGGCGGGGCCCGGCAGTGGTGGGCGCTGCTCGGCTTCGGGGCGGCGGTGTTCGTCGCCGCGGCGATCGGCGGGCTCGGCGTGCAGGGCACCTCGGCCGAGTACGCGAGCCTCGAACAGCCCGCCTGGGCTCCCCCGTCCTGGCTCTTCGGACCGGTCTGGAGCCTTCTCTACGCGATGATCGCGGTGGCCGGCTGGCTGGTCTGGCGGCGGGTCGGCTTCGGCCCGGCCCTCTGGGCGTGGATCGCCCAGCTGGTGCTCAACGCCGTCTGGACGCCGCTCTTCTTCGGCGCCGGCCGCTACGGGCTGGCGTTCGCCGAGATCCTGCTGATGTGGGTGGCGATCGGCGTGACGGTCGCGCTCTTCCGCAAGGTGTCCCGCCCGGCGACCCTGCTGATGCTGCCCTACTGGGCGTGGGTCACCTTCGCGGCCGCCCTCAACTTCACGATCTGGCGCCTGAACAGCTGAGCGCCATCTGGCGCCGGAACAGCTGAGCCGGGCGACGGAGCACACGACGACGGAACGGGGCCCCGGCGCGCAGCCGGGGCCCCGTCACCCGTTCAGCAGCGGGGTACGCCGGGGATGTAGCCGTCGGAGCCGGTGTAGACGTAGGAGTCGGAGATGAAGCGGCCGGAGCCGATCCGGTCCCAGATCGTGCTGGTGCCGTAGGTGCCGGTGACGCTGGTGCCGCTGGTCTGGCACTGGATGGTCACCCGGGCGCCGTCGGCGACCGTGCCGACGGCGGCGTAGCCGGTGCCGGGGCCGGACCGCACGGTCAGCGCGATCCCGCTGGTGGTGTTGACCGTGCCGGAGCCGGCGCTGCTGCCGCAGCCGTTGTCGCTGGAGTAGTTCTTCGTGCCCCAGTAGAGGGCGAGCGCGCCGTTGAACCGCACCTGGATGTCGGCGCCGTTGAGCCGCTGCTCGTAGTGCAGGTGCGGGCCGGTGGAGCCGCCGGTGCTGCCGACCCAGCCGATGACCTTGCCGTAGCCGACCGCCTGGCCCACGGAGACGTTGAAGCCGTTCAGGTGGGCGTAGTAGGTGTGGTAACCACCCGCGTGGCTGATCCGGACGTACTTTCCGTAACTGGTGCCGCCGAGATCCGTGACCCGGTCGACGGTGCCGGGCGCGCTCGCCACCACCGCGTCACCGAGGTCGTCGGTGCGGTTGAAGTCGAGCGAGTACGCCGGGCTGTGGTTGGTCCGGGTCTGACCGGACCAGGACTGCCCGCACGGGAACGGGACCTTGAACGTGGGGGCCGCCATCGCCGGGGCCGCCGGGACGACCAGCGCGCCCACAGCCAGCAGACCGGCCGCCAGCAGGCCCAACCAGCGCTTGCCCATCCAACACCTCCTATGTCGAAATCCTTCGATCACTGACCTCCAGAGTGTCAGAAAATGACATCGATGGAAAGGGGTCGAATTCCCGTGTGGGAGCGTGCCCAACAGGGGGTTTACGGGTTTCCGGATTGTTACTCGCTCGTGTCCGGATAGGGGTGGACCAGGCCAGATGCAAGCGCTTACATGTGGTGACGCCCATCGGACCGGCGCGGGTTCGATCCCTGACGCGCCGGCAAGGAAGGAGAACGGCATGGCGTTTGCCAGATCACGCCAGGCTCTCGCGATCGCCGGCGTGCTGGGGCTGGCGCTGAGCGCCACCGCCTGCGGCACCGGCGACGACAAGAAGAGCGACACCGCGGGCTCCGCGGAGTGCGCCGCATACGAGAAGTACGGCGACATCGACGGCAAGAAGGTCAAGATCTACTCGTCGATCCGGGAGATCGAGGCCGACCGCCTCGCGGAGTCCTGGAAGCAGTTCGAGGACTGCACCGGCATCAAGATCGACCACGAGGGCAGCGGCGAGTTCGAGGCGCAGCTCAACGTCCTGGTCGACGGCGGCAACGCCCCCGACCTCGCGTTCATCCCGCAGCCGGGTCTGCTCAAGCGGTTCGTCGACTCGGGCAAGCTCAAGCCGGTCGGCGCCGAGACGAAGAAGATGGCCGAGGAGAACTACCCGGCCGACTGGCTGAAGTACAGCACCGTCAACGGCCAGTTCTACGGCGCCCCGCTCGGCTCCAACGTGAAGTCCTTCGTGTGGTACTCGCCGAAGACCTTCAAGGAGAAGGGCTGGACGGTCCCGACCAGCTGGGACGAGCTGATCAAGCTCAGCGACCAGATCGCCGCCACCGGCACCAAGCCGTGGTGCGCCGGCATCGAGTCGGGTGAGGCCACCGGCTGGCCGGCCACCGACTGGATCGAGGACCTGATGCTGCGGACGCAGACCCCCGAGGTCTACGACCAGTGGGTGACCCACGGCATCCCGTTCAACGACCCGAAGGTCGCCGAGGCCCTCGACAAGGCCGGCACCATCCTCAAGAACGAGAAGTACGTCAACGGCGGCTTCGGCGGCGTGAAGAGCATCGCCACCACCTCCTTCCAGGAGGCCGGCGTGCCGATCACCACGGGCAAGTGCGCGCTGCACCGGCAGGCGTCCTTCTACGCCAACAACTGGCCGGAGGGCACCAAGGTGGCCGAGGACGGCGACGTCTTCGCCTTCTACTTCCCGGCGATCGACGCCAGCAAGGGCAAGCCGGTGCTGGGCGGCGGCGAGTTCGTCGCGGCCTTCAACGACCGCCCCGAGGTCCAGGCCGTGCAGACCTACCTCGCGTCCGGCGAGTACACCAACAGCCGCGCCAAGATCGGCGACTGGGTGTCGGCCAACAACAAGCTCGACCTGGCCAACGTCCCCAACCCCGTCGACAAGCTCTCCGTGCAGATCCTCCAGGACAAGTCCAGCGTCTTCCGCTTCGACGGCTCGGACCTGATGCCGGCGGCCGTCGGCTCCGGGACGTTCTGGAAGGCCATGGTGCAGTGGATCAACGGTAAGGACACCGCGACCGTGCTCCGGGACGTGGAGAGCGGCTGGAAGTGATCTGACCGGTGGGCCGGTCCGCGGGGACGCGGGCCGGCCCACCGGCCGGTCAAGGACCTGGGAGGGTCGATGGAGTTCGACTTCGCTGCGGAACAGCCGAAGTTCCTCATGCTGATGTACGGGCTGGTCGCCTTCGTCGCGGTGGTGGGCGGTCTGCTCCTGCTCCTCGACGTGGTGCCGGCCTGGTTCGCCCGCCGCCGGGAGGCGCAGCTCGTCGCTGCCTCCGCGAGCGGCGCCCCGATCCCCCGCCGGCGCAAGCCGCGCGAGGGTGTCTTCGCGCTTTTCTTCCTGCTACCCACGCTGCTGCTGCTCGCCATCGGGCTGGTGGTCCCGGCCGTCCGCACCGTGCTGCTGTCGTTCATGGACCAGGGCAGCAACGACTGGGTAGGGCTGCGCAACTACGGCTGGATGTTCTCCGAGGACTCCATCGTCCGGGTGTTGCTCAACACTCTGATCTGGGTGCTCCTCGTCCCGCTGGTGGCCACCACGTTCGGCCTGGTCTACGCCGTGCTGGTGGACAAGGCCCGGTTCGAGGCGGTCGCCAAGTCGCTGATCTTCCTGCCGATGGCGATCTCCTTCGTCGGCGCCAGCATCATCTGGAAGTTCGTCTACGCCTACCGGGGCGACGGGCAGGAGCAGATTGGTCTGCTCAACCAGATCGTGGTCAGCCTCGGTGGCGAGCCGAAGCAGTGGCTGCTCGACTCACCGCTGAACACGCTGCTGCTGATCGTGATCATGGTCTGGATCCAGGCCGGTTTCGCGATGGTGGTGCTCTCCGCCGCGATCAAGGCGATCCCCGCCGACATCGTGGAGGCCGCCCGGCTCGACGGGGTCACCCCGTGGCAGATGTTCTGGCAGATCACCATGCCGAGCATCCGGCCGGCGCTGATCGTGGTCGTGGTGACGCTGTCGATCGCCACCCTCAAGGTCTTCGACATCGTCCGGACGTCCACCAACGGCAACTACGACACCAGCGTGATCGCCAACGAGATGTACAACCAGGCGTTCCGCTACGGCGAGAACGGGCAGGGCTCGGCGCTGGCGGTGTTCCTGTTCGTCCTGGTGATCCCGATCGTGATCTACCAGATCCGCAACATCCGTCAGCAGCGGGAGGGCTGAGATGACCACCGCGACGCCCACCGTCGCCGCCGGCACCCAGAAGACCGGCGGCCGGGGCACCAGCACCGCCGGGCGGGTCCGCAGGCGGCTGAACAGCCGTACCGCGACCGTCGTCTCGATCGTCATCGCGGTGTTCTGGACCATCCCCACCTTCGGCCTGTTCGTCTCCTCGATCCGGCCGGAGGACGAGATCAAGAGCAGCGGGTGGTGGAACTTCTTCACCAGCCCGTCGTTCACCCTCGAGAACTACCAGGAGGTGCTGTTCGGGCGCTCCTCGTCGTCCGGGCAGCTCGCCAGCTACTTCATCAACTCGCTGGCGATCACCATCCCGTCGGTGCTCTTCCCGATCGCCTTCGCGGCCCTGGCCGCGTACGCGCTCGCCTGGATCAACTTCCGGGGCCGGGACTGGCTCTACGTCGCGATCTTCGCGTTGCAGATCGTGCCGTTGCAGATGGCCCTGGTGCCGCTGCTGAAGTTCTTTTCCACCGGCGTCACCGTCGGCGGGGTCACCATCCTGCCGGCCTGGGACCTGGTCGACGAACAGAAGTTCGCGCAGGTGTGGTTCGCGCACACCTGCTTCGCGCTGCCGTTCGCCGTCTTCCTGCTGCACAACTTCATGTCGCAGCTGCCCGGAGAGCTGATGGAGTCGGCCCGGGTCGACGGGGCCACCCACCCGAAGATCTTCCGCAGCATCGTGCTGCCGCTGATCACCCCGGCGCTGGCCGCGATCGGCATCTTCCAGTTCCTCTGGGTCTGGAACGACCTGCTGGTCGCGCTGATCTTCGCCGGTGGCGGCGACGAGACCGCCCCGCTCACCGTCCGGCTGGCCGAGATGGCCGGCACCCGGGGCAACGAGTGGCAGCGGCTCACCGCCGGCGCGTTCGTCTCGATCGTCGTACCGCTGATCGTCTTCCTGTCCCTCCAGCGCTACTTCGTGCGCGGCCTGCTCGCCGGCAGCGTCAAGGGCTGAGGCGTCTCCGCCGCCGCCGGTGACCCGGCGGCGGCGGAGCTGCACGGAGCGGGGGGTAGCGTGACGAGGATCGATGATGTCGCACGCCTGGCCGGGGTCTCCACCGCCACCGTGTCCCGGGCGCTGCGAGGGCTGCCGACGGTCTCGGCCGCGACCCGGCGCCGGGTGCTCGCGGCGGCCGAGCAACTGGAGTACGCCGTCTCGCCGAGCGCCTCGCGGCTGGCCGGCGGACGCACCGGCACGGTCGCCGTCGTGGTCCCCCGCATCACCCGGTGGTTCTTCGGCACCGTCGTCGAGGCGGTCGAGGACATCCTCCAGCAGTCGGGCTACGACCTGCTGCTCTACAACCTCGGCGGGCGGGAGCAGATCCGTCAGCGGGTGCTGCGCACCGCCAACCTGCACAAGCGCGTCGACGCGATCATGCTGGTCGCCACGCCGCTGCGGCCCGCCGACCTGACCGCCCTGACGAAGCTGAAGCTGCCCGGGGTGACCATCAGCTCCGGCACGGTGGTGCCCGGCTGGCCCTGCGTACGCATCGACGACGTGGGCGTCGCGCGGACCGCCACCCGGCACCTGCTCGACCTGGGGCACCGGCGGATCGCCCACATCTCCGGCGACCCGGACGACGAACTGGCCTACACCACCCACCTCGACCGGCGGCGCGGCTACCGGGAGGCGCTGCGCGACGCCGGGCTGGTCCCCGATCCCGAGCTCGACGTGGAGTCACAGTTCACCATCAGCGGCGGCACGCGGGCCACCGAGGAGTTGCTCCGGCGCGGCGACCCGCCGACGGCCATCTTCGCGGCCTGCGACGAGATGGCGATGGGGGCGATGACCGCGCTGCGCGACGCCGGCCTGCGGGTGCCGCAGGACGTCAGCGTGATCGGCGTCGACGACCACGACCTGGCCAGCGTCCTCGGGCTGAGCACGATCGCCCAGCCGGCGGCGGAACAGGGCCGGCTCGCCACGCGGATCCTGCTCGACCCGCTGCACGGCCGGGCCCTGCCGCCGGGGAGCACCCCCTACCTCGACACGCCGGGATCACCGGTGATCCTGCCCACTCGGCTGATCGTGCGTGAATCGACCGCACCACCCCGGGCACACTAACGGGAACCGGCGACGCCCGGCAGCATCCGACCGTCCGGCTCGACACACGGGAGAAGGCCCTGAACAGCAACCCGACGCACCAGGACACGCCTGCCGGCCCGGCCACCGGTTGGTGGACCAGGGCCACCATCTACCAGGTCTACCCGCGCTCCTTCGCCGACTCCGACGGCGACGGGATCGGTGACCTGCCCGGCATCACCGCCCGCCTGGACCACCTCGTGGAACTGGGCGTGGACGCGCTCTGGCTGTCGCCGTTCTACCCGTCGCCGCAGGCCGACGCCGGGTACGACGTGGCCGACTACCGGGACGTGGACCCGCTCTTCGGCACCCTCGCCGACGCCGACCGGCTGATCGCCGGGGCGCACTCGCGCGGGCTGCGGGTCATCGTCGACCTGGTGCCCAACCACACGTCGTCGGCGCACGAGTGGTTCGCCGCGGCGCTCGCCGCCGCCC
Source organism: Micromonospora sp. NPDC007220 (assembly GCF_040634035.1). Taxonomy (NCBI): domain Bacteria; kingdom Bacillati; phylum Actinomycetota; class Actinomycetes; order Micromonosporales; family Micromonosporaceae; genus Micromonospora; species Micromonospora sp. NPDC007220. The sequence goes on along the minus strand of NZ_JBEYEU010000009.1, from coordinate 145,426 downwards.
CCGGCAGCCCGGAGCGCGACCGCTACGTTTTCCGTGACGGCCGGGGGCCGGACGGCGCGCAGCCCCCGAACGACTGGCAGAGCGTCTTCGGCGGGCCGGCCTGGACCCGCGTCACCGGGGCCGACGGCCACCCCGGCCAGTGGTACCTGCACCTGTTCGACCCGGGTCAGCCCGACCTCAACTGGGACAACTCCGAGGTCCGGGAGGAGTTCCTGGAGGTGCTCCGGTTCTGGCTGGACCGCGGCGTCGACGGCTTCCGCGTCGACGTGGCGCACGGCCTGATCAAGCAGGCCGACCTGGCCGACTGGCAGGAGCCGCAGGAGATCCTCTCCGGTCAGGAGATCGACAAGCCGCGCCCGCCCATGTGGGACCAGGAGGGCGTGCACGAGATCTACCGGGACTGGCGGCGCGTGCTGGACGGCTACCCCGACGAGCGGGTCCTGGTCGCCGAGGCGTGGGTCGAGCCGGCCGAGCGACTGGCCCGGTACGTCCGCCCGGACGAGATGCACCAGGCGTTCAACTTCGAGTACCTGCTGGCCGCGTGGACCGCCCCGGCCCAGTACGCGGTGATCACCCGCTCGCTGGAGGCCACCGACGCCGTCGGCGCCCCGACCACCTGGGTGCTCTCCAACCACGACGTGGTCCGGCACGCCTCCCGGCTGGGGCTGCCGATCGGCGAAAAACGGCCCAACGGCATCGGCATCGGCGACCCGCAGCCGGACGCCGCGCTCGGCCTGCGCCGGGCCCGGGCGGCCACCCTGCTGATGCTCGCCCTGCCCGGCTCGGCCTACCTCTACCAGGGCGAGGAACTGGGCCTGCCGGAGCACACCACGATGCCCGACGAGGCCCGGCAGGACCCGACCTGGGCGCGCAGCGGTCACACCGAGCGGGGTCGCGACGGCTGCCGGGTGCCGATCCCGTGGGAGGCCGACGCCCCCTCGTACGGCTTCGGGCCGACCGACGCGAGCTGGCTGCCGCAGCCGTCGCTCTGGGCGGAGTTCGCCCTGGACCGGCAACGGGACACGCCCGGCTCGACGTACGAGCTGTACCGGACGGCGCTGCGGCTGCGCCGCGAGCACCGGCTCGGCGAGGGCCCGCTGGAGTGGCTCGCCTCCGGCGACGAGGTGCTCTCGTTCCGCAACGGGGGGCTGACCGTGCTGACCAACTTCGGCGACGCCGCCGTGCCGCTGCCCGCCGGGTCCGAGCTGGTGCACGCCAGCGCCCCGCTGGACGCCGACGGCGCCGTGCCCACCGACGTGACGGTCTGGGTCCGCCCGGCCTGACGGGTGAGCAAGGGGCACCTTCCCCAACGCTGTGCGTGGGAAGGTGCCCTTCGCTTACAGCCGTTCGGCGCGGTCGTGCAGCAGGTCCCGGACGTCGTCGATGTCGCCCGGCGAGGTCCGCGAGGCCAGCCAGTACATGACGCCCGTCGGGATGAAGAAGAGCTGGAAGGCCGCCAGCCCGACGGCGTAGTTCAGCGGCGGCGGAAAGGCCGCCCGCAGGCCGTGGAAGGCCACCCCCACCAGCCCGTTTCCGGCCGCCCGGCCGACACCGTTGACCAGGTTGCCGAGGCTGTAGACGGTGCCCCGGTGCTCGGGCGGGTTGACGTCGGCGATCAGGGCGAACCAGTTCGGCGAGTTCGCCGAGGTGAGCGCCAGCGCCACGACGGCGGTGAGCAGGCTCAGCCCGACCGTCGGCTCGGTGAACACGCTGGTCAGCACCGCCCGCACCACCGCGCCGGCGCCGGCGCCGTCCGGCACGTCGATGCGTACCGGCACGAAGAAGAGGACCAGGTAGAACGGCAGCGCCGCGAGGATGCCGACCGCCGCGACCAGGGCCCGGCCCCGGGGCGTACGCCGTTGCAGCACGTCGCCGACCAGCCCGCCCACGATGGAGAGCACCCCGCCGAGCTGGAACAGGGTGGCGAAGACGCTGCCCACGACCACGGCGGTGGCGGCGGAGTAGCCCTGGTCCTCGGCCCGCTGGGCGAAGAGCACCGGCAGCCAGACCAGCGACCCGAAGGCAGCCTGGGCGGTGAGGCCCTGGAGGATCAGCCAGCGGTTCGTCCGCCGGCCGAGGATCTTCGGCAGGTCCGCCCGGCTGATCCGGTAGTCGTACTCGGCGCCGGTGGCGAGCGCGTCGGCCAACTCCGGCTCGCTCTGCCCGCGCCGGATGTCGTAGGTGAACAGGTAGGCGACGGTCGCCGCGACGCCGACCACGGTCAGCAGCAGGAACGGGCGTCGCCAGTCGGCGGCCCCGAGGAGCCCGCCGACCAGCGTGCCGGCCAGCGTGCCGACGCCCTGCGACAGCCCCCAGAAGCTCATCACCAGCCCCCGGCGGCGGGGCGAGATCAGGTCGGTGACGACCGAGAAGCCGACCGACCCGACCGCACCCAGGCCGACCGCCGCCAGGATCTGCGCCGCCAGGAAGGCGGGATAGTTCGCCGCGACCGCGCTGCCGCCCGTACCCAGCGCCCAGATGAGGGTGCCGACCATCAGCAGCGGCTTGCGGTTCGCGCGGTCGCCCACGTACGCCCAGCCCACCGCGGCGACCGCGCTGGCCAGGAAGCTCACGGCGGTGACCAGGCCGAGCAGCCGCTGCGGCACGTCGAAGGCGGCGGAGATGGGCCCGTACAGCGGGGGCACCAGACCGATCGCCACGTTGTCCAGCGAGGCGAGCAGCACGAAGACCACGACGCTGTAGAACCGGTGCGTGGGCGTCCCGCCCCGGGCCCGCGCCGGCCCGCCCCTGGTCAAGGTCATGTGCGGCAGCCAACCAGGATCAGGTCACGAGCGGGTGACGACGCGCGGGCGCGCCGGGGCGCTCAGAGATAGCCGCCGATCGCGGGCGGGGCGGCGGGCGCGGCCGGCGTGCCCGCCCGCAGCGCGTACAGCTCGGCGAGGGTCGCGCCCTGGGGCGGCACCCCCGCCGCCGTGCCCAGCCACCCGGTCGCCTCCCCGTACGACAGCGGGCCCACCTCGATGCGGGCCAGGCAGCGACCCGGGCGGACCACCGCCGGGTGCAGCCGGGACAGGTCCTCGTTCGTGGTGATCGCGACGAGCACGTCGCGCCCCTGCCCGAGCAGCCCGTCGGTGAGGTTGAGCAGCCGGGACAGGGCCTGCCCGGCGGCCTGCTTCGCCTCGCCCCGGATCAGCTCGTCACAGTCCTCCAGGATGAGCAGCCGCCACCGGCGGCCCGTCCCCGGCTCGCCGTCCTCGTCCCCGACCGCCACCTCGGACAGGTACGCCGTGTCCGCGAAGAGCACGTCCGGGTCGAGCACGGCGTCGACCTGGCACCAGTCGCGCCACTGGCGGGCGAGGGCGCGCAGCGCGGTGGTCTTTCCCGTCCCGGGCGCCCCGTGCAGCAGCACCAGCCGGCCGGAGAGGCGCTCCGGGGTGGTCGCCATCAGCTCGTCGAGCGCGTCGCGTGCCGCGGCGGCGTAGTTCGGCCGGATCGCCGCCCACTCCGGCGCGGCGATGGAGCGTACGTCGCGCTGGCTGCCCCGGCGGGGGTTCTGGTGCCAGAAGCCGATCCGGCCGGCGCCCGGATCCTCCGGTTCGGCGGCGCCGTCGACGATCCGGTCCAGGGCCGGCCGGCCCACCTCCTCCGAGATCGCCGTGACCGTCACCTCCGCGCCGCGCCCCTTCCAGGTGACCACCCGGGCCGTCCAGCCGTCGCCGGCCAGCAGGCGGGACAGCTGGCGGTTCTCCACCGCCGTGCGGAGCAGTCGCCCGTCCGGGGCGGTCAGCGGCGCGTCGGGGCGCACCCGGGAGAGCCGGACGGTGTGCGACCACGGGTGGCGGCCGGTGACGAAGTCCGCCAGGACCAGCGCGTCGATGACGTCGCAGGGGGTGTCCGCGTCGTCGTACTGGAGCATCGAGGGAATGCCGGTGCCGGGCGCCTCGTCCGCTTCGGGGGTGGTTCGCATCCGTCGATGATCGCGAGCCGGGGCGCGCCCGTACAGTCCTTTACCCCGCCACGGCGTCGACCCGGTCGAGGAAGTGCTCGCGGGCGGCGGCGTACCGCTGCCGGATGGCGGGGACGGGGGCGGCGGCGTACTCCTCGGTGCCGTGGACGGACCACGTGGGGGGCGCCGCGCCGCCCAGGGCGACCCACGCGGCCTGGCGGGCGGCGCCGTCGGCGACGTACTCGCCGGGCGGCGGGACGACCACCGGCACGCCGAGGACCTGCGGCGCGATGCGGCGCACCGCCGCCGAGCGGGCGCCCCCGCCGACCAGGATCACCCGGCGCACGGCGGCGCCCTGGGCGGTGAGCGCGTCGAGGCCGTCGGCGAGGGCGCAGAGCAACCCCTCGACGGCGGCGCGCGCCAGGTGGGCGGCCGTCGAGGTGCGCAGGGTCAGCCCGTGCACGGCCCCGGACGCCAGTGGCCGGTCGGGCGTCCGCTCGCCCTCCAGGTAGGGCACCATGACCAGCCCGTCCGCGCCGGCGGGGGCGGAGAGCGCCAGCCGGGCCAGCTCGTCCAGGTCGACCCGGAGCATCGCCGCCGCGGCGTCGAGCACCCGCGCGGCGTTGAGCGTGCAGACCAGGGGCAGGAAGCGGCCGGTGGCGTCGGCGAAGCCGGCGACCGTGCCGCTCGGGTCGGCGGCCGGGGCGTCGGCGACGCTGAACACGGTGCCGGAGGTGCCGATCGAGACGACGACGTCGCCCGGGCCCGCGCCGACGCCGAGCGCGGCGGCGGCGTTGTCCCCGGTGCCGGGGCCGAGCACCGCCCCACCGGCGGGCAGGCCCGGCAGGGCGTCGGGGCGTACGGCGCCCGCCGGCTCCGCCGGGCCGAGCACGGTCGGCACGTGCGGGCGCCGGCCGAACGCCCGCTCCAGCAGGTCGAGGCGGTAGTCGCCGGTGGCCGGGGACCAGTAGCCGGTGCCGCTGGCGTCGCCCCGGTCGGTGCGCAGCGCCGGCAGGCCCGGCGCGCCCGCCAGCCGCCAGGTCAGCCAGTCGTGCGGCAGGCAGACCGCCGCCACCCGGGCCGCGTGTGCCGGCTCGTGCCGGGCCAGCCAGCGCAGCTTGGTGACGGTGAAGCTGGCGACCGGCACGCTGCCCACCGCGTCGGCCCAGAAGCGGCGGCCGGCCTCCCCGCCGCCGGCCTCCTCGACCAGCTCGGCGGCGGCCCCGGCGGAACGGGTGTCGTTCCACAGCAGCGCCGGCCGGACCACGTCGCCCGCCTCGTCGAGGCACACCATGCCGTGCTGCTGGCCGGCGACGGAGACCGCCGCCACATCGGCCAGCCCGCCGGCGGCGTCGACCGCCGCGCCCAGCGCGGTCCACCACGCCGCCGGGTCGACCTCGGTGCCGTCCGGGTGCGGCGCCCGGCCCTGCCGGAGCAGGGCGCCGGTCTCCGCGTCCCGGACGACGACCTTGCAGGACTGGGTCGAGGAGTCGACCCCCGCGACGATCGGCATCTCCGGCGGCCTCAGCGGGCGCCGAGCAGGTGCTCGACGGCGAGCTGGTTGAGCCGGACGAAACCGAAGCCCTTCGCGGCGGCCCCGTCGACGTCGAACTCCTCGAACGCGGAGCGGTCGGCGAGCAGGTCGGCGTAGCCCTCGCCCGGCGCCAGCGTCGGCGTGCCCAGGTCGGCGACCCGGCTCGCGGCCAGCGCCTCGGCGACCTCCGGGTCCGCCCGGAACGCCGCCGCCCGTTCCTTGAGCAGCAGGTAGGTGCGCATGTTCGCCGCCGCCGACGCCCAGACGCCGGTCATGTCCTCGGTGCGCGAGGGCTTGTAGTCGAAGTGCCGGGGGCCGTCGTAGGCGGGCCCGCCGCCGGGGCCGCCGTGCTCCAGCAGGTCGACCAGGGCGAACGCGTTCAGCAGGTCGCCGTGGCCGAAGACGAGGTCCTGGTCGTACTTGACGCCGCGCTGGCCGTTGAGGTCGATGTGGAACAGCTTGCCCTGCCAGAGCGCCTGGGCGATGCCGTGGGCGAAGTTCAGGCCGGCCATCTGCTCGTGCCCCACCTCCGGGTTGAGCCCGACCAGCTCGGGGCGGGCCAGGGTGGAGATGAAGGCCAGGGCGTGCCCGACGGTGGGCAGGAGGATGTCGCCGCGCGGCTCGTTCGGCTTGGGCTCGATGGCGAAGCGCAGGTCGTAGCCGGAGTCGACGACGTACTGGCAGAGCAGGTCGACGGCCTCCCGGTAGCGGTCCAGCGCGGCCCGGACGTCCTTGGCGAGGTCGTACTCGGCGCCCTCCCGGCCGCCCCACATCACGAAGGTGCGGGCGCCCAGCTCGGCGGCGAGGTCGACGTTGCGCAGCACCTTGCGCAGCGCGTAGCGCCGGACGTCGCGGTCGTTGCTGGTGAAGCCGCCGTCCTTGAAGACCGGGTGGGTGAAGAGGTTGGTGGTCACCATCGGGACCGCCAGGCCGGTCTCGTCGAGCGCCTTGCGGAAGCGGGCCACGTGCTGGTCGCGGGTGGCGGCGTCCGCGCCGAAGGGCACCAGGTCGTCGTCGTGGAACGTGATCCCGTACGCGCCGAGTTCGGCGAGCCTGTGCACCGCCTCGACCGGGTCCAGCTCGGGGCGGGTGGCGTCGCCGAACGGGTCGCGGGCCTGCCAGCCCACCGTCCAGAGGCCGAAGGAGAACTTGTCGGCGGGGGTGGGACGGGGTGCCATGGCAGACCTCCGAGGTGTCGTCCGCTATTTGTTCAGTGGTTGAATTATTTGGCGGGCCTGTGGCAGTGTCAAGGGGTGACCCGACCCGACGCCCCGCCCGGACCGGTGCGGCAGGGCAGCCTGCGCGAGTGGAACCTCGCCGTGGTGCTCGGCCGGATCGCCGCCGCCGACCGCCCGCCCTCCCGGGCCGAGCTGGCCGCCGGCACCGGCCTCACCCGGGCCACCGTCTCGGCCGTGGTGGAGGACCTGCTCGCCGGCCGGTTGGTCGCCGAGTCGGAGCCGACGCCCCGGACCGGCGCGGGACGGCCCTCACGGGGCCTGGTGCTCGCCACGGACGGCCCGGCCGGGCTCGGCCTGGAGGTCAACGTCGACTACCTGGCCGCCTGCGTGGTCGACCTCGCCGGCCGGGTCCGCCACCACACCGTGCACCGCGCCGACCTGCGGCCCGTCTCCCCCGCCGAGGCGCTCGCCCGGCTGGCCGACCTGGCCGCCCGCGCCCGCGCCGACGCCGCCCGCGAGGGGCTCACCCTGGCCGGCGCCGCCCTCGCGGTGCCCGGCCTGGTCGACGACGCCGGCCTGGTCCGTCTCGCCCCGAACCTCGGCTGGCGCGACGTGCCCGTCCCCGCGCTGCTCGCCGAGGGGCCGCCGCTGACCGCGCACGTCGACGGCGTACCGCCGCTGGTGGTCGACAACGAGGCCAACCTCGCCGCGCTGGGCGAGCTGCACGCCGGGCCGGCGGGCCGGGCCAGCTTCCTGCACATCTCCGGCGAGGTCGGCATCGGCGCCGGGATCGTGCTCGACGGAGCCCTGTTCCGGGGCGCACGCGGCTGGAGCGGGGAGATCGGTCACCTCCCGATCCGGCCCGACGGCCCGCCCTGCCGGTGCGGCGGGCGGGGCTGCCTGGAGACGTACACCGGTCAGGAGGCGATCCTCGCCGCGGCCGGCCTCGCCGGCGCGGACCTGCCGGCGGACACCGCGACGACCCGGCTGGCCGAGCTGGCCGGGGCCGGCGACCCGGGCGCGCTGCGGGCCCTGGCCGAGGCCGGCACCGCCCTGGGGGTCGCCGTCGCCGGCGTGGTGAACCTGCTGGACCTGGACACCGTGGTGCTCGGCGGCGGGTACGCCCCGCTGGCGCCGTGGCTGCGCCCGCCGGTGCTCGCCGAGATCTCCCGGCGGGTGCTCACCGCGGCCTGGTCGCCGGTCACCGTCCGCCCGGCGTCCCTCGGCGCCGCCGCCGCGGCCGTCGGCGGGGCCGGCTCGGTGGTACGCCGGATCCTGGCGCGCCCGGCCGGCTGGCTGGCCCGGGCGGCCTGAGCCGGATTCCCCCGGGGGTGGCGTCGCCCCGCCTCGGTACGCTTGTCCCGAGGCAACCACCCCCAACCGAGGAGAGCACGACCAGCATGCGCACAGGTCGACCGACCGGGGCGCCCGGCGAGCGGCGGTGACCACCGTTCCCGGGGGCGGTGGCACGCGCCCGGCCGACGGCGGGCAGCCCGCCCGCTTCCGCTCCGGCCTCTCCCCCGACCCCGCGCGCCCGGTCGACTCCCGGCTGACCCGGGAGGTGCTCGACGGGCTCACCGAGGCGGTCGTGACGGCCGACCGGGCGGGGCTGGTGACCCTGGTCAACGCGATGGCGACCGCCCTCCTCCCCGAGCTCGTGCCCGGCACCGACCTGCGCACCTGTCCGATACCAGCCATGGCCCGGTCGGTGAGGGCCGGGGCGGACAGCTTCGACGCCGAACACGGCGGTCGCCGGCTGCGGGGCGTACGACGCGACCTGGCCGACGGGCGGCACGCATGGTACGTGCGGGACGTCACCGAGGAACACGCGCGCACCGAGGCGCTCGGCGTCGAGCGGTCCCGGACGACGTTCCTCGCCCAGGCCGGCAGCCGCCTCGGGCTGTCGCTCCAGCGCGAGCAGACGCTGCGGACCGCCACGACCCTGCCCGTCCCCTACCTGGCCGACCTGGCCATGGTGGTCCACCTGCCGCCCCCGCCCGCGGAGGGCCAGCCGCACTGGATCCGGTACGACGGGGTCGATCCCGCCCCGGCGACCGGGCTGGCGACCTGGTCGCTGACCGGCTCGCTGCCCGGCCTGGCCGAGGCGCTGGCCGGGCACGCGGCCAACCCGGCCCCGTGGCCGGATCAGGAGACGGCCGGCCTGTCCTCCGTGCTTCCGCCCGGCTTCGGCCGGCCCGGCACCGTGCTGGTCAGCCCCATGCGGGGCGCCGGACGCACCACCGGAGCCCTGGTGCTGGTCCGTCGTGCCGGGCGGGCCGGCTTCGCCGGGCGCGACGTCGAGCTGGCCCGGGAGTTCGCCGCCCGCGCGGGCGCGGCCCTCGGCGCCGCCGAACTCTACGGCGAACAGGTCCACCTGGCGCGGGTGTTGCAGAACAGCCTGCTCCCGCCCGACCTGCCGGCCGTGCCGGGCGCCACCCTCGCCGGCGGGTACCGGGCGGCCGGGGACCGGCTGCGCATCGGCGGCGACTTCTACGACGTCTTCCCCATCCCGGGAGGCGCGATCTTCGCCCTCGGGGACGTGGCCGGCAAGGGCGTCGGCGCGGCCGTCCTCACCGGGCGGGTCCGCCAGTCCCTGCGGACCCTGCGCCTGGTCGAGCAACGGCCGCTGGAGTTGATGCGGCTGCTCGACCAGGCGCTTCTCGACTCCCCGGACGCGGCCCGCCGCAGCCAGTTCACCACCCTGCTGCTCGGCACCCTCCACGCCGCGCCCGGCGGCGGGTGCACCGTCCGGATCGCCGGCGGCGGCCACCCGTCCCCGCTGCTGGTCCGGGCCGACGGTGAGGTCGCCCCGGTCGCGGTCGGCGGGATGCCGGTGGGCGCGCTGGCCACCGCCCGGTTCGCCGAGGCGGAGCTGTGCCTCGGCCCCGGCGAGCTGCTGCTCGCGTACACCGACGGGGTCTTGGAGGCGCGCGGCGGCCCCGGCGGCCAGGAGATGTTCGGCGAGGAGCGGCTGCGCGCGGCGCTGGCCTCGGCCGCCGGGTTGGCCCCGGCCGCGCTGGTCGACCGGCTCCTCGACGCCGTCGACGAGTGGCTCGACGGGCAGAGCCAGGACGACATCGCGATGTTGGCCGTCGCGGCGGCAGCGCCCTGACCGGCCGAACCGTCGCGGCCGGGTGTCCGCCGGCCACGCCCGATCCTTCGGCGAACCCCGTCGACGCGGGGAACCCGTGTGCCCGCTCCGGCCGGGTCAGGCCGTCCTGGCCACCCGCGGCCCGTTCCCCGGCTGCTCCTGCGCCGGTAGGCCGACCGGGCGCTCCCGCGGCACCGCCGGCCAGGGGCCGGCCGCCTCGACGGACTGCACGGAGGCGTTCCGGTGCCGTGCCGCCTCGTCGAACTCCCGCATGCCCCGCAGGAGAGCCTGCCGCCCCTCGGCGGTCATGTCGGCGAGGATCGCCGCGAGCTGCTGGCGCCGGTCGTCCCGCAGCTCGGCGAGGAGCCGGCGGGACTCCGGGGTCAGGTGCAGCGAGATCTCCCGCCGGTCGAACCGGCCGGGCTCCCGTTCCAGCATGCCCGCCGCCACCAGGCGGTCGCAGAGCCGGCTGGCGGAGGAGAGCAGCATGTCGAGCCCGGTGGCCAGGCCGCGGAGGTTGATCCCCTCGTGCTGCTCGACCAGCATGATCGCGCGCAACTGCGCGCCGGAGACGCGACTGGTCGTCCGCTCCCGCGCGGCCTCCCAGACCGTCAGCAGGGCGTCGGCCACCGCGTCGAGCTCGACGGCCATACTCGTCTCGGGTCCGGAGGGACCGTGCACATCCGCCATGGTGGGCCCGAGACTACTCCGAATCCCCAAGTCTGGGCTCGTGACGAGGGAGCGATGATGAGCGAACCGGTCAACCGGGCACGGCAGGTCCTCAACGAGGCGCCCGCCGACCTGCTGCTGGACCGGATCGCCGACGTCCTGGCCGCGGACTACGGGATCGCCCGGGTGGAACTGCTCCAGGTCGACTACCGGCTGGCGGCGCTGCTGCCGCTCGTCGGGGACGAGCCCGTCACCGCGCCGGGGCACCCCGCCTGGCGCTGCTTCGACCACCAGGCCCCGATCGTCGCCGACGACACCGGATACCTCCCGGTGTCCATGCGCGGGGAACGCCGCGGCGTGCTGGTCGTGACCCCCGTGCCGGCCCGGCCGGCCGCGCTCGACGAGCTGACGGAGATCGCCACCACGCTCGCCCACGAGATCGCCGCGGTCACCCCGGGCACGGACGTGTACCGGTCCGCACGGCGTAGCAGGCGGCTCACCCTCGCCGCCGAGATGCAGTGGGAGATGCTCCCGGGCCGCAGCCGGACCCGCCCGTCGTTCAGCCTCGCCGGACAGCTGGAACCGGCGTACGCGGTGCGCGGCGACAGCTTCGACTGGTCCGACGACGGCAGCCGGGTCTGGTTGGCGACCATCAACGGCACGGGCGAGGGGGTGGCCGCCGCGATGCTCACCTCGCTCGCCACCCACGCGCTGCGCAACGCCCGCCGGTCCGGGCTCAGCCTCGCCGACCAGGCGGCCCTCGCCGACCAGGCGGTCTACGACCTGCACCGGGGAGACCAGCACCTCGCGGTGCTGCTGATGGAGCTGGACCTGCGCTCGGGGCTGCTCACAGTGGTCGACGCCGGGTCGCCCCGCCTCGTGCTGCTGCGCGACGGGCAGGTCCGGGAGCTGCCGCTGGAGGCGCAGTTCCCGCTCGGCATGTTCGAGGCCACCGACTACCGGGAGCAGCACTTCGAGCTGTGCCGCGACGATCGGCTCTTCGTGGTCAGCGACGGCGTCATCGAGGCCACCGGGCAGGACGTCCGGTACGGCGAGACCGCGCTCGACCGGTTCCTGCGCCGGACCGGACCGATGGAGCCGCTGGACGCCGTCCGCTCGCTGATCGGCGACCTGCGCGCGTTCGTCGCCGGCGACCTGACCGACGACGCGGTGGTGGTGTGCCTGGACTGGACGGGCCCGCAGGACTGAGCGTCCGGCCGCTCAGTACGCCCCACGGCTGTTGACCACCGCGCCGAAGGTCTTCCAGAGGATCGTCAGGTCGGCCGCGAGCGACCAGTTCTCCACGTAGTAGAGGTCGAGCCGGATGCCGTCCTCCCAGCTCAGGTCGGATCGGCCGCTCACCTGCCAGAGCCCGGTCATGCCCGGCTTGACCAGCAACCGGCGGGCCACGTCGCCGTCGTAGCGGGCCACCTCCGAGGGCAGCGGCGGTCGGGGGCCGACCAGGCTCATGTCCCCGAGCAGGACGTTGACCAGCTGCGGCAGCTCGTCCAGCGACCACTTGCGCAGCAGCCGCCCGATGCGGGTCACCCGCGGGTCGTCGCGCATCTTGAACATCAGGCCGTCGGTCTCGTTGCGGACGGCCAGCGCGGCCAGCAGGGCGTCGGCGTTTACCACCATGGTGCGGAACTTGTAGACGCCGAACTCCCGCCCGCCCTGCCCGACCCGGGTCTGCCGGAACAGCACCGGCCCCCGGCTGTCGACCTTGATCGCCAGCGCGACGACGGCCAGCAACGGCAGCAGCAGCGTGAGGGCGACCGACGAGACGGCCCGGTCGACGAAGCCCTTGACCAGCTTGCGGGCCCCGCGGAACTCGGGCGCCTCGACGTGGATCAGCGGCAGGCCGGCGACCGGCCGGGTGTGGATGCGCGGGCCGGCGACGTCGGTCAGCGCCGGGGCCACCACCAGGTCGATGCCGGTGCCCTCCAACTGCCAGCCCAGCCGGCGCAGGCGGGTGGCGGTCAGCTCGCCGGAGGCGGTCACCGCGACGGTGTCCGCGCCGATGGCGGTGGCCGCCTCGGGGATGCCCCGGAACGAGCCGACCACCGGCACGTCGCCCAGCCGCTGCGCGACCGGGGCGAGCAGCGCGTCCGGGATGCAGGCCCCGACCACCTGGTAGCCCGCGTACGGCTCGCGCCGCAGGGTGTGCACCAACTCCAGCACGTGCGCGGTGTCGCCGACCACCAGCACCTTGCGCGACCAGCCGGCGCCCTCGGAACGCGCCCGGTGCAGCCGCTTGCGGGCGGCGAACCGGGCCACCTCCAGGCCGAGCATGCCGACGGCGAACGAGATGCCGAGGAATCCCCGGGAGACGCCCACGTCGGCGATGTAGCCGGCGATCGCGATGCCACCGGCGAGGCGCAGGCTGGCGGTGCCGACCCGCCGGTACTCGTCGGCGCCGTAGCCGAGGACGCGGTCGTCGTAGCAGCGCAGCACCCGCAGCGAGACCAGCCAGGCGAGGACCAGCCCGGGGGCGACCAGAACGTACGGGATCTTCGATCCGCCGGGGGCGTCGTCGCCGAACCGGGCGACGTACCCGACGAGCACGGCGAGGGTCAGGACGGTGGTGTCCAGCACCACCAGGGAGCGGACGTAGGCACGCTCGCGGGTGCGGGCCGGCCCTGGCCGCGGTTCGTCCGGTCTCGACGACGTGCTGGCGGGGGTCAACAGCGTCGCTGAGGTCACCGGCCCTCCCCACTTCGGTCGCCGACGGCCCGTACGCCGGGCCCGGGTCGCGGGCCGGCCGTAGGGGCACCAGGACATCGTGCCCCGACAACCCCGCTCGCCGATTGCTTCGGACGCATTACCGTCACTACTTTCCCCGAGGAACCCCTTGCGGGGAAAGGGCCCACGGCACCGGATCCCGTGCGGCGGGTGCGCCCCGCGCTGCGTTGCGGCTCAGGCCGGGGCCTTGCGCAGCGCGATCGCCTTGAGGAAGATGTCGCCGATCTTGGTCGGGTCCTCGGTGACGAAGGCGCCTCCGCCGGTGACGTCGGTGATCGACTTCAGCTCGGCCTTGCTCACGTCGCTGCCGATACCGATGATCACGACCTGCACCGGCCGCTCCGGGTCCTTGAGCTTGTTCAGCTCGGCCAGCAGCTTCTGCTGCGTGATGCCGTCGGAGTCCTCGTTCTTGCCGTCGGTGAACAGCACGATCGAGTTGACCCGGCCGGGCTCCCAGTTGTCCTGCACCTCTTGGTACGCCGCCAGCACGGTGTCGTAGAGGCCGGTGTCACCATTCGACGAGCGGATCGAGCCCAGGGACTGCTCCAGCTTGCCGCGCTGGCGGGACAGCGGCCCGATGGTGAGCAGTTCCCGATGGTCGCGGGCGCCCACCAGCTGCGTGGAGAACGTCCAGAGACCGATCGACCAGGAGTCGTCGAAGAGGTTCAGCCCGCGCCGGGCCGCCTCGACGGTGACCTGCTGCCGGGTCGCGTTGCCGGCGTTGGCCACCTTCTCCTTCATCGACCCGGAGACGTCGATGACGGCGAGCATCCGGCCGGACTGGGTGGCGATCGACCAGCTGGAGACGGCGCGCTCCATGGCCTGCGGGTCGAGCCCGCCCGGAGCCGATCCGCCGCCGTTGGCCGGCGGGGCGGGAGCGCCGCCGGCCGGGCTGGGCGCGCCCTGCGGCGCGTCGAAGCCCGCGCCCCAGTTGCCGTCCGGCGCGCGCAGCGACCGGCTCGCCAACTGGTCACGGAAGTCGTCGGTGACGAGCACCTCGTAGAGCACCCTCGCCGCCGCCGCCTTGGCCGGCTCGATGCCGGGCAGCACCGCGTACGGGTAGTCCAGCGGCGCGGGCGCCGGCTCCAGGTAGAGCGCGGCCAGCGGCACCGGCGGCTTCTTGCTGTTGTACTGGATCACGTCCTCTTCCGAGAGCGCCGCCGCACCCAGGCTGCTCGCGATCGTCGTGGGATCCGAGGCGGTGGGGAACCGGGCGAGCAGGTCCGGCCGCAGCGCCGAGCGGTCGGTGGCGAGCGCCCGCAGCGCGGCCACCTTCTCCTTCTCCGCGTCGGGGCCGCCGGAGGCGCTGGCGGCGGCCGTCAGCGAGAGCAGGCCGGACAGGCCGGCGGCGTCGCGGGTCGGCTCGACGATCCCGGTGCGCAACGGCTTGTCGCTCTGCACCTGCTGCAGAAGCTGGGTCCAGCTGAACTTCTTCTGCGGCCAGCCGAGCCGCGTGGCGATCGGCACCGGCATCGCCACGACCACCGGGCTGCGGGCGATGGACGCCCCGTTGCCCGGCTCGAAGGCGGTGGCGCCACCGGTCTTGAGCCGCAGCAGCCACGTGGAGGAGTCGGGCACCCAGACGTCCGGGCTGACCGAGGTGCCGCTGGCCTGCCCCACGCCGGCCAGGGTGACGCCGTGCTTGGCGGCGACCGTCGCGGCCACGTCGACCGGATCGGACGCCGTGACGTTCACCGCGATGCAGGTGCCGCCCACCGCGGCACCGTCCTTCACCCACCGCGCGGCGGCGGCGTCGACCGCCGGGGCGAGCTCGGCCGCGACGGCGACGGACAGCTCGGTACGGCCCGAGCAGTTCGGTTGCGCCAGCTGCTGGTAGCCGAACCAGCCGCCGGCCGTGACGGCGAGGACGCCCACGGCAGCGGCGGCGGTGGCTGCGTGGAAATTCGTACGCATGCGATGGCGGCCTGCTGACACGGTGACCATCTTGCGGACCTGTCGGGACGACTGCCACGGGCCGTTCGGACGAAAGTTACGCAGAAGAAATAGTTGATCACCGAATTGCTACGGTGGGTGATCATGCCGCCCCGTGGCGTCGATGTCGCGAAGATGTTGGCTGGTCAGGGCACCACGCAGGTGGGGGACGTCACAGCCACCGGCTCCCCGACCGGAGCCGGGACGCCGGTGCCCGCGTCCACCCGGAAGACCCGGATCATGTCGGCCCGCTCGTCGGCGACGTAGAGGTGCTCGCCGGCCAGGGCGAAGTGCCGCGGCCACTCCCCGCCCGTGTCCACCTCGGCGACCAGCTCCGGCAGCTCGCCGGCCACGGCGAAGACCGCGACGGTGCCCACTCCCCGGTTGGCGACGTAGAGGAAGCGTCCGTCCGGGCCGACCGCGATCTCCGACGGCTGGACGGGCCCGGTGCGGTCGCTGGCCTCGACGCGGCCCCGCTGGTGCAGCGCGCCGTCGCCGGTCAGCTCGTAGGCGGTGACCGAACCGTCCAGCTCCCCCGCCACCCAGCAGCGCCGCCCGTCCGGGTGCCGGGCCAGGTGCCGGGGACCGACGCCGGCGGCCGTGCGCACCCGGGGTGCCCGGGGTACCAGCCGGCCGGAGGCCGCGTCCAGGTCGTAGCGGTAGATCGAGTCGGTGCCCAGGTCGACCGCGAGCAGCGGGCCCTGGCCCGGATCGGGGTTCACCATGTGGGCGTGCGCGCGTTCCTGGCGCTCCCGGTCCGGCCCGTGCCCCTCGTGCTGCACCAGGTCGCTGCGCTCGCCGGGGGCGCCGTCGGGGTCGAGCGGGAACACCGTCACGCTGCCGCCGCCGTAGTTGGCCACCACGAGGTGGCCGCCGTCCGGGACGACCGCCAGGTGGCAGGGCTCCGCGCCCCCGGTGGGCCGGGTGCCGAGCGGGGTCAGCTCGCCGTCGGCGCCGACGCGGAAGGCGCTGACCTGCCCGTCGGGCAGCTCGTTCACCGCGTAGAGGACGGGCAGCCGCGGGTGCCGAGCCAGGAAGGAGGGCGAGGGGGTGACCGCGACGGTGCCGAGCGGGGTCAGCTCACCGGAGACGGGGTCCCGCCGCGCCGCGACGATGCCGGCGGCCCGGCCCCCGCTGTGCGCCGTGTAGCCGCCGATGTGGACGATCTCGCCCTGACCTGTCACCGCGTCCGCCTTCCGCCGATTCCTCCGTCGATCCCACCAGCGTTCCCACTGGGCCGCTTGCTTAGCCCCGAAACCCCCACCGAATCGTGGCGGCCCGCCGGCAGACGCCCGCCGGGCCGCCGCCGGCTCAGGCCGCCGGGACGGGCTCGCCGCGCTGCCGGGCCACGTGCTCGACCAGCGCGATCAGCACCTCCTTGCCGGACTGCCGGTCCCGCGCGTCGCAGAGCACCAGCGGCACGTCGGGGTCGAGGTCCAGCGCCTGGCGTACGGACTCCAGGCTGAACCGGCGGCCGCCGTCGAAGCAGTTGACCCCCACGACGAACGGGACGCCCCGCTGCTCGAAGTAGTCGATCGACGGGAAGCAGTCGGCCAGTCGGCGGGTGTCGGCGAGCACCACGGCCCCGAGCGCGCCGAACGCCAGCTCGTCCCAGAGGAACCAGAACCGGTCCTGGCCCGGGGTGCCGAAGAGGTAGACCTGGAGGTCGTCGTTGATCGTGATCCGGCCGAAGTCCATCGCCACCGTGGTGGTCGACTTCGCCTCTACGCCGGAGAGGTCGTCGGTGCCGATGCCGGCACCGGTCAGCACCTCCTCGGTCTGCAACGGCCGGACCTCGCTGAGCGCGCTCACCAGCGTCGTCTTGCCGGCGCCGAACCCCCCGGCGATCAGGATCTTCAACGCGAGCGGGATCCGGGATTCGGATCCGGTCCGGTCATAGCGCACGGAGTCCACTGACCACCGCCTTGAGGATGTCGTCGTCGGGCAGGTATGCGGCGGCCGTCGGCTGGTGCACCGCGACCAGCCCGCGCGACAGCAGGTCGCCGAGGAGCACGCGGACCACGCCCACCGCGAGGTCGAGGTCGACCGCGAGCTCCGCGACGGGGACCGGTCGGGCGGCCAGCTCCACCAGGCGCCGGTGCTCGGGGTGCAGCTCCGGGTGGACGGTCGGGTCGGCGGCCGCCTCGGCCAGCACGTACGCGACCAGGTCGAAGCCGACCGCGCCCGAGCGGACCCGACCGCCGGTGAGGGTGTAGGGCCGCACGACCGGGCCGGCGTCGTCGTCGAGCCACTCGTGCTGCGGCCCGGGCGAGTCAGCCCGCATCGGCGGTCCCCGCCGTCGTCCGGGCCGGGGCGCTGAGGTACTCCCCGACCCGGGTGACGAGCATCGCCATCTCGTACGCCACGAGGCCGATGTCCGCGTCCGCGTCGGCGACCACGGCCAGGCAGGCGCCCTGCCCGGCCGCGGTGACGAAGAGGTACGCGGACTCCATCTCCACCACGGTCTGCCGGACCGCCCCGCCGGCCACCTGCCGGCTCGCGCCCCGGGCCAGGCTGGAGAAGCCCGACGCCAGCGCGGACAGGTGCTCGGCGTCGGCACGGTCCATCCCGGCGGAGGCGCCCATCAGCAGCCCGTCCGCCGAGAGCACCACCGCCTGTCGGGCGGGCGGCACCCGTTCCACCAGCTCGTCGAGCAACCAGTCGAGATCGGCGCTCTGCCTAGTCGGATGCATCAGGCGTCCCTCTCAGTCGCGGTCCTGGGTTCGGTGTCCACCGGCTGCTCGGCCGGCGTCGGGTTCGGGTCCGCACTCGGCGGGTCGGCCGGCGCCGGGCTCGGGTCCGCACGAGGCGGGTCCGGCCGGTCGGCGGCGGCGGGCGCGGCCTGTCGCGGGGTCGTCCCGGTGGCCGCCGCGCGGCCACGGGCGGTGCCGGCCTGGAGGGCGGACATGATCCGCCGTGCCTCCTCCGGGCTGCGCGGGGCGGGACTGGCGATCACCGGCTGCCGCAGCGTCGGGCCGTCCAGCGCGGACCGCCGCCCCGACGCGTCCCCGGCGGAGGAGTGCTCCCCGGTCGTGTCCGGGTGCCGGGGCCGGACCGTCGGAGGCCGGCGGCGCACCCGACGGGGCAGCCCGTCGATCTCCCCGACGGCCTCGACCGGGGCGGGACCGCCGGCATCCGCCCCACCCGGGGCCGAACCGGGGGCCGCGCCGGCCGGGGCCGGCCGCGCGGGGCCCGTGCCGGCGTGCGCGGAGCGGGAGGCGGCCGGAGCCCCGGTGGAGGGTGCCGTGGCGGGCCCGGTGGAGCGGGCCGGGCGGGGCAGCGTGCCCAGCCGGCTCGCCCGGGCGAGCCGCCGCTCCTCCGACGTCGAGGCGGGCCGGGGCGCCACCCGCGGGCCGCCGGTCGGGGGCAGGGAGGGCTCGTCGGTGACCAGGTCGGCGGGGATGAGCACCACGGCGGTCAGCCCGCCGCCGTCGGACGGGCGCAGCCGCACCCGGACCCCGTGCCGGGCGGCGAGGCGGGCCACCACGAAGTGTCCGAGGCGGGCGGTCTCGGAGGGCTCGAAGTCGGGCGAGCGGGCCAGCCGCCGGTTCGTGTCCTCCAGCGCGGCGGCGGACATGCCCAGGCCCCGGTCGGTGACCTCCACCGCGTAGCCGTTCGCCACGTGCTGCCCGGAGACCTCGACCCGGGTCTTCGGCGGCGAGAACGCGGTGGCGTTCTCGATCAGCTCGGCGAGCAGGTGGATCACGTCGCCGACGGCCCGCCCCAGCACGCCGGCGGGTGCCACGGTGGTGATGTCGACCCGGTCGTACGACTCGACCTCGGAGATCGCGCCCCGGACCAGGTCGACCGTCGCGACCGGGTTGCGCCAGCCGCGCCCGGGGGCCGCGCCGGCCAGGATGACCAGGTCCTCGGCGTGCCGCCGCAGCCGGGTGGCGAGGTGGTCGACGCGGAACAGCTCCGCCAGCTCGTCCGGGTCCTCGGTGTGCCGCTCCATCCGGTCGAGCAGCGCGAGCTGCCGGTGCACCAGCCCCTGGCTGCGCCGGGCGATGTTGAGGAACACCTCGTTGAGGCCCCGGCGCAGGGTCACCTCGTCGACGGCCGACTGCACGGCGGTGCGCTGCACCGCGGTGAACGCCCGCGCCACCTGGCCGATCTCGTCGCCGCCG
The DNA here is from genome assembly GCF_040634035.1 of Micromonospora sp. NPDC007220. Lineage (NCBI taxonomy): Bacteria > Bacillati > Actinomycetota > Actinomycetes > Micromonosporales > Micromonosporaceae > Micromonospora > Micromonospora sp. NPDC007220. The sequence continues at coordinate 126,246 of NZ_JBEYEU010000009.1, read as the reverse complement.
TACTCCAGCGGGGGCGCCTCCCGGGCGACGTCGACCTGCTCGCCCCGGCGCAGCCGGGCCACCACGTCGGGCAGCCGGTGCTCGGCCGTCTCCAGCGCGGCCGTGCGTACGCCGGAGAGCCGGTGCGCGAGGTTGCGGCCGACCCGCAGCGACACGAGGACCGAGACCACGACGGCGGCCAGGCCCAGCAGCCCGGCGGCGCCGAGGCGGACCAGGATGCGCACGGCCGACGGCACCGACCGCTCGGCGAGCCCGTCGGCCTGCGCCAGCTCGAACTCCCGCAGTGCCTGCTGCACCGCCTGGTAGTTCTCCTGCCAGGCCCTCGGGTCCACGGTCGGCCGGGTGGCGGAGCCGGCGCCCACCAGCTCGTCCTGCATGGCCCGCAGCCGGCCGAAGGTCGCCCCCTCGGTCAGCCGTTGGAACGCGGCGCGCTCGGCGTCCGGCAGGTCGGCGATCGCCGTCTCGGCGAGGAACCGCTGGTTGCCGACGGTCTGCACCAGCTGGAGGTGCTCGCCGTCGGCGAACCGGCCGGCGGTGAACGCCCCGGCGAGCAGGGCGTCGGTCTGCCCGAGCAGCTCCCGGGACCGGCCGAGCCCGGTGACGGCCAGGGCCTGCCGGTTGAGGTCCCGGTCGGGCAGGTTGGCCATCGCCGAGAACGCCTGGAAGGCCGAATTGATCATTCCGCTGTAGAGCCCGACCGCGCCGGCCCGGTCCACCGCCCGCCGGTCGATGAACCCCCGCCCGGCGGGCAGCGCGTCCAGCGCGGTGACCAGCTGGTCGAGCCGGGCGTCGAGGATGTCGTCGGCGGCGTCGCGCAACTCCTCCCCGCCGACCCGCCGGCGCAGCTCCGCGATCGCCCGGTCGGTCCGCTGCCGCTGCTCGGCGAGCCCCGGCGCGTCGCTCTCGCCCGCCAACTGCACCACCGAGAGCCGGCGTTCCCGTTGCAGCTCGGCCACCACCGTCTCGCCGGGACGGCCGAGGTCGTAGAGGAGCGTCCGGGCGGCGAGCAGGTCGAGGGCGGGCCCGAAGGTGAGCGTGGTGGCGAAGATCCAGAGTGCCAGCAGCGCGGTCACCGGCACGACGACCAATGCGGTCAGCTTCGAGCGGATCGGCCAGTCGCGGGTGTTCAATCAGACCTCGCCCGGAAGGTGTGGCTGCGGGGGCGCCGGCGCCGGCCGGGCAGCGTCGCGGTCGGACTGTTCCGGCCCGCGGTGCCGGGCAGGTCCGGCTGACGCCTTGGGCAGGATACGTAATCCTCGCCCGATGCACTACCGTCCGTCGCGCCGGGCCTACCGGACGAACGTCCATGATCGACGAACGCCCCGCCGGGGGCCGGCGGGGCGTTCGTGGGTGGTACGGATCAGGCGTCGACGGAGATGCCGAGGCCCTCGGCGACCCGGCGGCCGTAGTCGGCGTCGCACTGGCTGAAGTGCCAGACCATCTTCTCCTGGATGTGCTTGTCGCACTGGGCCAGCAGGGTGGTGAGGTTGAGGATCAGGTCGTCCCGCTCCCAGTCGGCCATCTCGCGGTAGCGCCGGCCGGCCTGGGAGTAGTTGTTCTGCCGCTCGATCGGGGCCTTCATGACCTGGCCCGAGACGAACGGACGGTACTCCCGGTAGGACTCGTCGGCCTCCCGGAGACCGGCGACCGAGGACGGCTCGAAGTTGATGTGCGGGTTGGCGCCGCGGTCGTCCACCCCGTACGACATCTGGCCGCCGGTCTGGTTGGTGCTGACCCGTACGTCCTCGCGCGGCCGGTTGACCGGCAGCTGGAGGTAGTTCGGGCCGACCCGGTAACGCTGGGTGTCCGAGTAGGAGAACGTCCGGCCGATCAGCATCTTGTCGTCGGAGAAGTCGATGCCGTCGACCAGCACGCCGGTGCCGAAGGCGATCTGCTCGTTCTCGTTGTGGTGGTCGGTGATGTTGCGGTTGAGCGTCATCATGCCGACCGGCAGGTAGGGGAAGTCCTCCGCCGGCCAGATCTTGGTGTCGTCGAGCGGGTCGAAGTCCAGCTCCGGGTGCTCGTCGTCGCTCATCACCTGGACGTTGAGCTCCCACTTCGGGTGGTCGCCGCGCTCGATCGCCTCGTAGAGGTCCTTCGAGGCGTGGCCCAGCTCGGTGGCCTGGATGGCGTCCGCCTCGGCCTGGGTGAGGTTGTGCTCGCCCTGCTGGGACAGCCAGTGGAACTTGACCAGCACGCCCTCGCCCTCGGCGTTGACGAGGCGGTAGGTGTTCACCCCGGAGCCGCGCATCGTCCGGTAGTTCTTCGGGATGCCGTACGGGGAGAAGAGCCAGGTCAGCATGTGCATCGACTCGGGCGTGTTCGACATGAAGTCGAAGATCCGGTTCGGCTCCTGACGGAAGGTGACCGGGTCCGGCTTCAGCGCGTGGATCACGTCCGGGAACTTGATCGCGTCGCGGATGAAGAAGACCTGGAGGTTGTTGCCCACCATGTCCCAGTTGCCGTCCTCGGTGCGGAACTTGACGGCGAAGCCGCGCGGGTCGCGCGCCGCCTCGGAGGAGTCCCGGCCGCCGATGACGGTGGAGAAGCGGATGGTCACGGGCGTCTTGTTGCCCCTGGTCTGGAACAGCTTGGCCCGGGTGTACGTCGACGCCGGCTGGTCGCCGATCGTCCCGTACGCCTCGAACTCGCCGTGCGCGACGAAGCCGCGGGCGTGCACCACCCGCTCCGGGATGCGCTCCCGGTCGAAGTGGCTGATCTTCTCCAGGAAGTGGTAGTTCTCCAGCGTCGCCGGGCCGCGCGAACCGACCGTCCGCTGCTGCTGGTTGTTGTGCACGGGGTGACCCTGACGGGTGGTGAGGATCGGCCTGTTGGCCTGCGGGTCGCTCATGGCTCTCCTCCGGTGGTCGTGGTCGTCCCGCCCAGCTCGTACCGGGCCGGTCCGCCGGCCGGGGCGAACCGGCGCAGCAGGATCCGACCGGCATCACCCCACCCAAGCGCGTTTTCTGGAACGAGTCAAGTTTTGGCAGCCGGTCACGCTGTGTGACTCGTCATGCCATGGCGGGGAATCAGCGGGGGCCGGGTCCGCCGGGCAGCGGGGTCGGGTTCGTCAGGAAAGTGCACCGGAACGGGATTGGCGGGCAGTGAGCGGAGGGAATACCACCTGACGAAGGAGGAGCCATGTCGCCCACGCAGATAGTCGTCATCGTTCTCGTCGTGCTGGTGATCGCGGCCGTAGCCGTGGCCGCCCGGTCGTACGCCCGCCGCCGCGCGCTGCGGTCGCGGTTCGGTCCCGAGTACGACCGTGCCGTCGCCGAGCAGGACAGCCGGACCGCCGCCGAGCGGGAACTGCGGGAGCGGGAGCGCCGCCACGCGGAGCTCACGCTGACCCCCCTCGCCCCCGAGTCCCGGGCCCGGTACTCCGCCGCGTGGGAGGAGCTCCAGGTCCGCTTCGTCGACTCCCCCGCCGAGACCGTGGGTGAGGCGGACGAACTGGTCACCCGGCTCATCGCGGAACGTGGCTACCCCACCGGCGAGTTCTCCGACCAGATCGCCCACCTCTCCGTCGAACACGCCCGCACGCTGGGCCACTACCGCGACGCCCACGACATCCACCTGCGCAACTCCCGGGGCGAGGCGAGCACGGAGGAACTCCGCCAGGCCGTCGTCCACTACCGCGCCCTCTTCGCAGACCTGCTCGGCGAGGAGCCGGTCGGAGCCCGACCGTCCGAGCAGCACGACCCGGACAGCCAGCACGACGTCACGAGCCGCTAGGAGGATGACCATGCGCCAGGAAGAGCAGCGGGTGGGCAACGAGCACCCCGAGGCCGTCCGCTCCGAGCCGGTGCCGGTGCCGCCTCCGGGCGACCGGTCCGGCCGGGCCGACGTACCCGAGGACGTCCTCGACGACCGGGGCACCTTCGACGATCCGGCGGTCGCCGACCGCGACCGGACCGGCCGCAACCGGACCGGCCGCGACGACGACGAGCCGTCGCGCGACCGGGACGCCGGCCGGGCCCGGCCGGACGACCGGGACGCCGACCGCGACCGGGGCGGGTTCCACGAGCCGGGGCCGGTGCCGACCGCCTTCGGGGCCACCAGCGTCGGCGGCGCGGTCGCCGCGTCCGCCCTGGCCAGCCCCCTGCCGGAGGACGAGCCCGACCCGCGTACGGAGTCGACCGCGCGCCCGGGCGACGGTGCCGTGGGCGGCCCCCGGGAGGGCCGCCGGGCGGACCCGACCGCCGAGTTCCACCGTTCCGTCGGGCTCGGCGACGACCGTTCCGACGACCGGCAGGACCGCCGGGACGGCGCCGAGGTGCTGCCGCCGGACGCCGCAGACGGCCGTCCCGAGCGCCGGGCCGACGTCACCGGGTGGGCCGGCGACCCGGAGGGCGGCGCGGCCGGGGCTGCCGGGTACGGCAGCGCCACGCCCACGATGGTCGACCCGGACGCCGAGCACGCGCCGGCCGGGCGGGCGGCCACCGGGGAACTGGGGGTCGCCGGCACCGACCGGCCGGCGGGCGCGACCGTGGCCGCCGAACCGGCCAGCCTCTTCGACCCGGCGACGGCGCAGGGCTTCCGGGACCGCTGGCGCAACGTCCAGCTGCGCTTCGTGGACGATCCCCGCGCGGCGGCCGGGGAGGCCCAGTCGCTGGTCGACGAGGCCATCCAGGCGCTCTCCTCGGCGCTGTCCGCGCAGAAGAACAAGCTGGGCGGCTGGCAGGACGCCGGCTCCGCCGACACCGAACAGCTCCGGATGGCCGTCCGCCACTACCGCGACTTCCTGGACCGGGTGCTCGGGCGCTGACCCCGGTTCCCCACAGGCGCCCCCGGCCGACCGGCCGGGGGCGCCTCCGCGTCCGGACCCCGCTGTCGGCGGCCGCCCTCCGACACCTCCGGTGAGGCCGTCCCGTCCGTGCCTTCCGGGGTCGGGAAGCAGGGTGCGGGCGGGTTTGGCCGTCGCAGGCGTGAAACTGCGCGTTCGGGGTAATTGCCCGCGCACACTCATCGGGCACGGACGGTCGACGAAGGGTTACCGGGATGGACGGCGATGGCCTGCGGCTGAACATGAACGTCCTGGACTACGGCATCCTGGCGCTCTACTTCGTCACGGTGCTCGGTGTCGGTTTCGCCGCCCGGCGGGCCATCCGGACCAGCGTCGACTTCTTCCTCTCCGGCCGCTCGCTGCCCGCCTGGGTGACCGGCCTGGCCTTCGTCTCGGCCAACCTCGGGGCGTTGGAGATCATCGGCATGGCCGCCAACGGCGCCCAGTACGGCGCGATGACGCTGCACTACTACTGGATCGGCGCCGTGCCGGCGATGGTCTTCCTCGGCATCGTGATGATGCCGTTCTACTACGGCTCCAAGGTCCGCAGCGTGCCCGAGTACCTGCGACTGCGCTTCAACCGCCCCACCCACCTGCTGAACGCGCTCAGCTTCGCCGTCGCCCAGGTGCTCATCGCCGGCGTGAACCTCTACGCCCTGGCACTGATCATGCAGGCGCTGCTCGGCTGGCCGCTCTGGGTCGCCATCGTGGTCGGCGCGCTGATCGTGCTGGCGTACATCACCGTGGGTGGGCTCTCCGGGGCGATCTACAACGAGGTGCTCCAGTTCTTCGTGATCATCGCGGGCCTGCTGCCGATCACGATCCTGGGACTGGTCAAGGTGGGCGGGGTGTCCGGCCTGATGGACGCGGTGCGCGAGTCCAAGCTGGGCGAGGCGGGGCTGCACACCTGGCAGGACACCGGCGGCACCGACAACCCGCTCGGCGCGCACTGGATCGGGATCGTCTTCGGGCTCGGCTTCGTGCTCTCCTTCGGCTACTGGACGACCAACTTCGCCGAGGTGCAGCGCGCGCTGTCGGCCAAGAACATGAGCGCCGCCCGGCGGACGCCGATCATCGCCGCGTACCCGAAGCTGCTCATCCCGGTGGTCACGGTGATCCCCGGCCTGGTCGCCCTGGTGACGGTGCAGGGGCTCGGCGCGGAGAGCGGCGACCTGGTCTACAACAACGCGATCCCGCTGCTGATGCGTGACCTGCTGCCCAACGGCGTGCTCGGGATCGCGGTGACCGGCCTGGTCGCGTCGTTCATGGCCGGCATGGCGGCGAACGTGAGCGGCTTCAACACCGTGTTCACCTACGACATCTGGCAGCAGTACGTGCGGCGGGACCGCCCCGACGACTACTACATCCGCATCGGCCGGTGGGCGACGGTCGGCGGCGTGCTGGTCGGCATCGGCACGGCGTTCATCGCCGCCGGCTTCAGCAACATCATGAACTACATCCAGGCGCTGTTCTCGCTGTTCAACGCGCCGCTGTTCGCCACCTTCATCATCGGCATGTTCTGGCGGCGGATGAGCGCGGCGGCCGGCTTCCTCTCCCTGCTGCTGGGCACCCTGGCGGCGCTGGCCACCTACCTGCTCTACAAGGCCGGGGTGGTGCACTTCAACTCCGACCTGGAGGAGAGCTTCTGGGGCGCCGGCATCGCGTTCGTCACGGCGGCCGTCGTCGCCGCCGTCGTCACCCCGTTCACCGCGAAGAAGCAGGACGAGGACCTGCGCGGGCTGGTCTACGGCATGGGCGCCGTCGACGTGAAGGGCGACCTGCTGACCGGGGACGCCGTCTGGTGGCGCTCCCCGGTGCTCCTCGGCCTGATCGCGGTGGCGCTGTCCCTCCTCCTCTACGTGCCGTTCTTCTAGGAAGGGGCGCTCGGCCATGAGCATGGAAAACCTCAACCCGCACGGGCACGACCGGTCGGTCGAGGCCACCGAGGAGGCCCGCCGCCGTTCGGCCGCCGCGCGGCTGTTCGACATCCGCCGGGTGATCGGTGGCCTCTTCACCGCGTACGGGGCGATCGTCACCCTGATCGGCGTCTTCGACGGCGATTCCGCCGTGCAGAAGGCGCAGGGGGTCCGGATCAACCTCTGGGCGGGTCTCGGCATGCTCGCCTTCGGCGTGCTGATGCTGCTCTGGCAGTGGCGCAATCCGGTCGAACCGCCGGAGACCCCCGACGAGGAGCGCTGAGCCGCCCCGCCGACACCCGGCATGGGCACCGCCCCGCCGGGTACGCAAGCAGGATCAGGAGACCACCTGGCGACAGGAGGGCAGCGACATGACGGATCGTGACCGTGACCGACCGCTAGAGGAGAGCCCGGAGGTGGCCGCGGCGGTCGAGGACGACACCGGCATCCCGCAGCTGAGGACCGGCGGCGGCGCCGACCGCGACACTCCGTCGTTCACCGGGGACCGGTCGGGCGGCGACGAGCTGATCGGCGACCCGTACGCCGCCGGCACCGGCGCGACCGGCACCGGCACGGGCGCGGCCCCGGACGACATCCGTACCGGGGCGGAGCAGCCCTGGGAGCCGGAGGACCTGGTCGCGGCCCGGGGGCAGGACGTCACGCCGGAGAACGTCGAGCGGGCCCGCCGGGACCTGGCCGAGCTGGGCCGCGCGGCGATCGAGAAGACGGTGCCCTGACCGGCGTACGCGAGGGGCCCCCGGCCCGACCGTCGGACGGTCGGACCGGGGGCCCGGGGAACCTGCCGCTGGAGCGCCTCACCTACTGCCAGCGGCGGGTGGGCTCCAGTCTCAGAGCGCCGGGTACGCGTTCTGCATGAGCTGCGTGAACTGCGCCGGGAACCAGGCGCCCGAGATCGGGGCGTCCGGCAGGGCGCCGCTCATGCTGTTGCCGTTGCGGGCGTTGCCGGTGTAGGTCGGGTCGCACATCCGGTCGAAGCCCTTGCCCTCGTTGTTCGGGATCTCCTTGCTGGAGCCGTCCGACTCGCCCGGGGGCTTCACCCAGACGTAGGCGTCGATGCCCGGCTCCGGCGCGGCCTTCGGGCGCTCGCCCAGGCCGGCCCCGGCCTGGTTGCACCAGTTGCCGGCGTGGATCCGACGGTCCACCCGACCGCCGTTGACGTACGTGTCCACGTTGGTCGTCGCGCCCGGGCCGGTGGGCCGGGCGGTGCCGCCCCAGCCGTTGCGGGACGTGTCGATCAGCATGCCGATCTTCGAGTCGAAGCCCTTGGCGACGAGCTCGTTGCGGAACGCCTGGGCGAACGAGAGCTCGTCCACGTAGAAGTTCCAGTCGATCCACTTCGACTGCCGCACGCTGCTGCCGTTGACGTTGTCGGTGATCTTGATGTACGGCTCACGCAGCGCCGAGTAGTTGGCGGTGTTGACGATGAAGCCGTGCACGTTGTTCACGTTGCTGCCGGAGGCGACGGCGGCGTCCTTCAGGATCTGCGCGGTCGGGCTGAAGTTGCTGTCCCAGCCGATCCAGCCGTGGTGGGCGGCGTCGATGTAGTTGTAGACGTTGCCGATCGCGCCCAGCTTCGACAGGGCGTACCCGACGCCGTTGACGTAGGCGCCGTTGGCCTTCACCGTGTCGCACATCGCGGTGCCGCCGGGGTTGCCGGAGGTGTTGGTCACCAGGTTCGGCAGCGAGTCGATCTCGATGATGTTGACGATCCGCAGGCTGGCGTACTTCGGGTCGGCCTGGATCGCGGCGATCGGGTCGATGTACTCGGCCTTGTACCGGGGCAGCTCGTGAGCCTGCAGCTCACCGTTCGAGGCCAGCGCGGCGCAGTCGCGGCCGGGCAGGTTGTAGATGACGAACTGGATGTAGTTCGCCCCCTGCTCGAGCGCCTTGTCCAGGTGGTTCCGGACGCCCATCGCGCCGTTGGAGCTGCTGTCCGGGGTGCCGTTGATGGCGGCGATCCGGTCGATCCAGACGGCGGTCGGGTTGTTCGACACCCGGCTGCCGCCGGAAACGGACTCGGCCTTGGCCTTCCACTCCGGGTTCACGTACCCCTTGGCGTTCAGGTACGGGTTGTCCACCCGCTGACCGGGGGGCGGCGTGGTGGGCGGCGGGGTGGTGGGCGGCGGGGTCGTCGGCGGCGGCGTCGACGGCGGCGGGGTGCTGGGCGGCGGGGTGGTGGGGTTGGTGCCGCCGTTGCAGGTCACGCCGTTGAGCGTGAACGACGTCGGCTTCGGGTTGCTGCCGCTCCAGGCGCCGTTGAAGCCGAGGCTCACCGTGGCGCCGCTGGCCACCACGCCGTTGTAGGACTCGTTCTGCGCGGTGACGTTCTGGCCGCTCTGCGACCAGCGGGCCGACCAGCCCTGCTGCACCCGCTGGCTGCCGTCGGGGAAGGTGAAGCCCAGCGTCCAGCCGTTGAGGGCGTCGCCGGTGTTCTTGATGTTGACGGAGGCGGTGAACCCGCCCTGCCAGTCGCTGGTCGTGTACGACACGTCGCACTGGGTGGCGGCGTGCGCCACGGTGACCGGCAGGGTCACCAGTCCGCCCGCGACCAGAGCGCCCGCGCCACCGAGCGCGAGGGCCCGGCGGGGGCCGGACAGCCTTCTCCACACATTCATGCCACTGATCTCCTTGGGCGAGACCGGATCCGCGAACGGCCCGGCGATAAGGCCCGATGGGCGTCCTGCGCGGACGTCCGCCGGTACCACGGGTTCTTCGGGGGGTGCCCGACCCGGACGGGCGTTTGGTGGTGGTCCGACCGGCGACGATGGGCCGGCCGGGAGGCGGGATGTCGTCCGGCGGACCGGTGCCCTCGACTCCTGCCTGCGCGGTGTGGCTCCCCGAACCGCGTGCAGCGATTCTTGCATGGGAGCGCTTCCATGGCAATGCCTCGATGTGGCAGGGAGCGGCCGGAGGGGACGCCCGGTGCCGGCGGGGCGGACGGGACGGGACGCGACCACCGGCGCGGGCACGCGCCGCGCGACCGGCCCTCCGGGTGCCGGGAGGGCGGGAACCACCCGAGCCGGTCGGGCACGTTACCAAAGCGGCGTAGCTCCCCTACCGCCCTTAGCCTCCATAAATACCAAAACACGAATCTTTCCCTGCATAGCTCGTGAATCGGTCTAACGTCGTCCTTAGCTCGGTTGTCACCGGGCTCGAGGACAACAGGGATGGAGTGACGCAGGTCATGGCAAACAAGATGCTCGGGAAGGTCGTTGCTGGCGCGGCCCTCGGTGGCGCCTCCTTGCTCGTGTTCACGCCGGGGATCGCGTTCGCGGACGGTCACCACGACGACGAGGGCAAGGTCTACGCCAAGCCGCACGTCGTCAGGGCGGGCGAGACGGTCAAGCTGCTCGAGGTCTGCCCGGACCGGCAGGAGCACGCCTTCGTGTGGTCGAAGGTCACCGGCAAGGTCAAGCTCAAGCCGGCCGAGGGCCGCAACGACTGGCGTGGCGGGGAGGAGGACTCCCGCGACCACGACAAGGGCAAGGACCACGACAAGGGCAAGGACCACGACAAGGGCAAGGACCACGAGGACAAGGGCCGCGACCACGAGGACAAGGGCCGCGACCACGGCAAGGACGACAACGGCAAGGACGAGACGCCCAAGCCGCAGCCGTCCGCCACCGCCACCGCCACCGGAGAGCCGAAGCCGCCGACCAACGGCCAGGGTGGCGGCGCCGCCGACGCCGGCGCCGAGGGCGAGCGCGACTGGAAGGGCTACGAGCACGGCCAGGACGCCGAGGGCGACCGCGAGGGCCGCGAAAAGGGCCACGACAAGAGCGACCGCGAGGGCCGCGAGAAGGGCCACGACAAGGGCGACCGTGAGGGCCGCGAGGGTCGCGAGGACAAGTACGGCTCGGGCAGCAACGGCTCGGACGAGTACGACCGCGAGGACCGCAAGGACCACGACGGGAACGGCTCGGACAGCAACGGCTCGGACGAGTACGACCGGAAGGGCCACGACAGCGGCTGGTCGGACGAGGAGTCCGAGGGCAACGGCAAGGACGAGGACCGCTGGGAGCACAAGCGGGACTTCATCTACTACGGCGAGGCCGAGGTCTCCGAGGACGCCAAGCCGGGCCGCTACGAGCTCAAGGGCTCCTGCGGCGAGGGCGAGCTGGTCGTGCTGCCGCGCGGTGGGGTCGACGGTGGTGACGGTGGCGTCGCCGCCGGCACCGACCGGGGCCTGGCCGCCGGTGGGGCGAGCCTGATCGGCGCGGCCGCCCTGGGCGGCCTCGTGCTGATGCGCCGGCGTCGGACCGATGAGTCCTTCGTCTGACATGACGGCGACACCGGCCGGCGGCCGTCACGGGACACCGTGGCGCGCCGCCGGCGCGGCCGTCGTCGTCGTGGTCGCCATGGTCGGCGCCGGTCTGATCGGCGCCTCGGCCAAGACCGGGCCCGCGCCCCGCCCCCCGCAGCCCCTGGCCGCGCCCGCCAGCACCGGGCCGGCGGACGCCGACGTGCCGAACCCCGACGCGGACCCGGACGTCTCCGGCACGGGCCTGGCGCGCTCCGCCCCCACCACGATCGCCATCCCCCGCATCGGGGTCGACGCCTCGATCATGTCGCTCGGCACCAACCCGGACGGCACCGTCCAGGTGCCCCCGCTGGAGCAGGCGCAGCTGGCCGGCTGGTACGAGCCGGGGCCGAGCCCGGGTGAGATCGGCAACGCGGTCATCGTCGGGCACGTCGACTCCGCGGAGATCGGGCCGGCGGTCTTCTTCTCCCTCGGTGCCCTGCAACCGGGCGACACCATCACCGTCACCCGGGAGGACGGGCAGCAGGCCACCTTCACGGTCGAGTCGGTCAAGGCGTACCCGAAGACGGAGTTCCCGACCGAGCAGGTCTACGGTCCCAGCGACCGGCCCGGCCTGCGCGTGGTGACCTGCGGCGGGACCTTCGACCAGGCCGCCGGCAGCTACCCCGACAACGTGGTCGTCTTCGCCTCCATGCCGGCGTGAGCCGGCAACCACGCGGCAGCCTCCACCGGGGGACACGACGCGGCCCGGCCGGTCGGGAGACCGGCCGGGCCGCGTGCCGTACGCGTCAGGCGGCGGCGGAGGTCCGCACCAGGGTGCGGATCTGGCGCAGCAGCACCGACAGGGCGGCGAGGTCCGCCCGGGACTCGTCGAACTCCCCCATCGCCCGCTCGGCGCGGTGGATCGACGTGGCGTTCGACTGCTCCCACTGGAGCACCCGCTCCTGCGGCGACAGGCTGCCGGCGGTGGAGTCGAGCACCTCCGCGGTCAGCGCGGCCAGCGCGGCGTACAGGTCGTAGCGCAGCGCCATCCGAGCCAGCGTCTGCCAGCGGTCCTCACGCGGCAGCAGGGAGATCTTCGACAGCAGTGAGTCGACCCGGAACCGGTCGGAGAGCACGAAGTAGACCGAGGCCACCTCGCCGACGTCCCGCCCGCTGCTCGCCGCGGTCTCCACCACGTCGAGCAGGCCGAAGCTGTACATCAGCCGGGTCGCCTGCTCGGCCAGGTCACGCGGCAGCCCCCGCTCGGTGAGCGAGTCGATGTGCGCCGCGAGGGAGTCCCGCTCGCTGCCGTAGAAGCGCTCCTCCAGGTCGGGCAGGAGCTGGGCCACCCCGTCGCGCAGCCGGGCGATCTCCGCCGGCACGTCGATCGGCGACCGGCGGTTGGTCACCAACCACCGCACCGCCCGGTCGACCAGCCGCCGGGTGTCCAGGTACACGCTGGTCTGCAACTCCGGGTCGACCTTGTTGTCCAGGTCCTCCACCGCGTCCCAGAGCGCGCCCAGCCCGAACACCTCGCGGACCACCACGTACGCCCGGATGACGTCCGCCGCCGGGGCGGCCGTCTCCTCGACCACCCGGAAGACGAACGAGATGCCGCCCCGGTTGATCGCCTCGTTGACCAGCACCGTCGTCACGATGTCCCGGCGCAGCCGGTGCTGGCCCATCCGGTCGGCGAACCGCTCACGCATCGGCGTCGGGAAGTAGTTGACCAGGACGTCGGTCGTCCACTCCTCGTCCGCGAGCCCTTCGGCCAGGATCTCCGTCTCAAGGACGATCTTGACGTACGCGAGCAGCACCGCGAACTCCGGCGCGGTCAGCCCGGACTCGGTCCGCACCGCCATCTCGTCGTCCGGCGGCAGCGCCTCCAGGGACCGGTCCAGCGCCCCCGAGCGCTCCAGATCGGTGATCATCCGCCGGTGCACGGGCAGCAGCGAGGCGGCCTGCGCCTGCGCGTTGTTGATCGCCCGGGCCTGGTCGTAGTTGTCCCTCAGCACCAGCTCGGCGACCTCGTCGGTCATCGCGGCGAGCAGCTCGTCCCGCTCGGGGACGGTCAACGCGCCGTCGGCGACCGCCGTGTTCAGCAGGATCTTGATGTTCACCTCGTGGTCGGAGCAGTCCACCCCGGCCGCGTTGTCGATGAAGTCCGTGTAGATCCGGCCGCCGGTCTGGGCGTACTCGATGCGACCGAGCTGGGTCCAGCCCAGGTTGCCGCCCTCGCCGGCCACCCGGCACCGCAGGTTCCTGCCGTCCACCCGGATCGCGTCGTTGGACTTGTCGCCCACCTCCGCGTTGGTCTGGCTGGAGGCCTTCACGTACGTGCCGATGCCGCCGTTCCAGAACAGGTCGACCGGCGCCGTCAGGATCGCCTTCATCAGCTCCTGCGGCGACATCTGCGTGACGTCGTCGCCCAGGCCCAGCACCGCGCGGACCTGCGGCGAGACCGGCACCGACTTGGCGGTACGCGGGTACACCCCGCCGCCGGCCGAGATCAGTCCCCGGTCGTAGTCCTCCCACGACGAGCGGGGCAGGTCGAACAGCCGCTTCCGCTCGGCGTACGAGGCGGCGGCCTCCGGGTCGGGGTCGAGGAAGATGTGCCGGTGGTCGAACGCGGCCACCAGCCGGATGTGCTCCGACAGCAGCATCCCGTTGCCGAACACGTCGCCGGACATGTCGCCGACACCGACCACGGTGAAGTCCTGGGTCTGGGTGTCGTGACCCATCTCGCGGAAGTGCCGCTTCACCGACTCCCAGGCGCCCCGGGCCGTGATGCCCATCTTCTTGTGGTCGTACCCGGCCGAGCCGCCGGAGGCGAACGCGTCGCCGAGCCAGAACTGGTGCGCCGTGGAGATCTCGTTGGCGATGTCCGAGAACGTCGCCGTGCCCTTGTCCGCCGCGACCACCATGTACGGGTCGTCGCCGTCGTGCCGGACCACGTCCTCCGGCGGCACGATCTCGCCGCTGACGATGTTGTCCGTGACGTCCAGCAGCGCCGAGATGAACTCCTTGTAGCAGACGACCGCCTCGTCGCGGTCCCCCGGCTTCTGCTTGAGCACGAAGCCGCCCTTGGCGCCCACCGGCACGATGACGGCGTTCTTCACCATCTGCGCCTTGACCAGGCCGAGCACCTCGGTGCGGAAGTCCTCCCGGCGGTCGGACCAGCGCAGCCCGCCCCGGGCCACCGGCCCGAACCGCAGGTGCACGCCCTCGAAGCGCGGCGAGTACACGAAGATCTCGAACTTCGGCCGCGGCGCCGGCAGGTCCGGGATCGCCTGCGGGTCCAGCTTGAGCGCCACGTACGACTTCGGCCGCCCGTCGGTGCGCTTCTGGTAGAAGCTGGTGCGCAGGGTGGCCTGGATCATCGTCAGGTAGGCGCGCAGGATCCGGTCCTGGTCGAGGCTGGCGACGTCGTCCAGCGCGGCCCGGATGTCGCCCACCAGCTCGGCGCTGCGCTGCTGCCGCTGCTCGTGGCCGTCCTCGCCGGGCGCGAACCGCACCTCGAACAACTCCACCAGCAGGGCGGCGATCCTCGGGTACGCGATGAAGGTCTGCTCCATGTACTCCTGGGAGAAGACCGTGCCGGCCTGGCGCAGGTACTTCGCGTACGCGCGCAGCACCACGACCTGCCGCCAGGTGAGGCCGGCGCGCAGCACCAGCTCGTTGAAGCCGTCCACCTCGGCCTCGCCCCGCCACGCCGCCGCGAAGGCGTTCTCCACGTGCGGGCGCACCTCGGACAGCTCCTGGTGGCCCTCCGGCAGCCGCAGCCCGAAGTCGTAGAGGTAGACCCGACCGTCGATCCGGTCCACCTCGTGCGGGTGCTCGTCGACCACCTTGACGCCGAGCGAGTGCAGCACCGGCAGCACGGCGGAGAGCATCATCGGCTCGCCGTAGCGGTAGACCTTGAAGCGGACGTCCATCGCCTCGTCGACGTCCGGCCCCCGCCCGCCGGCCCGCGGCGCGAGCTGCTTGCGGAACAGGTGCATCTCCAGCTGGCCGGGCTCCTCCAGCAGCTCCAGCTTCGCCAGGTCCTTCATGGCCTCGTACGGCGTGTGGCCGTCCTTGTAGCCCTCTGGGAAGGCGTCGGCGTAGCGGGTGAACAGGTGCTTGGCCTGCTCGTCGCCGAGCTTGCGCTCCAGCACCAGCCGGTAGTCGTCGTCCCAGAGCCGGGTCGCGTCGGCCAGCTCCTCGGCGAGCAGGTCGGCGTCGATGTCGCCCGGAGTCCTGCTCGGGTCGGTCCGGACGATGAAGTGCACCCGGGCGAGCATCGACTCGGTGACCCGGGTCGTGTAGTCGACCCCGACGCCGTTCAGCTCGCGCAGCAGGATGTCCTGCATCCGCAGGCGGTTCTGGGTGGTGAACCGGTCCCGGGGCAGGTAGATCAGGCAGGAGATGAACCGCCCGTACGCGTCCCGGCGCAGGAACACCCGCAGCTGCCGGCGGCCGGCCATCCGCAGCACCCCGATGACCGCGTGGTAGAGGTCCTCGGTCTTGATCTGGAACAGCTCGTCGCGCGGGTAGGTCTCCAGGATCTGGAGCAGGTCCTTGCCGGAGTGGCTGCGCTGGCTCAGGCCGGAGCGGTCCAGCACCTCGGCCACCTTGCGGCGGACCACCGGCAGCTCCTGCACGCTGGTCCGGTACGCGGCCGTGGAGAACAGCCCCAGGAAACGCCGCTCGCCGATCACCTCGCCGGCCTCGTTGAAGATCTTGAAGCCGATGTAGTCGAGGTAGGCGGAGCGGTGCACGGTGGCCCGCGAGTTCGCCTTGGTGATGATCAGCAGCCGCTTCTCGGTGACCTTGTCGTGCGCCTCGGGCGTCATCGACGACAGCGGCCTGGCATCCGGGGAGTCCTGGCGCAGGATGCCCAGCCCGGTGCCGAGCACCGCCTCCAGGGCCTGGCCGCTGCCCCGCTCCCCGTCCGCGGCACCCGACTCGCCGGTGTCGACCAGCCGGTACTCCCGGTAGCCCAGGAACGTGAAGTGGTCGTGGGCGAGCCAGCGGAGCAGCTCCACCGAGTCCGTGATGTCCTTCTCCGGCACCGGCGGCCGGTTGTCCGACGTCCGCGCGGCGGCCAGCTCGTCGGCGAGGGCGAGGGCGCGCTGGCGCATCTTCGGCCAGTCCTCCACCGCCTCCCGCACGTCGGTGAGCACCCGCTGGAGCTCCCGGCGCAGCCTGTCCCGCTCGGCGGCGTCGCGTACCGGGTCGATCTCGATGTGCATCCAGCTCTCGACCAGGTCGCCGGCGATGGCGTCGTCGGGCTCGACGTCGGCGGAGACCTCGACCAGCCGGCCCAGCGGCTCGCGCCGGACCACCACCAGCGGGTGGACCAGCAGGTGCACGTCCAGGTGGTGCGAGTTGAGCAGGGCGGTCACCGAGTCGACCAGGAACGGCATGTCGTCGGTGACGATCTCGATGACGGAGTGGTGCTGCTCGGCGTCGGGCTCGTGGATGCGCAGCTTCAACTCGCCCGGTACGCGCTGCTCGGCGAGGTCGCGGTGCGCGCGGGCCGCCTCCAGCATCTCCTCGGCGGTGAAGCCGATCAGCTCCTCGTCCGGCGCGAACCGCCAGAAGCGGCTGACCAGGGTCGCCGCGTCGTGGTCGTCGCCGGCGAGCGCGACCGCCTGGGCGACCAGGCGCTCCACGTTGGGAACGGGCTCGTCGAGCTCGTTGTCCTCCACGTCGTCGGCCAGCGCGTCGACGGGCAGGCCCAGATCGTAGAGGGTGTCGATACTCGAACCGGTCATCCCGGTCACTCCTGTGTCGAGCCGGCCGAAGCCGTCCCCGTCGGTCGCCGAATCGAAGCTGTCGTCCCGGCCGGTGTCATCCTGCCGGAGGTCGGGTCCCGGTTTGATCGCCGGACGCCGGTCCATCGGTGCCACTCCCCTCGACCCACCGCATTGTGGGTCACTCTGCCGCCCAGCCTAGGCCCTGCCGTTCCGCCCCTTGCTCGGCGGACCACAGTGCGGACGTCCGGTTCCGGACTTCGTCCTTTCACCCGTTGCGGGTACGAGGTTGGCCGGTTCGGGAGTACCCCGCCACCAGTCGTTCATCACCCGGGCAGCGGCTCTCTTTCCGCACGTCCCGGTGCGGGGGGACGGTGCGGACGGCGCCGCCGTACTAGCGTGCAGGGCAGTTCCGAGATCGGAGATCCGCTTCCATGCGCCTGTCGTACCCCCGCCGCCCCCGCCGCAACCGGCTCCGCCCGCCGCTGGCGCTGCTCGCCGCGACCGCGCTCGCAGCCGGCGCCCTCACCGCGTGCTCGGGCGGTGACGGACCGGAGCGCAGCGTCGACGCGTTCCTGGCCGGCTGGCGCTCGGGCGACCTCCAGGCCGTCGGCCTCGTCGACCCGACCGGCGCCAAGGTGCCGGCGGCCGACGTCGCCCGCGAGCTCAAGGAGCTCTCCGGCGAGCTGGCGGCCACGCCGCCGACGCTGACCCGCCGGGGCGAGGCGAAGGTGACCAAGGACATCGCGACCGCGGTGGTCAAGGTCGACTGGGCCCTCCCGGGCGGAACCCGTTGGGCGTACGAGCGTCCGGTGCGGCTCACCCGCGGCGGCGACGAGTGGCGGGTCATCTGGGAGCCGCAGGTGGTGCAGGAGCAGCTCACCCGGGGCGACCGGCTCGGGCTGCGCCGCGACACCGCCACCCGGGCCGCGGTGCTCGACGCCGCCGGCCAGCCGATCGTGGCGCCCCGACCCGTGGTGCGGGTCGGGCTCCAACCGGGCGAGGTCACGGACCTCCCGGGCCTGACCCGGAAGCTGGACGCGGCCTTCCGGGCGATCCGACCGGCGATCACCCCGCCGGTGGACCTCTCCGATCTGCGCAAGCGGCTCGCCGACGCGGATCCGGGCGCGTTCGTCGAGGTGGTGACCCTGCGCGAGGAGGCGTACCGGCAGATCAAACCACGCATCTACGACCTGCCGGGCACCAAGTTCCGCAGCGACAAGCTCGACCTGGCCCCCACCCGCGAGTTCGCCCGGGCGGTGCTCGGCTCCGTCGACCCGGCCCAGGCCGACGACCTCGCCCAGCACCCCGACCGCTACGAGGCCGGCGACCTGGTCGGCCACGGGGGCCTCCAGGGCCACCACGACGAGCGGCTACGCGGCGCGCCGGGGCTGACCGTGATCACCGAGCGCCCCGGCCCGGACGGCACGCTGGTGCCCACCGGCACCGAGGTGTTCCGCAGCGAGCCGAAGTCGGGGCAGCCGGTCAGGACCACGCTCGACGTGGCCACCCAGAACGCGGCCGACACCGCCCTGCGCGGCGAGAAGCGCCGGGCGGCGCTGGTCGCGGTGCGGATCAGCGACGGCGCGGTGCTCGCCGCGGCCAACGGTCCCGGCGCCGCCGGGGAGAACCTGGCCTTCACCGCCCAGGTTCCGCCGGGCTCCACCTTCAAGATGGTCAGCGCGCTCGGCCTGCTCGACCGGGGCGCGGTCACGCCGGACGCGACGGTGGACTGCCCGAAGACGTTCACCGTCGACGGCAGGCCGTTCAAGAACTCCGACAACTTCGTGCTGGGGCCGGTGCCCTTCCGCACCGACTTCGCCAAGTCCTGCAACACCGCGTTCGCCGCGCTGGCGCCGAAGCTCGGCCCCGACGGACTGGCCGTGACCGGTCGTTCCCTCGGGCTGGAGGGGCAGTGGGACGTCGGCCTCGACGCCTTCACCGGCAAGGTCTCGGCGAACGGCGGGGCGACCGAGCAGGCCGCCGCCGCCATCGGCCAGGGCACCACGCTGGTCAGCCCGCTGGCCATGGCGTCGGCCACCGCGGCGGTCGCCCGGGGTCGGTTCGAACAGCCGAAGCTGGTCCTCGACCCCGCCCCGGCCCAGCCCGCCGCCCCCGGCCCGCAGCTCAAGCCGGAGTCGGTCGAGGGGGTCCGGGCGATGATGCGGGAGGTGGTCACGGCCGGCTCCGGCAGCGCGCTGCGGGACGTACCGGGCGCGCCGGTGCACGGCAAGACGGGCACCGCCGAGTACGACAACAACCCGGCGCACACGCACGCCTGGTTCGTCGGCTGGCAGGGCGACGTCGCGTTCGCGGTCTTCGTCGAGAAGGGCGGAGCCAGCACCGCCACCGCCGTCCCGGCCGCCGAGCGCTTCCTCCGCGCCCTCTCCCGCTGACCAGCCTCACCGACACCGGTCTCGGCACCGGTGGCGGCGGCGGCGATGGCGTTGGCGTTGACTGGCGGCGTCGGGCACCCGTGGGCACCGCCGCTTCGCCGTTCACGCGGCCACGTCCTGGTCGGCGTGGTCCATCACGTGTCGGCGACGGCGACGTGTAGTTGCGGCAGCCTCGGCGGCCCAAGCCGGCCGCACAAAGGGCCGGTCGCCGCACCGGGAGCCCCACCTGCCTGCCGCCAGGAAGCGAGCATTGGTGATCAGGACGCCATGGACGTTACCGGGCGGTTTTAACGTCCATGGCGTCCTGATCACCACTGGATGGCGGGCGTTCCCGCGCAACCGGAGCGACGCTGTGGAGCTGCCCCTACCGACGGGGCAGGCGCCGACGCCCGCCGGGCGCACGCCGGCAATCCACCGGTGGAACACCATGGGTGTCAAAAACCTTCGGTGACACCCCTGGTGTTCCACCCGTCACCTCGCGTCCCACCAGCCTCCGCGACCGAACCCGGCAGGTGGGCCGGCCCTAGAGCAATCGGCCCTGCCTCGACCGCGCCAGTCTCGATCGTCTTGGGCACGTGCCACCAGCCGCCCGGCCGTGACCTGCCCTGGGCACGTGCCACCAGCCGCCCGGCCGTGACCTGCCCTGGGCACGTGCCACCAGCCGCCCCGCCTTGCCCTGAACCGGGCGCGTGCGATCAGCCGCCCACCTCGCCCTGCCCTGGGGACGTGCGATCAGCCGCCCACCTCGCCCTGCCCTGGGCACGTGCGATCAGGCGCCCACCTCGCCCTGCCCTGGGCACGTGCGATCAGCCGCCCACCTCGCCCTGCACCGGGCACGTGCGATCAACCGTCCCGGCGCGACCGGGCCCGGCAGGTGGGCGCACAGATGGGGCAGCTCGACAGGGGGTCAGGCGATACCGGCGGCGGATGGCGAGGTGCCGTCCTCGGGCGCGGGCGGCGGGTCGCCCGGGTCGAGGCCCGCGAGCGGTGCCCGGCGCAGCAGGCCCGGACCAGCGGAGGCGGGCGGGCCGACGGGTTCCGGCACGGCGACACCGTCGGAGGCGGCGCCACCCGGGGCCACCGGCCCGAGCGGCCGGAGCGGGGCTGGCGGAGCGCCCTCGGCACGCTCCTCGGCGCCGCCCGGGTGCCGGTCGTCTCCGTCAACGCGTGGAACGGGGGCGGAAACGAGCGCCGGGGCGGAGGCCGACGGAGGCATGATCGGCACCTCGGGTCGACCGTTGCTCCGCCGAGCCGAGGGCACGACCGAGCCGGCAGACGCCGACGGCCCGGCCGAATCCGCAGACGCCGATGGCCCAACCGAGCCAGCAGACGCCGAGCGCGTGGCAGGGGCGGCAAACGCAGACGGCCCAGCCGACACCGCAGACGGCCCAGCCGACACGGCAGACGGCCCAGCCGACACGGCAGAGGAAGACGGCACGCCGGGGGCGGCAGACGCAGACGGCATCCCGGGGGCGGCAGACGGCGACAGCACCGTCGGCGCGGCGGACGCAGAGGACGTGGTGGGGGCGGAGGGGGCGGAACGCCTGGTGGGGGCGGCAGACCGTGACGGCGCGGACGAGGCGGCGGACGCCGACGGGCCCGGCAGCAGTCGGGGCGGCGAAGCCGTCGGCGCCGAGACCGGGCGCAGCCCGGCCACCACGGTGTTGACGATCTCGGCCGCGTACGCGCCGTCCGGGTCGTAGTCGGGGTCGAAGACGGTCAGCTCGACGCCGAGGCAGTGCGGGGTGTCGACGAGGCCGGCGAGCAGGATCTCCAGCTCGGCGAAGGCGATCCCGCCCGGGTCGGGGGCGTCGACCGCCGGCATCACGGCCGGGTCCAGCACGTCCACGTCGATGTGCACCCAGTAGCCGGCGCAGTCGGCGAGCTGCTCGTGCGCCCACTGTGCCGTACGCGCGGCGCCCTCGGCGCGCAGCGCCGGCACCGGCCGGGTGGTGATCCCGGCGGCCTGGAGGTCGAGGCGGTACTCGTCCTGCGCCCGGATGCCGAGCACCACCACGTCGATGTCCCGGAAGTACGGCCGGCGCCCCTCGATGGCGGCCAGGTCGGCCTGCCCCCGCCCGGTGACCAGCGCGAGGTCCTCGCCGGCCGCCGCGCCCACGTAGGAGGCGTTGCCGGGGTGCCGGAAGTCGGAGTGGCCGTCGACGAAGACCAACCCGATGCGCCCGCCGACCGCCTCGCCGAGCCGGTGCATGGCCAGTGCCGAACCGAGCAGGATGGAGCAGTCGCCGCCGAGCACCAGCGGGAACTCGCTGCGGTCGATGATGGCGCCGATCCGTTCCGCGAGCGCCACCGAGTAGTCGGCGATCTCGCGGGCGTGGCAGACCCCGTCCCCCGGTCGCCAGTCGCCGGGGTCGTAGCGGGGAGCGGTGAGGCAGCCCGCGTCGCGGGCCCGCAGCCGGGCGAGCAGCCCCTGGTCGCGCAGCGCGCCCGGGGCCTTGCCGCAGCCGGGGACCGAGGTGGACGTGGGTGGGCGCAGGCCGAGGTTGCTGGGCGCGTCGAGGACGGCGATCCGGCGCATCATGGGCTCCCGTCCTCGAGGTGTCGGGCGGGCCGGCCGGAACGCCGGCCCGCGCTGGCGTGCTACGTACTCACAAGCAGGGCGTGATCACGAACAGGGCGTGGTGCTCAGAACAGGGCGCTGGCCAGGGCCCGGCGCGCCGCGGCGACGGCGGGATCCTCCGGCCCGGCGACCGTGAAGAGGCTGACCAGGTGCTGGCGTACCTTCTCCCGCTCTTCACCGGCGGTGCGGCGGACCACGCCCACCAGGCGGGCGTACGCCGCCTCGGCCTGACCGCTGAGCACCTCGATGTCGGCGGCCAGGAGCTGGGCCTCGACATCGTCGGGGTTCGCCTGGGCGGCGGCGACCGCCGCGCCCGGGTCGGCCCCGGCCACCCGGCGGGCGAGCCCGACCTGGGCGAGGCCCGCCTCCGCCGCGGCGTCCGCGGGCGACTCCGCAAGGATCTTGCGGTACGCCTGCTCGGCCGCGTCGAGGTCGCCGCTCATCAGGGCGTCGTCGGCCTCGTCGAGGCGCGGGTCCTCCGGCTCGGCGACGCTCACGCCACCGGCCTTGAGCACCGCCTGGATCCACTGCCGCAGCTGCGCCTCGGGCACCACTCCGGAGAAGGCGTCGACCGGCTGGCCGCCGACCACCGCGTAGACCATCGGGATGCCCTGCACCCGGAACATCTGGGCGATCCGGGGGTTGGCGTCCACGTCGACCTTGGCGAGCACCCAGGCGCCGCCGCCCTCGGCGGCCAGCCGCTCCAGCACGGGGCTCAGCTGCTTGCACGGCTCGCACCACTCGGCCCAGAAGTCCACGATCACCGGTGTGGTGAGCGAACGCTCGAGAACCTCGGACTGGAATGTCGCCTCGCTCACGTCGATGACGGCGACGCCGCCACCGGCGGCGCCGGGGAAATCGGCGGAGGGGGCTGACTGGGCCGGGGTGGCGGGGCGGGCAGGGGCCGGTGCAGGGGTGCGCAGCGCGCTGAGGTCGACCGCGCCGCGGGTGAAGATCGACGAGGTGATCCGTGGGTCGCTCATGGTTACCTAGTCTCGCACGCGACCCACGGAACTCAGATCAACCGCGACGGCGACAGTTGTGACTGTCACGGCTGCTCCCGCCCTTGCCCACCCCGTCCCCGCGCCCCTGCCCGACCTCCCGCCCGGCATGGCGCGATCCCGCACCTCCGGTCCTCGGCAGGAGGCCTGCGCGGCAACTGCCGGGACACGGGGTGCGGGATCGCGGTGGAGCGGGGTCGAGGGGGACGGGGTCAGAAGCGGGCGGGTTCGCGGTAGACGCCCCACTCGGCGCGCAGGGCGTCGCAGATCTCGCCGAGGGTGGCCTCCGCGCGGACGGCGTCCAGCATGGCCGGGATCATGTTGCCGTCGGTCCGGCCGACGGTGACCATCCGCTCGATGGCGGCCTTGACGGCGGCCTCGTCGCGGCCGGCTTTCCGCTCGGCCAGCACCCGGCGCTGCTCCAGCTCCACCTCGTGCGAGATGCGCAGGATCTCCAGGTCCTTGGCGACCGTGCCGGTGTGGCAGTTGACCCCGACGATCCGCTTGTCGCCCTTCTCCAGCGCCTGCTGGTAGACGAAGGCGGATTCGGCGATGTGGCCGGTGAACCAGCCGTCCTCGATGCCGCGCAGGATGCCGGAGGTCATCGGGCCGATCTGGTGCGGACCCTCCCCACCGAGCTGCCGGATCCGGGCGAAGATCTCCTCCGCCTCGGCCTCGATCTTGTCGGTGAGCGCCTCGACGTACCAGGACCCGCCCAGCGGGTCCGCCACGTTGGTCACCCCGGTCTCCTCCATCAGCACCTGCTGGGTACGCAGGGCGATCTCGGCGGACTCGTCGGTGGGCAGCGCCAGGGTCTCGTCCAGGGCGTTGGTGTGCAGCGAGTTGGTGCCGCCGAGCACCGCCGCGAGTGCCTCCACGGCGGTACGCACCACGTTGTTGACCGGCTGCTGGGCGGTCAGCGACACCCCGGCGGTCTGCGTGTGGAACCGCAGCCAGAGCGCCTTCTCACTGGTCGCGCCGTAGACGTCGCGCAGCCAGCGGGCCCAGATGCGGCGGGCGGCGCGGAACTTGGCGATCTCCTCGAAGAAGTCGACGTGCGAGTCGAAGAAGAAGCTCAGGCCGGGTGCGAAGACGTTGACGTCGAGCCCCCGGGAGAGCCCCAGCTCGACGTAGCCGAAGCCGTCGGCGAGGGTGTACGCCAGCTCCTGCGCGGCGGTCGAGCCGGCCTCGCGGATGTGGTAGCCGGAGACCGACAGCGGCTTGTAGCGCGGGATCTCCCGGGCGCAGTACTCCATCAGGTCACCGATCAGGCGCAGGTGCGGCTCCGGGTCGAAGAGCCACTCCTTCTGTGCGATGTACTCCTTGAAGATGTCCGTCTGCAACGTGCCGTCCAGGGTGGACAGGTCGGCGCCCTGCCGCTCGGCGGCCACCAGGTACATGCAGAACACCGGCACCGCCGGCCCGGAGATGGTCATCGACGTGGTGACCCCGGCGAGGTCGATGCCGTCGAAGAGGGCCTCCATGTCGGCGGCGGTGTCGATGGCGACGCCGCAGTGGCCCACCTCCCCGAGCGCCTGCGGGTCGTCGGAGTCCCGGCCCATCAGCGTGGGCATGTCGAAGGCGACGGAGAGACCGCCGCCGCCGGCGCCCAGGATCATCTTGTAGCGCTCGTTGGTCTGCTGGGCGTTGCCGAACCCGGCGAACTGCCGGATCGTCCAGGTCCGTCCGCGGTAGCCGGTCGGGTAGAGGCCCCGGGTGTACGGGTACTCGCCCGGCCAGCCGATGCGCTCGAAGCCCGGGTGGTCCACGCCCTCCGGCGGCCCGTAGACCGGGTCGACGGGCATCCCGGAGAGCGTGGTGAAGTCGGCGTCCCGCTTGCGCGCGGCGTCGTAGCGGGCCTGCCAGCGTGCCCGTCCGGCGGCGATCTCGTCGGCGTTCATCGGCGGGGCTCCTCCTCGAGTCCTCGACTGCACTGCGAGTGTAGAGCCCAGACCTGAACGATCGCTAAGTAAGTTCGTACCGGCAGGTAACCTGGGCCGCCGGACGCGTCACGCGACGGGCGCGGCGGGACCGCCCAGGGCCACGTCGTCGACCCTGATGTTGACCTCGTCGACCCGCAGCCCGTACGCCTCGACCGCCCCGGCGACCTGCTCCCGGACCTCGGCGGTCACCTGCGGCACCGCGCGGCCGGCCTCGATCACGATGACCAGGTTGACCACCGCCGCGCCGTTCGTGACGTGGGCCGAGCAGCCACGCCGGGCGTCGCCGACCTGGTCGAGCCCGACCTTGTCGAGCACCGCGTTGAAGAACCGGGCCACGTCCCCGCCCAGCTCGACCACCCCGGGCACGGACCGCGCGGCGGCCACCGCGATCTTCTCCACCACCTCGTCGGAGACGAGCGTCGTCCCGCCCGGCACCGCGTCCGGCGTCACCGACAGCTCCTGCGTCGCCTCGTCGCCCATGGTCTCCCCCACTCCGCCGCGCACCGCCCCACGCCGACCGTGGAGCGGTGCGAGCGTACTAGCTCGACGGGCCCCTCAGGAGCCGAGTTGGGAGAGCAGTTCGTCGGCCGCCGCGTACGGGTCGAGGGCGCCCTCGGCCACCTTCGCGGCGAGCGCCGGCAGCTCCGTACCGTCGCGCAGGGAACCGATCCGGGCACGGAGCACGCCCAGCGCGATCGCCTCGACCTCGGCGGCGGCCCGCGCCTCCTGGCGGCGGCGCAGCTCGCCGTGCTCGACCAGCCAGCCACGGTGCTTGTCGATGGCGGCGGCGATGTCGTCGATCCCCTCGCCCCGGGAGGCGATCGCGCGCACCACCTGCGGCCGCCAGTCGCCCGGGCCGCGCTCGCCCAGGGCGATCATGCCCTGGATGTCGCGGTAGGTGGCGTCGGCGCCGTCCCGGTCGGCCTTGTTGACCACGAAGACGTCGGCGATCTCCAGGATGCCGGCCTTGACCGCCTGAATGGCGTCGCCCATGCCCGGGGCGAGCAGCACCAGCGTGGTGTCGGCCAGCGAGGCGACCTCCACCTCGGCCTGCCCGACGCCCACGGTCTCCACCAGCACGACGTCGCAGCCGGCGCCCTCCAGCACCCGCACCGCCTGCGGCGTGGCGGCCGACAGCCCGCCCAGGTGGCCCCGGCTCGACATCGACCGGATGTAGACGCCCGGGTCGGTGGCGTGGTCCTGCATCCGGACCCGGTCGCCGAGGATCGCCCCGCCCGTGAACGGGCTGGACGGGTCGATGGCCAGCACGCCCACCCGGTGGCCGCGGGCGCGCAGCGCCCGGACCAGCTCGTTGGTGGTGGTCGACTTGCCCACCCCGGGCGAGCCGGTCAGCCCGACCACCTGGGCCTGGCCGGCGTACGGCGCGAGGGCCGCCGCGATCCGCGGCAGCGTCTCGTCGCCCGACTCGACCAGGGTGATCAGCCGGGCCACCGCGCGCGGATCGCCCGCGCGGGCCCGCTCGACCAGCATCGGCACGTCCCGGCTGCGGCGCACCGGGGGTGCGCCGGCCGCCGGGACGCCGTCGACGATCTCGCTCACTGTGCTGCCTCTACGGGATCGGCCGGCCGGCGGTCAGTGACCGCTCTCGCCGGGGGCCGGGACGTGGATGATCAGAGCGTCGCCCTGGCCGCCGCCGCCGCAGAGCGCCGCGGCGCCCGTGCCGCCGCCCCGGCGCTTGAGCTCCAGCGCGAGGGTGAGCACCAGCCGGGCGCCGGACATGCCGATCGGGTGGCCCAGCGCGATCGCCCCGCCATTGACGTTGACCTTGTCCGGGCTGATCCCGAGGTCACGGGTGGACTGGATGCCCACCTGGGCGAACGCCTCGTTGATCTCGATGAGGTCCAGGTCCTCGATGCCGAGCCCGCCCTTCTTGAGGGCGTGCTGGATCGCGTTGGACGGCTGCGAGTGCAGGGAGTTGTCCGGGCCGGCGACGTTGCCGTGCGCGCCGATCTCGGCCAGCCAGGTCAGCCCCAGCTCCTTGGCCTTGGCCTTGCTCATGACGACCACCGCGGCGGCGCCGTCGGAGATCGGCGAGGAGCTGCCGGCGGTGATGGTGCCGTCCTTGGCGAACGCCGGGCGCAGCTTCGCCAGCGACTCGACGGTGGTGTCCGGGCGGATCCCCTCGTCCTCGCTGATCACCAGCGGGTCGCCCTTGCGCTGCGGGATGACCACCGGGGTGATCTCGTCGGCGAAGTGGCCGTTCTTCTGCGCGGCGGCGGCCCGCTGGTGGCTGGCCGCGGCGAACGCGTCCTGCTCCTCGCGGGTGATGCCGTGCCGCCCGTTGTGCCGCTCGGTGGACTCACCCATCGCGCAGCTGTCCCAGGCGTCGGTGAGCCCGTCGAGCGCCATGTGGTCCTTGACCACCACGTCGCCGTACTTGTAGCCGCCGCGCTGGCCGAGCAGCAGGTGCGGGGCGTTGGTCATGGACTCCATGCCGCCGGCGACGACGATGTCGAACTCGCCGGCGCGGATCAGCTGGTCGGCCAGGGCGATCGCGTCCAGGCCGGAGAGGCAGACCTTGTTGACGGTCAGCGCCGGCACGGACATCGGGATGCCGGCCTCGACCGCCGCCTGGCGGGCCGGGATCTGTCCGGCGCCGGCCTGGAGCACCTGCCCCATGATCACGTACTGGACCTGCTCGGGGGCGACGCCGGCCCGCTCGAGCGCCGCCTTGATCGCGACGCCACCGAGCCTGGTCGCGGGGAGGTCCTTGAGGTTGCCCAGCAGGCGCCCCATCGGGGTCCGCGCGCCGCTGACGATCACCGAAGCCATGCCTGCCTCCGAGGGGTGCCGACCTGTACGCCTTAACGATTGTTCGGTCAGACTAGCGCCATGGCTGAGAACTCCCCCGTCGAGACCGCTGCCGACTATGTCACAGACATCGGCCTGCGCCGCATCGACCACGTCGGGGTCGCCGTCGCCGACCTGGACGCCGCGATCGACTTCTACCAGCGCACCTTCGGGATGCGCTGCGTGCACACCGAGGTGAACGCCGAGCAGGGCGTACGCGAGGCGATGCTGGCCGTCGGCCCGGACGCCGAGGGCGGCTGCGTGCAGCTGCTCGCCCCGCTGACCCCGGAGTCGACCATCGCCAAGTTCCTCGACAAGAAGGGCCCCGGCGTGCAGCAGGTGGCGTACACCGTCGAGGACATCGACGCCGCCTGCGCGAAGCTGCGCGAGCGGGGCGTGAAGCTGCTCTACGACACCCCGAAGCGCGGCACCGCCAACTCGCGGGTCAACTTCGTCCACCCGAAGGACGCCGGCGGGGTGCTGGTCGAACTCGTCGAGCCCGCCGCCGGGCACTGATCCCCACCTCCGGCTCCCGCCGACCGGGCGGGGGCCGGAGGCCACACTCCATCTGGCGAAAAGGGGCCGGAGGCCACTCCCCGGCTGGTGGGAGAGGGGTCGGAGGCCCCGCCGAGCGCGCCGGTGCGTGGTTCCACCGCCGCCCGGGCACCTCCACGCATCGGCCAATGCAGTTTTTCACAGAGGACTTCCGGCCCTACCTACTCTTCAGTAACGTCCCGCCCCACAGGAGCGCGGCCGGTACCGGATGTGTCGGATGCCGACATGGCGGTGGGCCGCACCGACGCCGACGATGGCAGCACCCAGGCCCGCGTGGGCGGGGTGCGGACGAACGGGAGGTCGACGTGCAGGACATCCTCGAAGCGATCATGGCGGCGGAGGGATCCGACCAACCCGCACGGGAGCTCGCCGGGATCGCCGGCCTGCCGGTACCCGAGACGTACCGCGGCGTGGTGGTGCGCGCCGACGAGACCCGGATGTTCGACGGCCTGGCCACCCGGGACAAGGACCCGCGCAAGGCGCTGCACGTGCAGGAGGTGCCGACGCCGGAACTGGGGCCGGGCGAGGCGCTGGTCGCGGTGATGGCGAGCGCGATCAACTACAACACGGTCTGGACCAGCATCTTCGAGCCGCTGCCGACCTTCAAGTTCCTCGAGCGCTACGGCCGGCTCTCCGAGCTGACCCGCCGGCACGACCTGCCGTACCACGTGGTGGGCTCCGACGCCGCCGGCGTGGTGCTGCGCACCGGGCCCGGGGTCACGAAGTGGAAGGCCGGCGACGAGGTCGTCGCGCACTGCCTCTCCGTGGAGCTGGAGGACGCGGCCGGGCACGACGACACCATGCTGGATCCGCAGCAGCGGATCTGGGGCTTCGAGACCAACTTCGGCGGCCTGGCCGAGCTGTGCGTGGTCAAGGCCAACCAGCTGATGCCCAAGCCGCGCCACCTGAGCTGGGAGGAGGCGGCCAGCCCGGGGCTGGTCAACTCGACTGCGTACCGGCAGCTGGTGTCGCACCACGGGGCGAACATGAAGCAGGGCGACGTGGTGCTGATCTGGGGCGCCTCCGGCGGCCTCGGCGGCTACGCCACCCAGATGGCGCTCAACGGCGGCGCGATCCCGGTCTGCGTGGTCTCCTCGCCGGAGAAGGCGGAGCTGTGCCGGAGGATGGGCGCCGAGCTGGTGATCGACCGCACCGCCGAGGGCTTCCGCTTCTGGAAGGACGAGCAGACCCAGGACCAGGACGAGTGGCGCCGCTTCGGCGAGCGCATCCGCGAGCTGACCGGCGGCGACGACCCGGACATCGTCTTCGAGCACCCCGGCCGGGAGACCTTCGGCGCCAGCGTCTATGTGGCCAAGAAGGGCGGCACCATCGTCACCTGCGCCTCCACCAGCGGCTACCTGCACCAGTACGACAACCGCTACCTCTGGATGCATCTGAAGCGGATCATCGGCAGCCACTTCGCCAACTACCGCGAGGCGTGGGAGGCCAACCGGCTCGTGGCACTGGGCAAGGTCCACCCCACCGTGTCGAAGACCTACGCGCTGGAGCAGACCGGCCAGGCCGCGTACGAGGTGCACCGCAACGCGCACCAGGGCAAGGTCGGCGTCCGCTGCCTGGCCCCGACGGACGGGCTCGGCGTACGCGACCGCGAGCTGCGCTCCCGGCACGAGGACGCGATCAACCGGTTCCGCGGCCACTGACCCGAGGGACGAGGCGCCGTCGCCCATTGCGGTGAACGGCGATTGCCTTTCCGCCTAGTGTCTGACGCTCATTCGAGCGATGCCGACCATGGCGCGACAAAGGGCCGCGGGGTACTCCCGCGGCCCTTTTCCATGTCACGCTCCGTGCCCTCTCCCCTGTCACGCTCCGTGCCGTCCGACCCGCCCGGGACCTGCCAAGATCGGCGATCTGCCCGGTCCTCGGCGGACCCGCAGTTGACCATGTAATGAGGACACGAAAGCTCGGCACCGCTCTTGCGAAGCACCCTGGGGGGTCTGCGAGTATGTCCCAATGCCCCAGCAGTCCTCCCCTCTTGCGTTCTTCGATAACGCGAACTCGCAGCCCGATTTCACCGTTGGCCTGCGCGGCTACAACACCCACCAGGTCGATGACTTCATCGGCCGGATGACGGCCGCGCTGACCCAGTCCGAGCAGGCCCGCGCCGAGGCCGAGCAGCGGATGAACGACGCCCAGCGACGGCTCCGCCAGGCCGAGCAGCGGATGAGCGCGCTGGAGCAGAAGCTCGCCGACACCAACAAGCAGCTCGAGGAGAACAGCCGGCCCACCCTCTCCGGCCTCGGCACCCGCGTCGAGCAGATCCTGCGGCTGGCCGAGGAGCAGGCCAACGACCACCGCAACGAGGCCAAGCGCGAGTCGGAGGGCATCCTCTCCGCCGCCCGCCTCGAGGCGCGCGAGATCACCGACAAGGCGCGCGCCGAGGCGGCGGCCATGAAGGCCAACGCCGAGCGGGAGGCGGGCAGCGTCCGCACCGCCGCCGAGCGCGAGGCCGCCGAGGTCCGCGTCCAGGCCCGGCGCGAGGCCGACACGCTGCGCGCCGACGCCGACCGGGAGACCAAGCAGCTGCGCACGGTCACCGCCCACGAGGTCGCCGAGCTGAAGTCCACCGTCGAGCGCGAGGTCGCCACCCTGCGGGCCACCGCCGAGCGGGAGATCACCCAGCAGCGGGCGAAGGCGGCCCGCGAGGCCGAGGAGAAGCGCGCCGAGGCGACCAAGCTGCTCACCGACGCCCGCGACAAGCGCGACAAGGACCTCCAGGCCCTGGAGCTCCAGCTTGCCGAGCGCCGGGAGAAGGCCGAGCGCGAGGAGTCCGAGCGGCACGCCGCGCAGGTGGCCCAGACCCAGAAGCTGGTCAGCGAGGCCGAGCAGCGGGCCCACGCCGCGCAGGAGCGGGCCAAGGAGATCGAGCAGCGCGCCGAGGCCCGCCGGGTCGAGTCGGAGCGCACCGCCAACGAGACGGTCGACAAGGCCAAGGCGCTGGCCGACAAGACGCTCACCGAGGCGAAGGCCGAGTCGAAGCGCCTGCTCACCGAGGCGCGCACCGAGGCCGAGCTGACCACCCAGGCGGCCCGTCGCGAGGTCGAGGACCTCACCCGGCAGAAGGACGCCGTCACCTCGCAGCTCGGCCAGATGCTCTCCGGCCTCGCCGGCATCGTGCCGGGCGTGCCCGCCACGCCGCCGGCCGCGCCGGCCAAGCCGGAGGCGAAGAAGGCCGACAACGCCGACGAGCGGGTGGCCGCGGAGACCGCCAACTGACCCGACCGACCCACCCGACCGGGGCATGATTTCCACGGCGCGGGGTGACACCGGGTGACCGGTGCGCCCCGCGCCGTACGCTTTTTCCCGCCGAGCGAATTGCCCGGGCGTGTCGGCAGTGAAGTAGGTCCTATCCGGGGCGTCCGTATCGCCCCAGCCGGACTGGAGGCGTGTGAGGATGGGGGCATGTCGCACGGCGAGGAACTGTTCGCTCTCGGCGGGGATGTGACCACGGAGCCCAGCTTCGAGTCCGCTCTGCGGGGGTACGAGAAACGACAGGTCGACCGGTACGTCGCTCGCGCGGAGCACGAGATCGCGGCCCTGGCGGCCGAGCGGGAACAGGCCTACACACAGATCCACAAGCTGGCCGGCCAGGTCGAGGTGCTCCAACGTGACCTCGCCCAGGCACGCAAGTCGTCCGGGGCTCTGGAGAACGTCTCCTACCGGCACCTGGGCCCGCGGGTGGAGCAGATCCTCACCATCGCCGAGGAGCAGGCCGACGCGATCCTGGCCTCCGCCAACGAGGAGATCGAGGCTCGCCGGGCCGCCGCGGAGCACATCGTCGACGAGGCCCGCGAGCAGGCCGCCACCGCCCTCAAGGACTTCGAGATCGCGCTGGCCGCCCGCCGGACGGAGGAGGAGCGGCACACCGCGGCCCGCAAGGCCGAGGCGGACGCCGCCGTCCGCACCGCCAAGGACGAGGCCGCCCGGCTGCGCAAGGCCGCCCAGGAGGCGCTCGCGAAGGCCCAGCAGGAGGCCACCCAACTGCGGGACGCGGCCAAGGAGATCCACCAGCGGGCCCAGCAGGAGGCGACCAAGCTGCGCGAGGCCGCCAAGGAGGTGCACGCCAAGGCGCAGCAGGAGGCCACCCAGCTGCGGGAGGCCGCCAAGGAGGTGCACGCCAAGGCCCAGCAGGAGTCCAAGCGCCTGGTCGACCAGGCCACCGAGGCAGGCCGGGCCACCCACGCCAAGGCGCAGCGGGACGCCAAGCAGATCATCGACGACGCCGCCGGCGCCGGCCGGGCCACCCGCGAGAAGGCCCGCCAGGAGGCCGAGCGGCTCACCACCCAGGCGGCCGAGACGGCCAAGCGCAACCGCGCCGAGACCGAGGCGTACGTGCAGCGGATGCGCAGCGAGACCGAGGCGTACGTGCAGCACGCCCGGGCCCAGACGCAGCAGGAGCTGGGCGCCTGGCGGGCCGGGGTGGAGCAGGAGGTCAACAGCCGGCGCGAAGCCGCGGACCGCGAGCTGACCCAGCGCCGCGCGGCGGCCGAGCAGGAGTTCACCAAGCGCCGCGACGAGCTGGAGAAGCAGTACAAGACCCGGCTCGCCGAGTTGGAGAAGCAGCACACGAGCCGGCACGACGAGCTGGAGTCCGGGTTCGAGTCGCGCCGCACCGCGCTGGAGGCGGAGTACACCGCCCGGAAGAACGAGATCGAGCAGGGTGCCACCGCCGTCCGCCAGGCCGCCGAGCAGGACGCGCTGACGATGCGCCGGCAGGCCGAGGAGGAGGCCGCGGCGCTGCTCGGCCGGGCCGAGTCGGAGGCGGCCGACAAGCGCCGCAAGGCCGACGAGCACGTGGCGACGTCGCGGCGGCAGTTCGAGGAGTACGCGGCCACGACGCAGCAGCACCTGGCCACCACCCAGCAGCACCTCGCCGCCACCCAGCAGGAGGCCGCCGCCAGCCGTCAGCAGCTCGCCCAGGTGATGCTGGAGATCGCCCAGGCCCAGCAGGAGCTGGCCGACCTGCGGCAGGAGACCTGGAAGTCCCGGCAGGAGTCCGACGAGCTCCAGCGACAGGTGGCGGAGCTGCGGTTGGGTCGGCTCGCCGCGGCCGACCTGCCGGGCGGTACGGACGGCGCCGCCGCCCCGGTGGTGGCGGACGGCAAGCCGGCCACGGCGAACGGCGGCAGGCCCCGCCCCGACACGGACAAGACCTCGGCGGGCGCGGGTGCGACCCCGGTCGGCGCGGGCACGGACAAGGCGGACAGGACCCCGGCGGGCGCGGCCACGGCGGGTGCGGCCACGGCGGGTGCGGGCACGACCCCGACGGAAGCGGCCAAGGCGGATGCGGCCACCGCCCCGGCGGGCGCGGGCACGGCGGGCAGGACCCCGGCGGATACGGGCTCCGCGGACAAGGCTCCGGTCGCGGGCGGGGCGACGGGCCCCGCAGCGGCTCCGTCCTCCTCGGACGGGAAGCCCGCCGCCGGCAAGGTGGAGCCGGAGGACGCCGGGCAGCCGGCCAAGGGCCGGATCGAGCCGGCCGACGCCGGGCAGCCGGCCAACGGCAAGGCCACCGTGACCACCGTCGACGGGGGTACGGCCAGCGCCGGCGTGGACGGGGAGCCGACCGTGGCGGCGGTGCCTGGCGAGGGAGGTCGGGGCGCCACCCCGACGAAGATCACCAGCACCGGCGAGAACGGCAAGCGTCCGGCGAAGCCGACCACCGACGAGCGCAGCGCCAAGCCGAGCAAGGTCGTCGTCGAAAAGGACTGACCCCGGACCGCTCCACCGCCCGACAGCTGAGGCCGTCCAGCGGATCTTGGAAGGATCAGGCCCCTATAGGGGCCGTGCCGTACCAAGATCTCAGGACTTCGGTCCTGCCCGCACCCAGAGGGTGCGCGGAGGGGCGGCGTTGGCTGGTCCCGGTGGCCCAGCCAGGTCGGGTGGCACCGCCGGGGCGGGTGACACGGCTCGGGTGGGTGGCGCGGGCAAGCCTGCGGCGTACGCTCCCGGTGGGATTTCGCCGACGTGAGCCGTGGTCGGGCCGTCCCGCGGGAATCGATCCAGGGAGGTCCGATGGCGGACGACGGACCGATGGCGTCGAGCGGCGACCGGGAGCCCGATCGCGCCCCGGCACCGGGCGACAGGAACCGGAAGCCGGAGCACGCCACCGCGCCCGAACACGCCGACAGAACGACAGGCACGACAGGCACCACGAGCACGAGAGACACGACGAGCACGAGAGACACGACCGGCACGGCGGACGACGGCGAGCCGGCGGGAAACGGGTCGAGCCGCTTCGGTACGCCGGGGCGGCCGCTGAAGCGCAGCAGCTTCCTGGTCGGCTTCACCGGCGCGGCCGGGGTGCTGCTCGCGTACGCCCTCTATCTGGGCGTGCGCAACGCGGCCGGCATCCTGGTCCTGGTGGTCATCGCGCTCTTCCTCGCCGTCGGCCTGCACCCCGCGGTGGTCCGGTTGCGGTCCTGGGGGCTGCCGCACGGGCTCGCCGTGGCGGTGGTCGCGCTGACGGTCGTGCTACTCCTCTGCGGTGGCCTGTTCGCCCTGGTGCCGCCGATCGTGACGCAGAGCGGGCAGTTCATCGAGCAGCTCCCGAGCTACCTGGAGGCGTTGCGCCGCAACGAGACGGTCAACGACCTGGTGGAGCGGTACGACCTGATGGAGCGGGTGCAGAGCGCGGCGAACGCGGACACGGTCGGTCAGGCCCTCGGCGGGGTGCTCGGCGGCGCCCAACTGATCTTCGGCACGGTCTTCCGGGGGCTGACCGTGCTGGTGTTGACCATCTACTTCCTGGCCTACTTCGACCGGCTCCGCGACCTGGGCTACTCGCTGGTGCCCCGCTCGCGCCGGGAGCGGGTACGGCTGATCGGGGACGAGATCCTGACGAAGGTCGGCGCGTACATGGTCGGCGCGCTCAGCATCGCGGTGCTGGCCGGGGTGTCCACGTTCGTCTTCGCGTTGATCGTCGGGCTGCCGTACCCGTTCGCGCTGGCCGTGGTGGTCGCGGTGACGGACCTGATCCCGCAGATCGGCGCGACCCTCGGCGCGGTGATCGTCAGCCTGGTCGGGTTCGCCACGGACCTGCCGATCGGCATCGCCTGTGCGGTGTTCTTCCTGATCTACCAGCAGGTGGAGAACTACCTGATCTATCCCAAGATCATGCGCCGGTCGGTGTCGGTCAACGAGGTGGCCGCCCTGGTGGGAGCCCTGCTCGGGGTCTCCCTGCTGGGCGTGGTGGGCGCGCTGATCGCGATCCCGGCGGTGGCCGCGCTCCAGCTCATCCTGCGGGAGGTGGTCCTGCCCCGGCAGGAGTCCCGCTGACCCCGCCCGGCCCGGCCCGACCGGCCACCGGTGGACCGGGCCGCCACGGGTGAACCGGGCGGCCACGGCCAGACCGGTCGGCCACGGATGGACCGGGTCGGCCACGGGTGGACCGGGTCGGCCGGGCCCGTGACGGGAGCGCGCGGCGGAGGGCGGGTCCGCGGCGGGAGCGCGCGGCGGAGGGCGGGTCCGTGACGCGAGCGCGAGGCCGAGGGCGGGTCAGCCGGCCTGGCCGGCAGGCGGGCCGGGCACCGGGCGGTCCGCGAAGGAGGCCACCGTGCGGTCGGCGTACGCGCTGACGTCGCCGGTCTCCATCGGGCCGTCCCAGGTGGTCGGCAGCGGCACGGCGGCGGCCGGGTTGACCCGGCGGACCACCTCGTCCAGCACGGTCTCGGCGTCGCCGACCCAGAGGTGCTTCGCCCCGGGCACCCCGACCACCTCGGCCTGCGGCACCGCCGCGAAGCGCTCCCGGGCCTCGTCGGGGCGCAGGTAGTCGTCGAACTCGGGCACCAGCGCGGTCAGCGGCTTGCCGGACTCCGTCCAGTGTTCCAGGTCGGCCGGGGCGGAGAAACGCAGCGGCGGGGAGAGCAGGATCGCCCCGACGACGGCCGGGTCGCAGCCGTACTTCAGGGTCAGGTCCGTGCCGAACGACCAGCCGAGCAGCCAGACGTTCGGCAGCTCGTGGAACTCGGCGTACTCGATGGCGGCGGCGACGTCGAAGCGCTCGCCGACCGCGTTGTCGAAGGCCCCCTCGCTGGTGCCGCGCACGCTGCTGGTCCCCCGGGTGTTGAAGCGGAGCACCGCCAGATCGGCCAGGGCCGGCAACCGCCACGCCGCCTTGCGGAACACGTGGCTGTCCATCATCCCGCCGTGCGTCGGCAGCGGGTGCAGGCAGACGAGGGTGCCCACCGGCGCACGGTCCAGCGGCCGGGCCAACTCGCCGACCAGCCGCAGACCGTCAGCGGTGTGCAGCTCGATGTCCTCGCGGTGCCCGGGCAGGATGGAGGACGCGCGGATCGGTGTGCTCACCCCACCAGTCTCGCCGGTGCGGCCGGGAACCGCCGGGCGGGGCGGAAACAGCGTGATCCAGATCGCTCAGCCGTAGCGGGGAGCACCGCGACCGCGCTGGACGACCGGCCCACGCCGGTCGCGGGCACGCCAGCACCCGCTGTGCCAGTGCCGCCGGTCGGTCAGGTCGCCCCGCCCGTCCGCCGGCCACGCCACCAGGTGCGCCACCCCGGGCCGGATCTCCTGGTCACAGCCGGGACAGCGGTACGTCTTGGTGGACGCGCCGCCGCTGATCCCGCGTACCTGCCAGTCGCCGTCGCGCCACTGCTGCACCGAGGCGACGCCCTGCCGGGCCCGGTCGGAGTCGAGGTGCGCGGCGTCATCGCGGCGCTGTCGGTTGCGACGGGGGCTCACGCTTGCCAAGCGTACGGGCCGGCGGCGGGACCGGCCCGGGGTGGGCGGGCCGGCCCCGCCGCTGGTCAGTCCCAGGTCTCCGGGTCACCGGGATCGGTGGCGACCTGCGCCCCGCCCAGCAGGACGGCGGCGTCCGCCTCGGTGAAGTCCCCGTGCGACCAGCTGAAATCGACGATCAGGTGGGCCTTAGGGATGCCGAGCAGCTCCAACTGGTCGCCCCGCGGATAGAGGTAGGCGGCCCGGCCCCCGATCGTCCGGTTGCCCGCCGTACGGCCGGTGACCGTCGAGCGCGCGTAGTCGAACGCGACACGCGTCTCCGCTTCCCCGGGCCCGTTCACCACCAGCGACATGTGCAACGTGGCGGGGAAGGACCCCGCATCGACGGTGCACTGGTCCAGCCGGGCGCCGGCGGGCAGCGTGGTGAGCCGCACCGGCGCGACGCAGCGGCGCGCCTCACCCAACCGGAGGGCGCCGACCGCCACCTCGATCTCCTGGGCGGTCACGGCGGTCACGGCGGCCCGGGCGTACAGGCCGGGGGCCGGTTGCCAGAGCCGGATCCAGATGGAAGTGCCGCCCTCCCGGTGCAGGCGATCGGTGCCGTCGAAGACCGTCCCGCCCGTCATCCCGGTGGCCCCCGGCGGCAGCCCTTCGACCGCGTACTCCCACAGCGCGTCGGCGGAACGGGCCAGCGCGACGCTCACCGGCCGGCCACCGCCGACCTCGACGCGGATGCTCTCCACGCCGAACCCGACGTGCCAGCCCCGGTAGCGGGCACGGGCCGGGTCGAACCCGAAGTGCAGTACCTGCGGATCCGTGCCGACCAGGTCGGGCCGGGCGGCCGCGCCGGGGACGTTCTCCAGCCGGGGCGGCGCGGCGGTGGCGGCGTCCGGCGCGGCGGCGTCCGGCGGGCGTACCCGCTCCGGCAGGCCCACGCCGGTGGCGACGGTGAACCCGAGCACCGCCGCCACGCCCAGCGCGAGGCCCGCGCCGGCCCGACGGCGACGGCGACGGACCCGTCCCCCGGCGACGGCACGGGAGGTGAGCCGGTCGGTGTCGACCGTCCCCTCGGCGCGTTCCCGCAGCGTCCGTACGATCCGTTCGTCGAGGTCGGTCACGGCCGGCTCCCGTTCGTCGCCGGGACGCCGTGGCGCTCCCGGAGGTTGTTGAGCGCCCGCATGGCATGGGTGCGGACGGTGACCGGCGAGCAGCCGAGGATCTGGGCGATGGTCGCGTCGTCGAGGTCCTCGTAGTAGCGCAGCACGAGCACCGCCCGCTGGCGGTCCGGCAGCCCGAGGATGAGCCGCCACATGGCGTCCCGGTCGGCCGTCTCGCCGCCGAGGTCGCCGTGCTGGGGCCGTTCCGCGAAGTCGGCGGTGGCCAGCTCCCGGTTCGTCCGCCGGCGCCACCAGGAGTTGTTGGCGTTGACCAGCATCCGGCGCACGTACACGTCCGGCCGGTCCACCCGGGCGATCCGCCGCCAGTGCACGTACGCGCGGGTCAGGACGTCCTGGGTGAGGTCCTCGGCCCGGTGCTCGTCGCCCGTCAGCAGCCGGGCCAGCCGCATCAGGGCGGGGCCTCGGCTGCCGACGTACTCCTCGAAGGTCACACCATGCAGACGCCGTCACCGGCGGGCGGTGTTGACCGGGTCAGCGACGGGTGTGGTCGCGGAAGCCCCGGCCGCTCTTGCGCCCCAGGTAGCCGGCCGTGACGAGGTGCTCCAGCAGCGGCGCGGGCGCGAAGCCCGGCTCGCGCAGCTCCAGGTAGAGCTCCCGCTGGATGGCCAGCGAGACGTCCAGGCCGACCACGTCGAGCAGCTCGAACGGGCCCATCGGGTAGCCGCAGCCCAGCTTCATGGCGTGGTCGATGTCGTCGGCGGTGGAGTAGCTCGCCTCCAGCATCTTCACGGCGTCGTTGAGGTACGGGAAGAGCAGCGCGTTGACGATGAAGCCGGACCGGTCGCCGCAGACCACGCCCGTCTTGCCCAGCGCGGCACAGACCGCGCGGGCGGTGGCGGTGGTCTCCGTCGAGGTGCGGATGGTCTCCACGACCTCGACCAGCGGCATGAGCGGCGCCGGGTTGAAGAAGTGCAGCCCGATCACGTCGGCGGGCCGCTGGGTGGCCATCGCGACGTCGATCACCGGCAGCGATGAGGTGGTGGTGGCGAGCACGACGCCCGGCTTGCAGATCTCGTCGAGGCTGGCGAAGAGGGCCTTCTTGACGCTCAGCTCCTCGACCACGGCCTCGACGACGAGGTCGACGTCGGCGAGGTGGTCCAGGGTGGCCGACCAGTTGATCCGGCCGAGCGCGGCGTCCCGGTCGGCCTCGCTGAGCTTGCCGCGCACCACGCCCTTGTTGAGCGAGGTCCTGACCGCCTCGAAGACCTTGGCGGACTTCTCCGCGCCCCGGGTCACCGAGACGACCTCGTAGCCGGCCTTCGCGAAGACCTCGATGATGCCGGTGGCCATCGTCCCGGATCCGACGACGCCGACCTTCGCGATCGCGGCGGCGCCGCCGAGCGCGGCCTCCGTCGCCACAGGCGTCTGCTCGTCGGGTACGACGACCGGGGAGCCCGGCCGCTCGTAGGTGTAGAAGCCCCGGCCGGACTTGCGGCCGAGCAGCCCGGCGGTGACCATCTGCTTGATCAGTGGCACCGGGGCGTGCCGGCGGTCCCGCCCGCCGCGCCGGTACATGGTGTCGAGGATCTCGTACGCGGTGTCCAGGCCGATCAGGTCCATCAGCGCCAGCGGGCCCATGGGCAGGCCGCAGCCGAGCTTCATGGCCGCGTCGATGTCCTCGCGGGTGGCGTAGTGCGCCTCGAACATCCCGACGGCGTGGTTGAGGTAGCCGAAGAGCAGCGCGTTGGCGATGAAGCCGGCCCGGTCGCTGATGGTGACGTCGACCTTGCCGAGCCGCTTGCAGAGCGCCTCCACGTCGGCGACCACGTCGGCGGAGGTGACCACCGTCCGGACCACCTCGACCAGCTTCATCACCGGGGCGGGGTTGAAGAAGTGGATGCCGATCACCTGGTTGGGACGGCTGGTGGCGACGGAGATCTCGGTGACACTCAGCGACGAGGTGTTGGTGGCCAGGATCGCCTCGGGCTTGCAGACCCGGTCCAGCTCGGCGAAGATCCGCTGCTTGAGGTCCAGGTGCTCGGGCACCGCCTCGATGACCAGGTCGACCGCGTGCAGCGCGTCCAGCCCGACGGCGAACCGTACGCGGCTCAGCAGCGCGTCCCGGTCGGCCTCGGCGAGCTTGCCCTTGGCCACGGCCCGGTCCGTCGACCCGGTGAGGATGGCCCGGCCGCGTTCCAGCGCGTCCTCGGAGACCTCCACCGCGACGACGTCGACCCCGTTGCGCGCGAATACCTCGACGATGCCGGCACCCATGGTGCCCAGACCCACAACGCCCACGCTGGTGAAATCACGCGCCACGACCAGCCTCCTCGATGCTCCGCACAGCCGCGTTAACGACCATTAAGGTTATGCGCGCGAGTCTGCCACGTGACGTTGCGTTGTCGAGGCGCCGTGGGAAATTTCACGAGCCCAGCGGGGTTGCGCGCGCGCCGTTCGACGAGGCGGGTCGGCTCCCGGCCGGTCGCCTCGCCGCGCCGGCCGCGCTCGCCCGTCGATCAGCCCACCGTGTCGGTCAACCTCAGCAGCTCGGCGACGAACTCGGCCGGCCGCTCCAGGTGCGGGCTGTGCCCGCAGCCGGGCAGCAGCACCTCGCGGTACGCCCCGCCGGCCGCCGCGTAACGCTCCAGCACCGCCCGGGTCTGCGCCACCATCGGCTGCGCCGGGCAGGCCGCCTCCCCCGGCCAGCCGGGCACCACGCCCAGCGAGCCCAGGTGGGCCAGGTCCATCATCGCGGTGTCCGAGACGATCACGTCGGCGTCCCCGTGGATCCAGGTGACCGGCGGCTTCCCGGCCACGGCGACCAGTTCGTCGGCGATCCGGAAGTGCGCCGGGGAGAGGGCGTTGAGCACGCCACGCCGTCCCGGGGCGGTGCCGGGCCAGTTCGCCGAGGCCACCGCCGTACCGGGGTAGTTGTCGTCACCGGTCGCGGTGGAGAGGAGGCTGTCCAGCAGCAGCTCCTCGTCGTCGCCGAGCGAGGCCGGGTCCGCCACGTAGGTGGCCCGCAGCACGGCGCGCGGGCTGGCCGGGCTGTCCGCGCCCCGGTCGCTGGCGGCCAGCCGCCTGACGAACTCTCCGTTGGCGGTGCCGCCGCCGGTGCCGGCGAAGTCGGGGGTGGTCGGCGTCCCCGTCAGGTCCCGGGTGCCGCCGTAGCCGTACGGCGAGACCGGAGCGGCGAGCAGCAGCGCGCCCACCCGGTCGGGGTGGTCGACGAGCAGCCGCATGGCCACCCCGCCGCCGAGCGAGTGGCCGACCACCACCGGCCGGACGCCGGGGGCGAAGAGGGACGGCTCGTCGAGCAGCGCGGCGACGTCGTCGGCGAAGTCGCGCAGCCCCCGGGTCGCGTCCACCGGGACGGTGTCGGTCAGCCCGTAGCCGCGCAGGTCGGGCGCGACCACCCGGAGGGTGGCCGGCAGTCGCCGCACGAGCGGCTCCCAGAAGGCCGCCGACGAGCAGTTGCCGTGGATCAGCAGTACGGGAACGCCGTCCGGCGGCCCGGCCACCCGTACCGCCTGGGTGATCCCGTTCGCCGACACCTGCCGCTGTCCGGTCTCCATCCGCCGGATGCTGCCACGCGGCGCCGGACGCGTCCATGGGCCGGCCCGCCACCTTCACCGGCCCGGAGGTGTGCGCCGGCATCCGCCGTCGGCGCCGGTCAGGACGGCGCGGACACCGCCGCCGGAAGCGCCACCGGCGACACCGCGTCGACGGCCGGTGCGGCCTGCGCCGCGATCGGCAGCGGCAAGGTCGGGCGGCGGTCCCGGCGCGGCTCGCCGAAGCTGAAGCCCACCGGGTCGGTCCGCGCCACGCCCGGGTCGAAGACGCGCAGCTCGGTGCGGCCGAGCCGGATCACGTCCCCGTCGGCCAGCCGCTCCACGCCGGTGATCCGCCGGTCGTTCAGCCAGGTGCCGTTGGTGGAACCCAGATCCGCCAGGGCCGCCCCCTCGCCCGTCAGCCAGACCTCGGCGTGCCGGCGGCTCAGGTGGGCGTCGTGCACCACGATGTCCGCGGTCGACCCCCGGCCGATGACCTGCCGCTCGGGGCCCACCCGGACGCTCAGCCCCCGCATCGCCCCACCGGCCACCGTCAACAACGGTCTCAGTTCCGGATGTTCCTCCATGGAATGTCAGCCTCCACCCCGCGCGGTCACCCCGCGCGTCAGCCTGCCACCACACGGTAGTCGCCTCCACCGCCGCATGGTCACCTCCGCGTCCCCGGCCGGACACCTCGCGTTCGGCGATTCGGCGCCCTCCGGCGGAAGAATCATCACAAGTCCGGCCGACCGCCGTCCACCCCGTTCCGCCGTTCCGCGGCCGGTCCGACCGGCGGGACCCTGCCGTCGCGGCCCTACCGGCGAGTAATTCTCAGGTCTAGACTTCCGCCATGACGGCTGTGCGTGTCCCGGGTACCCCGATCATCGAGGACGGTCGGCTGGTGTCGACGAGCCCGGCGACCGGCGCGGAGGCCGGGTGCCTGCCGGTCGCCACCGCCGAGGACGTCGGGCGGGCCGTCGAGCGGGCCCGAGCGGCCGGCGAGTGGTGGGCCGGGCTCGGCTTCGGCGGGCGCAGGGAGCGGCTGCTGCGCTGGCGCAGCCTCCTCGCCCGGCGGATCGAGGAGATCGCCGAGTTGGTGCACGTCGAGGGCGGCAAGCCGATCGCCGACGCCGTCGTCGAACTCGTCAGCGCCGTCGAGCACGTCGACTGGGCGGCCCGCAACGCCGGCCGCGTGCTGGGCCCCCGCCGGGTCCGCTCACGGCTCGTCCTGGCCGAGTTCTCCGCCCACCTCGAATACCAGCCGTACGGCGTCGTCGGCGTGATCGGCCCGTGGAACTACCCCGTCTTCACCCCGATCGGCTCCGCCGCGTACGCGCTGGCGGCGGGGAACGCGGTGGTGCTGAAGCCCAGCGAGTACACCCCCGTCGTCGGGCAGTGGCTGGTCGACACGTTCGCCGAGGTGGTGCCGGAGCAGCCGGTGTTCACCGCGGTGCACGGGCTCGGCGACGTGGGGGCGGCGCTCTGCCGCTCGGGAGTGGACAAGGTGGCCTTCACCGGCTCGTCGGCCACCGCCCGGAAGGTGATGGCGGCCTGCGCCGAGTCGCTGACGCCGGTGCTGTTGGAGGCGGGCGGCAAGGACGCGATGATCGTCGACGCCGACGCAGACCTGGACGCCGCCGCCGAGGCGTGCGTCTGGGGCGCGCTGACCAACGCCGGCCAGACCTGCATCGGCATCGAACGGGTCTACGCGGTCGAGCCGGTCTTCGACGCCTTCGTCGGCAAGGTCGTCGAGCGGGCCGGCCGGTTGACCGTCGGCGCGGACGACGCGGACATCGGCCCGATCACCATGCCGAGCCAGGTCGACGTGATCCGCCGGCACATCGACGACGCGCTGGCCCGGGGCGGCCGGGCCGTGCTCGGCGGCGCGGACGCGGTGCAGCCGCCGTACGTGCGGCCGACCGTGCTGGTGGACGTCCCGGAGGACTCCGCCGCCGTACGCGAGGAGACGTTCGGGCCGACGCTGACCATCAACCGGGTCCGCGACGCCGACGAGGCCGTCGCCCGCGCCAACGCCCTGTCGTACGGCCTGGGGGGTTCGGTCTTCGGCCGGCGGCGCGCGGTGGCGATCGCCCGGCGGCTGCGCTCGGGCATGGCGTCGGTGAACTCGGCACTGACCTTCGCCGGGATGTCCACCCTGCCGTTCGGCGGCGTCGGCGACTCCGGCTTCGGGCGCATCCACGGCGAGGACGGGCTGCGCGAGTTCAGCCGCGCCAAGGCCATCACCCGGCGGCGGGCCCGGTCGCTGCTGCCCTCGACGACCTTCGAGCGGACGCCGGCCGACGTCGCACGACTCGTCAAGGCCATCAAGGTCATGTACGGCAGGTGACTGTCGGATAACCGATCATGAAGACCCTCACATGTGTCCAACGTGGTGGGAGCGGTACATTGCGTTAAATGCGCCCCCATCGATTGCGCTTCCACCTCGTCGACAGTGACCGGTCGTGGAGTGCCCGGCAGCGGCGTCGCCGCGCCGACTGGCTGGTCCGGACGTTCCCTGACCTGGAGAAGATGCACGTCATCGACCTGGGTGGCCGGCTCGGCACCTGGACCCGGGCCGACGTGCGGCCGGCGCGCGTACACGTGGTCAACCTGGAGCGACCGCCCACGGACGTCCCGGAGTGGGCGGAGGTCGACCGGGCCGACGCCTGCGACCTACCGGCCCGGATCACCGGGCGCCGCTACGACCTGGTCTTCTCCAACTCGGTGCTGGAGCACGTCGGCGGGCACGAGCGGCGGCTGCGCTTCGCTGACGCCGTGCGCAACCTCGGCGACCGGCACTGGGTACAGACGCCCTACCGCTACTTCCCCATCGAGCCGCACTGGATCGCGCCGGGCATGCAGTTCCTCCCCGTGCGGCTGCGGACCGCGTTCGCCCGCCGCTGGCCGCTCGGGCACAAGCCGACCCGCAGCCACGAGGCCGCCATCCACCAGGTGCTCTGGACGGAGCTGCTGGACCGCTCGCAGATGCGGCACTACTTCCCCGACTCACGCATCCTCGTCGAGCGGGTGGCCGGCCTGCCCAAGTCGCTGATCGCCGTCCGCGCGGACGGCCCGCCGGAGCCGCCCCGTTGACGCTGCGGCGGGCCCGGCCTCCGGCGTCCGCCGCAACGCCGCGAGGACGGTCCGCCCCGGCCAGCCTCACAGTCAGAACAGGGTGAGCTCGTCGCGCTCGATGCCGCGCAGCTTGTCGTAGTTGACGACGACGCAGCGGATGCCCCGGTCCGTGGCGAGCACCCGGGC
The DNA here is from genome assembly GCF_040634035.1 of Micromonospora sp. NPDC007220. Taxonomy (NCBI): domain Bacteria; kingdom Bacillati; phylum Actinomycetota; class Actinomycetes; order Micromonosporales; family Micromonosporaceae; genus Micromonospora; species Micromonospora sp. NPDC007220. Next base: position 81,610 of record NZ_JBEYEU010000009.1, on the reverse strand, counting down.
CTGCGGCTTGATCTCCTGTGCCGCGAAGACCCCGGCGACCGGCGCGAGCAGCGGGTCGCGGTTCATCAGCTCCAGGTACCGGGTGAGCTGCTCCACGCCGTCGATCTCGCCGCGCCGCTTCACCTCCACAGCCACGGCGCCCTGGTTGGCGTCCCGACAGAGCAGGTCGACCGGGCCGATCGCCGTCATGTACTCCCGGCGGACCAGCGTGAACCCCTCGCCGAGCGCTTCCGGGTTGGCCGCCAGCAGCTCCTGAAGGTGCGCCTCCACGCCGTCCTTGCGCAGGCCCGGATCGACACCCAGCTCGTACGAGGTGTCCTGGAAGATCTCCTCCAGGGTGATCCGCAGTTCCTCCCCCGCCTTGTTGACGACCCGCCAGACGCCGGGGGCCTCCTCCAACCGGCAGGGCGGGCTCATCCAGTTCAACGGCTTGTACGCCCGGTCGTCGGCGTGGATCGACACCGACCCGTCCGCCTTCACCATGAGCAACCGGGTGGCCAGCGGCAGGTGGGCCGAGAGCCGTCCGACGTAGTCCACCGAGCACTTCGCAATGACCAACCGCACCCGACGAGGGTAGCGGAGACCCCGGTCCGCGCCACCGAGCGGCACTGGCGCGCCGGTGCGATGCTGAGATGGTGCTCGAAGTTCTCACCGGTACCGGTCTCGCCGCCTCGGCGGGGCTGAACGCGTACATCCCCCTGCTCACCATGGGTCTCCTGGCCCGCTACACCAGCCTGATCGACCTGCCCGGCGGCTGGCAGTGGTTGGGCAACGGCTGGGTGATCGCGATCCTGGCGGTGCTGCTGGTCGTCGAGGTCGTCGCCGACAAGGTCCCGGTGGTCGACCACGTCAACGACGTCGTGCAGACCGTGGTCCGGCCGACAGCCGGCGGCCTGGCGTTCGGCGCGGGCTCGTCCTCGGAGACGGTGACGGTCAGTGACCCTGACACCTTCTTCTCGTCCAGCCAGTGGGTCCCCGTGGTGGCCGGGGTGGTGATCGCCCTCGGCGTACACCTGTTGAAGTCCGCCGCCCGACCGGTCATCAACGCGACCACGGCCGGCGTCGGCGCACCCGTGGCCAGCACCGCCGAGGACGCCACCAGCGTGGCCATGTCGGTGGTGGCGATCCTGCTGCCGGTGCTGGTGCTGGCGTTCCTGCTCGGGCTGGTCGTCTTCGTCTTCTGGTTCGTGCGCCGCCGCTCCGACCGCCGCCGGGAGCGTCAGGCGGCGCGGGCCGCCGGCTTCCGCGTCTGATCGTCGTACGCCCCGACCGCCTCCCGTCTGCCGGTGGCGCGTTGCTGGTGTCCACCCGGCACGCGCCGCTGCCCGACGTGCCCGGCACCGCCGGCTGGGGTCGGCGAACTGACCACGGCCCGCCGAACAACGCCCGCCCCGGCCCCGGACATGCGTCTGGCCGGCACCCCACCTCGGGGTGCCGGCCAGAGCGACGTTCAGTTGCTGTCGTCAGCTGTTCCAGTGCTCGGCCACCAGGTCAGCGGCCTGCTGCTCCCACTGGGCGTAGTGGTCCGGGTACGCCGACACCTGCACCGTCTGCGCGGCCTTCGTCAGCGGCATGTCCTGCCACCCGTCGACCTGCTTCAGACCCTTCAGGAACGCCGTCGTCGAGTACTCCGGGTCGGTGATCTGCTCCACCGTGCCCCACCCACTGGACGGACGCTGCTGGAACAGGCCCTGCGAGTCGTGGTCGTTGCGGTCACCCAGATGACCCAGGTTCTCCAGCTTCGACTCCTGCAACGCCGTCGCGATCGACACCACCGCGGCGCGCTCGTCCATGCCGGCCTTCTTCGTCGCCGCGATGATCGCCTTGACGTTGGCGACCTGCTCGTCCGACAGGTCAACGTGCGACTGCGCGCTCTGCACGCCATGCGGCACCAGCTTGCCCATGTCCGGCTTGTCGGCCTGCACCGCAGCCGCCGTGATCGGCGAGCCCGCCTCGACCTCGACACCGGAGTTGGCGTGGTTCAGCGGACCGGCAGCCAGACCACCGGCGACCGCCAGGCCAGCGATACCAAGAACGCTCTTACGCATGATCGTGTTCATCGGAAACGCTCCATTCGGGGGTCGGCACCCGCACCGAGGGGGATCGGCTCACGCGGGTGCAAGCACCGTCCGGCGCTCACGAACTCGGCTCAACTCAGGAACCAGGAGATCTCCGGCAACTCGTCCGGAGGAAGATCAGATCGGCCGCGCCCGCCTGCTGACCAGTGGAGGTCGAGGCTGTCTCGCGGGGCGGGGACGCCCTCACGCTTCGCGTTGCGGGTGCCCTTACGCGGGCCGTGACCATGTGTAACCACCGCCGGCCCGCCATCATTCCGGGCCCCAGGCCCGCCAGCCCGTCGGACAACGTGGCCTGACCCACTCGAACTGGCCCGAGGGCGCGGGCGGCGAGAGAATGGCGGCCTTGGTTCAGCCTCCCGCGACGGCGGCCTTGCTCGGTCGTACGCACGGTGTAACGACCCCGCCGCAGCCACGATTCCGCCCCCGCAATGCCTCCGGTCACATCCACAAACCGGACAAAACATTGGGACGGGGCGTCAGGTGATGCCCGACGCGGCCCCGACCGGACCTTGGCGACAAGCCCGGACACCCGTGCAGCCAGGAAACAGGTGCCGACCGCCGCACCCCGCCCGAATTGCCCGCCTCGCCACACCCGAGCAAGCCAAGAACACCGGTCCACCCACTGGTGATCAGGACGCCATGGACGTTAAAGCCGCCCGATAAGGTCCATGGCGTCCTGATCACCAATGCTCGCTTCACGGCGGCAGGCAGGGTGAGTGCTCCCGTTGCGGCGACCGGCCCTCTGCACGGCCGGCTTGAACGGGCCGTCCGGGGCGCGTCGACCGGGTCGCGGCACCGCGGTCGTATCGCCCGGTCTGCGTCGCTCGGTTCGCGGCACCCGATGTCGGGATGAGCGGGGACCCACCGGGCACTGCCCAGCCGGGATGAGGCAGGCACAACCAGCCGGGACAGAGCCCGCGCAAGCAGCCGGGACAAGGCCGTGGAATCAACCGGACACGGCCCGCGCAAGCCGCCAGGACAAGGCCGCGCGACCAACCTGACGGGGTCCCCGTGCGCAGCCGGTTCAGGTAGCACGCTCGACAGCGGGCACGCAGGAAATGTCAGGCGCTGACATCATCTCCCGGTGCACGTGAAGATCCCCCGCGTTCCGCTCGTCGCGACCCTCACCGCCGTCGTCGCCGCCGCGGCTCTCCTCGTCCTCCCAAACCCGCTGCGCGCGCCGGCCGACGCCGGCATCGTCCGCATCCCGGCAACCGATCGCGCCGCGGCCGCCCCGGAGACCACGGCCCCCGCCGCGCCCGCGGTGACGGTGGCCCCGGCCACCCCGGAGAACACGGCCTCCGCCGCGCCTGCGGCGACGGTCCCCGGCGCGACCCCGGTCGGGACCAGGCCACCTGTCGTCGACCACGGGCCGCGTACGGGGAACAAGGTGGCGCTCACCTTCGACGCCGACATGACGGACGGGATGCGGTACCAGCTGCGCAGCGGCGCGGTGCGGTCGTACGCGAACCTGAAGATCATCGACCTGCTGGAGCGGGAGCGGGTGCCGGCCACCTTCTTCCTCACCGGCAAGTGGGTGGAGCAGTACCCGGACGTGACCCGTCGACTCGCCGCGAACCCGCGCTTCGAGCTGGCCAACCACACTTACGGGCACCTGGCCTTCACCCCGGACTGCTACGGCCTGCCCCGTATCGCGGAGCGGGAGATGACGGCCGACGTGGCCCGTACGTTCGACGTGGTGGCCGCGTACGGGGGGCGGCAGACCCGGTACTTCCGCTTCCCCGGGCTGTGCCACGACAGGAAGGCGCTGGCCGCGCTGGCGCCGCTGGGGGTGACGGTGGTCGACGGCGACGTGGTCAGCGGCGACCCGTTCGCGAAGTCCTGGCGGCCGGTGGTGCATGCCGCGCTGGACGGGGTGCGTCCGGGATCGGTGATCGTCCTGCACGTGACGGAGGCGAACGCGCCGATGACGGACGAGGCGCTGCCGCACATCCTGGCCGGGCTGGCCGAGCGCGGCCTCGAGCCGGCCCCGCTGTCCGAGGTGCTCGGAGTGGGCTGAAGCAGGCTCGGCAAAACCCACAAAAGCCTAAAATCGGGGCACGACTCTATAGGAGGTCACCATGACCGCAGCAGTGGAGATGCCCCGCGTCCAGGAATGTGTCGTGGCGGCGTGCTCGTACAACCACACCAACGACTGCCACGCCTTCGCCATCACCATCGGCAGCCCGGACCACGCGCACTGCCACACCTTCGTCGAGATGCCGGCGGTCCGTGGCGGGGTCGACGGCGGCATGACCGCGCAGGTGGGCGCCTGCCAGCGCGCGGACTGCCAGCACAACGAGCAGCTGGAATGCCACGCGCCGTCGATCAAGGTCGGTCCCGACAACGACATGGCCGACTGCATGACCTACGTCAGCCGCTGACCTGACACGGGCGCACCGGCGTCGGGCCGCGACGGACAGGCCCCTGGCGACGCGTCCTCGCCGGGGGCCTTCCCCTCAGCGCAGGCCGTTGGCCTCCCGGACCACGGTCACCAGGTCGTCGATGATCCCCGTCAGGGCGAAGTCCTTCGGCGTGAAGACCCGGGCCACCCCGGCGGCGCGGAGCTGCTCCGCGTCGCCGGCGGGGATGATCCCGCCGACCACCACCGGCAGGTCCGACCGGCCGGCGGCGCGCAGGCCGTCCAGCACCGCCGGTACCGCCGCCAGGTGCGAGCCGGAGAGGACCGAGAGGCCGACCAGGTCCACGTCCTCCTCGACGGCGGCGGCGACGATCTGCCCGGCGGTCAGCCGGATGCCCTGGTAGACCACCTCGAAGCCGGCGTCGCGGGCGCGTACCGCGATCTGCTCCGCGCCGTTGGAGTGCCCGTCGAGGCCGGGCTTGCCGACGAGCAGCCGCAGCCGGCCGCTGCCCAGCTCGCGGGCGGTGGCGGCGACGCGCGCCCGGACGGCGGCCAGGGTGGCGTCCCCGCCGGCCCCGGCGGCGCCGGTCAGGCCGGTGGGCGCCCGGTACTCGCCGAAGACCTGGCGCAGCGCGCCGGCCCACTCGCCGGTGGTCACCCCGGCCCGCACGCACTCCAGCGTCGCCGGCATCAGGTTCGTCGTGGTCGCGGCGTCCGCGCGCAGCCGGGCCAGTGCCGCGTCGACAGCCAAGTCGTCCCGCCCGGCCCGCCACCGGCGTACGGCCTCAGTGGCCGCCGCCTCGACGGCCGGGTCGACCTGCTCGACGGACTCGGCGCCGGCGGCGGTCAGCGGCGACGGCTCGGTCTCGGTGAACCGGTTGACGCCGACCACCACGTCAGCGCCGGATTCCATCCGGCGGCGGCGCTCGGCCAGCGAGGCGACCAGCGCGCTCTTGAGGTAGCCGGTCTCGACGGCCGCGACGACGCCGCCCATCTCCAGCACCTTCTCCAGCTCGACCCGGGCCCCGGTGACGATCTCCTCGACCAGCGCCGTCATCACGTGCGAGCCCTCGAACAGGTCCGGGTACTCCAGCAGGTCCGACTCGTACGCGAGCACCTGCTGCATGCGCAGCGACCACTGCTGGTCCCACGGCCGGGGCAGGCCGAGCGCCTCGTTCCAGGCGGGCAGTTGCACGGCGCGGGCCCGGGCGTCCCGGGAGAGGGTCACGCCGAGCATCTCCAGCACGATGCGCTGGATGTTGTTCTCCGGCTGCGCCTCGGTCAGGCCCAGCGAGTTGACCTGCACGCCGTAGCGGAACCGCCGCTGCTTCGGGTTCTCCACCCCGTAGCGCTCGCGGGTGATCTCGTCCCAGAGCGCCCCGAAGGCGCGCATCTTGGCGATCTCCTCGACGAAGCGCACCCCGGCGTTGACGAAGAAGGAGATCCGCTGCACGACGTCGCCCATCCGCTCGGCGGGCACCTGCCCCGAGTCGCGGACCGCGTCGAGCACCGCGACGGCGGTGGAGAGCGCGAAGCCGACCTCCTGCACCGGCGTCGCGCCGGCCTCCTGGAGGTGGTACGAGCAGATGTTCACCGGGTTCCAGCGCGGCATCTCGCGCAGCGCGTACGCGACGACGTCGGCGGTCAGCCGCAGCGACGCGGCCGGCGGGAAGATGTGGGTGCCCCGGGAGAGGTACTCCTTGATGATGTCGTTCTGCGTGGTGCCGGCGCAGCGGGACAGCTCCGCGCCCTGCTCCTCGCCGACCGTGCCGTAGAGGGCGAGCAGCCACATCGCCGGCGCGTTGATGGTCATGGACGTGTTCATGTCGGCCAGCGGGATGCCGTCGAAGAGGGCCCGCATGTCGCCGAGGTGCGCCACCGGCACACCGACCCGACCCACCTCGCCGGCGGCGAGCTCGTGGTCGGGGTCGTAGCCGGTCTGGGTCGGCAGGTCGAAGGCGACCGACAGGCCGGTCTGCCCCTTCGCCAGGTTGCGGCGGAAGAGCGCGTTCGTCGCCGCGGCCGAGCTGTGCCCGGCGTAGGTGCGCATCACCCAGGGGCGGTCGCGCTCGGGCAGCCGGCCGGGGAGAGCCTTCTCGTCCATGGCGGGAGTCTAAGTTACCGTTCAGTCACCAGAGCTGTGGAAAACCACACAGCTCCATGGAGCGGAAACCCGGGTGCGAAGCGCCCGACATGGGCGCGACCACCACACCCCGGCCGGCCCACCGCCGCGGCCAGGTCGCACACTTGACGCATGCATGACGAGCTGGCGATCTCCGTCCGGGGGCTGCGCAAGGCGTACGGGGACAACGTCGCCGTGGCGGGCGTGGATCTCGACGTCCACCGCGGCGAGGTCTTCGCCCTCCTCGGCCCCAACGGCGCCGGCAAGACCACCACCGTGGAGATCCTGGAGGGCTACCGGCGGCGCGACGCCGGCGACGTCGACGTCCTCGGCAGCGACCCGGCCCGTCCGGCCGCCGACTGGCGCTCCCGGGTGGGCATCGTGCTCCAGGGCACCGGCGAGTTCGACGAGTTGACGGTCGCCGAGGTGGTGCGCCACTTCGCCGGCTTCTACGCCGACGCGGACGACCCCGACAAGGTCGTCGAGCGGGTGGGGCTGGCCGGCAAGGCGAAGGCGCGTACGCACACCCTCTCCGGCGGGCAGAAGCGCCGGCTCGACGTGGCGCTCGGCATCGTGGGCCGCCCCGAGCTGCTCTTCCTGGACGAGCCCACCACGGGCTTCGACCCGGAGGCGCGCCGGGAGTTCTGGGAGCTGATCCGCGACCTGGCCGCCGCCGGCACCACCATCGTGCTCACCACCCACTACCTCGACGAGGCGGAGTCCCTCGCCGACCGGGTCGGCGTCATCGCGGGCGGCCGGGTGGTCGAGGTGGCCACGCCCGACCAGCTCGGCAACCGGCGCGAGGCCCTGGCGACGGTCTCCTGGCGTACGCCGGAGGGGGCGCGGGAAACGGCGGAGAGCGCGACGCCGACGGCGCTGGTGGCGGAGCTGGCGGCGCGCTTCGGCGGCGAGGTCCCCGGCCTGACGGTGACCCGGCCGACCCTGGAGGACATCTACCTGCGCATGATCGGACACCGATGACCACCACGACGAAGCCGGCCGCGCCGGCCACCACGGCACCGGCCCGGCGACCCGGCCCGGTCGCCCTCAGCCTGCGGCAGAGCCGGCTGGAGATCACCCAGTTCCTGCGCAGCCGGGAGTCCGTCGTCTTCACGATGGGCTTCCCGGTCATCATGATCCTGATCTTCGCGGCGATCTTCGACGACGAGATCGCCCCCGGCGTCAGCTACACGCAATACTTCATCACCGGCATGATCGCCACGGGCCTGATGACGGTGAGCTTCCAGAACCTGGGCATCTGGATCCCGATCGAGCGGGACCGGGGGGTGCTCAAGCGCTACCGGGGCACGCCGATGCCGAAGTGGGTCTGGTTCGCCGGCAAGGTGATCATGGTCGTGGCGATCGGCATCGCCGAGACCGTGCTGCTGCTCGCGGTCTCGGTGGCGCTGTTCGACCTGGAGCTGCCCGGGACCGCCGCGAAGTGGCTGACCTTCGGCTGGGTGTCGGTGCTCGGCGTCACCGCCTGCACGTTGTGCGGCATCGCCATCTCGTCGCTGGCCCGCACCGCCCGCAGCGGCTCGGCGGTGGTCACCCCGGTCGCGCTGGTGCTCCAGTTCATCTCCGGGGTGTTCTTCGTCTTCACCGAGCTGCCGACCTGGATGCAGCAGGTGGCGGCGCTCTTCCCGCTGAAGTGGATGTGCCAGGGCCTGCGCTCGGTCTTCCTGCCGGACGGCTTCGGCGCCCGCGAGCCGGGTGGCTCGTTCGAGCTGGACCGGGTCGCCCTGGTCCTCGTCGCGTGGTGCGTGATCGGCCTGGTGCTCTGCCTGACCACGTTCCGCTGGACGACCAAGCGCGACGGCTGAGGTCTGAGGAAGGGCCCCGGCTAACGCGTGGACGTCGTGAGCGCGACACCGAGCGGCGTACGCCAGTAGAGCACCTCGCGCCCGGACCGCCGCTTGCCGACGGCGCCCGCGTCCAGCAGCACCCGCAGGTGGTCGCCCACCGTCCCGAGGGAGAGCCCGGTCACCGCCACGAGTTGCGAGGTGCTCAGCGGTGTGTCCAGCCGGACCAGGATGTGGGCCCGGTTCGCGCCGATCAGCCGGGCGAGCCCGTCGGGTGCCGGTGAGGTGGGATCGACCAGGATCCCGCGCACCGGGTACACCATCCCGAACCGGGTCGGCCTGTCCCAGACCACCCAGCCGCGACGGCAGTGCGCCGGGAGGAAGACCAACTGCTCGGCCTCGTCCAGCGACAGCGGCGGCTCCGGGTAGTCGTTGACCTGGAGCCGACCGTCGCCCAGCCAGCACACGTTGCGGTTGAGGTCGGCGAACACCCCGGCCCAGCCGCCCGCGCTCAACGCGGCGGTGCGGGCCACGATGTCCGCCCGGAGCCGGCGTTCCCGCTCCGGCCACTCCGGCTCGACGGTGTGCGTCCAGACCCAGTCGAGCAGCTCCACCACCTGCCCGGTGAGACCGTCCGCCAGCAGCTCGGCGGCGAGCGGCTCCGGGCGGGTGGCGCGCAGGTCGGCCCGGATCCGCTCGTCGGACAACCGCCCGACGGCTGCCAGCTCCGCCGCGAACGTCGGTTCCGGCGAGGCGGGCGCGACGGTGAGGAAGTCGGCGGTCCACCGGGGGTGGAACGACGCGGGCAGCAGCGCCCGGACCACCGGCCGACCGGCCAGCATCCGCCGGAACGCCGCGACGTGCGGCTCCCGCCAGGCCCGCTGCCACGGGCTACGCGGGTCGTGCAGCGCGCGCAGCGCGGCGACCGTGTCGACCATCGGCGAGACCGTGAAGCGGCTGCGCGCGAGGAGATCCGACGGCACCTGCCAGACGGCCATGTTTCGCCTCCAGACGTAACTCTAGGAGATCCACCCGGCACCCCACACGATCGGGCCCGTGAGAACGTACGCAGATCTGTTCGCGGTCCGGGAGTTCCGCAACCTGTTCCTGGCGAACTGCGCGGGCATCGCGGCGCACACCACGTCGGCGCTGGCGCTGGGCTCGCTGACCTACGCGTCGACCGGCTCGGCGCTGCTCACCGCGCTGAGCATGTTCGGCGCGCCGCTCGCCGGCGTGCTCGGCAGCCTGACGTTGCTGTCGGCCGCGGACAGCCTGCCGCCCCGCCGGGCGCTGACCTTCGCCGCCGTGCTGGTCGCCGCCGGAGCGGCACTCCAGGCGGTGCCCGGCCTGCCGCTGTGGGCCCGGTTCGCGATCATCTTCACCGGCGCGTACGTCGGCTCGATCACGGGCGGGGCCCGGTGGGCGCTGCTCACCGACATCCTGCCGACCGACGCCTACGTGCTGGGCAGGTCCACCATGAACACGAGCGTCGGGGCGATGCAGATCGCCGGCTTCGGGCTGGGCGGCGTCCTGTTGTTCTGGCTGGACCCGTACGAGGTGTTCCTGCTCGCGGCGGTGCTGCGGGCGGTGGCGGCGGCAGTCGGGTGGTTCGGCATCTCGGAGCGCCCGGCCCGGACCACCGCCCGGACGACGGTGGGGCGCACGCTCCGGGTGAACCGCGAGCTGTGGACGGATCCCGGCCGCCGCTCGCTCCTGCTCAACCTGTGGCTGCCGCCCGGCCTGGTCGTCGGCTGCGAGGCGCTGTTCGTGCCGTACGCCGGGGACCGCGCCGGCTTCCTCTACGCCGCCGCGGCCCTCGGCATGCTGGCGGGCGACGTCGTGGTGGGACGGTTCCTGCCCCCGGCCCGGCGCAACCGGCTGGTTCCCGCCCTGCGGCTGCTGCTCGTCCTGCCCTACCTGGCCTACGCGCTGTCGCCGGCGCTACCGCTGGCCATGCTGGTCGCGGTCGTCGCCTCGGTGGGCTTCGCCGCCGGGCTGCCGTTGCAGGAGCGCCTGATCGCCCACTCACCCATCGAGTTCCGGGGCCAGGTGCTGGGCCTGCAGCACAACGGCATGATGGCCGCGCAGGCGCTGTGTGCCGTGCTCGCCGGCACGGTCGCGGACCTGGTCCCGGCGGGCTGGGCCGTCGCGCTGCTCGCCACGGCGGCGCTGGCGGCCACCCTGATGCTCACCGCCGGGCTGCGGCGGACCGCCCCCGCGCCCGTGGAGGCGGTCCGCTGAGCGGCCGGGGGACGTCGCGCCCCGGCTGCCCGTCAGTACGTGTAGAAGCCCTTGCCGCTCTTGCGCCCGAGGTCGCCGGCGGTGACCATGCGCTGGAGCAGCTCCGGCGGGAAGAACTTCTCGTCCGCCGTGTCGGTGTAGATGTTCTTCGAGGCGTGCAGCAGCACGTCCACGCCGGTCAGGTCCGTGGTGGCCAGCGGGCCCATGGCGTGACCGAAGCCGAGGCGGCAGGCGGTGTCCAGGTCCTCGGCCGACACCACGCCCGACTCGACGAGCTTGACCGCCTCGACGACCAGGGCCGCGATCAGCCGGGTGGTGACGAAGCCCGCGATGTCCCGGTTGACCACCACGACCGTCTTGCCGATCTCCTCGGCGAACGACTTCGCCGTGGCCAGGGTCTCGTCGCTGGTCTTGTAGCCACGCACCAGCTCACAGAGCTTCATCATCGGCACCGGCGAGAAGAAGTGGGTGCCGACGACGGCCTCCGGGCGCTCGGTCACCGCGGCGATCTGCGTCACCGGGATGGCCGAGGTGTTGGTCGCGAGCACCGCGTCGGCCTTGCAGACCTTGTCCAGCGCGCGGAACACCTCGTGCTTGATCTCCAGCCGTTCGAAGACCGCCTCGACCACGATGTCCGCGTCGGCCGCCGCCTCCAGGTCGGTGGTGGGGGTGATCCGGCCCAGCGCCGCCTCGACCTCGGACGCCTCGATCCTGCCCTTCTCGGCGAACCTGGTCAGCGACTTCCGGATGCCGTCCATGCCCCGCCCGGTGGCCGCGTCGTCCAGGTCCCGCAGCGTCACCTGCCAGCCCGCCTGCGCCGCCACCTGGGCGATGCCCGCGCCCATCAGCCCGGCCCCGACGACCGCGAGTCGACCCGCCATCTGCTTCTCCCTCGCCTGATTGAGTGTCTGCCAGCACCCTAGTCGGCGAGCCTGAACGGATGCTAAGGCGGCCGGGCGCGGTGGACCCTCCAGGTGCCGGCCCACGCCCTCCCAGGTGCGCGGCCCCGCCGGGGGCCGTGGGCCTCGGAGGGCGAGGTGCCGCTCGGCGCGGGCTCAGATGCTCAGGTCCGGTTCCTCCGGTGCGGTGCCCCGCTCCACCTCGACCCCGAGCGCGCGCAGGTCGGCCGCGAAGTCCGGGTAGCCCCGGTCCACGTGGTGCACGTGGGACACCTCGGTGACCCCCTCGGCGCAGAGCCCGGCGATGATCAACCCGGCGCCGGCCCGGATGTCGGTGGCGCGCACGGGCGCGCCGGAGAGCCGGTCCCGGCCCCGGACCACCGCGTGGTGGCCGTCGGTCTTGATGTCCGCGCCCAGCCGCATCATCTCGTTGGCGAACATGAAACGGCCGTCGAAGATGTTCTCGGTGATCAGGGAGGCCCCGTCGCTGACCGCCGCCAGCCCGATCGCCATCGGCAGCAGGTCGGTGGCGAAGCCCGGGTACGGCAGCGTCACGACGTCCACCGCCTTCGGCCGGTCGTCCATCCGGATCCGGAACGCGTCGCCCCGGGTCTCCACCAGGCCCCCGGCGGAGACCAGCTTGTCGAGCGCGACCTCCAGGAACGCCGGCTCCACCCCGGTCACGGTGACGTCCCCCCGGGTCATCGCCGCGCCGAACGCCCAGGTACCGGCGACGATCCGGTCCCCCACCGTCGCGTGCCGCACCGGCCGCAGCCCCGGCACCCCCTCGATGTGCAGGGTGGAGGTGCCGGCGCCGGAGATCCGCGCGCCCATCTGGTTCAGCATCGTGCAGATGTCGACGATCTCCGGCTCCCGGGCGGCGTTGTCGATGACGCTCGGCCCCCGGGCCAGCACCGCCGCCATGACCAGGTTCTCGGTCGCCCCGACGCTGGGGAAGTCGAGCACGATCTCCGCGCCGTGCAGCCCGTGCGGCGCCGACGCGATCACGAAGCCGTGCTCCCCGGAGATCTCGGCACCCATCCGGGTCAGCCCGGAGACGTGCATGTCCAGGCCCCGCGAGCCGATGGCGTCGCCGCCCGGGTGGGCCACCCGCACGTGCCCCCGGCGGGCCAGCAGCGGGCCCAGCACGCAGATCGAGGCGCGCAGCCGGCGTACGAGGTCGTAGTCCGCCTCGGCGCCGGGCTGCTCGGGCACGTCGATGACGACCGACCGGGACCGGGCCACCCCGCCGTACGCGACCATCGGGTCGACCGGGTCGTCGGCGTCGAACCGGACGCCGCAGCCGAGCCGGCGGAGCACCTCGCCCATGATCGCGATGTCGGTGATGCGCGGCACGTTGGTGATGACGCTGCGGCCCGGCGCGAGCAGCGCGGCGGCCATCAGCTTCAGCGCCGAGTTCTTGGCGCCCACGACGTGCACCGAGCCGGCCAGGCGCGCGTCGCCGCGCACCCGGATGACGTCGAGGTCGTGGACCGCCGGGTCACCGGCGTCGCCGGGGCTCCCGGCTGATCGGACGGCGGTGCCGCCCGGCCGCTCCGGGATAGTCAGGTCCGGTATCCGTAGGCTGTGCGTCATGGCCGTCCACCTCACGCGCATCTACACCAAGGCCGGCGATGCCGGCATGACCAGGCTGAGCAACAACGAGCAGGTGCCGAAGACCGATCCGCGCATCTCCGCGTACGCGGACGTCGACGAGTGCAACGCCGCGATCGGCGTGGCGCTCGCCCTGGGACAACTCGACGAGGAACTGCGGGCCGTCCTGGCGTCGATCCAGAACGACATGTTCGACGTGGGCGCCGATTTGGCCACCCCGGTCGAACCCGACCCGAAGTACCCGCCGCTGCGGGTCACCGAGGCGTACGTCGAGCGCCTGGAGGGCTGGTGCGACGAGTACAACGCACGCCTGAGCAAGCTCGACTCCTTCATCCTCCCCGGCGGCACCGCGGGTGCGGCGCTGCTGCACGTGGCGCGGACGGTCGCCCGACGCGCCGAGCGGGCGGCATGGGCCCTGGTCGCGCACGACCCCGAGCGGACCAGCTCGCTCCCGGCAAAGTATCTCAACCGGCTATCGGATCTGCTCTTTATCCTGTCAAGAACGGCAAATCCGGACGGAGATGTGCTATGGGTGCCGGGCGGCAACCGCTGACCACCCACCGTTGACGAAACTGGTCGCGTCGCTACGCCAGTAGTCGATCCGGCGCCTGCCCAGACCGGTGACGGTGGAAGGTGAGACAAGCGGGCGCCGGACCGCGGGCAGTGCGACGGCAGGGGTTTCCGGGGAGCCCACCCGCGGAGGGATCAAGCCTGACCGCCCGGAGCGGGTGGGCTCCCCGGAAACCCCCAAGGACGAGGGGACGTCAGGCGGCGGGCCAGTCCTGGGAGGCCAGACGCGGCGAGACCGCCCCCGGAGGGGCGGCCTCGAGCCAGGAGAGGAATCCGGTGACGGTGGACCGGGCCATGGCGATCTCCACCGGGGCGTGGTCACTCGTACAGCGGAGGATGACCCAGTCGGCGGGCATCGAGAGGCGCTCCTGCCCCTCGGGCAGGCGCCGTCGCTCGACGGCCAGCCCCTCGCGGGAGAGCACCCGGGCGGGCCGGATGGCGAAGCTGAACAGCCGGTACCAGCGGAGTTCGTCGCCGACGAAGCGGCCGAAGCCGGGAGACCAGCCTCGGCCGTCGAGCATCGTGGAGGTCCGGACGCCGAGCCGGATGATGCCACCGCTACGGGTGACGACGGTCCGCCGGGCGAAGAGGATCAGGAGTGCGCCGAGGATGACGGCGACGCCGATTCCGATCCCCTCGACGATCTCCATCGACGCTTCGGCTCAGCGGCTCTGCGCGGCGGAGACCGGGGCGGCGCTCTCGGCCAGGACGGTGACGCCCTCGGCGGTCACCGACAGGAAGCCGCCGGCCACCTCGTAGGAGACCTGCTCGCCGCCGGGAAGCTTGATGCGCACCTGGCCGGGCTCGGCAAGCTGGCCGAGCAGGGGCGCGTGCCCCGCCAGCACACCCAGCTCGCCCTCGGTCGTGCGGGCGACGACCATCTCGGCCTCGCCGGACCAGACCTTCTCCTCGACGGCTACGAGCTCGACGTGAAGCTGCTTTGCCACGCTGTCTCCTTGCTGCGGCGGCGGATTGTCGAAAGTCTAGTCGTGCCGCAGACCCGCCCCCAACGCGGGTGGCGAGACCTGCGCCACGGCTACTTCGCCTTGTTCTGGAAGTCGGGATGCTCCACCAGGAACGCGTCGAGCTGTCCCTTGCGCAGCGCGGCGAAGAAGTCGTCCACGGCGGGCTGGAACTTCTCGCCCCGGTATTCGCCGTTCTGGATGACCGAGCCACCCGGCAACTTGATCATCTGGATCGTCTCCGGGCGGATGTCCTTGAGCGCCAGGCCGAAGTCGACCACGCCGTGGCCCCGGCCGCTGAAGATCAGCGACTGCCCGGCCGCGCGCAGCACCCGGTCCAGCTTGACCGGGTTGGTCACCACGTCGGCGCTGAGCGCCTGACCGGCCATGGCCTTGACGAACTGCTGCTGGTGCCGCTGCCGCCCGTAGTCGCCGTCCGGGACGCCGTTCTTCGGGTAGCGCTGGCGGACGTAGTCGAGCGCCTGCCAGCCGCTGAGGTGCTGGTTGCCCTTCTTGTAGACCGCCTGCGGGCCGACGTAGCCCTCGCCGTTGGGGTTGCCCTTGCGGTGCTTGCCGTCCGGCTCGCGGTGCTCGGAGCGCACCTCGCGCTCGATGTGCATGTCGACGCCGCCCATCGCGTCGACGATCTTCTTGAAGCCGTTGAAGTTGATGATGGCGCCCGCGTCGAAGCGCGTGATGCCGGTGACGTTCTGCACCGTCGTCGCCAGCAGCTCGAATCCGCGGGCCGCGTCCGGGTTGCCGCCGGGCACCCGGCTGCCGTACGACATCGCCGCGTTGAGCCGGTCGGTGCCGCCGTCGAACTCCGCCCGGCTGAACTCGGGGATCTCCACGATGAGGTCACGCGGCATCGAGAAGAGGTAGGCCCGGTCCAGCTCCGCCGGCACGTGCAGCACCATGACCGAGTCGGCCAGCGGCGGCATCTCCGGGTTGCGCGGGTCGATGCCCACCAGCAGGATGTTGAGCGGCCCCTTGATGTCGCTCTTGCGCTCCTTCGCCCCGGCGGCCTGGTCGCCGAAGAGGTCGGCCTTGCCGACGGCGCCCTCGTAACGGGCCATCAGCGCCTCGGCACCGACCAGCACGGCCCCGCTGAGCAGCATCAGGACGGCACCGAACACGGTGCAGACCCGGGCCCAGCGCGGCACCCCCGACCACCTGGACGGCTTGCCGCCGCCCTTGTCGGCCTTACCCACGATCATCTCCGTTCGTCACGCCCACGATCAGGAGACGGGCGCATGCAGCCGATTCGTTGCGGATCGACGCCCACGTGGTGGGTGGGCGGATCGACGGTACCTCGCGTACGGCATGATCGCCGACCACGCGGAACCGGCCAGCGGCGATCATCGGATCCGAAAACGGACGAAAGGCCGCCCCGGCAATGCCGGGGCGGCCTTTCGTCAGGACCGACAGGTCAGCTCTTCATGAGCTCGGCTGCCTTGCGCTCCAGGTCCTCGAGACCGCCGCACATGAAGAAGGCCTGCTCGGGGAAGTGGTCGTACTCGCCCTCGCTGATCTTCCGGAAGGCCTCGATGGTCTCCTCGATCGGGACCGTCGAGCCCGGCACGCCGGTGAACTGCTCCGCCGCGTAGGTGTTCTGCGACAGGAAGCGCTCGATGCGCCGCGCGCGCTGCACGGTGATCTTGTCTTCCTCGGAGAGCTCCTCGATACCGAGGATGGCGATGATGTCCTGCAGGTCCTTGTACTTCTGCAGGATCCGCTTCACCTCGGTCGCCACCGCGAAGTGCTCGGCGCCGACGAACTCCGGGGCGAGGATCCGGGACGAGGACGCCAGCGGGTCCACGGCCGGGTAGATGCCCTTGTCGGAGATCGACCGCTCCAGGTTGGTGGTCGCGTCGAGGTGGGCGAACGTGGTGGCCGGGGCGGGGTCGGTGTAGTCGTCCGCCGGCACGTAGATCGCCTGCATCGAGGTGATGGCCTGGCCCCGGACGGAGGTGATCCGCTCCTGGAGCTCGCCCATCTCGTCGGCCAGGGTCGGCTGGTAGCCCACCGCGCTCGGCATGCGGCCGAGCAGGGTGGAGACCTCGGAGCCGGCCTGGGTGAAGCGGAAGATGTTGTCGATGAAGAGCAGCACCTCCTGCTTCTTGACGTCGCGGAAGTACTCCGCCATGGTCAGCGCCGACAGGGCGACCCGCAGCCGGGTGCCCGGCGGCTCGTCCATCTGGCCGTAGACCAGCGCGGTCTTGTCGATGACGCCGGACTCGGTCATCTCGGCGATGAGGTCGTTGCCCTCGCGGGTGCGCTCACCCACGCCGGCGAAGACCGAGGTACCACCGAAGTTCCGGGCGACACGGGTGATCATCTCCTGGATGAGCACCGTCTTGCCGACGCCGGCACCGCCGAACAGGCCGATCTTGCCGCCCTTGACGTACGGGGCGAGCAGGTCGATGACCTTGATGCCGGTCTCCAGCATCTCGGTCTTCGGCTCCAGGTCCGCGAAGGCCGGAGCCTTGCGGTGGATGCCCCAGTGGTCGTCCGGCTGGAGCGTCTCGCCCTCGGTGAGGTTGAGGCACTCGCCGATCGCGTTGAACACGTGGCCCTTGACCGTGTCGCCCACCGGAACGGTGATCGGCGAGCCGGAGTCGCGCACCTCGGTGCCACGGACCAGGCCGTCGGTCGGCTGCATCGAGATGGCGCGGACCATGTTGTCACCCAGGTGCTGGGCGACCTCCAGGGTCAGCGTCTTCTCGCCGCCGGAGAGCGTCACGTCCACGTGCAGGGCGTTGAACAGGGCCGGCATGGCGTCGCGCGGGAACTCGGCGTCGACGACCGGGCCGATGACCCGGACCACGCGACCCGTGGCCGTCTTGGTCTCTACTGGGGCAGTCATCACACTTCACTTCCCGACGCGGCCAGCGCGTTAGCGCCGCCGACGATCTCGCTGATCTCCTGGGTGATCCCGGCCTGGCGGGCCGAGTTCATCTCACGCGTGTACTTCTCGATCATCTCTTCGGCGTTGTCGGTGGCGCTCTTCATCGCCCGCCGACGGGCCGCCGACTCGCTTGCCGCCGACTCCAGCAACGCCGCGTAGATCCGCGTGTTGATGTACTTCGGCAGCAGCGCGTCGAGCAGCGCCTCCGCGTCCGGCTCGAACTCGTAGGCCGGCAGTGCACCCTCGGACCGGGGCCGGTCCTCCACCTGCATGGGGCCCATGATCCGGGCGACCGGGGTCTGGGTCATCAGGGAGTGGAACTCGGTGTAGACGATGTGGAGCTCGTCGACGCCGAGCACCCCGTCCGCCCCGGCGCCGCCGTCGACGTCGTCCGCACCGGCGGTGAACGCCTTGATCAGCGTCTCGCCCACGGCGCGGGCGTCGGCGAAGGTCGGCTGCTCCGAGAACCCGGTCCAGTTGGCCTCGATCGGCCGGTCACGGAACCGGAAGAACCCGACACCCTTGCGCCCGATGACGTAGAGCACCGGCTCCTTGCCGTCGGCGCGCAGCCGGGCGATCAGCGACTCGGCCATCTTGATGGCGTTGGAGCTGTAACCGCCGGCGAGGCCGCGGTCGGAGGTGACCAGCAGGACGCCCGCCCGCCGCACCCGCTCGCGCGGGGTGAGCAGCGGGTGGTCGATCCGCGCGTTGGACGCCAGCGCCGTGAGCACGCCGGTGACCGCCTGGGCGTACGGCAGGGACGCCGCCACCCGGGCCTGGGCCTTGGCGATGCGGCTCGTCGCCACGAGCTCCATCGCCTTGGTGATCTTCTTCATCCCCTTCGCCGAGCGGATCCGCTGACGAAGAACGCGAACCTGGGCCGCCATGAATCAGCCCTTACCGGTTCTCGGCCGGGCGGTCACCCGTGCCGTCGCGGTAGCGGCTCACCGTCTCGCGGTCCTGCTCGCCCTCGAGCGGCGCGGCCGGCGCGTCGTTGATCCGCCGCTCGTCCTCCTTGCCGAGGAAGACCTGCTTGAACTCGGCGATGGCGGAGTCCAGGGAGTTGATGATGTCGTCGTTCCACTGGTGGTCGGCGATGCTCGCCAGGACGCCCTCGTGCTTGTGCCGGAGGTACTGGAGGAACTCCGACTCGAAGCGACGGATCTCGCCGACCGGGACGTCGTCCAGCTTGCCCTCGGTGCCGGCCCAGACCGAGACGACCTGCTCCTGCACCGGGTACGGCGAGTAGTTCGCCTGCTTGAGCAGCTCGACCAGGCGGGAACCCCGGTCCAGCTGGGCGCGGGAGGTCTTGTCCAGGTCGGAGGCGAAGGCGGCGAACGCCTCCAGCTCGCGGAACTGGGCCAGGTTGAGCCGCAGCGAACCGGCGACCTTCTTCATCGGCTTCACCTGCGCGGCGCCACCGACCCGGGAGACCGAGGTGCCGACGTTGATGGCCGGCCGGACGCCCTGGTTGAACAGGTCGGTCTCGAGGAAGATCTGGCCGTCGGTGATGGAGATGACGTTGGTCGGGATGAAGGCCGAGATGTCGTTGGCCTTCGTCTCGATGATCGGCAGGCCGGTCATCGAGCCGCCGCCCAGCTCGTCGGAGAGCTTCGCGCAGCGCTCCAGCAGGCGGGAGTGCAGGTAGAAGACGTCACCCGGGTACGCCTCGCGGCCCGGCGGGCGACGCAGCAGCAGGGACACGGCGCGGTACGCCTCGGCCTGCTTGCTCAGGTCGTCGAAGACGATGAGGACGTGCTTGCCGCCGTACATCCAGTGCTGCCCGATGGACGAGCCGGTGTAGGGGGCGAGGTACTTGAAGCCGGCCGGGTCGGAGGCCGGGGAGGCGACGATGGTGGTGTATTCCATCGCGCCCGCCTCCTCCAGGACGCCCTTGATCGAGGCGATCGTGGAGGCCTTCTGGCCGATGGCGACGTAGATGCAGCGGACCTGCTTCTTCGGGTCGCCCGAGCGCCAGTTGTCCCGCTGGTTGAGGATGGTGTCCAGCGCGACGGTGGTCTTGCCGGTCTTCCGGTCGCCGATGATCAGCTGACGCTGGCCACGGCCGATCGGGGTCATGGCGTCGACGGCCTTGAGGCCGGTCTGCAGCGGCTCGTCGACGGACTGCCGGGCCATCACGTTCGGGGCCTGGAGCTCCAGCTCGCGGAAGCCCTCGTTGGCGATGTCGCCGAGGCCGTCGATCGGCTGGCCGAGCGCGTTGACCACGCGGCCGAGGAAGGCGTCGCCGACCGGCACGGAGAGCACCCGGCCGGTGCGCTTGACGCGCTGCCCCTCTTCGAGCTTGGCGGAGTCACCGAGAACGACGACACCGATCTCCCGGACGTCGAGGTTCAGCGCCACACCCAGCGTGCCGTCCTCGAACTCCAGGAGCTCGTTGGTCATGGTCGAGGGGAGGCCCTCGACGTGGGCGATGCCGTCGCCGGTGTCGGCGACGGTGCCGACCTCCTCGCGGGAGAGTTCGGACGAGTAGGAGGAGACGTAGCGCTCCAGGGCGCCGCGGATCTCCTCCGTCGAGATGGTCAGCTCGGCCATCCTCTGCTTCCTTAAGTATCAGGGGCCCGGGATACCTAGTACCGACCGGTCCGAATGGCGTCTATTCACAGGCGCTGAGCGGGGGTGCCGCCTCAGCGCTTCGCGAGCGCGTTGCGGCTCTCGTTGAGGCGGCGCAGGACGGTGCCGTCGTACAGGTCGGAACCGACCCGCACGCTCACGCCACCGAGAACCGAGGGGTCCACCGTCTGCTTGACGGAGACCTCCCGACCGTATATCGCGGAGAGACTCGCGCCCAGCCGGCGCTCGTCCTCTTCACTCAACGGGGCCGCGGCGGTCACGTACGCCACCTGCCGGTCCCGCCGGTCGGCGGCCAGCTCGACCAGCCGGGTGAGCGCCCCGGCGAAGTTGCGTCCACCGAACCCGGCGAGCGCGACCCCGACCAGGTAGCCGGTGACCGGCCGGGCCTTGCCGGCGAGCAGCTGGTCGACCAGCGTGGCCCGCCGCTCGGCCGGGACGGTCGGGTCGGAGAGCGCGCTGGACAGCCCCGGCGAGCCGGCGACGACCTGCCCGAAGCGGAACAGCTCGTCCTCGACCTCGCCCAGCTCGCCCGCGGAGTCGGCGCCCGCCAGGAGAGCGTCGACGCCCAGCCGCTCGGCGGCGTCGAGCAGCTCCGAGGGCGCCGACCAGCGGCCGGAGACCAGCGAGGCGATCAGGTCCAGCGCCTCGGCGTCGACCTTGCCGCGCAGCAGCTCGCCGAGCAGCCCGGCACGGTCGGCACCGGTGCGGGCCGGGTCGGAGAGCGCCCGGCGCAGCCGCGGCTCGCGCCGCAGCAGGTTGGCGACGGAGAGGATGGCGTCGGCGGTGGTGGCCACCGCCGACGGCTCCGCACCGCGGACGTACGTGTCGAGGCGCTCGGCCGCGACCTTGTACGACTCCCGGCTGGCGGCCTGCATCAGCGGGCCCCCGCGCTCTCGAGGTTGCTCAGGAACCGGTCGACGGTGCCCTTGCGGCGCGCCTCGTCGGCGAGGGACTCCCCGACGATCTTGCTGGCCAGGTCGACCGCGATCGTGCCGACCTCGGTGCGCAGCTCGCGCACGATGGTGGCGCGCTCGGCGGCGAGCTGCTCCTTGCCCGCGGCGATGATCCGGTCGGACTCCTCCCGCGCCTTGGCGAGGATGTCCTGGCGGATGCCCTCGGCGTCGGCCCGGGCGTCGTCCCGGATCCGGGCCGCCTCGGTACGCACCTCGGCGAGCTGGGCCCGGTACTGCTCGAGCACCTGGTTCGCCTCGGCCTGGGCGGCCTCGGCCCGCTTGAGGCCACCCTCGATCGCGTCGACCCGCGCCTGGTACATCGCCTCCATGCGGGGCATGACGAACTTCAGCAGGACGAAGCAGAGCAGGGCGAAGGCGATGGTCCCGACGACCATCTCCTGCCAGATGGGCAGGATCGGGTTGTGCTCCACACCTTCTGCGGCGATGAACATGTCAGACCTCCGGGTCGGGAGAGAGCTTTCGTCAGCCGCCGACAGCGAAGGCGAGCACCAGGCCGAACAGCGCGAGCGCCTCGACCAGGGCGAAGCCCAGGATCAGCCAGGTGCGGTTGTAGCCGGCGGACTCCGGCTGGCGCGCGCTCGACTGGATGTAGGCCGCGAAGACCAGGGCGACACCGATACCGGGGCCGATGGCGGCGAGGCCGTAGCCGATGGTGTTGACGCTACCGCCGATCTCGGCAAGAACAGTCATTGCGGGTATTCCTCCTGTTCGACGCGTGAGGGCTCACGCGTACGCGGGTCGGTACCAGAAGCTTGGTCGGGCCGGGTGGCCCGCCGAGCCCGATCAGTGCTCGTCGGCGAGCGAACTTCCGATGTAGTTCGCGCTCAGCGTGACGAAGACGTAGGCCTGCAGGACGGCGACCAGCACCTCGAAGAAGGCCATCACGATCGCCATCAGGAAGGAGAAGACCGAGGTCACCTGGATGAACAGGCTGCTCGAGTTGAGCATCACGAAGCCGCCGATGGTGAAGACCAGCAGCAGGAGGTGGCCGGCGAACAGGTTCGCGAAGAGCCGCAGGGCCAGCGTGACGGGCCGGACGATGAACGTCTGCATGAACTCGATCGGGATCAGCAGGATGTGCATGGGCCACGGCACGTTCGGGATGATCAGGCTCATCTTGAGGTACTTGCCGAGGCCGTGCTTGCGGGCGCCGATGTAGAGGTACATCACGTAGGAGATCGCGGCGAGCACGATGGGGAACGCGATGTGCGAGTTCGGCGAGATCTGCAACCCGGGCACGATGGCGAAGAGGTTGGTCAGCACGATGAAGCTGAACAGCACCGTGAAGTAGGGCGCGAAGCGGATGCCCGCGTTGCCCATCTGCTCGCGGGCGATGTTGTCCCGGACCAGGCCGTAGACCGACTCCGCGTACCACTGGGCCTTACCGGGGACCAGCTTGGGCTTCCGGTAGGCGAGCATGAAGAAGACGATCAGCAACGCGACCGCGAGCCAGACCATGATCCCGAACTTGGTGACCCAGGGGCCAGCCACGTCCGGCGGGTAGAAATCTCCGACGCTGGGGGGCCAGGGAAGCCCCTCTGCGGCGACGAGCTGTCCACTCACCGTGTCATCCTCCGCACTCGACAGACCCGCGCGTGCTGGCACTCAAGCACTGAGCCTCTTCATGATCAGGTAAATCGCTCCGGCCGCGCCGAAGATCATGCCGAGGGCGACCCCGACGCCGGTTCGCAGATCGAGAAAACGCTCCGCCAACCACCCGAGGAAGCCCCACACCACGATGCCGGCGAGTAGGTAGCCCAGAACGGCACCTGCCGCGCCTTCCGACGAAGGGTCGTCGGACCTGCGGGGGTGTGGGTCTTCGGCCATGACGTGGCGAACAATATCAGCAGGAGCGCGCGGGAGTGTGCGGCACCCCCCACACTGCGAACAGCGTGCGGGCCATGGCGCGGGCGCGAAAGTCGTTGGTCAGGTTACTCCCGTGCGGCCCGCCGCGGCAGCCCGAAATGCCGGACGCAGATCCGACAGAACGCTCACTCACCGCGTCGCTCGAACGTGGGCAGCGGCGTACGCAGGGCCCAGCCCAGGTGGGCGCCCGTCCAGACCACCACGGCCGCGATGATGGCCACCCCCATGTCCGGCAGGCCGGGCCAGCCGGTGGCCGCCACGGCCGCCATCGCCACCCCGAGCACCACGATCTTCGTGGCGTAGGTGACCAGCCCCACCGACATGATCATCCGGGGGTTGACGGCGTCGGCCCAGGCCACCGAGACGCCGGAGACCAGGTAGCTGACGACGACCAGCGCGATCCCGGCGGCCACGCCGGCCGCGCCGGTGCCGCCGCGCAGCACCGCCGCGGCCGGGACCCCGACCAGCGCGAGCACCGCGCAGGCCAGCAGCGGCAGGCGAAGGTGCGGCAGCCGGGACCGGATGGCGCCCGGCTCGCCCGCGCGCGGCTCGCTCATCGGGGGTACGCCGGGAAGGCGGCGACCAGCTCGGCGGCCTCGCCGGCGAGCGCGGCGAGGGTGTCGGTGCCCCCGGGGGCGGCCGGATCGGTGCGCACGGCGCGGGCGATCAGCGACGCGACCTGGCGCATCTCCGGCTCGCGCATGCCCTGGGTGGTGACGCTCGGGGTGCCCACCCGGATGCCCGAGGCGACCATCGGCTTCTGCGGGTCGTACGGGATCGCGTTCTTGTTCAGGGTGATGCCGGCGGCGTCGCAGCGCGCCTCGGCGTCCGCGCCGGTGACCCCGACCTCGCGCAGGTCGACCAGGGCGAGGTGGGTGTCGGTGCCCCCGGAGACCGGGCGCATCCCCTCGTCGGCCAGCCCGGTGGCGAGCGCCCGCGCGTTCGCCACCACGCGCTCGGCGTAGGCCCGGAACTCGGGCTGGGCGGCCTCGCGCAGCGCGACCGCCTTGGCGGCGACGACGTGCATCAGCGGGCCGCCCTGGGTGAACGGGAAGACCGCCTTGTCGATGCGCTGGGCCAGCGACTCCCGGCACAGGATCATGCCGCCGCGCGGCCCGCGCAGCACCTTGTGCGTGGTGAGGCAGACGACGTCGGCGTGCGGCACCGGCGACGGGACGGCCTGCCCGGCGACCAGCCCGATGAAGTGCGCGGCGTCGACCATCAGGTACGCCCCGACCTCGTCGGCGATCTCGCGGAACCGCGCGAAGTCGATCAACCGCGGGTACGCCGTCGCCCCACAGATGATCATCTTGGGCCGGTGCGCGAGGGCCAGGTCGCGTACCTCGTCGTAGTCGATCAGCTCGGTGTCCCGCCGGACCGTGTAGCCGACCGTGTGGAACCACTTGCCGGAGAAGTTGACCCGGCTGCCGTGGGTGAGGTGGCCGCCGTGCGGCAGGTCCATGGCGAGCACCGTGTCCCCCGGCTGGACCAGCGCCGCGTACGCGGCCAGGTTGGCGCTCGCCCCCGAGTGCGGCTGGAGGTTGGCGTGCTCCGCGCCGAAGAGCTCCTTCGCCCGCGCGATGCCGATCTCCTCGGCCCGGTCGACCTCGGCGCAGCCGCCGTAGTAGCGCCGGCCCGGGTAGCCCTCGGCGTACTTGTTGGTCAGGGTCGAGCCGAGCGCGGCCAGCACCGCCGGCGAGGTGAGGTTTTCGCTGGCGATCAGTTGCAGGCCGCCCCGGAGCCGGTCCAGCTCGCCGAGCACCACCCCGGCGATCTCCGGGTCGGTCGCGCGGAGCTGGTCGAAGTCCGGCCCCCAGAAGGTGCTCGTCTCAGTAGCCACGACGCCAGAGTCTATTGGGCCGCACACTGGAGACCGTGAGATGCCTGGTCACGGGAGCGACGGGTTACATCGGCGGGCGGCTGACGCCCCGGCTGCTGGCCGAGGGGCACACGGTGCGCTGCCTCGCCCGCAAGGCGGGACGGCTGCGGGACGTGCCCTGGGCGGCGCGGACGGAGATCGTCGAGGGCGACCTGCGCGCGCCGGAGACGCTGCCGGCCGCGTTCGAGGGCGTGGACGTCGCCTACTACCTGGTGCACTCGCTCGGCCAGGCCGGCTTCGAGGCCGCCGACCGGGAGGCCGCCACCCGGTTCGCCGAGGCCGCGCGGGCCGCCGGCGTACGCCGGATCGTCTACCTGGGCGGGCCGGAGCCGGCGGCGGACCGGGAGGTCCCGTCGGCGCACCTGCGCTCCCGGGCCGAGGTGGGGCGGATCCTGCTCGACAGCGGGGTGCCGACGGCGGTGCTGCGGGCCGCGGTGATCATCGGGTCCGGGTCGGCCTCGTTCGAGATGCTGCGCTACCTGACCGAGCGGCTGCCGGCCATGGTCACCCCCCGCTGGGTCCGCAACCGGATCCAGCCGATCGCCGTCCGGGACGTGCTGCGCTACCTGGCCGGCTGCGCGCACCTGCCGCCCGAGGTCAACCGCGCCTTCGACATCGGCGGGCCGGACATCCTCACCTTTCAGGACATGATGCAGCGGTACGCGCGGGTGGCCGGGCTGCGCCGGCGGACCATCGTGCCCGTGCGACCGCTGACGCCGTCGCTCTCCTCGCACTGGGTCGGGCTCGTCACGCCGGTGCCGAACGCGATCGCCCGACCGCTGGTGGAGAGCCTGGTCCACGAGGCCGTCGCCCACGAGCACGACATCGCCGCCTACGTGCCCGACCCGCCGGAGGGGCTGACCGGCTTCGACCAGGCGGTCGCGGCGGCCCTGGCGAAGGTCCGCGACGGCGAGGTGGAGACCCGCTGGTCGACCGCGAGCGGCCCCGACGCGCCGGCCGAGCCACTGCCCAGCGACCCGGAGTGGTCCGGCGGGACCGCCTACACCGACGTCCGCGAGCGGGCGGTGCACGCACCGCCGGAGGAGCTGTGGCGGGTCGTCGAGGGCGTCGGCGGGGAGCACGGCTGGTACTCGTTCCCGCTGGCCTGGTCGGTCCGCGGCTGGCTGGACCGGCTGATCGGCGGCGTGGGGCTGCGCCGGGGCCGGCGCGACCCGCACCGCCTCCAGGTCGGCGAGGCGCTGGACTTCTGGCGGGTGGAGGAGATCGTGCCCGGCGAGCTGCTGCGGCTGCGCGCCGAGATGCGGCTGCCGGGCCGGGCCTGGCTGGAGATGCGGGTGGTCCGGGTGGACGGCGAGGGCAGCCGCTACCAGCAGCGGGCGGTGTTCCTGCCGCGCGGGCTGCCCGGGCACGCGTACTGGGGCGCGGTGGCGCCCTTCCACGCGGTGGTCTTCGGCGGGATGGCCCGCAACATCGCCCGCCAGGCCGAGCAGGCGGCCCGCCGGCCCGTGGCCACGTCCCCGCGCCGCTGAGACGCCCGGGGCTCAGTTGCCGGCGCGGGCGCCGGTGAGCCGGAAGGCGGTCTCCTCGCTGGGCGGCACGAAGTCGCGGACCGGCTCGTCGCGCAGCGCGAAGGCGAGCACCTCCCCCACCGCCTCGACCAGCTGCCCCTGCACCCGCTGGCCCACCGCGTCGCGCGGGTCGTCGGGGTTCGCGGCGATCGAGGCGACCGCCAGCTGCGGGGTGAAGGCGACCACGGTCTCCGTCGCGTACCCGTCCGAGCTGCCCGTCTTGCCCGCCACCGGCCGGCCGAGCAGCCGACGCAGCCCCTCCGCGGTGCCGCCGTCGCACTCCCGGTACATCGACTGGTCGCCGACCGCGCAGCGGGCCGCGTCGGCCGCCGCCCGGGCCACGTCCGGGTCCACCGCCTGCCGGCAGTGCGTCCGCGCGGCGGCCACCGGGCGACCGGCGGCGTCGGCGATCGAGACGACCGGCAGCGGCGCGCACCACGAGCCCTCGGCCGCCACGGCGGCGTACGCGCCGGCCAGGTCGAGCGGGGTGGTGGCGGAGACCCCGAGGGTGAACGGCCCCCACTCGCGCGCGCCGTGGCGGGCCAGCCGCGCGTCCTCCTCGGCGCGGAAGACGATGCCGAGCCGCTCGGCCATCTCCACCACCCGGTCCGCGCCGACCCGCTCGGTCAGCCAGGCGAAGTACGTGTTGACCGACTCGCCGAAGGCGGTCCACATGGTGTGCCGGCCGTCCATCAGGTCGCTGGCGTTGCGCGGGCACCAGTACCCGTCGCAGCTCGCCGCCCCGCTCGCCGAGTAGTCGGTCACGATCCGCTCCGGCGCGTCGAACTCCGTGCTCAGCGGCAGCCCGGACTCCAGCGCGGCCAGCATCGTGAAGACCTTGAACGTGGAGCCGGCCTGGTAGCCCTCGATCGCCCCGCCCCCGGCGACCAGCTGGTTGACCGTGTTCGGGTGGTTCTTCTGCCCGGCCGGGTTGGCGGCCACGCCGTAGTTGCGGTTCACCGCCATCGCGAGGACCCGGCCCGTGCCGGGCTGGACCACCGCCGTCGGCGCCGCCCGGCGGTCGTCCACCGAGTAGATCCGGCGCACCTGCTCGGTGGTGGCGCGCTGCACCGCCGGGTCGAGCGAGGAGACGATGGAGAACCCGCCCCGGCGCAGCGTGAGCTGCCGCTCGTCGACCGTCGCGCCGAACGCCGGCTGGGCGTTCCACCAGCGGGTGAACCAGTCGCAGAAGAAGCCCCAGTCGTTGTGCTCCGCCGGCACCGCCGTGCAGTCGTTGGGCGTCTGGCTGGGGCGCAGCGTCAACTGCTCCGCCCTGGCCCGGTCCGCCGCCTCGGCCGGGACCTGCCCGGACTCCACCAGCCGGTCCAGCACGTACGCCCGGCGGGCGACCGCCGCGTCCGCGTCGCCGTTGATCGGGTCGTCGGTGTGCGGGGAGCGGACCAGTCCGGCCAGCAGCGCCGCCTCGGCCAGGGTGAGGTCCGCCGGCGGCTTCGAGAAGTAGCGGCGGCTCGCGGCGGCCACCCCGTACGCGCCCGCGCCGAAGTAGGCGATGTTGAGGTAGCGGGCGAGGATCTCGTCCTTGCTCAGCTCCCGCTCCAGGGCCAGCGCGTACCGCATCTCCTGGATCTTGCGCGCGGTGCTCAGCTCGGTGGCGGCGGCGCGCTGCCGCTCGCTCAGCCGGGGGTCGTTGCTGAGCACGTTGCGGACGTACTGCATGGTCAGCGTGGACGCGCCCTGCCGGGTCTCCCCGGCCCCCCGGTTGACGGTGAAGGCCCGCGCCACGCCGCGCAGGTCGACCCCGCTGTGCTCGTGGAACCGGGTGTCCTCGGCGGCGATGACCGCCTGCCGCATCACCGGTGCCACCTCGGCCAGCGGCACGTCCACCCGGTCCTCCTGGTAGAAGGAGGTGATCAGCGTGGTGCCGTCGTTGGCGTAGAGGTTCGAACGCTGGGGCGTGGGTGGCGTGCGCAGCGTGTTCGGCAGCTCCGAGTACGGCGCGGCGAGCGCCGAGAACCCGATCCCGAAGACCAGCGCGGCCGGGAGGGCCGCCACCGCGAGCGCCAGCCCGGCCAGCGAGCCGGCGAGCAGCACGGTGAACACTTTGTCGAGGCGTGCCCGGGTCATCAGCTCTCCCCGCAGGAGCCGGTCAGGACCCACTCAGAATGACCCGAAAGCCCCTCTGGGCCGCCCCTTTCCCCCAAACCCGCAGGAAACTCACGCGGGCGGGTAACTCGGGCGGGTTACGGCAGGAGCACCGCGGCGAGGGGGTGGACGCTCTCCTCGATCTCGTCGGCGACCCGGCTGAAGCACTGGTCGCCGCGCCCCCACGGATCGTCGAGATCGTCGGTGGGCAGCGAGGTGGTGCCCAGCCGGGCTGCGTGGGCGGCCTCCACCAGGGCCACGCCGCGGGCGTACACCGCGTCGGGGGTCGCCTCGGCCGCCGGCAGGGCGGCGGCGTCCACGCCGGCGAGCAGCCGGCCGAACTCGCCCAGCACGAACGTGCGCGACTCGGCGTCGGGGCGCAGCGCCACCACGTACTCCTGCTGGTCGGCGGTGGCGGTCAGGACGAGGTCGGCGGCGTCGATGTGGTCCGACCGCAGCTTGCGCGCGGCGAAGCCGGCGACGCTGCCGCCCCGGGAGGTCACCTGACGCGACGCCGGCGGGTTCATCTCCTCGCCGGCGTGCCAGCCCCCGGTGCCGGCGCTGTGGCTGTGCAGCAGCTCGTCGGCGCGCTCCGGGTCGACCTCGCGGCGGGCCAGCCGTTCCCGGACGGCGAGGGCCAGCAGCCGCTCAGCCATCGGGGAGCGGCAGATGTTGCCCATGCACACGTGCAGCACGGTGAACGGAGGCACTCAGACCCCCTGGCCGACGAGGATGTCGGGCACCACGTCGCGGAGCTTCTCCAACCCGACGGCGCCCTGGCGGAGGAGCTGCGGCACCTCGCCGGTGAGGTCCACGATCGTGCTCGGCACCGGGTCCGGGCAGGGCCCGGCCTCCAGGTAGGCCCGCACCGAGTAGGAGAGCTGGTCGCGGGCCTCCTCTGCGGTGAGGGCGGCCGGCTGGCCGGTCTTGTTGGCCGAGGCGACCGCCATCGGGCCGGTCTCGCGCAGCACCTCCAGCGCCACCGGGTGCAGCGGCATCCGCACCGCCACCGTCCCCGAGGAGTCGCCGAGGTCCCAGCGCAGGCTGGGCGAGTGCGCCACGATGATGGTCAGCGCCCCGGGCCAGAACGCCTCGACGAGGTCCCGGGCCGCCTGGGGCAGCGAGTAGACCAGGCCGTCGAGGGTGTGCCGGGAGCCGATCAGCACGGGCGGCGGCACCTGACGGCCACCCTTGGCGTCCAGCAGGGCCTTGACCGCGTACGGGGTGAACGCGTCCGCGCCGATCCCGTAGACCGTGTCGGTCGGCAGGACGACCAGCTCGCCGTTCTTGACCGCCTCGATGGCAGCGGCGATGCCGCGGTCCCGGTCGGCGGGCGACCGGCAGTCGTAGAGCATCACGAGGAGTCAGTCTGCCACGTCGCGGCGACGGCGGCGTGCTGGCCGTCCGCCCGACGGGACGCGGTCGCGAAGCGGGGCCGTCCGGTCAGGTCCGGGTGGCCGGCGACCGCCTCGAACCGGCCGTCCGCGGCGAGCAGGTCGGGCACCGCCGTGCCGTGCGTGTCGTCGTGCTCCACGCCGAACACGCCGCCCGGGCGCAGCAGCGCCGCCGCCCGCGCGATCACCGGGCGGATCACCGCCAGGCCGTCCCCACCGCCGAAGACCGCGTTCGCCGGATCGTGCCGGCCCACCTCCGGGGGTACGGCCACCCCCGACGGCACGTACGGCGGGTTGCAGAGCAGCACGTCGACCCGGCCCACCAGGTCGGCGAGCAGGTCGGCGGCGGTGACGTCCGCCGCCACCACCTCGATCGGCCGGTCCCCCGCCTCGACGCGGGCCGCCGCGTTGCGGTGCAGCCAGGGCAGCGCCGCCGCCGACCGTTCCACCGCCACCACCCGGGCCGCCGGCAGCTCCTGGGCCACCGAGAGGGCGATCGCCCCCGAGCCGCTGCACAGGTCCACCACCAGCGCGGCGCCCAGGCGCCGGCCCTGCGCGATCCCCCAGCCGGCGAGCAGCTCCGTCTCGGGCCGGGGCACGAAGACGCCCGGCCCGACGGCCAGTTCCAGGTGCCGGAAGCCGGCGCTGCCCGTGAGATGCTGCAACGGTTCCCGCCCGGCCCGCCGCGCGACCAGCTCGTCGAACCGGTCGAGCTGGTCGGCCGTGAGGTCGTCGGCCAGCGCCAGCCGACCCCGGGGCACCGCCAGCACGTACGCGGCCAACTGCTCCGCCTCGGCGCGGGGCGAGGCGATACCGGCGTCGGCGAGGGCCCGGGACGCCCGGGCCAACGCCACGGAAGGGCGCTGCCGTCTCGTCCCTTCGGACGGGTGTTGCGGCACGGTGGTCACGAGATAATCATGGGGCGTCGCGCTGGACATCACGAGCGGATGCGTCCGGACGCACACCGACAGGAGGTCGCGGTGGGTTGGCTCGACCGGGTCACCGACCAGGTTGACGCCCTGACGCGGGCGCGGGCCCTCCAGGAGTCCAGCCGCTCCGCCGAGGCGTACGCGATCCTCGACCGGGTCGTCGCCACCACCACCGACCCGTACGCGCGGGCCGACGCCCTGGTGCAGCGCCTCTCCGCGGTGATCAACCTCGGGCGGACGGCGGAGTACACCCGGGCCGTCGAGGAGGCCTCCACCGCCGTCCGCGACCTCGCCGAGCCCTACCTGCTCGGGCACCTCAACGCGCTGGCCGCCCTCGCCGCGCACCACCAGGGCGCGCTGGACCGCTGCGTCACCCACCTGGTGAAGGCCGCCCGGGCGTTGGGCGCGGTGGCGGACCCCGACCGGGACACCGCGTGGGGCTGGCACGACCTGGCGATGGCCTACTCGTACCTCAGCTTCCACGGCTACGCCCTCGGCGCCATCGAACGGGCGCGGCAGCTCGGCAGCGCCGCCGAGATCCCGGAGGAGACCTTCGCCGCCCCCGGGATCCGGCTGCGCAACGCCGTCGCCCTGGACCACAACGGCGACAGCGACGGCTGCCTGCGGGTACTGCGCGACGTCGCCGCCGACCTGGACCGGTTCCTGGGCAGCGGACGGGCCGGCAAGCTGCGCCCCAGCAGCCTGGCCGCGTACGGCTACGCCGCCGCCCGGCGGGCGGCCCTCGGCGACCGGTGGGACGTCGCCCCGCAGGCCGGCCCGGCCCGGCTGCTCGGCCACGGCGGCGACAGCGCCCGCGCCCGCGACATGCGCCAGCTCGGCCAGGTCTGCCTGGCCGTCGCCGAGGGACGGCCGATCGAGGCCGTCACCCGGCTGGACACCGTCCAGGTCTCCACGGAGACGCTGGGCGCGGCCGAACCGGCCCGGCTGCGCAGCATCGCCCTGGCCCGCGCCGGCGACCACGCGGGTGCGCACCGGGCCGACCGGCTGGCGTTCCGGCTGGCCGCCCAGCGCAACGACCGGCTCCGCGACGTCTACATCGACGGCATCGCCGCCCGCATCGACCACGAGGAGATGCGCCGCGAGGCGGCCCGCTTCGAGGGCGAGGCGTTGACCGACCCGCTGACCGGGCTGCCCAACCGGCGGCGGCTGGAGCGCTACATCGCCACCCTGGTCGCCCACGGCGACCGGGTGGTCATCGGCGTCTGCGACCTGGACGGCTTCAAGGCCGTCAACACCCGGCACGGGCACCACTCCGGCGACCTGGTTCTCCAGCGCATCGCCGGGGTGATCAACCGGGTGATGCGCCGGGGCGACTTCGTGGCCCGCTACGGCGGGGACGAGTTCGTGGTGGTGCTGCCCGGCGCCGGAATGACCGAGGCGGCCGAGGTGGGCCGCCGTATCGACGCCGCGGTGCGCACCGAGGACTGGGAGTCACTGGTTCCCGGCACGCCGGTCGGGGTCAGCGTCGGCTTCGCCGAGGTGGGCGCCACCGGTCCCGGCCTGCGCGACGCCCTCGGCACCGCGTTCGAGGCCGCCGACCGCGCGATGCTGGCGGCGAAGACCCGCCCCCGTGCCTCCTGACGCCTCGTCGGGCCCCGGGGTCAGCGGCGGGTCAGCTCGGTGTCGCCGGCGAGGCGGGCGGCGCGGTCGGCCTCGGCGAGGGCGTCGAGGACCGCGTCCAGGTCACCGGCGAGCGCCAGGTCCAGGTTGTACGCGGTGTAGCCGATCCGGTGGTCGGTGATCCGGTTCTGCGGGAAGTTGTAGGTGCGGATCCGCTCGGAGCGGTCCACGGTGCGCACCTGCGCCTTGCGGGCGTCCGAGGCGGCCGCGTCGGCCTGCTCCTGGGCCGCCGCCAGCAGCCGGGCGCGCAGGATCCGCATCGCCTGCTCCCGGTTCTGCAACTGGGACTTCTCGTTCTGGCAGGAGACCACGATGCCCGTCGGCACGTGCGTGATCCGTACCGCCGAGTCGGTGGTGTTCACCGACTGGCCGCCGGGCCCCGACGAGCGGAACACGTCGATGCGCAGCTCGTTCGGGTCGATGGTGACGTCGACGTCCTCGGCCTCCGGCAGCACCAGCACCCCGGCGGCGCTCGTGTGGATGCGGCCCTGCGACTCGGTGACGGGTACGCGCTGCACCCGGTGCACGCCGCCCTCCCACTTGAGCCGGGACCAGACGCCGTTGCCGCCCTCGGGCACACCCTTGGTCTTGATCGCCAGCGAGACGTCCTTCACCCCGCCCAGGTCCGAGTCCTGGGCGTCGATCACCTCGGTGAGCCAACCGCGCCGCTCGGCGTAGCGGGTGTACATCCGCAGCAGGTCGCCGGCGAACAGGGCGGACTCCTCGCCGCCCTCGCCCGCCTTGATCTCGACGATCACGTCCTTGGCGTCGTGCGGGTCGCGCGGGATCAGCAGCTCCGCCAGCCGCTGCTCCAGCGCCGGCAGGCTCTCCGCGATCGACTCGGCCTCAGCGGCGAAGGACGCGTCCTCGGCGACCAGCTCCCGGGCGGCGGCGAGGTCGGCGCGGGCCTGCTCCAGCTCCCCGGCCGCCTTGTGCAGCGGGACCAGCTCGGCGTACCGGCGGCCGACCCGGCGGGCGGTGTTCTGGTCGGCGTGGATGGCCGGGTCCGCCAGCCGCTTCTCCAGCTCGGCGTACTCGTCGAGGAGGGCGGCCAGGCGCTCGCTGCTCATGCGGGGGAGGCTCCTTCGACGGGGACGGGGGCAGGACCAGGGGGAATACGGACGGCGCCCGCGTCCGGCACGAAACCGGACGCGGGCGCCGAACGAGGAGCTACTTGGCCTTCTTGGCCTGAACCTTGGCGTACTTCTGCTGGAACTTCGCCACCCGGCCCGCGGTGTCCAGGACGCGCTGCTTGCCGGTGTAGAACGGGTGGCAGGCGCTGCAGGTCTCGACGTGGATCGAGCCGCCCTTGGCGGTGCTGCGGGTGGTGAACGTGTTACCGCAGGAGCAGCTGACCTCGGTGGTCACGTACTCCGGGTGGATGTTGGACTTCATCTCGCCTCGGTCCTCTCGTGGATGGTCGCCGGGTCGCCGTCGGTGTCCGTCGCGGCGCGCGACGGGCTCGGGCGTGAACCGGAACCGGTGGCCGATTGACCAGTGTGCCATGGGCGTACGCCGACCCGGCAGTCGGGCCGCACGGCTGGTCCGGCATCGACAACGCACGCCCCACCTGCTGCATTCCCGACGCCTGGCCGGGCATTCGTCCCGGCACGGCCGCCGTCGGCGTCGTGCCCCGCCCGGGGCACGCGGCGCGGACGGCGGGACCGCCGACGACGTACGACACGGAGGAGCCGATGGCCCGCCTGATCGCCACCCGGGGACTGCCCGCTTCCGGCAAGACCACGTTCGCCCGGACCCTCCAGCCCTCCGTGGTCCGCGTCAACCGCGACGACCTGCGCCGCATGCTGCACGGCGAGCGGCTGTTCACCCAGTGGGCGGAGTGGCAGGTCACCGTCGTGCAGCGGGCGCAGGTCGAGGCGCTGCTGCGGGTCCACGCCGACGTCTGCGTCGACGACACCAACCTGCGGTCGCGGACCCTGCGCGACTGGGCCGACCTGGCCGCCCGGCACGGCGCCGGGTTCGAGGTGCACGACTTCACCGACGTGCCGCTGGCGGAGTGCCTGCGCCGCGACGCCGCCCGCCCCGAGGCCGACCGGGTCGGCGAGGCGTGGATCCGCCGGCTGCACGAGCGCTACCTGGAAGGTCGTACGCTGCCGCTGCCCGTGCCGCAGGCCCGGACGGGGCGGCCCGCCACGGTGCACGCCCCGTCGACCGAGCCGCCGGAGATCGTCCTGGTGGACATCGACGGCACGGTCGCGCTGAACGTCTCGCGCAGCCCGTACGACATGACCCGGGTCGCCGAGGACGAGCCCAACCCGGCGGTGATCGCGGCGGTCCGGGCGATGCACGCCGCCGGATACGGCGTGGTGTTCTGCTCGGGCCGGGACGCCACCGCGCGCGCCGCCACCGAGGCGTGGCTGGCCCGGCACGTCCGGGTCCCCTACCTCGGCCTGCACCTGCGCGCCGTCGGCGACAGCCGGAAGGACTCCGTGGTCAAGCGGGAGATCTACGAGCGCGAGATCGCCGACCGCTACCGGGTGGTCGGCGTCTTCGACGACCGTCAGCAGGTGGTGCGGATGTGGCGCGCCCTCGGCCTCACCGTCTTCCAGGTGGCCGAGGGCGACTTCTGAGCGGTCGCGGGTGTGAGGAAGGGCACCTTCCCATCGCCTGGGCGACAGGAAGGTGCCCTTCCTTGCATCTCAGGCGGCGGGAGCCGCGGCGGCGGCCGTCAGGGTGACGGTGGCCTCCGCCCGCGCGCCGTTGACCGCGACGGCGAGCTTGACCTGCGCGCCGGGGCGCAGGGCGGTGAGCTTGCCGGTGGCCGGGTCGAAGCGGGCCACGTGCCAGGGCTTCAGCCCGAGGATCGAGCCGACGTGCACGTTCGGCGAGGCGGACCAGTCCGCGCTCACCGGCGCCGCCACCGGCACCGTACGCCCGCCGGGCTGGGTCACCGTGGCGGTGACCGTCGCCGGGGCGCCGACCGCGACGCTGGCCGGGGCGGTCAGCGTGAGCGCGTCGACGTGTGCGTGCGTCTCGGCGCTGACCCAGCGTGGGCCCTCGACGAGGGGGTTGCGCCGGGCCCGGTCGGCCTCGGCCGGGCTCACCGGGTCCACCCCGAACTCGGTCCACCCGGTGAAGCCGCCCTGGTCGGCGGGGGTGGAGGGGTTCTTGCCCGAGTTGCCGTTGATCAGGTACGGCACCCCGTCGACCCGGTCGGCGTGGAAGGTGCCGACGTGCCCGCCGACGAACGCGGCGCCCTTGCCGGTGCGGTGCTGGAAGTCGGCCAGCCACTGCTCCAGCAGCGCCGCCTCCTTCCGGTCGCCGAGCTGGCTGGCCTTGGCCGGGCTGGGGTCGCGCGGCGGGTGGTGGTGCAGCACGACCACCGAGCCGACGGCCGGGTCACCGGCCGCCGAGTCGAGCGCCTCGCGCAGCATCCGCACCTGGTCGAAGCCGCCGCCGCGCAGCGAACCCGTCGACGAGTTCAGCGTGACGAACCGGGTGCCCTTGTGGTCGAAGGTCCGCTCGGTGTCACCGAAGGCGGCCCGGAAGTTGGCGATCGGGGCGCCCATGATCTCGTGGTTGCCGGGCACGTAGTAGTACGGCAGTTCCCCGCCGAGTTCCTCGTCCAGCAGCCGCTTGGCGAGCGCGAAGTCCGCCGGGTAGGCGGTGTCCACGAAGTCGCCGTTGATCACCAGGAAGTCCGGCTTCGCGGCCTTGACCTCGCGGAGCGTACGGCGGGCCTGGGCGACCAGGTCGCTGTCCGGGTTCGCCGCGACGAACTGCGCGTCGGACAGGACGGCGAAGCGCCAGGGCGCCCCGTCCACCGTGCCGTCGCGCAGCACCACCCGGTCGGTGCGCGGCTTCTCGGCCGGCGCGTCGACCGTCGGCGGCACCTTCGCCACCAGGTCGTCGATGATGACCTCGCTGCGGTACTGCGCGGCGGCGTTGGTCTCCGCCACGTAGAACCGGCGGACCCGCACCGGGTACTGCACCCCGGCGGGGACGGCGAACTCGACGTACTTCCAGCCCGTCCAGGTGATCAGCGGGCCGCGCAGCACGTGCTGGGTGTCCTGGGCGTCGTGCAGGTGCAGGCTGGGCCACTCCCCCGTGCCGTTGCCGTGGATCCACATGCCGAACGCCTGCGGCTGGCCGGCGACCTCGATCCAGGCGGGCGGGTCCGCGTACGCGGCCCGGGTGCCGGTGGACTGGCTGAAGTCGTACGTCATCTTCAGGCCCGTGCCGGTGCGGCCCGGCGCGGGCGCGACCGCGCCGCTGGCCCGCGCCTGGCTGAACTTCCAGGCCGCCGCGTCGTCGAAGCCGGCCACCGGCACGTCGGTCAGCCCGACGGTGACCGGCAGGACGGTGCTGCTCCGGCCGACGTGGACGGTGACCAGCGCCGAGCCGGTGTCCCGCAGGGCGGTGACGGCGAGGTTGCCGTCGGCGGTCGGCGCGATCTTCAGCAGGTCCTTGTCGTAGTCGAGCTTCAGGTCGGCCGGCTCGATGGGGGCGGTGTTGCCCTCGGCGTCGTAACCGACGACGCCGAACAGCGCGCTGCCCTCGGCACCGGTCAGGCCGACCCGGTCCACCGTGGAGTCGATCCGGGCCAGCGGCCCGAGCACGGTCAGGTCGAGGGTGCCACGGGCCGCGCCCCGCGAGGCGGTGACCGTGGTGCTTCCGGGCAGGAGGGCCCGGAAGCGGCCCTTGCCGTCGACGACGCCGTGCACCGCCGGGTTGGCCCGCCACGTCGGCGCGCCGGCCGCCGGGCCGTACGTCTCGTCGTGGCCGGCGGCGGTGAGCTGGCGGGTCAGGCCGGGGAAGACGCGGTCGGGCCGGCCGCCGCGCACCGGCGCGACGCCGGGAGCGGTGGTCGGGTCGCTGGCGGTCTCCAGCCAGTACCCGGTGAGCCGGCCGCTGCCCTTGGGCGCGTAGATGGCCAGGCCGTTGGGCACGGCCCGCTCGCTGCCGTCGGACGGGCTGTTCTCCACCTGCACGGCCGCCGCACCCGGTTCCCGGGCGAGCAGCGTCGAGGAGCCGCCGCCGTCGAGGTTGAGCGCGTGGTGGGCGCCGAGTTCGGCCATCATGCGGCCCATCTCGGTCTGGGTGACGCCCCGGCTGTCGACCTGCCGACCGTCCACAGTCATCATGATCATGCGCCGGCCGTCGGCGGAGAAGCCGACGGACGTGCGCGGGGCCAGCGACGCGTCGGCGATGCTCTGCACCACCCCGTCGCGGACCAGCACGTTGCCGCCGCCGACGGCCGCGTGCAGGTTGCTGCCGTCGGCCGGCTTGGGCCGGTAGGCGACCGTCACCGCGTCGCCGGGACGCAGCCCGGCGAGGGCGTCCGCGCCGGCGTCGCGGCCGAGCAGCACGGTGGTGCCGGCCGGGACCGCCCCGCTTCCGGCCGTCCCGGCGACGGTGGCGACGCGGCCGTCGACCACCGTGACCTCCGTGACGCGGGCGGCGCCCTCGACCGCACGTTGCCGGGTGTACGATCCCCAGAGCGCGGTGAACACGCCGATCCCGTTCGCCTGGATCATGTTGTTGAACTGGGTCAGCGTCACCGGACCGGTCGGCAGGGTCGCGGTGCCGTCGAAGTTCACCTCGATGACCCGGCCGAGCCCCTCGGTGGTGATCGCGACGGCGTTGCGGTGCCCGCTGACCGCGGACTGGACCAGTTGGCCGTCGCGGACGCCGACCCCCTGGGCGGCACCGGAGTTGTTGATGTCGAAGAAGTCGCCGTTGACGGCGGCAACCGCACGGGCCGCGTCGACGGCGCCGCGCAGCGGCTCGGCCCGGCTGACCGCGCCGGAATTGACGTAGTCCACGGTGAGGCCGCCGGTGAGGTCGGCGGTCAGCGCGTCCGCGCGCAGCCAGCCGTCGGCGTCGTACCGGTCGAAGGAGGTCAGGTTGAGGCCCGGGGCGACCGGGCGGGTGGTCTTCGCCGTCTCCAGCCCGCCGGCCGGCTCCACGCCGGTCGGGGCCGCGGCGGCCGACATGCTCGCGGCCGGATCGCCGGCGAGCGTCACGGAGCCTGCGGAGTACGAGGAGGCGCGCGGCGCGTCCTCGGCGGCGGTGAGGGACGGGTCGGTGGCCGGAGCGGGCGCACCGGCGTTCGCCGGCACGGTGCCGGCCAGGGTGAGCAGCGGCGTCAGCAGCAGGACGCCTGCGAGCCGGGCGGATCGTCTGCGGGTACGCATGGGCGACAGTCAACCGGACGATGAATAGAAGTTTCAATAGCTGCCGGCCAAAGCGAAGGAAAACTCCACCCTTCCGGCGGTCGTCCCCGCCATTGCCGACACCGCCCTCCGGAGCACGGGCCCCTCGGAGCGCGGGCCTCAGGGAGCGCGGGCCCCGCACCGCACCGCACCTCCCCGCACCGCACCGCACCGCACAAGCGGAGCCACAATCCGGCAGCACGTGCCGCGACCGCGCGCCCCGCCGCCGCACCCCACGGCCACACCACGACATGTGCTCGAGGCCCCACGGCCACCCACACCGCGCGTGCGCTCGGTGGGTCGCCCTGCGGCGTGCGCCCGGGACCGCACGACCACCCACATTCGGTCACGGAGAGTGGGCGACTCTGCGCCGCTCCACCCCTCGCTCCGCCCCCTTTGCTCTGCATCCATATCCGCACCGGACACGCCATGTAAGCGGTGCCTATGTGGATGCAGAGCAAAGGGGAACTGGAGGATGATGCGGCCGGATCGCACCCCACGACGAATTACCTGGTCACAGGCCCTCAGCAGCGACGGCCGAGGCGGCAAGCTCTTCACGCGCCCAAATTCGGTCACGTAGAGTCACAACGAAGGCTCTTCGAGCCGAAGGTTACCGATCGTCACGGAAGCGAGCTGGCAAGGTGTATCGTCCGGCTGCCCGTCTGCGGTACACAGCGCCCAACGCCCGGCACCCGGCCGACGCCCGGCACCCGGCACCGCACCGGCACCGGCACCGGCACGCGGCACCGAAGCTCACCCACGAAACCGACGGGCAGGGACGCGAAAAGGGCACGGCCTCCTGGCCGTGCCCTTCTCGCTGTCTCACCCGGGGAGGGTCACTCCCCCGGCGTCGACTTGGCGATCTGCATCAGGAACTCGATGTTGGTGCGGGTCTGCTTGAGCTTGTCCAGCAGCAGGTCCAGCGCCGCCTGCGAGTCCAGCGAGTGCAGGACCTTCCGGAGCTTGTGGATGATGGCCAGCTCCTCCGGCGCGAGCAGGATCTCCTCCTTGCGCGTGCCGGACGGGTGGATGTCGATGGCCGGGAAGATGCGCTTGTCGGCGATCTTCCGGTCCAGCTTCAGCTCCGCGTTGCCGGTGCCCTTGAACTCCTCGAAGATGACCGTGTCCGCCATGGACCCGGTCTCCACCAGCGCGGTGGCGAGGATGGTCAGCGAGCCGCCGTTCTCGATGTTGCGGGCCGCACCCAGGAAACGCTTCGGCGGGTAGAGCGCGGTGGAGTCGATACCACCCGACATGATCCGGCCGCTGGCCGGCGCCGCCAGGTTGTACGACCGACCGAGGCGGGTCACCGAGTCGAGCAGCACGACCACGTCGTGGCCCAGCTCGACCAGGCGCTTCGCCCGCTCGATCGCCAGCTCGGCCACCGTGGTGTGGTCCTGCGGCGGACGGTCGAACGTCGCCGCGATGACCTCACCCTTCACCGACCGCTGCATGTCGGTGACCTCTTCGGGCCGCTCGTCCACCAGCACCACCATCAGGTGGCACTCCGGGTTGTTGTGCGTGATCGCGTTCGCGATGGCCTGGAGCACCATCGTCTTACCCGCCTTCGGCGGCGACACGATCAGCGCGCGCTGGCCCTTGCCGAGCGGCATGACCAGGTCGATGACCCGGGTGGTGAGGATGTGCGGCTCGGTCTCCAGCCGCAGGCGCTCCTGCGGGTAGAGCGGGGTGAGCTTGTAGAACTCCGGCCGGCGCTTCGCCTCGTCCGGCTCCATCCCGTTGATGGTGTCCAGCCGCACCAGCGGGTTGTACTTGTCCCGCCGCTGCTCGCCGTCGCGCGAGGCGCGCACCGCACCGGTGATGGCGTCGCCGCGCCGCAGGCCGTACTTCTTGATCTGCGACATGGAGACGTAGACGTCGTTCGGGCCGGCCAGGTAGCCGGTGGTCCGTACGAACGCGTAGTTGTCGAGCACGTCGATGATGCCGGCCACCGGGACGAGCACGTCGTCCTCGCCGACCTGCGGCTCGCGCCCGCCGTCGCGCCCGCCATCGCGGCCACCGTCGCCGCCCTCGGCGCGCTCACCGCGGCCACGGCGGCGGTCCCGGAACCGGCTGCGCCGGCCACGCCGGCCACCGCTCTCGTCGTCGTCGCCGTCGTTGTCACGCTCGACGCGCTGGCCCCGGTCGCCGCGCTCGTTGCGGTCACGGTCGCCGCCCCGCTCGGCACGCTCGGCACGCTCGCCCCGCTCGTTGCGGTCACCGCGCTCGGCACGTTCGCCGCGGTCACCCCGCTCGTTGCGCTCGCCCCGCTCGGCACGGTCACCGCGCTCGGCACGGTCACCCCGCTCCGCGCGGTCACCGCGGTCCGCACGCTCGGCACGGTCACCGCGCTCGTTGCGGTCGCCGCGCTCGGCACGGTCGCCCCGCTCCGTACGCTCGCCGCGCTCGCCGCGCTCGGCACGGTCGCCGCGCTCGGCACGGTCGCCGCGCTCGGCACGGTCGCCGCGCTCGGCGCGGTCACCGCGCTCACGGCCGCGGTCGGCACGCTCGCCGGCCTCGGCCTCGTCCGCGCGCGTCTCCGCCGGACGAGCCTCCGCCGGACGAACCTCCGCCGGACGGGCAGCCTCCGCCTCACGAGCCTCCGCCGGACGGGCCTCCGCGGCCCGTGCCTCGGAGGTGGCGGCCCGGCTGCGCCGGGTCCGGCCACGGGGCTCGGCCTCGGCAGCCGCCGGCTCCGCCGGAGCCTGCTCCGCGGTACGCCGCCCGGCCGCCGGCCGCTCGGTGCTCTCGCGGACCTCGGCGTGGGCCTCTTCACGGGCGGGAGCGGCAGCGGCCTCGGCCCGCGGTCGAGGGGTCCCGGCGGTGGCGCCGCCCTGCCGCTCGGAGATCGCGCTGATCAGCTCGCCCTTACGCATGCGGGCCGTGCCCGAGATGCCGAGCGACGCGGCCAGGCTCTGCAGCTCCGGCAGCAGCATCGCCGACAGGCCGGTGCCGCTACGCCGACGACGGGCGGGGGCGGCGGCGGTGGTGGCATCGCCAGCGACGTTGGAAACATCCGACGTCACGTCGGTGGTGTCGCTCAATGGATTCCTTCCCTCGATAGGCCGGGACTGCCCGGAGTCGAAAACAAGGTGGCCGGGCGGCCTCGGTGCACCCGCCTCGCATGGACGCGTCGCGGGAGTCTGTGACACAGCAGCCGGTCGGTTTCCCGACTCACCGAAGGTCGGTGAGCAGGTCTCGCCGTCTGCGGCGACCTGTGAAGACTGCGGTGCGGCGTGGGCCTAGGCAGGGGTGACGGGCTGACCGCCGAGAGCTTCGGGGGTGCGCCGACCCGCAGGGAGATCGCATGCTTCGCGGCTGTGCTAAGTCTAGAGCGTAATCAACTCTTCCGACCTGCGGCAACAGGGTCCCGCTCTGCGTGTCCCAGTCTACCCCGGGCAACCTGTGCTCCGCGCCCGTCTGGATCCAACCGCCAGACCTCCCAGCCTGTTCCCGGGTCGAAGCCCTCGGGCGGGCCGGTCAGGGCCAGGACGGTCGGGCCCGCACCACTGACCACGGCGGCCACACCGGCCTCACGCAGCGCTTTCACCAGGGCGGCGCTTCCCGGCATGCCGTCGGCGCGGTAGTCCTGGTGCAGCCGGTCGACCGTGGCCGGCAGCAGCAGATTCGGGTCGGCGGTCAGCGCGTGCACCAGCAGCGCGGCGCGGCCCGCGTTCAGCGCCGCGTCGTCGTGGGGCACGGTGGCCGGCAGCGCGGCCCGCGCGGTGGCCGTCAGGCCACGCTCCGCCGGCACGAAGACCGTCGGGCGTACGCCGTCGGCGACCGGCAGCGACACCGCCCGGGCGCCGGAGGGCTCCGTCCAGGCCAGGGTGAAGCCGCCGAGCAGGCACGGCGCCACGTTGTCCGGATGGCCCTCGATCTCGGCGGCGAGGCGCAGCGCGGCGGCGTCGTCGAGCCGGGTCTCGCCGTCGGTGACCAGCGCACGGGCCAGCAGCACGCCGGCGACGATCGCCGCGGACGAGGAACCCAGCCCACGGGCCTGCGGGATGCGGTTGACGCACTCCACCGCCAGCCCGGGCGGCTGCCCGCCGAGCCCGTCGAAGGCCGCCCGCATGGCGCGGACGACCAGGTGCCGGTCGTCGGCCGGCAACTCCCCGGCGCCCTGCCCGGCCACGGTCACCGTGACGCCCCCCGCCGTCACCTCGGCGGCCACGTCGTCGTGCAGCGCCAGGGCGAGCCCCAGGGCGTCGAACCCCGGCCCCAGGTTGGCGCTGGTGGCGGGGACCCGGACCCGGACCGGGCCGGAGATGAAGTTCGTCGGCACGGGCTCATGGTAGGGCTGCGCACCGACGGGGCGGATCGCCGCCCGCCGGATGGGACCGGGCCCGACGGCCTCGTCACCGGACGGTGGTGGCGCCGCCGGTCCGTTAGCCTGGCCCGACCGACGGCGGCTGGAGGCGGGAATGCGCGAATTCGAGTACCTGGCGAGGACGGTCGTCTTCGAGGCGCCCACGGTGCTGGTGCTGCTGGTCGGGCTCGTACTGGCCGCGACGGCTGGGGGGCGGCTGCCCCGGAAGCCCCGGCTGCTGGCGCTGTCCGGGCTCGGCGTGCTGCTGGGCAGCGCACTGTTCAACGTGGCCTGGATCCTGCTGCTGTCCCGCGCGTTCAGTTTCGACTGGGGATATTCGAACTTCCGGCTCATGAACCTGGCCTACGGCGGGGTGCAGGCCCTGGCGTACCCGATCGGGACGGGTCTGCTGATCGCGGCGGTGCTGGTCGGGCGGCGGGCGGGCGGCGCGGAGGCCGGCCCGTTCGGCGGACGGCCGCTCGCCGGCGGCGGGCCGGTGCCGACCACCGCGCCGGGGCCCGTCGCCCAGCCGGTGCCGCCGACCGACCCGGGGTGGACCGTGGAGGGCGGGGCCGACGTGCCGGCGCAGTGGGGCGGTCGATCCCGGCCGGACACGCCGACGGGCGCCGGGACGGACCAGCCCTGACCGCCGGGCGGGACGGCGGGCGGCGCGAGCGCGCGGCGCTCGGAGTCGGCGGGCGGCGTGTGCGAGCGCGCGGCGCTCGGGCCGGCCGCCGCCGTCAGCGGGCGGCGCTCGGGGCCGGTTGCGCGGCCGGGTCCGTGAGCGAGAGCCGGCGGGTGGCGATCCGCCAGCCGACCGCGTAGACCACCGTGACGAGGCCGCAGCTGGCCAGCACCACCCGCTCGTCCACGGTGTCCACCACTGCGGCCACGGCGAGCTGGCTGACCGAGACGGCGAGCGTCGCCAGCATCATGTCGGTGGCGAAGACGCGGCCCCGCAGCCGGTCCGGCACCTCCCCCTGCAGGGCGAAGTTCGACATCACCCAGTTGCTGCCGCCGGCGAAGTGGGCGACGAAGACCAGGGCCAGCACCAGCGGGAACCAGTTGGCGACCGAGGTGCCGAGGTAGGCCAGGCCGTAGAGGGACATCGACAGCGCCAGCCCGGGCAGCAGCCAGGCGCGGTTGGTCAGCACCCGGCGCATCAGGATCGGCCCGACGAGCGCCCCCGCCCCGCGGACCGCGAAGAGCAGCCCGGTGCCGACGGGACCCACGCCGTACACCGCCGCGAGC
The DNA here is from genome assembly GCF_040634035.1 of Micromonospora sp. NPDC007220. Taxonomy (NCBI): domain Bacteria; kingdom Bacillati; phylum Actinomycetota; class Actinomycetes; order Micromonosporales; family Micromonosporaceae; genus Micromonospora; species Micromonospora sp. NPDC007220. Next base: position 37,409 of record NZ_JBEYEU010000009.1, on the reverse strand, counting down.
AGCGGGAACACCGTCAGCACGCCGTTGCCGAGGCCCACCGCCGACTTCACGGTGACCAGCGCCAGCACCCTCGGCCGGTGCCCGATGTAGCCAAGCGCCTCCCGGATCGCCGGCCAGGTCCGCTGCACGGGCAGCTCCGCGTCGCGGGGCGCCTGCAACGGCCGGCGGATCAGCGTGGCCAGGCCCGCGGCGACCACCAGGCCCACCGCCGCCACCCAGAAGCAGGCGTACGGGCCGACGGCGGCGCTGAGCACGCCACCCAGGGAGGCGCCGACGACGGTCATGGTGCCCCAGGCCGAGCCCGCGACGGCGTTGCCGGCGGCCAGCTCGTCGGGGTCGAGCACGTTGGGCAGGGCCGCCTGGGCCGCCGGGGAGTAGAACGCCTTGGCGACCGCCACGACACCGATCCCGGCCATCGCCAGCCAGGCGGTCTCCGCGCTGCGGACGCCGAGCAGCAGCAGCACGCCGAACAGGGCCGCGACGTTCGAAATGATCATGATCTTGCGCCGGTCGAACCGGTCCGCGATCGTGCCCGTGTACGGCAGCAGCAGCGCCACGATCCCGGTGTCGACGGCGAGCACCAGCGCGCCCCACACGCCGCTGCCGGTCAGGTCCGGCAGCAGCACCAGCAGCGGCACCATGACGAACCAGTCGGCGCCGAAGACCACCAGCTCGGCGAGGAACAGATTGCGGAAGTTGCGGTTGTGGGTGAGGACCGAGACGGTGGACGGCACGTTCGGGACCCTACCGGGCGGTGACCGGCGGGCCAGGCGTACGGCGGGTACCTGACCGAACGCGAACACCCCCGGCGGGTGGGACCCGTCGGGGGTGTTCGCGCACTGCCGTTACTCGGCCGGCGGCAGCGGGGACGTGCGGCTCTTCGGCAGCCGCAGCACCTCGAACTGGTCGGTGCCGTCCACCAGCGCGCCCGACGGCGTCGGCCGGGACGCCGGGGCGTCGGTGGCCTCCGTGCCGGCGGTGGACGGGGCGCCCCCGGCGGGCACCGGGACCTGCTCGGCGGCGGGCGCCCCACCGTCGTCGCCGGCCGGCTCGCCGTCGCCCGTGCCGGTGGCCGGGGCCACCCCGCCGGAGCGGCGGGCCCGACGGGCGCGGAACGACTCCTTGGTGTTCTCCGCCATGGCATAGAGCGTCGGCACCAGGATCAGGGTGAGCAGCGTCGAGCTGAGCAGCCCGCCGATCACCACGATCGCCAGCGGCTTGGAGATGAAGCCGCCCTCCCCGGTGAGGCCGAGCGCCATCGGCAGCAGCGCGAAGATGGTGGCGATCGCCGTCATCAGGATCGGCCGCAGCCGGCGCCGGCCGCCCTCGACCACCGCCTCCTGGACCCCCATGCCCTGGGCCCGGTACTGGTTGACGAGATCCAGCAGCACGATCGCGTTTGTCACCACGATGCCGACCAGCATGAGCACGCCGATCAGCGCCGGCACACCCATCGGGGTGCCGGTGGCCAGCAGCAGGCCGATCGCGCCGGTCGCCGCGAACGGGATGGAGATCAACAGGATCAGCGCCTGGACCAGGCTCCGGAACGTCGCCACCATGATCAGGAAGACGATCGCGATGGCGGCGAGCACGGCCAGGCCCAGGTCGGCGAAGGCCTCCTCCTGGTCGGCGCTGACGCCGCCGATGGCGAAGGTCGCCCCCGGCACGTCGATGCCGTCCAGCTTCTTCTGCAGCTCCTGCGTGATGGCGCCGAGGTTCGAGCCGGTGGCCGTACCGGTGACGGAGACGCTGCGCTCGCCGTCGATCCGGCTCACCTGCTGCGGGCCCTCGGTCTGGGTGACGTCGGCGATGTCGTCGAGCTTCACCGGCCCGACCGGCATCGCGCGCAGTTCCTCCACCGTGGTCGGCGGCTTGCCCGCGAACCGCAGCACCACGTCCCGCTGCCCGTCGTCGAGCGTGACCTGCCCCAGGGGCGAACCACGGAACGCCTGGGCCACCACCTGGCCGACGGCGGCCTCGGTGAGCCCGACCCGGCCGGCGGCGACCCGGTCGACGGTGACGTCGACGCGCGGCACCCGGGTGGCGAGGCTGGTGGAGACGTCCTCGACGCCCGCCAGCCCGGCCATCGCCGACCGGACCTCCTCGGCGGCCCGGGTCAGCGCCTCCGGGTCGGTGCCCTGGACGACCACCTCGATCTGGTTGGCCGCCGCCCCGCCCTGGCCGGCGCCGAAGCTGACCTCACCGACGGCCGGGCCCAGCGCGTCGAACTCCCGGCGCAGCTTCTCCCGCATCTCCTGGGCGTCGGTCCCGTCACCGAGGGCCAGCGACCAGTTGGCGACGTTGTTGCCGCCGCCGCCGAACGGGTTGTCCCCGCCGCCCGCCGTGACCTGGTACGTCTCGACGTCCTCGGTGCGCTCCAGCACGGCCTCGATCTGCTTGGCCGCCGCGTCGGTGCCGAGCAGGCCGGTGCCCGCCGGCAGTTCCTGGGTGATGCTCAGGGTGTCCTGGCCGGAGTCGTCGATGAAGTTGGTCTCCAGCTGGCGGGACAGGCCGAAGGTGCCGAACAGCACGAGCACGCCGAGCCCCAGCGTGATCCACCGGGTGGCCCGCTTGCGGGTGGCGAACCCGATCACCGGCAGGTACGCCCGCTGCAACGGGTTGCGCAGCTCCTTCTCCTCGGCCGCCCGACGCACCTCGGCGTCGTCCGCCGTGCCGCTCGGCGGCTTCAGGAACCAGTACGCGAGCACCGGGATGACGGTCAGCGAGACCAGCAGCGAGGCGAGCAGGGCCACCGTGACGGTGATCGCGAACGGCGCGAAGAGCTGCCCGACGAAGCCGCCCACCAGGGCGATCGGCGCGAAGACGGCGACCGTGGTGAGGGTGGACGCGGTCACCGCGCCGGCCACCTCGCGGACGGCGGCGAGGATCGCCTGCCGCTTCGGCTCGCCGTACTCCAGGTGTCTCTTGATGTTCTCCAGCACGACGATCGAGTCGTCGACCACCCGGCCGACCGCGATGGTGAGCGCGCCGAGGGTGAGCAGGTTGAGCGAGTAGTCGCCGATCCAGAGGGCGATCAGGGCGACCACCACCGAGAGCGGGATGGAGACCGCGGTGACCACGGTGGAGCGGACCGACAGCAGGAAGACCAGGATGACGATGACGGCCATGACCAGGCCCAGCAGGCCCTCGGTGGTCAGGCTCTCGATCGACTTCTCGACGAAGGGCGCCTGGTCGAAGACGACGGTCAGCTCGGCGCCGGAGGCCTCCCGCAGGTCGGCGAGGCGGTCCCGGATCTCGTGGGAGATCTCCACGGCGTTGCCGTCCGGGGAGGCGGTGACCGCGATGCCCAGGCTGTCCTTGCCGTTGGTGCGGGTGATCGCGGTGGCCGGGGCGAGCTGCTGCTCGACGGTGGCCACGTCGCCGAGGCGGACCGGGGCCGCCCGGCCCGTCGCCGGCGCGACCACGACGCCCCGGAGGTCGTCCAGCGTGGCGAGCCGGGTGCCGACCTGCACCGGGAGCGCGCGGGTGCCGTCGGTCACCGCGCCGGCCGGCACCGTCACGCCGTTGGTCTTCAACGCCGCGCCGAGGGCGGTCGGCTGGAGCTTCGCCGCCGCCAGCTTGGCCGGGTCCGGGGTGACCACCACGACGTCGTCGCGGGCGCCGGTCAGGTCGACCGTCCGCACCCCCTCGATCGCCTCCAGCTCGGGCACCACCGTGGCGCGCAGCTTCTCCGCGAGGACGCGCTGGTCGTCACCGCCGGAGGCGGCGAGCACCACCGCGGGCAGGTCGTCGGTGCTGCCGGCGATGACCTGCGGGTCGACTCCCTCGGGCAGCTGCGCGTCGATCCGGTTGAGCGCGGTCTGCATCTTGTTGACCACGTCGTCCAGGTCGGTGCCGAACTCGTACTGGACCTGGACGGTCGTGGAGCCCTCGCGGGAGGTCGAGGTGACCTGGTCCAGCCCGGGGATGCCCTGGAGGGCGTTCTCGATCGGCTCGGTGACCTGCGACTCGACGACCTCGGGCCCGGCGCCGGGGTAGACCGCCACGATGAAGGCCGCCGGGAACTCCAGCGACGGCAGGAGTTGCTGCTTCAGTGACGGTACGGCGAACGCCCCGAACAGCGTGGTCACCACCGCGATGAGGGCGATCAGCCCTCGGTTGGCGAGGCTGAATCTGGCGAGCAGCGACATCGGCGTGACTCACTCCTGGAAAGGCGATTGGCGGGGGTACGGATTCTCCCCCACCCGGCCCGACCGGCCCCGGTCGGCCCTGCCCCAGTCCGATGCACAGGACTCGCCTGCGCCGCCCCGATTTTCCTCCCGTCGACCTCGGCCGGCGCCGATCCGCCGGCGGCTCAGGCGAGGCCGATCCCGCTCGCGGCTCAGGCGAGGTCGAGGCAGCGGGCGGCGGCCAGCGGGTCGTTGGCGATGGTGGTGGGCACGGGCGCGGTGGAGATCGCCCACTCCGGGTCCTTCAGGCCGTGGCCGGTGACCGTGCAGACCACCGTCGAGCCGGCCGGGACCCGGCCGGCGGCGGCCTGCTGGAGCAGGCCGGCCACGCTGGCCGCGCTGCCCAGCTCGACGAAGACCCCGACCTCGCGGGCGAGCAGCCGGTACGCGGCCAGGATCTCCCGGTCGGTGACGGCGGCGATCAGCCCGCCCGAGGAGTCCCGGGCGTCGAGCGCCCTGGTCCAGCTCGCCGGGTTGCCGATCCGGATGGCGGTGGCGATCGTGGACGGCTCGCGGACCACCTCCCCGGTGACGATCGGGGCGGCGCCGGCGGCCTGGAAGCCGTACATCTTCGGGGCCCGGGTGGCGTTGCCGTCCCGCAGCTCCTCCGAGTAGCCCATCCAGTAGGCGGAGACGTTGCCGGCGTTGCCGACCGGCAGGCAGTGGATGTCGGGCGCGTCACCCAACGCCTCGACGATCTCGAACGCGGCCGTCTTCTGGCCGTGCAGCCGGTCGATGTTGACCGAGTTGACCAGGGCGACCGGGTAGTCCTGCGCGAGCTTGGCGGCCAGCGACAGGCAGTCGTCGAAGTTGCCGGTGACCTGGAGCAGCTTCGCCCCGTGCACGAGCGCCTGGGCCAGCTTGCCCAGCGCGATCTTGCCCTGCGGCACGAGCACCGCGCAGGTCAGGCCGGCGCGGGCCGCGTACGCCGCCGCGGAGGCGCTGGTGTTGCCGGTGGAGGCGCAGATGATCGCCTTGTTGCCGGCCTCGACCGCCTTGGAGACCGCGAGGGTCATGCCCCGGTCCTTGAACGAGCCGGTCGGGTTGGCGCCCTCCACCTTCAGGTGCACGTCGCAGCCGAGCCGGGCGGAGAGCACCGGCGCGGGCAGCAGCGGCGTGTTCCCCTCGTGCAGGGTCACGACCGGGGTGGCGTCGGTGACCGGCAGCCGGTCCCGGTACGCGTCGATCAGACCCCGCCACATGTCGTTCTCCCTCGCCTCTACCGTCCCGCCGAGTCGGGCACGCCTCCAGCCTGGACCAGTCTCGCCGTGTGCCCGCCGGCGCACCCGCAGTTAACCATCAGGCGAGACGCGGAAGCGCTCGCCCCGCCGGGCCGGGACAGCGGACGGGCCCAGGCGCGCCCGACCCGCACCGCCGGCGGTCACGGGCCGGCCCGCTCCCGTCACCGGGGCCCCGCGGACGGACCGCTCAGAGCCCGCCCTCGACCCGCAGCACGCTCGCCACGGAGCGGACGATGTCCAGCCCGTGCAGCTCCCGCACGGTGGCGGCGAGCGCCGCGTCCGGCGCCACGTGGGTGACGATCACCAGGTCGGCGTCCTCGCCCCGGCCGGTCGCGCCGCCGCCCGCCGGGCCCTGCCGCACGGTGGCGATCGACACGTTGTGCCGGGCGAACACGCCGGCCACCGCCTCCAGCACACCCGGCCGGTCGGCCACGTCGAGGCTGATGTGGTAGCGGGTCAGCGCCTCCCCCATGGGCCGCACCGGCAGGTCGGCGTACGCGCTCTCGCTGGCCGACCGGACCCCGGCGAGCCGGTTGCGGGAGACTGCCACCACGTCGCCCAGCACCGCGCTGGCCGTCGGCGCGCCGCCCGCGCCCCGGCCGTAGAACATCAGCGGCCCGGCCGCCTCGGCCTCGACGAAGACCGCGTTGAACGCGTCGCCGACGCTGGCCAGCGGGTGGCCCAGCGGGATCATCGCCGGGTGCACCCGCACGCTGACCGTCTCCCGGCCGGCGGCGTCGGCGCCCCGGGCGGCGATGCAGAGCAGCTTGATGGTGCACCCCATCGCCTTGGCGCTGGCCACGTCGGCCGCCGTGACCTCGGTGATGCCCTCCCGGTGCACGTCGGCCGCGCCGACCCGGGTGTGGAAGGCCAGCGAGGCGAGGATGGCCGCCTTGGCCGCCGCGTCGAAGCCCTCCACGTCGGCGGTCGGGTCGGCCTCGGCGTAGCCCAGCTCGGTGGCCTCCTCCAGCGCCTCCGCGAAGCCGGCGCCGGTGGCGTCCATGGCGGAGAGGATGAAGTTGGTGGTGCCGTTGACGATGCCGGTGACCCGGTTGATCCGGTCGCCGTGCAGCGACTCGCGCAGCGGGCGCAGCAGCGGGATCGCCCCCGCCACGGACGCCTCGTAGTAGAGGTCGCCGCCGCCCTCGGCCGCCGCGTCGTGCAGGGCGGCGCCGTCCTCGGCGAGCAGCGCCTTGTTGGCCGTGACCACGCTCTTGCCGGCCCGCAGCGCCTCCACCAGCCAGCCCCGCGCCGGCTCGATGCCGCCGACCACCTCGACGACCACGTCCACGTCGTCGCGCTTGATCAGCCCCAGCGCGTCGGTGGTGAACAGGGTCGGGTCGACGGGCAGGTCGCCCCGGTCGCGGCCGAGACGGCGTACGGCGATGCCGGCGATCTCCAGCGGGGCGCCGATCCGGGCGGCGAGGTCGGCCGCCTGCTCGTGCAGCAGCCGGACCACCTCGCTACCGACCGTGCCGCAGCCGAGCAGTGCCAGGCGCACAGGTGATGTCATCGGTGTCGCGGCGTGGATACCCCGGCCTCCAGGCAGGGGAGGAAACGCCGCTCCCTCCCCTCGGTGAGTGTTCTCAGACCGGTAAGATATGAGGCGTGGGTGAGGTAGTGAAGCGGGCGTACAAGTACCGCTTTTATCCATCCCCTGAGCAGACCGAACAGTTGAACCGGACGTTCGGATGCGTGCGTCTGGTCTACAACCGGGCGTTGGCAGCGCGCACCCGGGCATGGGCCAACGACCGGCAGCGCACCAGCTACGTGCAGTCCTCGGCGTGGCTGACGGATTGGAAACGCACCGACGACCTGGCGTTCCTCAACGAGGTGTCGTCGGTGCCGTTGCAGCAGACGCTGCGACATCTGCAAAGCGCTTTCGCCGCCTTCTGGGACAAGCGCGCCCGATACCCCCGATTCAAGTCCAAGCGCAAATCGCGCGCGTCGGCGGAGTACACCCGGTCGGCGTTTCGCTGGCGCGACGGTCGGCTCACCTTGGCGAAAATGCACGCGCCGCTGGCTGTCGTGTGGTCCCGGCCCCTGCCCGAAGGCGCGAATCCGTCCACGGTGACGGTGTCCCGAGACACGGCCGGTCGCTGTTTCGTGTCCCTGCTGGTGGAAGACCCGACCGTCGTGCCGCTGCCGCCCTCGTCCAGCGTGGTCGGTGTGGACGCCGGCCTCACCAGCCTGGTGACCCTTTCCACCGGAGATAAGGTCACCAACCCGCGTCACGCGCGCGTCGAGCGGCGGAAGCTGGCCATAGCGCAGCGGAACCTGTCCCGTAAGGAAAAGGGGTCCGCGAACCGGGCCAAGGCCCGTGTCAAGGTGGCCCGTATCCATGCCCGCATCGCCAACCGGCGACGCGATCATCTGCACAAGCTGAGCACTCGACTCATCCGCGAGAACCAAACGGTCATGATCGAGGATCTCACCGTACGCAACATGCTTCGCAACCATCGGCTGGCCCGGGCCATCTCCGATGCGGCCTGGTCGGAACTGCGCAACATGCTGGAGTACAAGGCAGCCTGGTACGGCCGCACCGTGATCGCCATCGACCGGTTCTACCCGTCGTCGAAGACCTGCTCGGCGTGCGGACGCATCAACACCAAACTCACCCTCGGCGTCCGCGTCTGGACGTGCCCCAGCTGCGACACCACGCACGACCGGGACGTCAACGCCGCCAACAACATTCTCGCCGCAGGGCTTGCGGAGAGGTAAAACGCCTGTCGAGCTGACGTAACACCTCACGGGATTCTCCCTACGGGCAGTCGGCGACGAAGCAGGAACACCTTCGGGCGACCGAAGGAGCCCCCGCCCATCAGGGCGGCGGAGGATGTCAACCCACGTCCAATGCCAGCAGGTCCTCTTCGGTCTCCCGCCGGACGATCAGGCGCGCCTGGCCGTCGCGCACCGCGACCACCGGGGGGCGGGGCACGTGGTTGTAGTTGCTGGCCATGCTCCGGCAGTAGGCACCGGTGCCCGGCACCGCGACAAGATCTCCGGGCTGCACGTCGGCGGGCAGGAATTCATCCTTCACCACGATGTCCCCGGACTCACAATGCTTTCCCACCACGCGGGCGAGCATCGGCTCGCCGGTCGACGCCCGGGACGCCAGCGTCGCGGAGTAGGACGCGTCGTAGAGCGCGGTGCGGATGTTGTCGCTCATCCCGCCGTCGACGCTCACGTAGGCACGACGCCCGTCCGCTCCGTCACCACCAGTGCCTACCGGCACGGACTTGACCGTGCCGACCTCGTAGAGGGTGAACACGGCCGGCCCGACGATCGCCCGCCCCGGCTCGATCGACAGGTGCGGGACCGCCAGCCGCTCGGCGGCGCACTCGGCCTCGACGATCCGGCGCAGCCGCTTCGCGAGGTCCTGCGGGGCGGCCGGGTCGTCCTGCGTCGTGTACGCGATGCCGAAGCCACCGCCGAGGTCCAGCTCGGGCAGCTCCACCCCGCGCGCGTCGCGGATCTGCGCCTGGAGGCCGAGCACCCGGCGGGCGGAGACCTCGAAGCCGCTGGCGTCGAAGATCTGCGAGCCGATGTGCGAGTGCAGGCCGCGCAGCTCCAGCACGCCCTCGTCGAGCACCCGGAAGGCCGCCTCGGCCGCCGCCCCGCCCGCGAGGGAGAAGCCGAACTTCTGGTCCTCGTGCGCGGTGGCGATGAACTCGTGGGTGTGCGCCTCGACGCCGACGGTGACCCGGATCATCACCCGGGGGCGCACGCCCCGCTCACGGGCGAGCGCGGTGAGGCGGCCGATCTCGTCGAACGAGTCGAGGATGATCCGGCCGACCCCGGCGTCGAGCGCCCGGCTCAGCTCGGTCACCGACTTGTTGTTGCCGTGGAAGCCGATCCGCTCGGGCGGCATCCCGGCCGACAGCGCGGTGGCCAGCTCGCCCCCGGTGCACACGTCGAGGTGCAGGCCCTCCTCGGCGATCATCCGGACCACGGCCCGGCAGAGGAAGGCCTTGCCGGCGTAGTAGACGTCGACGCCGTCGAAGGCGGTGCGGAAGTCCCGGGCCCGGGACCGCAGGTCGTCCTCGTCGAGGACGTACACCGGGGTGCCGAACTCGGCCGCGAGGTCGCGGACGCCGAGGCCGGCCACGGCGAGCACGCCGTCGCCGTCGCGGGTGACGTTGCGCGGCCACAGCTGCGGCACCAGGGCGTTGACGTCGACCGGGGTACGCAGCCAGGACGGCCCCCGGCTGCCGATGTCACCGTGCAGCGCACCGGCCTCGTGAGCACGCATTACCGCTCCTACATCCTTTCCGGGGCCGAGACGCCCAGCAGGCGCAGGCCGTTGGCGATCACGGTGCGGGTGGCGTCGTTCAGCCAGAGCCGGGCCCGGTGCAGGTCGGTGGTCTCCTCGTCGCCGCGCGGCAGGATCCGGCACTCGTCGTAGAACCGGTGGTAGGCCCCGGCCAGCTCCTCCAGGTAGCGGGCCACCCGGTGCGGGCCGCGCAGCTCGGCCGCCGCAGCGACCACGGCGGGGAACTCGGCGAGCGCCTTGAGCAGCTCGTTCTCCTTCTCGTGGCCGAGCAGGTCGGGGCGGAACGCCTCGGCGTCGCCCCGGGTCAGCCCCACCTCGGCGGCGTTGCGGCCCACGCTGGCCGTCCGGGCCGCCACGTACTGCACGTAGTAGACCGGGTTGTCGCGGGTGGCCCGGGTCCACAGCTCGACGTCGATGTCGATCGGGGAGTCGCTGGAGTAGCGGGCGAGCGCGTAGCGGGAGGCGTCCACGCCGATCGCGTCGACCAGGTCCTCCAGGGTCACCACCGTGCCGGCCCGCTTGCTCATTCGGACCGGGGCACCGTCGCGGACCAGGTTGACCAGCTGGCCGATCAGGATCTCCAGGCTGCGCTCCGGGTCGTCGCCGAAGCAGGCGGCCATCGCCTTCATCCGGCCGATGTAGCCGTGGTGGTCGGCGCCCAGCATGATCACGACGCGGTCGAAGCCGCGCTCCCGCTTGTCGAGGTAGTAGGCGCAGTCGGCGGCGAAGTAGGTCCACTCGCCGTTGGACTTGCGCAGCACCCGGTCCTTGTCGTCGCCGAAGTCGGTGGTGCGCAGCCAGGTCGCGCCGTCCGACTCGTAGAGGTGGCCCTGGTCACGCAGCCGCTGGAGGGCCAGGTCCAGCTCCCCCCGTTCGTGCAGGTCCTTCTCGTTGAAGTAGGTGTCGAACTCCACCCCGAAGCCGCGCAGCGAGGACTTGATCTCGGCGAACATGAGCTGCACGCCCTCGACCCGGAAGACCTCCTGGGCGGCGGCGTCGTTCAGCTCCAGCACGTCGGGTCGGGCACCCCGGACGGCGTCGGCGATCTCGCTGATGTACGCACCGGCGTACCCGTCCTCGGGGGCCGGCTCGCCCTTCGCGGCGGCGAGCAGCGACCGGGCGAACCGGTCGATCTGGGAGCCCGCGTCGTTGAAGTAGTATTCCGTCCCGACCTCGGCGCCGGTGGCGCGCAGGAGCCGGCTCAACGCGTCGCCGACGGCCGCCCAGCGGACGCCGCCGATGTGCACCGGGCCGGTCGGGTTCGCCGAGACGAACTCCAGGTTCATCCGCTGCCCGGCGAGCCGGTCGCTGCGCCCGTACGCCTCGCCCGCCTCGACGATCGTGCGGGCGAGCTGGCCGGCGGCGGCCGCGTCGAGCCGGATGTTGAGGAAGCCCGGGCCGGCGATCTCCACCGACTTGACCCCCGGGGCCCGGCCGAGCTGCTCGGCGAGGGCCGTGGCCAGCTCGCGCGGCGGGACGCCCACCTTCTTGCTGAGCTGGAGGGCCAGCGTGGAGGCGTAGTCGCCGTGCTCGGGGCTGCGAGGTCGCTCGACCGCCGTCCGCTCCGGCAGGGCGGAGCGGTCCAGGCCACGCTCGGTGAAGACGGCGTGGGCTGCGGATAGGACGACCTCGGCGAGTTCTGCGGGAGTCACTGATCCATGTTATCGGGGGTAGACTCGGCACCCGCGGCGGCGACCCAGTGTGTGAGACCGGCCCGCCGGATCCCCTGACCGACCGACCTGACGAGGCACGATGAGCATCAGCACACCGGGTGGCGGCCCCGAGCGGCGCCCGAACGTGGTCAGCACCGGCAAGAAGCCGGCAGCGGGCCGGCCGGCAGCAGGCGCCAAGACCGGGTCCGGCGGCGCCAAGCCCGGTTCCACCGGCGCGAAGACCGGTTCCACCGGCGCCAAGGCCGGGTCCGGCAAGCCGACGGGCACCCGCCCCGGCGCCGGGGGCAAGGGCCGCAAGCCCATCACCCCGGTGAAGGTGAGCCAGGGCCGCTCATGGGGGCCGATCGCGCTCTTCGTCGCCGTGGGTGTGCTGGCCGTGGCGATCATCGGCTACGGCGCCTGGGCGACGTTCCAGGGCGCCAAGCCCTGGGAGGACCGGGCGGACGCGATCGACGGCATCGTCAACTTCCGCGAGAAGGACAAGGACCTCGTGTCCGGCGGCAACCACAAGACGGGGCCCCTCACCTACACGGTGCTCCCGCCGGTGGCCGGCCCCCACAACGCGGCCTGGCAGAACTGCATGGGCGACGTCTACCCCGCCCAGATCGCCAACGAGCACGCGGTGCACAGCCTGGAGCACGGCACGGTCTGGATCACCTACCGTCCGGACCTGGCCGCCGACCAGGTGACGAAGCTCGCCGACAAGGTGCGGGGCAAGGAGAAGCTGATGCTCAGCCCGTTCGAGGGGCTGGACAAGCCGATCTCGCTCCAGGCGTGGGGCTACCAGCTCAAGGTCGACAACGCCGACGACGGCCGCATCGACGAGTTCATCAAGACGCTGCGGGTCAACGCCTCGATCGAGGGGCCGACCGCGCTGTGCAGCCAGGGCATCACCGCCACCGGCACCACGCCGCGCGACGACGCCCAGCAGATGCCGCAGGGCTGAGGAGAGCGATGAGCATCCCGACCATGACCGCGACCAGCGAGCCGGCCAGCCCGGCTCCGGAGGAACGGCGGTCGCCGGCCCGCTGGGGCACGGCCGCGCTGGCCCTGGCCGTCGTGGTCGGGCTGCTCCTCGGGTACGCCGGTGGCATGCTGACCCCCCGGCTCACCCGGCCGGGCGACGCCTCGGCGGAGGCGGGCTTCGCCCGGGACATGCTGACCCACCACGCGCAGGCGGTGGAGATGGGCCTGGTCGCCTTCGACGAGGGCAGCGACCCGGAGGTCCGCAGCATCGGCGGCGACATCGCCACCTCCCAGCAGGGCGAGATCGGCACAATGCACACGTGGCTGCGCTCGTGGGGGCTCGACCCGGCGGGCAGCGAGCCGCCGATGTCGTGGATGTCCGACGGCGCCGGCCTGGTCAGGAACGGCCTCATGCCGGGCATGGCCACCCCCGAGGAGATGGCGAAGCTGCACGCGGCCGAGGGCCGGGAGCTGGACGTCCTCTTCCTGCAACTGATGATCAGGCATCACCTGGGCGGCATCCACATGATCGACGGCATCCTCGACGTCAGCGACGAGCCCGACGTCGTCAGGACCGCGCAGACCATGAAGAACACCCAGCGCAATGACCTCACCAATCTCCAGAACGCGCTGAAGCGGCTGGGCGGCTGACCCGCCGCCGCACCGTCGCCCGTCGAGAGGTCCGCGTCGCCGCCGTTTCACCCGGCCGACGCGGACCTCTCGCCATCCCGGCCCCCTCAGGGAGCCGGCCACCCCGCACCCCTGTCCGCTTTGAGTGGTAAGCGGTGTCATGCACGATCTACCCCATTGCGACACTAAGAGAGTTTTCTCCACACATATCGTGACCAGTTGCGATTCGGGCTCGTTGCGCAGGACGTGGGGGTTGCACTGAGAGACGCACGGCGTTCGGTCACCAGCTGGTGCCGGCGCCACACCATCGGCGGTGACGGGGCGGTGGCAGCCGTCCGTCGCGGACAGCGGCAGGGCGAGCCGGGAACGCTCAGCCGCGAACAGGAGCTCGAACTGATCGACGTCCTGCGGGGCGTCCATCCCGACGAGCTGGGCCTGGACGAGGAGCTGTGGACGCGGCAGAGCCTGCACACCCTCATCCAGCACCGCTTCGAGCCGTCCATGGACGCCGGGGCGGTGGGCGCGTACCTGCGGGCCTGGGGGCTGGGCCCGCGGGAGCCCCGGGAACGGGCCTGCGGCCTCTGCGTCGGCGCGGTGGAACGCTGGGTGCGCAGCGACTACCCGGCCATCACCCGGGCGGCGCAGGAGCACCTCGCCGAGGTCTACTGGATCGGCCGCGTACGCCTGCGGGGCACGATGCCCGCGGCGGACGTCATCTCCGCCGTCTCCTCCCGCGGCCGGGTGCGCTTCATGATCACCACGCCGTCGGTCGACCCGCCGCTCCCGCGCGACTTCGTGCTGCGGCTCAGCGGCGAGGAGCAGCGGACCGTGCACCTGATCGTCGACGGCTCCTGGCCCCGCAACGAGTGGCCCCGGCGCCTGCCCCGCCGCATCGTGCTGCACCCGCTGCCGAGCTGCGGCCGCGCCGTCGCCGCCTGACCACCCGCGCCCGCCCCCGCACCAGCCGGCCGCATCCGCGAGCGGCATCGGCGAGTGGAACGTCAGGGGTGTATCCGGTGCCCGGAGACACCCGTGAGGTTCCACTCGTGCCGGCCGGAGGGCTCTCCGGCAGCGGCGTCCGGCGCAGGTGGAACAGGGCGGCACCCGTCACCGGTCCTCCGGCGAACGACACCAGCAGGGCGGGGCGACACGAGGGCGCGCGCCGGATACCGATTCGGCGTTCCGGGGAGACGTTTGCTAGTCTTCTCCAGTCGCTGAGCCCCCGTAGCTCAGGGGATAGAGCACCGCCCTCCGGAGGCGGGGGCGCAGGTTCGAATCCTGCCGGGGGCACCACACCACACCAGTCAACACCTCGCTCATCCGAGGTTGACCGTTCCCTCCGTCGATCTTCGAACGACGACGACCACGCAAACGCCCGACGACAGGTGTCGTCGGGCGTCTCCGTGTCCAGGGCTGCGGCGAGGCCGTTCCCCGCAGCGATGCACTGCTGCGGCCCGGGTGCGGTGTCACCCGGGCCGCCCTCGCGCCCACATCCGCCGTCCGCGCGGGAGCCCGCCGGAAAGCCGGGCACGGACCGGGTGCGGGCGGGCGGCACCGCGTCGAACAGGCGGCGGTGCCGCACCGCTACGGGGGTCAGTCGGCGGCGAGGCCGTGCAGGAAACCGTCCTGGTCGCCGACCAGCAGCAGGTCGCCGATGACGACCGGCGGGCTGTAGCAGTAGGCGCTGGTCGTCAGTTGCAACCGGGAGCGGACGGCCCCGGTGGCCACGTCGAGCCCGACCAGCAGTCCCGTGGTGGTCGGGGCCCACGCGACGCCGTCGTGGATCGCCGCGCCGGTGCTGACCGGGCGGGCGCCCAGCCCGGCTGTCCAGCGGGCCTGGCCGGTGGCCGGGTCCACCCGGGAGGCGGTGCGACCGCCGTCGTCGAACATCAGCACGTCGCCGCCGTCCAGCACGAGCTTCGGGGCGTAGACGTAGGAGCCAGCCACCGACCAGCGCGGTTCCCCGGTCGCGGGGTCCAGCGCGAACGCGCTGGCCACGGTGGACACCAGGACCAGCCCGTTGGGCAGCACCTCCAGGTTGTCCGCCCAGGGGCCGTAGATGAGGCGGCTGTAGGCGGTGGTGCGGGTGGTGGTGGAGAACGACCAGAGCACGGCACCGGTGCGGGCGTCGTGGGCGTAGACGTTGCCGTCGCCGGCGCCGGCGTAGACCCGGGTGCCGTCGCTCGCGGCGCGCCCGGCGAACATGCCCTTCCCGACCACCCGCCACACCGGGTCGCCCGTGCGCGCGTCGACGGCCTGCCGGGTCTCGCCGGCGGAGATCACCACGACGGTACGGCCGTCGACCGTGGTGACCAGCGGGCTGCCGAGCACCGGGGCACCGGCGTCGTAGGTGAACCGGCGCCGGCCGGTGGCCGCGTCGAGGGCGTGGAGGCGGTGGTCGTCGGAGGGGACGTAGACGGTCCCGCCGTCGGGGGCGAACGCCGGCCGGCCGTGCACCGCGCCGATCCGCGTCTGCCAGCGCCGGGACAGTCCCCGGCGGGTGGGCCGGGCGCCGACGACGTTCCCGCCGGTGGTCGCCGCGATCAGCAGGCCGTCCCGGGCCGCCAGGCCGGCCTGCACCGGCGCGCCGAGCTGCTCGCTCCAGCGCAGCCGCCGGGCGGTGTCGGGGAGGGCGAAGGTGCGGGTCTGCTCGTGCCAGGCGCCGTCGGCGTCGGTGACCCGTACGGTCATCCGGTGCTCGCCGGGCGGGAGCGACGTGAGGTCCAGCCCGCCGGTGTAGCGGCGGCCGGCCCCGTCGGGGGCCAGGTTGCGCCACTGGCCGTCGTCCTTGAGCCCGTAGGTGTGCTGCGGATAGAGCTGGGCCTTGACGTTGGCGGTGCGGGCGTGCGGGGCGAGCCGCACGGACACCGCCAGCGCGGCGCCCGCCGGGTCGAGCGAGATCGCCTGGGGTCGCTGCGCGGCGGCGGTACGCGGGCCGGCGATCGGGATGTCCAGCACCGCGCGGGACTCGGCGCTGCCGTCGGCGGCCCGCTGCACGGCCGTGACCTTCAGCACCTCGCCGTCGGGCCCGTCGGTGCGCTGCACCCAGTAGTAGATCGCCGAGCCGCGGGTGTCGTCGACCGCCAACTGGGTCACCCCGTTGAAGCGCTGCACCTGCTCGGCGTGCACGTGCCCGGCGAACATGGCCCGTACGTCGTAGCGGTCGAGCAGCCGCAGCAGCCGCTCCTGGTCGGAGACGTAGTAGTTGTCGCCGCCGAACGGGAAGTGGCAGAGCATGACGATCGGCACGCCGCGCGGCACCCGGTCCAGGTCGCGGGTCAGCCACCGGATGCCGGACTCGCCGAACCCGCCCGGCTCCTGGAGCAGGTGGCTCGGGTCCAGCGCGACGAAGTGCAGGCCGTCGTGGTCGAACGAGTACCGGCTCGGCCCGAACAACGACCCGTACCGTTCACCGGCCGTGCTGTCCCAGCGCCAGTCGTGGTTGCCCGGCACGTGCCGGATCCGGGGTCGCAGCGCCGCCGGGATGGTGTCGAGGTAGGTGTCGTACTCGGCCACGGAGCCGTGCTCGACGATGTCCCCGACGTGGCACACGACCTCCGGGTTCCGGGCGGCGATCTGCTCGTACGTCCAGCGCACGCCCTCGGTCCGCTCGGGCAGGTCCACGTCGATCTGCGTGTCGCCCAGCAGCGCGAACCCCGGCGACCAGGGCCCACCGGGGCGGGGTGCGGTCCGGCCGGCGGTCGCGGGCGCGGCGCCGACCGTCGCGCCGGTCGCCGCTGCGGTGACCGCGCCGACGCCCAGGCCGAGCAGCCGGCGGCGGTCCATCGGGAGACGGGCGGGTTCGTTGGCGGTCGGCGATGGCATGGGTGCGGTCCTTCCGACGGGCGCGGGAAATGCCGGGAAGTGTGGCATGGGCCACGACCGCCGAACCAGCGATCTCCTGCACATCTCGCCGAGATCCGCAGGAGATCGTCAACATCGCCGGAGAAATGTTCGCTTCCTTGCAGGACCGGGGTCACGCCGCCTGGTCGGCCGGGTCCGTGGCGCGCCGTCCCGCCTGGTCGGCCGGGTCCGCGCCGGGCCGCCCTGCCCAACGCAGCAGCGCGACGAACGCCAGCGCGGCGGTCACCGCCCCGCCCACCAGGCGCACCCGGTGCCCGGCGACGAACTCGGCCGCGACCTGACGCAGGTACTCCGGTGAGTGTGTGCCGACCGGGTCGACGAACATGATCTCGTTGCGCGGCCAGAAGAAGAACACGGAGAACAGGAACTCGCAGGCGACGAAGACCACGGCCGCGCCGGCGATCCACCAGCGCAGCCGGCGGTCGCGCCAGGTCAGCACCGCCGCGGCGAGGCAGGCGAGCACGACGGTCGCGCCGAGCGGCGGAAAGTAGTCACTCGGGCCGCCCGCCACCAGGAACTCGCGGGCCCGGTCCAGCGACGCCGGCGGGTCCCCGAAGATGTTCGGGTAGAGCATCACGGTCTCGGCGGCGACGCCGCCGAACGACATCA
Source organism: Micromonospora sp. NPDC007220 (assembly GCF_040634035.1). Classification (NCBI taxonomy): domain Bacteria; kingdom Bacillati; phylum Actinomycetota; class Actinomycetes; order Micromonosporales; family Micromonosporaceae; genus Micromonospora; species Micromonospora sp. NPDC007220. Next base: position 19,963 of record NZ_JBEYEU010000009.1, on the reverse strand, counting down.
TCGCCGTCCACACCAGAACGACGAGCACCGTCCAGGTGAGCCTGTCGCGGGTCATGTCTCCTCCTGCCGATCCGTCGACGCCGTCCCGGCGCCGTCGGCCGGGTCGTCCCGGCGCCGTCCGCTGGGTCGTCGTCGACGCTAGGTCGGCCGCCACGGCCCGTCTGCCGCCCGAGGGCGTGAAGGCGGGGTCGCCTGTGGACGTACGGCGGCGCAGGCCGGTCGCCCGTCCGCGCGGCCGGGCGTCGCCTCCCGACGTAGCCCGGGGCGGGCGACGGGCGACGGGACGAGCGACGGCGGCGGGCAACGGGCGACAGGCGACGGGGCCGAGCGACGGCGGCGGTGACGGGCACTGGCAGGGCCGCCGGTGGCCGACACCAGCAGCGCCGACGGTGGCGGACGCCGGCAGGGCCGCCGGTGACGGGGCGAGGGCTGGTTCGCGTACGTCAGCCGGCGGCGCGGCGGGCGCGGGCCCGGCGCTTGCCCTCGTGCATGGCCTGCACCCGGGCGACCGGGATGGTGTGCCCCTCCGCGACCAGGTCCGCCGGGAGCTGCTGCGGCGCGGGCAGCCGCTCGGCCCAGGGGTCGCGTCCGGCGATCAGCGCCGGGGCCGTGCGGATGGTGAAGTCGGCCGGGGTCACGTCGCCCAGGTCGGCCCAGTCGACCGGGAAGGAGACCGGCACGCCCGGCCGCAGCCGGGGGCTGTAGGCGGCCACCACTGTCGCCCCGCCGGCCCGGGTCGAGTCGACGAACACCTTGCCGCCCCGGTCCTCGCGGATGAAGGCGGTGGTGGCCAGCGCCGGGTCGAGCCGTTCGGCGCGGGCCGCCACCGCCCGGGTCGCGGCGGCCATGTCCTCCACCGTGGCGCCCTCCGCGACCGGCACGAAGACGTGCACGCCCTTGGCCCCGCTGGTCTTGACCGCGCCGGCGAGCCCCGCGTCGGCGAGCGCCTGCCGGACCAGCCGTGCCGCGGCGACCGCCAGCGCGAAGGAGTCCCCCTCCGGCGGATCGAGGTCCAGCACCAGGTGGGTGGGGCGGTGCAGGTCGTCGACCGTGGCCAGGGTGGGGTGGTACTCCACCGCGCGCTGGTTGGCGAACCAGAGCAGGGTGCGCCGGTCGTCGCAGAGCGCGTACGAGATCTCGCGGTGCGACGCCTCGGCCCAGACCGGCGTGCGGGCCACCCAGTCCGGCGTGTACTTCGGCAGGTTCTTCTGCATGAACGGCGGCTGCCCCGGCCGGACCCGGATCACCGACAGCGGCCGGCCGCGCAGTTGCGGCAGGATCCGCTCGTGCACCGCGTCGAGGTAGTCGACCAGGTCCCGCTTGGTCGCGTCGGCGCCGTCGAACAACGGCTGGTCGAGGTTGGTCAGCGACACCCCGTCCCGGGTCTCGTCAGCGCCACTCATCCGACCACCTTCGCGGCCCGGGGGCCGACGGTCAACCGGACGCGGCGGGGCGAACCGCCGCGAACGGATCGCCGCCGGCCCGGACGACGTCGAGCATCCGCTGCGTGTGCCCGCGGGCGGCGGCGTACAGGCCACCGCCGTAGCTGACCCGGGCCACGCCGAGCGCGGCCAGCTCCGGCACCGTGGGGGCGCCGGGGCGGGCGAGCGCGTTCACCGCCCCGGGCACGGCGGCCACCAGCTCGGACAGGATCGCCGGGTCGGCGAGCAGGATCGGGTAGACGCAGTCCGCGCCGGCGGCGAGGTAGCGGGTGGCCCGGCTGACCGCCTCCGGGAGCAGGGCGGCGGGGTCGCCGCCGCCGGCGAGGAAGACGTCGATGCGGGCGTTGAGCACCACCGGCACCCCGGCCGCGTCGGCCGCCGCCCGGACCTCGGCGAGCAGGTCGGCCTGCGCCCCGGCGTCGACCGACCGGCCGGTACGCGGGTCGGAGTCCTCCAGGTTGAGCCCGACCGCACCGGCGTCGAGCAGGCGCCCCACCAGCTCGGCGGGGCGCAGCCCGTACCCCCGCTCCAGGTCGGCGGTGACGGGGACGGCGACGGCGCGGGCGAGGCGGGCCACGGCGGCGAACATCTCCCCCGGCGGGGTGGCCTCGCCGTCGGCGTGGCCGAGCGCCTCGGCGACGGCGCTGCTGCTGGTGGCCACGGCCGGGAAGCCGGCGGCGGCGATCTGGCGGGCGGAGCTGGCGTCCCAGGCGTTGGGCAGGATCAGCGGGTCACCGGGCCGGTGCAGCGTGCGCAGCGCCGCCGCCCGGGCGGCGAGATCGTCGGTCATACGCCGATTCTCGGCGGACCGGCGCCCGGGACGCAGCCCCGATTCCGTGTCGATGGACCTTGCCGCTTCCGCCGCCGGCGGCGCACGGGCGACGCGGTTTGTCGTCGGGGAACACCCTCTGTGACCATGAGGGCGGAGCGTGAGGAGGCATGGGCGTGTCGCAGGGGAACAGCGATGGCACCGCCGGGCGGGCGTCCGAGGCGTGCGGGGCGGTCGACGGGTCCTTCGCCCCCGGCCAGGCCACGGCGTGCACGGTCCGCGAGGTGCTCGACCGGGTGGGCGGCAAGTGGAGCATCGGCATCCTCGTGGCCGCCTCCCAGGGCCCGGTGCGCTTCACGGAGCTGGAACGCCGCGTGGAGGGGATCAGCCGGCGGATGCTCACCCTCACCCTGCGCAACCTCGAGCGCGACGGGCTGCTGCACCGGAAGGTCCATCCGACCGTCCCGCCGAAGGTGGAGTACACCGCCACCCCGATCGCGCTGGAACTCCACGAGTCGCTGGTGGCCCTGACCCACTGGGCGGAACGGCACCGCAGCGCGATCGCCGACGCCCGGGCCAGGTACGACCGGGCGCACGGCGGGGACCTCCCGCCCGTTCCGGAGGGGTAAACCTCGGCCGCGTGTGGGGAACGCCACGCCCTCCATCTGACCGATCGGTCAGGGTCTGACCGATCGGTCAGGCATGCTGGTCGGGGAGGTGGGCCGGCATGGCGCGGATGGTTCCGGAGACGCACGACGAAATCCTTTCGGCGGCGGCCCGACGCTTCGCGACGACCGGCTACCGGGGCACCTCGTTGCAGGACATCGCCCGCGAGGTGGGCTGCTCCAAGGCGGCGGTGCTCTACCACTTCGCCAACAAGGAGGCCATCCTCACCGAGCTGATGGCCCCGGCGATCGACGTCCTCCAGGCGCTCGACGAGCGGATCCGCGCACATCGCGGCGCGGACGCCCAACGGGTCGCCGCCGAGGGCTTCGTCGACCTCGCGGTCCGTTTCCGCCGCGAGATCGCCCTGCTCCGGGGCGAGTTCCCGGAGCTGCTCAAGCAGCCCGCCTTCGCGCACATCCAGCGGATGTCCGAGCGCCTGGTCGACGCGCTCGCCGGGCACCCGGAACGGCCGTCCGCCCGGATCGTGGCGCTGGTGCTGCTCGCCGGCATCTCCGAGACCTGCGGGGAGTTCGCCGACGTACCCGACGAGGAGCTGCGCGCCGCCCTGCTGGCGCTCGCCCGGCGGGCACTGGAGCCCGTCGACTGATCCGTACCCAACCATCCACGACCGAGGACAAGGAACTCATGGCCACCCTGCTCTACCGGCTCGGCCGGGGCTCGATGCGCCGGCGGCGACTCGTCGCGGCGATCTGGCTCGTCGTACTCGTCGGTCTCGGCCTCGCCGCCGCGACCCTGCGCGGCCCGATAGCCGACAACTTCACCATGCCCGGCACCGAGTCGCAGCGCGCCCTGGACCTGCTCGCCGAGCAGTTCCCGGCGGCGAGCGGCGCGACCGGCACGATCGCGGTCAGGGCGCCGGCCGACGGCGCGCTCGCCAGCCCGCAGGGGCAGGCCGTGGTGAAGGAACTCACTCAGGAGGCCGCCACGCTGCCCGGCGTCGTCGGCGCCGTCGATCCGTTCCAGGTGGGGGCGGTCTCCCCCGACGGCCGGTACGCGCTGGTCCAGGTCCAGTTCGCCACCGGCGCCGACGAGGTGACCGACGCCCAGCGCGACGCGTACGAGAAGGTCGGCGAGCGGGCCGAGGCCCAGGGCTGGGAGGTCGCGCCCGGCGGCGAGGTGCTCAGCAGCGTGCCGGAGGTCGGCTCGACCGAGGTCATCGGCGTGGCGGTCGCCGCGATCGTCCTGGTGGTCACCTTCGGTTCGCTGGTGGCGGCCGGGATGACGATGCTCAACGCGCTGATCGGCGTGGGCGTCGGCATGGCGGGTCTGTTCGCGATCAGCAGCGTGGTCGACCTGAGCAGCACCGCGCCGATCCTCGCCCTGATGCTCGGCCTCGCGGTCGGCATCGACTACTCGCTCTTCATCACCTCCCGCTACCGGCAGAACCTGATGGAGGGGCTGCCACCGGACGAGGCGGTGGGCCGCGCGGTCGGCACCGCCGGCTCGGCCGTGGTCTTCGCCGGCGCCACCGTCGTCATCGCGCTGGCCGGGCTGGCCGTGGTGAACATCCCGTTCCTGACGGTGATGGGTCTGGCCGCCGCCGGCACGGTCACCGTCGCGGTGCTGGTCGCGATCACTCTCCAGCCGGCCCTGCTCGGCTTCGCCGGTCGCCGGGTGCTGCCCCGCAAGCTGCGCTCGACGGTCGGGGACGCCGCAGCCGGGGACCGGGCGGGCGACGCCGCCGACGCGGGCACTCCGCCGGCCGAGGACCGGTCGGGCTTCGGGTTCCGCTGGGCGCGCCTCGTCACCCGGTTCCGGGTTCCGGTCATCCTGGTCGGGCTGATCGGGCTGGGGCTGCTCGCCCTGCCCGCGCCCGACATGCGGCTGGCGCTGCCCGACGCGGGCACCGCGCCGGTCGGCTCGGCCGCCCGGGAGTCGAACGACGTGATCACCGAGGGCTTCGGGCCCGGCTTCACCGGCCGGCTCGCGGTGGTGGTCGCCGGTGACACCCCGCAGGCGACCTCGGCCGCCATTCCGCAGGTCACCGCGCTGATCCAGCGCACCGAGAACGTCCTCGCGGTGGCCCCGCCGCAGCTCAGCCCGGACGGCCGTACCGCGCTGCTCGGGGTGGTGCCGAAGACCGGCCCGACCGACGAGGCCACCGAGACCCTGGTCAACGACGTCCGTGCGGAGGTGGGCGGGTTCCCCGACGTCGACGTGCTGCTGACCGGGGCGACCGCGATCGGCATCGACGTCTCCGAGAAGCTCTCCGACGCCCTGCCGGTGTACCTGCTGCTGGTGGTGGGCCTGTCGGTGCTGCTGCTGATGCTGGTCTTCCGCTCGCTGCTGGTGCCGGTGAAGGCCGCGCTGGGCTTCCTGCTCACCGTCGCCGCCACCTTCGGCATCACCGTGGCGGTGTTCCAGCAGGGCCACCTCGCCGACCTGGTCGGTTTGGACACGCCCGGCCCGCTGGTCAGCTTCCTGCCGATCCTGCTGATCGGCATCCTGTTCGGCCTGGCGATGGACTACGAGGTCTTCCTGGTCTCCCGGATGCGGGAGGACTTCGTGCACGGCGACACCGCGCAGCAGGCGACCATCAACGGGATGGGGCACGGCGCCCGGGTGGTGACCGCCGCCGCGCTGATCATGATCTCGGTGTTCGGCGGCTTCGTCTTCCTCGACGACCCGGTCATCAAGTCGATGGGCTTCGCGCTCGCCATCGGCGTCGCCATCGACGCGTTCGTGGTCCGGATGACCATCGTGCCGGCCGTGATGTCGCTGCTCGGCAAGCGGGCCTGGTGGCTCCCCCGTTGGCTGGACAAGATCCTGCCCAACGTCGACATCGAGGGCGAGGGCCTCCGCGCCCACCTGGACGAAAAGTCCCCCGCCCACCCCTGACCCACCACCGCTTTGGTCGATCATGCAGTCGTGGTGCCCCGCACAACCGGCGAACCCGGCTGGAACGGGCACCACGACTGCATGATCGCCGGGACCTGGGTGGGCCCGGGGTCAGACGCCGGCCGGATAGGTCTCCATCTCGCCCGGGGTGGTCAGGGCCGGGAGGGGGTGCAGGGCCGTGGTCTCGTCGCACCAGATCAGGGCGTCGTAGCGCTCCCCCAGCCGGGTCGGCACGTAGTTGCCCCACGACTCGAAGGACGGGTCGTAGACCACCCCGATCGCCCGGTGGTCGGCGGTTCCGGTGACCCAACCGGGCTGGTCGTCGCCGCCGAAGACCAGCACGGCCCGCTCGGGCATCAGCTCGTGCAGCCGGTGCTCGACCGAGCCGGGACGGGCCGGCGGCACCACCATCGCCTCGGCCGGTGAACCCCAGCGGGGCGCGGCGATCACCGTGCCCCGGTAGCCGCCGAAGCCGACCAGGACCACCTCGTCGGCGCCGTGCCGTTCGCGGGCCAACTGGCCGATGTTGACCATCCCGTCGGCGGCCATGTCGGTGGCCCGGGCGTCGCCGACGTGCGTGTTGTGCGCCCAGACGACGCCCCGCGCGCCCGGGCCGTAACGCTCCAGCAGCCGGTCCAGGGTGTCCGTCATGTGCGTGTCCCGGATGTTCCACGACTCCGGCCCGCCGCCCACCATCGCCCGGTAGTAGCGCTCCGCGCCGGCCACCACCTCCGCGTTCTGCCAGGCCGAGAAGCTGTCCGGGCCGTCCGCGGCGGCCTGTTCGCGGGTACGCGCCAGCAGGCGCACGACCTCCTCCTCGCAGCGGGCGGAGACGAACCGGCTCGCCACCCCGTACTCCTCGACCCGCTTGCCGTACGGCTCGAAGCAGCGGTACGCGTCCTGCGCCGCCTCCAGCGAACCCGGGTCCTCCTCGCCGAGATAGTCGAAGATCGCCTGCATGGACTCCCACAGGCTGTAGACGTCCAGGCCGTGGAAGCCGGCCCGGGCGTCCTGGGGACGCTCCACGTTCCACGCCCGCAACCAGGAACAGAAGCGGGCCACCTCGGCGTTCGCCCACATCCAGGTCGGCCAGCGCTCGAAGCGCTCCAGCGCGACGCGCGGGTCGGCGGCCCCGCCCGGGGCGGCGGTCACCGAGCGGTGCACCCGGTCGCAGTCGGGCCAGTCCCCCTCCACGGCCACGAAGGAGAACCCGCACTCGGCGATCAGCCGGCGGGTGAACTGTTCGCGCAGGCGGTAGTAGTCGTAGTTGCCGTGCGTCGCCTCGCCGATCATCACGATCCGGGCGTCCCGGACGCGCTCCAGCAACGGGTCGAAGTCGCTCGGCGCGCCGAGCCGCTGAACCAGCATGTCGGCGGCTACCCGGCGCGCCACCGGGGCAAACCGCCGGACGTCGATCGGCGGGCGTGTGCCGGCGGCCTGAGCGGGTAGGCCGCCGGCATGACCGTCACCGGCGTGCAGTTGCAGGAGTACCTGGCCGGGCTCGACTACCCGGTCTCCCGGGAGGACCTGATCCGCTGGGGCCAGGAGAACGGGGTCAGCACGGCGATGCTCCAGACGCTCCGGGCCCTGCCGGCGGAGGAGTTCGACTCCCCCGCCGAGCTGAGCGAGGCCCTCAACACGCTGGCCTGAGTCCTCAGCGGGCGTGCAGCAGCCGGAACAGCACCAGCCACTGCTCGGGCCAGACGTGCCCGACCGGGGTGGCCGGGTCGAGCCGGATCGCCCGCAGCGCCGCCGCCAGCCGCGCCCGCGGGTGGTGCCGGGCCAGCGAGGCCGCGAGCGAGCCGCCGACCCCGTCGAAGCCGATCTCCACCATCCGGCGGTACGCGGGCAGCGCCGACGCGGCCAGCAGCGGCTCCGGCCGCCGCTCGACGCGCAGGATGCCGGCGTCCACCCCCGGCACCGGGCGGAACGAGGTGCGGGGCACCCGCCCGGCGAGCCGCCAGCCGAACTCCGGCCAGGTCAGCACGGTCAGCCTGGACCACCGGCCGTAGTCGCCGCTGCGGCGGCGGGCGTACTCCACCTGGGTGAGCAGGGTGGCCGCGCGCAGGTTGGGCGCGGCCAGGCACCAGCGCACCACGGCCGAGGTCAGCGACCAGGGAATGTTGCCGACCACGTCGAACTCCTCCGGCGGTGGGGTGACGGTGAGGAAGTCGACCTGCCGGTGCGTCACGTTCGGCAGAGCCGCGCAGACCCTCGCCAGCTCGGCGCCGGCGGCCGGGTCCACCTCGTACGCCGTCAGGTGCCGGCAGCGGGCCGCGAGCGGCCGGGTGAGCTGGCCCCGGCCCGCGCCCACCTCGAGCAGGAGCCGGTCGGGCCGGGGGCGGGCGGCGTGCACCATCCGGGCGATCGCGGCCGGGTCGGCGAGGAAGTTCTGGGAGAGTACGCGACGGGACCGGTCGCGTTCGGTTGCTCGGGTACGGCGGGGCGCCACGGGTCGTCGTCCTGTCTGTCGCCGTGCGGCGACGGAGCGGACAGGCAGCCGCGAACGGGGCCTGTCCGAGGGTTCGGGGACTCGGACGGCCCTGGGCGTGACGCGGAACGCGGGATCGGCGGCGCACGGCGAAGCGCCACGTCGGAGCGGACGACCGGGGTGGTGCCGACGGGCGGCACTCAGCCCCGGGACGGCACCCGGATGCGTGGCGGGGGCGGCGTCTCGCCCGGGGATGCCCAGGCGGTGGCGCCGCGGGTGCGGTGCGGGGTCAGTCGCGGGTCGCGCCGGCCAGGGCCGGACGCCGGACTCGCAGACGGGCCGCCAGAAGCGACCCGAGGACGGCCGGCGTGCCGACCCTCTCGATCAGAGCGTGTGCGGACATCCGGCGACCCTAGCCGCGCCCGTCCCCGGGAGGCGACCGCTTTTCCGCCTCCGCGGTGCGGCCGTCAGCTCGGCAGGTCGACGGTGCGGCCCTCGGCGCGGGCGGTCTCGGCGGCGGCGAGCACGGTCACGACCTCGCGGCCGAAGCGCACGTCGCAGCGGTGGTCCCGGCTGCCCGAGCCGATCTCCTCCAGCAGTTGGTCGATCGCCACCCCGAGGGCGGTCGCCGAGTCGCCCTCGCCGGCCGGAACGGTCTCGACGCCGTTCTCGCCGTAGAAGACGAACTCCTGGCTCACCGCCTCCTGCGGGGCGTCCAGGGTCAGCGACACCGTGCTGGTCACGCCCCCGTCGTGGGTGAGGAGCAGGTGGACGAGCCCACGCGGCCCGTCCATCGCGGCGACGCGGGTGACCCGGCCGAGCACCGGCAGGACGAGCGACAGCGCGTGCGGGCCGATGTCCCACAGCGCGCCGTGCTCCCGGCGCCAGGGCGAGGCCCCGTAGGGGCTGCCGGGCTGGAAGATGGAGCCGAACCGGATCGCCTTGGCGGTGTGCCACCCGCCGACGGCGGCCGTCGAGGCGAGAAAAGCGGCGATGTTCGGCCGGTAGCGGCCGGTGAAGAAGACCACCGAGGCGACGCCCGCCGCCTGTGCGGCGTCGACCACCCGGTCGGCGTCGGCGACGCTCAACGCGAGCGGCTTGTCCAGCAGCAGGTGCCGGCCGGCGGTGGCCGCGCGGACCGCGATGCCGGCCTGGACGTCCGGCGGGAGGGCCACGGCGACCGCGTCGCAGGCGTCGATGAGCGCGTCGACGTCGTCGAACGCCGGCACTCCGTAGCGCTCGGCCAGGGCCGCGGCCTTGCGCGGGTCCCGGCCCCACACGCCGGCGAACGCGACCCCCGGGTGCGCGTGCAGCGCCGCGGCGTGCGTCTCGGCCGCCCAGTGACCGGTGCCGAACAACCCGAACCGCACCACGAGCTACCTCCACCGTCGTCGAGTCACACCACGGTACCCGCGGCCGTGCGCCCCGCCGGACCCTGTGCCGGGTGTCGTCGGCGCGCCCGCGCCCGCGCTCGGGGATCGGTGGTCAGGGTGGCGGCTGGTTCGGCCGCCACCCTGACCACTCCCCGATGCCGCCCGGACGGCAGTGCCCACCCCGCCGGCGGTCGTCGCGGCTGACCCGCCGGTAACCGGGCTCAGCTCCGCAGGGCGGTGGTCAACCGCTCCGCGGCGAGCTGGGCTCCGTCGGTGCTGATGGTGGTGGCGAAAGCCCGGGCGCGGGCGGCCACCTCGGGCCGCAGTGCGGCGCTGAGAGCCGCGGTCAGCGACTCGACGGTCGGTACCGCGCCGGAGTGCCCGCCGCCGATGCCGAGCGCGGACACGCGGCGCGCGAAGTAGTGCTGGTCGTAGACCTGCGGGATGACGACCTGCGGCGTCCCGGCCCGCGCGGCCGTGGTCGTGGTGCCCGAGCCGCCGTGGTGGACCACTGCGGCCACCCGCTTGAACAGCTCCTGCTGGTTCACCTCGCCGACGACCAGGCAGTCGGGCGCCCGGACGGCCAGCGAGAGCGGCGCCCAGCCCCGGGAGACGACCAGGCGGCAGCCGACCGCGCGCACCGCCTGGACGGCCGTCTCCAGCAGGCCTGGGGGTGCGGCGACACTGCCGAATCCGACGTAGACACACGGCTCGTCGCTGGCGTCCAGGAAGGCCGTCAACTCGGGCGGCAGCGGTCGTTCGTCCGGCAGGAGCCAGGCGCCCGGTTGGTAGACGGTCCGGTCGGCGGCGTCCGGCCAGGGCGCCAGCGTCCGGTCGACCGCCAGCCACGGCTGGTCGGTGTGGATGTGGGCGCTGACGTCGTCGACCGGAACCAGTCCGATCGTCGCCCGGAGCGCGTTGAGCGGCGCGCCGAAGGTGTCGTTGACGTGCCGCTGGTTGGCGGCCCACAGCTCGCGGTTGTCGGCCGACGCGGGCGCGGGCACCTCCCCGAGGGCGGGCAGCGGCAGCGGAGCGTGGTGCGGTGAGGGAAGGGCCGCCGGGCAGAACGCCGTGAAGACGTACGGTATGCCCCGCTTCTCCGCCACGGTGCGGGCGGCGATCTGGAGGCCGGTCGACGCGACGACGGCGTCGCAGTCCCGGGCCGCCGCCGACAACACCTCGAACTGGATGCCGACGGAGGACTCCGCCAGTTGACGCACCTGCGCCGGCGACGGGCGGGGTACGGCGGCCCGCGGCCTGGGCGCCGCCGACCTGCGCCAGGGCGGGCCGACAGGCACGAACGGAATCTTGAAGGTGGCCACCCACCGGGCGAAGTCCGGTGGGGCGCAGAGGCGAACCTGCAGACCGAGAGCTTTCAACCGCGATGCCAGCGCCACCAGTGGTTGGACGTCGCCGCGTGACCCGAGGGTCGACAACAGTACGCGCATGATGCTCGCCTTTCCGGCTGTAGCGACGGATCCGGGCACGGTGCAGCGAGCCGGGACCCGCACGTCGGGCCCGGCCGCACCGTCGATCTGCTACCTCGCCGGGGGACGCCCCGGCGCCAGTGCCGTGGGTCGTGTCCTGGCGGGAACCTGGCCGGGCACCCGGCGCACGGCGCCGGTCACGGGCTGGCGGGCCCGCAGTGTCAGCACGTCACCGAGCCCTTCGACCGCGCGCAGTTCGGCCACGTACTCGGCGGCCTGCGCCTGGCGCAGGTAGTCCAGCGTCTGCGGGTCGGCGGCGCACATCCCCGGCGTCGCGGCGGCGGTGGCGACCAGGTGGACCTCGCCGGCCAGCTGCACCGAGGCGGAGATGAACTGGCAGAGTTCCGGCCACAGCAGGTACCGCCAGAAGTCGACGCTGACCACCGCGTCCATGCTGCCCGCCGGCATGGGTGGGGCCACGCCGAGCAGGTGGAAGTTGGCCGGCCCGACGGGAGCGGAGTAGTCGTAGGTCAGCGCCGAGGCGGGCAGCCTCGCCTCGGCGCGGCCGGTGCCGATCCAGAGCGCCTTGGGTCCCCGCAACTTGCCGGCGAGGCGCGCGACGGCGGGCCCGATGGCGCAGGCCGAGCGCTCGACGCACTCGTCGACGAGCGACCGGTAGTACAGGATCCGCCGGATCGCCTCGTACCCCATGACCGCGGTGAGGAACTCCCACTCGAGGCAGGGGTACAACCTGGCCGCCTGCTGGAAGTTGGCCTTCATCTCCATCCAGTTGCGGGTGATGTTCTTGTGGTGCGGCAGGTGGACGACCCGGGCATCGTCGTCGTAGCCGAAGTTGACGCCGTCCGGCAGGCTCCGGTCCACGCGGTAGAACAGCTCGACGTCCTCCACGCCGTAGCTGAGCCCGAACGCCTCGCGGTAGCCACCGACCTTCGTGAAGAGCGAGGTGGAGAGCGAGATGTTGTGCGTGTAGGCGATCACCCAGCCGGCCCGGAGCCAGTCGCCGCCGTCGTCCGGGAGTCCCGTCGCGAACCGCAGGTCGCCACCGTGCGGGAAGGCACGCGCGATCGTGTCCGACTCGCCGGCCAGCACGGCCGGGAGGTCCGCGAGGCCGATCTCGTCCCGCCGGCCGATCAGCACCGCCGCGTTGCCGGGCGTGCCGTGCCACGCCAGGTGCCTCTCCAACAGGTCGGGCACGGCCCACGAGTCGGCGTCGAGGAAGACGAGCAGGGGTGCGGTGGCAGCCCGCGCCCCCTCGTTCCGGGCGGTGGAGCGGCCCTTGCGCCGGGGGAGTTCCACCACGCGCAGGCGGAGGCCGGCACCTTCGGCGAGGGCCTCGGCGTACCCGTCGGACGAACCACCGTCCCGGACCACGATCACTTCGAAGCGCTCCGGCGGCAGCGTCTGCCGGGTCAGCGCCCGCAGGGTCAGCGCGAGGCACTGCGGATCCTGGTAGGTCGGCATCACCACGCTCAGCGCCGGGGGGATGGTGGGCAGCGACATGGCGATCCTCTCCGTCAGACGAACGTGCCGTCGGAGTGTGGCGACGTGGCCCGAGAATAACGGTCCGCGACGTTCCGCTTACCCGTGAGTAGGGGTCAATAGGGGTACCCCACTGTCCTCTGACGACATTCGCCGCCGCCTCGGCGGAACACGCTCCCACGCCCGCCGGACCGACGCCGTCGGACCACCGGGAGCCGGGGCGGACGGACGGCGGACCCCTGACAGGAGGCGGCGGGTGACGGGGTGTACTACGCGGGTTAGTAGGCTGTGCCGGTGACCGAGACACACCCCGGACGACCCCGATGACCAGCGCGGCGTCGGCGGGTTCGCCGGTGGACGGGCTCCTCGCGACGGCCTCGATCGTGCTGTCGCTCCTCGTCGCCGCGTGGGCGCTGGTGGCGACGCTCCGGCACCGCGCACCGGACCGGGTGCAGTTCGCCGGCCTGGCCGTGCTGGAGGTGGCGCTGCTCGCGCTCGCGGCGGTGGCGCTAGTGGCCATCGGCGGGGGCGAGCGGCCGGGCGAGCCGGGGGCCTTCTTCGGGTACGTCGCCACGGTGGTCTGCCTGCCGCCGCTGGCCTGGGTGCTCGCCCGGATGGAGCCGACGCGCTGGGGCTCGGCGATCGTCTGCGCGGTCTGCCTGGTCACGCCGGTGGTCGTCGTACGGCTCCAGCAGACCTGGGAGGTGCTGGGTGGCTGACGTACGCGCCCCGGAGTCGAAGCGCACCAACGCCGGCCCGGGGCGGCTGCTGATCGCGGTCTACCTGCTCTTCGCGATCGCCGCGACGAGCCGCGCGGGCCTCCAGATCGCCACGAAGTTCGACGAGGCGCCCGTGGCGTACCTGCTCTCGGCCCTCGCCGCGGCCATCTACATCGTCGCGGCGGTGGGGCTGGCCCGCGCCGGTGCCGCCGGCCGGCGCGTCGCCCTCGCGTGCTGCGCCGTGGAGCTGGTCGGGGTGCTCGGCGTCGGGGCCCTCAGCCTCGCCGATCCGGAGCTCTTCCCCGACGAGACGGTCTGGTCGCAGTTCGGCAGCGGGTACGGCTACATCCCGCTGGTCCTGCCGGTGCTCGGCCTGCTCTGGCTCTGGCGCACCCGCCCCGCCCCGGCGGCCTGATCCCCGGCGGGCGGGTGCCCGCCGGGGCGTACGCGGGGGTCAGTCCTTGGGGCCGCCGGCCACGTAGATCACCTGGCCGGAGACGAAGGAGGCGCCCTCGCTGGCGAGGAACGAGATGGTGTGCGCGACGTCCTCGGGGCGGCCGACCCGGCGTACCGCGATCTCCGACTCGGCGTGCTTCTGGAGCGCCTCGAAGTCGACCTTCATCCGGGCGGCGGTGGCGGCGGTCATGTCGGTGACGATGAAGCCGGGCGCGACCGCGTTGACGGTCACCCCGAACGGGCCCAGCTCGATGGCGAGGGTCTTGGTGAAGCCCTGGAGGCCGGCCTTCGCGGCGGCGTAGTTCGCCTGGCCCCGGTTGCCCAGCGCCGAGGTGCTGGAGAGGTTGACGATCCGGCCCCACTTCGCCTCGACCATGTGCTTCTGGGCGGCCTGGCTGAACAGGAACGCGCCGCGCAGGTGCACCCCCATGACCGTGTCCCAGTCGGCGTCGGTCATCTTGAACAGCAGGTTGTCGCGGAGCACGCCGGCGTTGTTGACCAGCACCGTCGGGGCGCCCAGCTCGGCGGCGACCCGCGCCACGGCCGCCTCGACCTGGGCCCGGTCGGACACGTCCGCGCCGACGCCGAGCGCCCGGCCGCCGGCCGCCACGATCGCGTCCACGGTCTCCTTCGTCGCCGACTCCTCGATGTCGACCACGGCGACCGCGAGGCCGTCGGCCGCCAGCCGCCGGGCGGTGGCCGCCCCGATCCCCCGCGCCGCGCCCGTGACGACGGCGACCCGCTGCTCCTCCGACATGCCTACCTCCCGGTAACTTACGCTCGATCGAAGGAGCTTAACCCAGCCGTACGCCGACGCCGGCCCCGCGCGGGACACCGCTCACGAGCATCGCCCGGCTACTCTCGCCGCCGTGAAGGCAGTGGAGATCGCAGCACCCGTCGTCGGTGTCACCGTCTACCCGGACCGCGCCCGGGTCACCCGCCGGGGCAGCACCCGGTTGACCGCCGGTGAGCACCGCGTACGCGTCGCACCGTTGCCGATGGGCCTGCGGCGGGACTCGCTGCGGGTCGGTGGGCGGGGCGCCGCCACCGTGCTCGGCGTGGACGTCACGACGTGGCGGCAGCCGCGCAGCACCGACGGGCAGGTCCGCGAGCTGGAGCAGCGGACCCGGGAACTGGCCGACGCGCTGGCCGAGGTCGACGACGCGAGCGAGGTCGAGACGCAGCGGGGGCAGTTCCTCACCCGGCTGGCCGACCGGGCCGGTGGCACGTACGCCCGCGCGCTGGCCTCCGGCGACGCCGCCCCGACCGACGTGGCCACCTTCGCCGACTCGGTCGCCGGTCAGCTCGCCGACTCCCAGCGCCGCCGTCGCGCGCTGGCCCGGCAGCGTACCGACCTGACCGAGGAGCTGGCGGCCGTCGAGCGGCAACTGGACGCCACGCGCGGCAAGCGGAGACCGGACCAGCTGGTCGCCGAGGTGACCGTGTCGGTCGACGCCGACGACGACGAGCTGGACCTGGAGCTGAGCTACCTGATCGACGGGGCCCGCTGGCAGCCCTCCTACGACCTGCGGCTGGTCGACGACACCATGACCGTCACCTGGTTCGGGCTGGTCAGCCAGGACACCGGCGAGGACTGGCCGGAGTGCGTGCTCGAACTCTCGACGGCCCGGCCGGCGGCGGCGACCCGCGTACCCGAACTGACGCCCTGGTATCTCGACCGGCTCCGGCCGGTGCCGCCGCCGATGCCGAAGGCGGCCAGCTTCGGCGCGATGCCGGCCCCCGCGGCGCCCGCCGGTCCGCCCGCCGGGGCCGTGGCCCGGTCCGGCGCGCCGCGCCCCGAGATGCGCGAGAGCGTGGCCACCGTCGAGCAGGGGGTCACGGCGGCCACCTACCGGCCGGCCCGCCCGGTCGCGGTGCCGGCGGACGGCAGCGCCCACCGGGCCACCATCGCCGTGCTGGAGCTGCCGGCCCGGCTGGACCACGTGACCGTGCCGGTCCGCGCGACCGAGGCGCACCTGCGTGCGACGGTCCGCAACACCTCGGCGCACACGCTGCTCCCCGGGCCGGCGGCGGTCTTCCACGGCGCCGACTTCGTCGCGGCCACCCGGCTGCCGGTGTGGGCGCCCGGTGAGGAGACCGAGCTGGCGCTCGGCGTGGACGACCGGGTCCGGGTGGAACGGAAGCTGGGCCGGCGCGCCGACACCCGGGCCACGCTCGGCTCGACCCGGCGGCGGGACGTGGAGTACCGGATCAGCGTGGCAAACCACACGCCCCGGCCGGCGAGCGTCGAGGTGCGCGACCAGCTGCCGGTGTCCCGGGACGAGGCGGTGGTCGTGCGGGAGTCCACCCTCGTCCCGCCCCCGGCCGAGCGCACGGAGCTGGGCGAGCTGACCTGGCGGCTCCGGCTCGGGCCGGGCGAGAGCAGCGAGATCGCCATGGGTTTCCGGGTCGAGATCGCCAAGGGGGTCGAGCTGGCCGGCTGGCGGGAGTGACCGGCCGTCCGCCGGGGCGCGGCGGACGGCCGTCGACCTGGCGGCCGGGTCAGAGGCCGCGACCCCGGCAGAGGCGGATCCACCGGTAGCCGTGGCCGGCCACCTTGAGCCGGTCCAGCTTGCCCACGTCGCCGTAGTTGCGGTCGGCGAGGACGTCGATGGGCAGGTCCGCCTCCGGCTCCAGCATGCTCAGGTCCACCTCGGCGTCGGTGGTGCCGAGGTTGTGCACGAAGACCATCGTGCCGGTGCGCCCGTCGGCCCGGTGCGCCAGCACGCCCGGCGGCATCGCCACGTCGATGTGGGTGGTCGAGCCCGAGCCCACCTCGGGGGCCTCGCGCAGCGTACGGATCATCCGCTCGAACCAGGCGAGCAGCGACTTCTGGTCGCTGCGCTGGACGGTCACGTTGACCTTCTCGTAGCTGTACTCGCCCTTGTCGATCACCGGTCGGACGAGCTTCTCCGGGTCGGCCGTGGAGAAGCCGGCGTTCGGCTGGTACGACCACTGCATCGGGGTGCGGATCGCCTCCCGGCCGGGCAGCGACAGGTCCTCCCCCATGCCGATCTCCTCGCCGTAGCGCAGCACCGGCGTGCCGCGCAGCGAGAACTGCAACGCGTACGCCAGCTCGATGCGGCGGCGGTCGTTGCCGAGCATCGGGGCGAGCCGGCGGCGGATGCCCCGGTCGTAGATGCGCATGTTCTCGTCGGGGCCGAACTCCGCGTACACCTGGTTGCGCTGCTCGGCGGTGAGCCGGGAGAGGTCGATCTCGTCGTGGTTGCGCAGGAAGGTGGCCCACTGCCCGCCCTCGGGCAGCGCCGGGGTGTCCCGCAGCGCCTCGATGATCGGCTCCGGGTCCTGCCGGGCCAGGGCCAGCATCAGGCGCCCGTTGAGCATGAAGTCGAAGAGCATGTGCAGGCGGTTGCCCGAGCCGCCGCTGTCGGCGAAGAAGGTCGGCAGCTGGTCGGGCTCGACGTTGGCCTCGGCGAGCAGGACGGCGTCGCCCCGGCGCCACTGCACGTGCTGGCGCAGCTCGGTGAGGAACTCGAAGTCCTTCGGCGAGTTCGGGTTGCCCGGCTCGGTCAGCTCGATGATGAACGGCACCGCGTCCATCCGGAAGCCGGATACGCCGAGCTGAAGCCAGAACGAGACGATCTTCTTGATCTCCTCGCGGACCGCGGGGTTCGTGAAGTTCAGGTCCGGCTGGAACTTGTAGAACCGGTGGTAGTACCAGGCCTTGGCGGTCCGGTCGTAGGTCCACGTCTCGTGCTGCTCGCCGGGGAAGACCATGCCCTGGTGCCGGTCGGCCGGCTCGTGGTCGGCCCAGACGTACCAGTCCCGGTACGGCGAGTCCGGCGAGGAGCGGGCGGACTGGAACCACGGGTGCTCGTTCGACGTGTGGTTGACGACCAGGTCGATGATGATCCGGATGCTGCGGTTCTGCGCCTGGTGCAGCAGTTCCGCGAAGTCGCCGAGGGTGCCGAAGCGCGGGTCGATGTTGTAGAAGTCGGTCGCGTCGTACCCGTCGTCGCGGTTGGGCGACGGGTGGATGGGGTGCAGCCAGAGGCAGGTCACGCCCAGCCGGGCGAGGTAGTCCAGCCGGCCGATGAGCCCCCGGATGTCACCGACCCCGTCGCCGTCGGAGTCCGCGTACGTGTCGATGTCGAGGCAGTAGACGACCGCCTCCGAGTACCACCTGTCAGCCATGCCGGGCTAATGTCTCCGATCCCGGCTGCCCGCAAACACCGGGGCCCGGCGCTCCGAGTTCCTCGGTGGGCCGGCCGGAGAGCCGGCAGCGCGACGGCCGGGCGGTGCGGGCACGACCTCGCCCGCAGCGCCCGGCCGGCGGGCGCGGCCCGTCAGGTGGCGATGTCGACGTCGCCGACCTGCCCGCCGCCGGCCATCGTCAGCCACCCGGCGTGGATGCCCTGCTTGGCGAAGAAGTTCCCGCCGCCGACGAACGCGAACCAGTCGTCGCCGCCGACCGCGACGTCGCTGACCTGTCCACCCTCGGCCAGGGTGAGCCACCCGCCCTGGATGCCGTCCTTGGCGTAGAAGTTGCCGCCCTGCACCCAACCGATCCGGTTACCGGAGAGCACCACCCTCGTCGCCCCACCCGAGTTCACCGCCTGCCACGACGAGTACGCGCCATCCTTCGCGTACAGCACCCCCGCCGAGTTCACGAACGCAAACCGGTCACCACTGACCGCGATGTCCCGCACCTGCCCGCCCCCGGCCAGCGTCAACCACTGCCCGTACACACCCTCCTTGACGTAGAAGTTGCCGCCCTGCACCCAACCGATCCGGTTACCGGACAGCACCACCCTCGTCGCCCCACCCGAGTTCACCGCCTGCCACGACGAGTACGCGCCGTCCTTGGCGTACAACACCCCCGCCGAGTTCACGAACGCGAACCGGTCACCACTGACCGCGATGTCCCGCACCTGCCCGCCCCCGGCCAGCGTCAACCACTGCCCGTACACACCGTCCTTGACATAGAAGTTGCCACCCTGCACCCAACCGATCCGGTTGCCGGACAGCACCACCTTCGTCGCCCCACCGGCGTTGACCGCCTGCCACGACGAGTACGCGCCATCCTTCGCGTACAACACCCCCGCCGAGTTGACGAACGCGAACCGGTCGGGAGCGGCCCCGGCCGGCGTCAGGTCCGGGAAGGGAAGGTTGATCGGCGCGCCCTTGGTCACCGTGGCGCCGCAGGCGTACGCCGGGGCGATGTTGTGGACCGCGCCGTTGCGGCGGATCTCGAAGTGCAGGTGCGGGCCGGTCGAGTTGCCGGTGCTGCCGACGTACCCGAGCACCTGCCCCTGCCCGACCTGCTGTCCGAGCGCGACCGTCGCCGGCTGCGCCATGTGCAGGTAGCGGGTCTGGTAGCCGCTGGCGTGCGAGAGCGTCACCATGTTGCCCCCGCCGGAGGTCCAACCGGCGAACGCGACCGTGCCCGGATAGGCGGCCCCGATCGCCGTCCCACCGTTCCCCGCGACGTCCACCCCGTAGTGGTCGCTGTCGGTGGCGCCGCACCTGTTCGACAACACCCCCGTGACCCGCCCGCCCACCGGCTGGATCATGGCCCCGGTCTGCGCGGCCGCCGGCTGCGCCGGCACGAGCACAAGTCCGCACAGAACCGCCGCGGCCACCGTCAGCGCCCGCAGCCGCCTACCCGCTGTCTCCTTGGTCACGCCATGCCTCGCGATCTCATCGGCATCGATACAACTGCCGAGACAAGATAGACGAGGCAGTCGTCGGCGTCCTCCCCGCGCCCGTGCTGCGACGGCGAGGACGCCCGGGCCGGGGCCGTCAGGTGTTGACCGGACGGCGGGCGATCAGGCGTACGTGGGTGACGGGCCAGTCCAGCGGTTCGCCGGCCGGGGTGCTGAGGGCGGCCACCGGGGCGAGGCGGTTGGTGACGATCCAGTCGTTGCGGGACGTCGCGCTCGCTGGGTCGATCTCGAACCCGACGTCGGTGAGCAACGACTTCCAGTCGGCGTACTCCAGGCCGCAGAACTGTTCCTGGGTCTCCGACAGCCAGTTGTCGGTGTAGTCCTTGCGGGTGAGGAAGTCCATCGCCGCGCCGAGGGTCAGCTCGACCACGCCGTCCGCCCCGTCCACCGGGCGGTACGCGAACGGGAACCGGTAGTCGACCGCGAACTGGTCCAGCCGGGCCCGGGTCGACAGCGCGTCGACGTACGCCGTCACCTCACCGGGCGCCAGGGCCGCCAGGTCGGCACGCGGCGCTGGCGGGTTGACGCCGTCCGTCGTGGCCAGGCGCAGGTGCACCGTCCGGTCCCGGCCGTCCGGCCCGCACACGTCGCTGTTGATCCACACCCCGCCGGGCACGGTGTGGTCGTAGAGGGC
>NZ_JBEYEU010000008.1:195324-233084 GCF_040634035.1 Micromonospora sp. NPDC007220 | reverse complement strand
CAACCAGATGCGGAAGCAACGCCACGATGATCTCCACCCGGGCACCCAACCCGAACCCTCAGTGAGCACGACTCACAAAATGTGTGCCAGAGCCAAAGTTCGGCCGGCGTTGACACGGCGCCATGAGATTTACGCCCTTGATTGATTTGTCGCAAGGCTTGACGCGGCAAGCCGCGCCGCCGGCGAGTACGCCGCCGTCATCGCCAGCGTCGGCATCGACACCAACGAGGCCATCCGCATCGTCCAGGCGGCGCTGACCAAGGGCATCGCAGCAGCTCCCGCCACCGGGGAGCCGAAGGAGGCATGACGTGGCCGTACCCGACAGCCTTCCCGAGCGCATCTTCGTGCTGGCCTACGACCCGGACAAAGGCGGCGTCGGCCTGGGTACCAACCTGGGCGCCATGCTCCGTGCCGCGGCCCTCGCCGACCTCCACCGGGGCGGCCACCTCACCGACGCATGTGGCCGCGTCGCCATCGACGTTCGGCACCCCTGCCGCGATCCCGTCCTCGACGCGCTCCTCGAAGAGATCGCCGGCTCCAAGCCGCACACATGGCAGTCCTGGATCGGCCACAGGCAGGGCACCACCGTCCGAGCGGTACGCCAGCAGCTCAGCGACGGCGGTTGGGTCCACCTCCAACCCGCAAGATTCTCGGGCTGTTCCCCACCACCAGGGTGCCCCTCCGCGACCCCCGCGTCCGCACGGAACTCCTCGACCTGGTCAACGCCGCCCTGCACCAACTCGTCGGCAGCATCGACTCCGCCGACGCCGCACTCGTGGCCATCGTTGCCGTCGGCGACCTGACGCTCGTCCTCGACCGTGGGACCAGACGCGCCAACAAGCAGCGCATCCAGGAACTCACCAAGCTCAGCGGACCGATCGGCCCCGCCCTGCGCAAATCGATCCAGGCCGCCGCGGTCGGTGAGGTCTAGTCGTCACCGGGATGAGGGGATCGACAGGACCGACAGGCTCGACATCGACGGGCTGGCGAAACGCCACGGCGAGGTGGAACTGTCTCCAGCGGCCACCTGACGCGCGAGGTGGTGCGGCGAGGAGAACGCGCCGTCCGATCGCCGCCAGACGGCGGGTCTCCTGTCGGCCAGGCTGCTGTCATGAACAACGCACTTGACGGCAAGGTGGCTCTGGTCACTGGTGGTGGTCGCGGCATCGGCGCTGCGGTGGCGCTGCGCCTGGCGGAGGACGGCGCCGATGTGGCGTTGACGTTCCAGCAGAATCAGCAGCGCGCCGATGACGTGGTGGACCAGATCAAGGCTGCGGGACGGCGGGCCATCGCCGTGCAGGCGGACAGCGCCGACCCGGCGGCCGTGGTCGGCGCGGTCGACCGGGTCGCCGGCGAGCTGGGCCGGTTGGACATCCTGGTCAACAACGCCGGCGCGTTCCTGCTCGGACCGTTGGAGCAACTGAAGCTGGAGGAGTTCGAACAGACCGTCGCGGTCAACGTCCGGGCACCGTTCGTCGCCTCCCAGGCTGCGGTGCGACACATGTCGGCTGGTGGGCGGATCATCAACATCGGCAGCAACGTGGCAGAGCGGGCTGTCTTCCCGGGCTTCGCGCTGTATGCGATGAGCAAGACCGCCCTGATCGGCCTGACCAAAGCACTCGGACGCGAACTCGGCGGCAGAGCGATCACCGTGAATCTGGTGAATCCAGGGGCCACGGACACGGAGCTGAACCCGGCCGACGGCCCCAATGCCGACACGATCAACGGGTACACCGCCCTCGGCCACTACGCGGACCCGGCCGATGTGGCAGCAGCGGTGGCGTTCCTCGCCGGCGCCGGCGGGCGCTACGTCACCGGGGCGACGATCAACGTGGACGGCGGCTTCACCATCTGATCGCCGCCGTCCCGGCCACCCTTGCACGCGGCTACGGCCCGTTCCTCCGTCGGGAACGGGCCGTAGCCTTTGCCGGTCAATCAGCACCCGAGCCGGACCACCTCCATCCGGCACGTCCGGATGCCGTACACCGGTGGGCCGATCAGCGTGCGCCGGATCTGCGTCTCGCGCCCGGATGCCGCAGGGCGGCTCAGGCCACGAGCAGGCGGAGGCCGAGCTCTGCCGTGTCGAGGGCGAGGAGGTCGCGGTTGCGCTCGGCCCACCGGCCTGAGGCGAGGTCTTCGCGGAGATTGCGGACTGCCCGTTGCTCAGCCTGCGGTCCGACCCTGGTCCACACCGAGACCGCGCGGCGGACATGTTCGTCGAGGTACGCCTCGGGCCGGCGCCAGTGTGCCTCGAAGAAGCCGTCGGCGCAGTCCCACGGGACGAGCAACGGCTCCGCGCGTCCTCCGATCGCGCTGGTCAGGTCGGCCAGTGAGGGCCAGCCGACAAGAAGGTTCGCGAACTCGGGCAGGTAGTCACGGGTGAGCCAGAACCGTTCACGCCAGCCGGTGTCATCGGCGTCGTACGTGAACACCACCACGCGGCGCGCCACCCGCCGCATCTCACGCAGCCCGGCGACGGGGTCCGGCCAGTGGTGGACGGTGCTGACGGCCATCGCGGCGTCGAAGGACTGGTCCTCGAACGGCAGATTCTCCGCATGGGCGGCCACGCACGGCGCCGCGCCCACGGGACGCTGCGCCCGCATGACCGCCGACGGCTCCACCGCCGTGACGTCCCGGTCGGGTGGTTCGTAGGAGCCGGTGCCAGCCCCGACGTTCAGCACCGTTCGTGCGTCCCCCAGCGCATCCCAGATGCGTGCGGCGATCCGTGGCTCGGTGCGTCGCGTCGCCGGGTAGGCAGATCCGATGGCGTCGTACAACTGTGCCCCGAACACCTTCAGTTGCTCCTCCGGCGTCGTCCTGATCCCCATCGCCCGTGCCTCCAGTTCCCTGTCTATGGCCGTCACCATGGCGGCAGCACGGTCGCGCTGGTCCATCAGCAGGCCACGCAGCCGGCACAGGTGCGCGACCGCGTCGGTGGCCGGGTCGTCGACCAGAGCCGCGATCTCCCGCAGCCCGAAGCCGAGCCGCCGGTAGGCGAGCACCTCCCGCAGCCGCTCCACATCGCCCGCCGAGTAGGCCCGGTGCCCGGCCGCGGTCCGCGTGGACGGCTCCAGGAGGCCGATCTCGTCGTAGTGATGCAGGGTGCGGACGCTGACCCCGGCCAACTCCGCCACGCGCCCCACCGTCAGGTGCTCCGCCACGCCCCCGACTATGTGGCATGACGTCGCGTGAGGAGCAAGCGCTTCGCCGCCGGCGCGTGGCGGGCGGCGACTCGGACGTCGCGGCCACCGCCATATCCGGAACGACCGCCACCATCTCGACGACCTCGCCCCGCAACGTGCTGTTCTGCCTCGGTGGTGAGTCCCGAAGGGATCGCGGAAATTCGCGGCGTCCTTGCCCAACTGTTGGGCCAAGATGGAGGGCTTGTGTCCGCCGCCATGACGCGGCACGGCGCAGTCCGTTCGGTCTGAGGAGGCCCTCTCTTGTTCAAACTTCCATCGATGCGCGTGCTGCGGGAGCGCGACTTCCGGCTGCTGCTCGGCGGGCGCATCACCTCGCAGCTCGGCAACCAGATCACCGTCGTGGCCCTGGCCTTCGGGGTGCTCGACCTGACTGGTTCCGCCTCCGACCTGGGACTCGTGCTCGCCGTGGAGGCGTTCTCCCTGGCGCTGTTTCTCGTGATCGGCGGCGCGGTCGCGGACCGGATGTCCCGGCGTCGGCTCATGATCACCGCCGACCTGGTGCGGTTCGCGTCGCAGGGCGTGATGGCGGCGCTGCTGATCTCCGGCCACGCCAGGATCTGGCACCTCCTGCTGTTGCAGGTGGTGTCCGGAATCGCCTCGGCGTTCTTCATCCCGGCCGTCAGCGCCCTGCAACCAGAGACGGTGCCGGCGGAGCACCACCGGGAGGCCAACGCGCTGCGAGGGCTGATGATTGCGGCTGCGGGGGTGGTGGGGCCGGCTCTGGGCGGGCTGCTGGTGGTGGCGGTCGGCGCCGGTTACGCGCTGGCGCTGGACTCGCTCTCCTTCCTGCTCAGCGCCGTGCTCATCAGCGCGATCCGGGTCGGCTCCGCGCCCGTCGCCAACTCGGGCAAGAGCGTGCTGCGTGACGTCCGGGACGGCTGGCAGGACTTCCGGTCGCGCAGGTGGCTCTGGCCGGTGACCCTCCAGAGCGCGCTCGTGCGGATGCTCGGCCTGGCGCCGTTCATGGTGCTCGGCCCGCTGATCGCGAAGGACGAGCTCGGCGGGCCGGCCAGCTGGGGCCTCATCCTGGGCGCGATCAGCCTCGGGGCGTTCGTCGGTGGATTCGTCGCCATGTCGGCCCACCCCCGGCGGCCGTTGATCCCGGCGGTGGCCGGCGCGTTCCTCTTCGTACCCATGCTCCTGCTGCTCTCCGTCGCGGCTTCCCCGGTCGCCATCGCCGCGGTCGCGTTCCTCGGCGGGATCGCCCAGTCCGTCTTCTGGACGTACTGGCAGACGGCCATGCACGAGAACGTCCCGCCGGAGACCCTGTCGCGGATCAGCTCGTACGACTGGCTGGGCGCCTACACCTTCGAACCGATCGGGTACGCCCTGGCCGGTCCGGCGAGCGCCCTGATCGGGGCCAGCGCGACGCTGGTCGCCGGGGCCGGCGCCGTCGCGGTCGGCACGGCAGCGACGCTCGCGGTGCCGGAGGTACGCCGGCTGCGGGCGCGGTCGGCGAGCACGGAGGACCCGCAGCCAGCCAGCGCGACGGGCGGATCCGCCGAACCGGCGCCGGACCCGGCGCGGGCACAGGGTCCTCCTGCACCGTAGGCCTACCGGTGACCAGCGGAGCCCGGCACACGGACGCAGCGTCCACGATGCCACAGCGGATGGGTGGTCTCGACCATGCTCTTTGCTGATCAGGTGGTTTACCCGCGCTTCCCTCGTAGGCTGAGCCGCACACGTGGGGGAGGAGGCTGAGGTGACGGAGACGACCGTGGCCGAGGTGATGGCCGAGTTGGCCGCACTCGAGGACCCGAAGGCGCGCGAGGTGAACAGGAGACACGGTGACGACCACGGTGTGCACCTCGGCAAGCTGCGCGCGCTCGCGAAGCGGCTCAGGACGCAGCAGGAACTCGCGTGCCGGCTCTGGGCGACGGACGACACCGCGGCGCGGCTGCTGGCGATCCTGATCTGCCGCCCGAAGGCGTTCGGGCGTGACGAGTTGGACCTCATGTTGCGCGGGGCGCGCACACCCAAGGTGCACGACTGGCTCGTGAACTACGTGGTGAAGAAGAACCCGCACTCCGAAGAGCTGCGCCTGGCGTGGTCCGCCGATCCCGATCCAGTGGTGGCGAGTGCCGGCTGGGCCCTGACCGCCGAACGCGTGACGAAGAGGCCCGAGGGCCTCGACCTCGAAGGACTGCTCGACGTCATCGAGGCGGAGATGAGAGACGCGCCGGATCGCCTGCAGTGGGCGATGAACGAGTGCCTGGCTCGGATCGGGATCGAGCACGCCGGGCACCGCGCCCGCGCGATCGAGATCGGTGAGCGCCTGGGGGTGCTCAAGGACTACCCGACCTCACCGGGCTGCACGTCTCCGTTCGCGCCAGTCTGGATCACCGAGATGGTGCGCCGGCAGCAGGGCAGCTCGTGAGGAACCGGTGACGAGCACAGCGTACTGACGGGCAGATCCCGTCGGCCTGGGAACGACAAAGGCCGCGCGTGCGGGGCCGGAGAACAACAAAGGCAAGGAGGAGAACTCCTTGCCACCATTAACATATACCGCACCCCAGGGCTTGCGGCAAGACCCCCGTCGTGGCGCAGAATCGTCGGCCGAGCGCGGGAATCGGCACACCATGGGGGATTCATGTTCGATGTGATCATTGTTGGCGGCGGCCCGACCGGCATGATGCTGGCGAGTGAACTGCGTCTTCGGGGCGTCCACGTGCTCGTGCTCGAGAAGGACGCCGAGCCGCCGCCGTTCGTGCGGTCGCTCGGGCTGCACGTGCGCAGTATCGAGGTGATGGATCAGCGGGGGCTGTTGGAGCGGTTCCTCGAAAACGGCAGGCAGTATCCGCTCAGGGGATTCTTCGCGGGCATCGAAAAGCCCGCCCCGACCGGGCTGGACACCGCCCACGGATACGTGCTCGGCATTCCGCAGACGCTCACCGACCGGCTGCTCGCCGAGCACGCGGTCGAAGTCGGGGCCGAGATCCGGCGGGGTTGTGCGGTGGTCGGGTTGGCGCAGGACGACGACGGCGTGACCGTACATTTTGGAAGTGGAACCGCGACCGCGTTGCGGGCGCGGTTCGTCGTCGGCTGCGACGGTGGGCGCAGCACCGTTCGGAAACTGCTCGGGGTCGGATTCCCCGGCGAGCCGTCGAAGATCGACACCCTGCTGGGCGAGATGGAGGTGACGGCGTCCCCGGAACACCTCACCGAGGTGATGACCGAGGTGCGCAGGACCGAGAAGCGGTTCGGGATCGGGCCGTCGGGCAAGCCGGGCGTGTTCCGGGCGGTCGTACCGGCGGAGGGCGTGGTCGAGGACCGTTCGGTGCCGCCGACGTTCGAGGAGTTCAAGCGACAGCTACTCAGGTACGCCGGCACCGACTTCGGCGCGCACTCCCCGCGCTGGCTGTCGCGCTTCGGCGACGCGACCCGCCAGGCCGAGCGCTACCGGGTCGGCCGGGTGTTCCTGGCCGGGGACGCCGCGCACGTCCACCCGCCCATGGGCGGGCAGGGACTCAACCTCGGCATCCAGGACTCGTTCAACCTGGGGTGGAAGCTGGCGGCGGCCGTCAACGGCTGGGCGCCGGACGACCTGCTGGACAGCTACGGGTCCGAGCGGCATCCGGTGGCCGCCGACGTGCTGGACAACACCCGCGCACAGATGCAGCTGACGACCAACGAACCCGGACCGCAGGCGGTTCGGCGGTTGTTGGCGCAGCTCATGGACTTCAACGACGTCAACCGGTTCCTGATCGAGAAGATCACGGCGATCGACATCCGGTACGACTTCGGTACGGGCCACGACCTGCTCGGGCGGCGGCTGCGCGACGTCGGGCTGAAGCACGGACGCCTGTTCGAGTTGTTGCGCACCGGCAACGGGCTGCTGCTCGACCAGACGGGGCGGCTTTCGGTGGACGGCTGGGCCGACCGGGTCGACCACGTCGCCGACACCAGCGACGAGTGGGACGTGCCGGCGGTACTGCTCCGGCCGGACGGGCACGTCGCGTGGGTCGGCGAGGAGCAGCAGGCGCTCGACGCCGCGCTCGCCAGGTGGTTCGGCGCCGCGGGAACTCCCACGGCCGGGTGAGGGCGGCAGGCACGTCGAAGGTGGACAACGGCGATCACCGTACGGGGATAGGGTTCTCGCGACCGGCCCTCACGATCGGACACTCGGATGACGCTCTCCAGGACGACGGCCACGCCGCGGTGCGACCGCCGATGATCGACCCGCGACAGGCCCACGACGTGGCCCACGCGATCGCCACGGCGGCCCTGGGCCGGGATCCCGGCCCCATGATCGTCGGCGACAGCCTCTCGCACCACGTCTACCTGGGGGCGGACGTCGTCGTGAAGGTCATCGAGGCCGACCGCCACTCGCGGCTGGACCGGGAGATCGCCTTCGCGCCCCACCTGCCCGCCGGCATCACGGCGCCACTGCTCGACAGCGGGCGCTACGAGCTGGAGACCCGCGAGGTCCGCTACGCCTGCTACGCCCGCGCGCCCGGGGCGACGCCCGGCATGGACATGCCCGGCGTGGACGAGGTGACCGCGCGCCTGCTGGCGGCGGAGGCGGTGCAGCGGCTGCACGCACTGCACCGCTGGACTCCTGCG
This sequence comes from Micromonospora sp. NPDC007220, assembly GCF_040634035.1. NCBI lineage: Bacteria > Bacillati > Actinomycetota > Actinomycetes > Micromonosporales > Micromonosporaceae > Micromonospora > Micromonospora sp. NPDC007220. Next base: position 225,318 of record NZ_JBEYEU010000008.1, on the reverse strand, counting down.
GCCCCCGCCCGGCAGACGCTGGCAGAGACGCTCGACCACGGCGGGTTCGTCAGCAAGGCCGCGCTCTTCGCCGAGGTGGAGAGCCTCGGCGCCCTGAACCGGGACGGGATCATCCCTCGCCGGGTGCTCGACGGTCTGGCGGCGATAGCGGAGGGCGCGCCGGCGCAGGCGAGCGTGGCCGTCCCGGTCCACGCGGACTGCCACTGGGGAAACTGGCTCGCTCGCGACCGCAGTGTGACGGCGCTGCTGGACTTCGAGTGGGCGCGCTTCGGCGAACCGATGGATGACTGGTTCTTCCTGGTCCGGTTCAGCGGCCCGCACATGGAGGCCGTCCTCGACGTCGTCGCCGACGAGACGGGGACGTCCCCGGCCACCCTGCGCCGGGAGTGCGAGGTGCGCGAGGCGAGCTACCTCGCCGCGGACCTCCGCGTCTCGCTCCAACGCCCGGACATCCCCGCGCAGACGGTTGCCGAGAACGTCCGTGACCTCGAGGAACTCGTTCTCGAGAACCCCTGGTGGCGCCACGCCCCGTGACGCCGGCTGCGGCGTGAGCGGGTGTCGGCGCGGCCTGCGGCATACGGCGCGTGCGCGTTCCGCGCCGCCGGGCGGGCCGCGTCCCCGTGCCAACCGCCGGGGTCGGCCTCGCGCGAGGTTTGCGGCGTCGACGGCCGGGGCACGTGGCGCATGCGCGGCTGTCGATCGATGGCCGGGATGCGAACGGGGGACGGAATGGACAGACTGGTCAGGGTCGGTATGGCGGCGACGCTCGCCGTGGCGGCCGGGGTGGCGGCGCCGGCGCGCGCTGGGGCGGCGGGCGCAGGGGCCTTCGCGCCCGCGCGGTACCTCGCGACGGGGTCGACCGGGACCAACGCGGTCGCGGTCGCCGACGTCACCGGCGACGGGCGGCGTGACATCGTCGTCGGGGTGGACGCCGCCACCGGCACGCAGACGAGTTCGGTGCTGGTCTTCGCCCAGCAGGCCGACCACGGGTACGGCGCTCCCACGAGGATCCCCGCGCACGGCGGCTACAACAGCGACGTACGGCTGGCGGTCGCCGACATCGACGGCGACGGGCGTACGGACGTGGCGATGTCCTCGTCCGCCGGCGTCGACGTGTTGTTCCAGCGGGGCGGGCGGCTCGCCGCGCCGGTGCTGGTGGCCGGTGGCGCCGAGGACGTCGCGATCGCGGACGTGACCGGTGACGGGCGCCCGGACCTGGTCGTCGGTGCGAAGCAGGGCGAGGTGAGGATCCACGCGCAGAGCGCGACGCACACGTTCCCGACGCACACGACGGTCACCGGGCCGTTCACGGCCGGTGCGCCGGCGAACCAGGTCTTCGTGGCCGACCTCGACGGGGATGCCCGGGTCGACCTCGCGCAGTTCTACGGCCACGGCACGTGGGTGCGGCTGCGCCGCGCGGACGGTTCCTACGGGCCGGCGACGACCTACCGGACGCCGGCGGACGGTAACGGCCACCGCCGGGTCAGCCTCGGCGCGGCGGTCGGTGACGTGACCGGCGACGGCCGGGCCGACCTGGTGACCAGCGTCCAGGGCAACACCCCGGACGCCGCCGTCCAGGTGTTCGCGCAGGGCGTCGGTGGGCTCGCCGCGACGCCGACCAGGTATCCCGCCTACGACTGCGCCGCCGGTCTCGTGATCGGCGACCTGACCGGCGACAACCGGAACGACCTGGTCGTCGCGCACGCCAACTGGTTGGCGGTGAGCGTCCATCTGCAAGGACCGACCGGAACCCTCGGCGGGTACGCGACGAACAGCGTCGACGGGGTCGGGTCCCAGGAGGACGCCCTGGCCGTCGGCGACGTCACCGGGGACGGGAAGCCGGACGTGGTCGCCGTCGCGTACGACAAGGTGGCCATCCTGCGGCAGCTCTGACGCCCCGGCGGCGTGTCGCCCACGGGGCGGTGTTCGGGCGCCCGTGTGCGATCATGATCCACAACGGAAGACAGTCGACTGTGGATTGGGCCTTGGTGACCATGAAGAGAGTGTTCTCGACCCTGATGGCACTGGTGACCGTCGCGTCGGTCATGACGGTCGGCGCACCCGCCGCCCAGGCGGCCGGCTCCTGCTCGGGCACGATCATCTACAGCCAGGTGCAGTCCTCGGGCTACGGCGAACTGGTGATCTACTACAACAGCAGCAACGGGGGCACCAACAGCGCGTGCTTCTACCACCGGGGCGCGGCCTACGGGAAGTCGGCACCCACCTTCGTGCAGATCTACCGCTGCGCCGAGCGTTCCGGTGAGGGCGCGCACTGCACCCGCTCGGGTAGCGCGGACACCGACTCCGGTGACTTCAGCTACCACGCCGGCCCGGTCGGCGTCACCGGCACGGCGTCCTACTGCGTAGAGGCGGTCGGCTACATCGGCTGGGCGGGCGCGCGCCACCAGATCTACAGCCGCCGGCAGGGCTGCTGACGCATCGCCCCGGCCCGGCTGGCCCGCGGACCGCGTGCCGGCTACGGCCCAGGGGGCACTCCCGAGACGGGGGTGCCCCTTTCGCCGTTCCCGGCAGCCTCGCGTGGCTAGCCGCGCCTGTCCCACCGGTCGGCGTCGGGGAGGGCCAGCAGTTGTACGAGGTCGCGCAGCTCGGCGGACGCGTCGTGTTCCCGCAGCGCGACCGGCGCGTGCCGCAGCACCCACATCGACAGCGCGAGGCACGCCGTGTCCTCCTCGTCCCGCCAGCTCGACCAGGGCAGGCGGTCGACGACCAGGTCGTACGACCACTCGTCCGCCGCCGCGACCAGTCGTCGCCGAGCCGTCGGGTCGGCCAGCAGCCGCGCCCAGGTGTCCAGCCACGGGGCGAGCTGTCCGCTGACCTCGGCGACGAAGGCCAGGGCCTCGTGGGCGGGGACGCTCGCCCCGGGATCCACCAGCGTGTGCTGCCACCAGGCCGCCAGGAACTCCCGTGCCGCGTCGCGTTGCGCGGCGGGCCAGTCCTGCCAGCGGCCCTTGACGAACAGGCGGGCCAGGGGGTCCATTCCGGAGACGGACTCCACCTCACCCGCCGCGAGGCGTCGGGTCACCGGGGGCAGGATCCGGCGCAGCAGCGGCCCCGGGTAGTGCCAGTCCGTGGTCCAGTACGTGCGGCGGAGCAGATCCTCGTCGAGCGGCGCGTCCGGGGTCTTGAGCAGTGCCAGCTCCTCGGCGCTGCCCCAGTGACACTCGCAGTTGGACTCCCGCCAGTGGGCGGTCATGCCTCGGAAGGCGGCGGCCACGCCCGCCAGCGCCGCGTCCAGGCGGCGGTTCACGTCGGTCAGGTCAGGGGTCACGGCGGGACCGCCTTCGAGGACTCCGGGGGCGTACGCCTGCCGAAGAGAGGGAGCCTAGACCGCGTCGTGGGCGGGTCGTACGCCAGCCTGGCAGGCCCCTTGCCGGCAAGGATTGAATGGTGGTTCAATCCTTGCGTGGTCTACCGGAGCACCGAACGCGTGAAGGCCCGGCTCAGCGCGTCCCGGGAGCGGATCATCACCGCCGCGCTGGAGATCATGGCCGAGCACGGGTACGCCGGCTGCTCGGTCGCCGCCGTCGCCGAGCGGGCCGGGATGGCGACCGGCAGCGTCTACCGGCACTTCCCCACCAAGGCCGCCCTGGTCGCCGAGGTGTTCCGCGTGGCCTCGCAGCGCGAGGTGGACGCGGTGGCGCGCGCGGCGGCGCTGGAGGGCACCGTCGCCGAGCGGGTCACCGCCGTCATCGAGACGTTCTCCGGCCGGGCGCTGCGGTCGCCACGGTTGGCGTACGCGCTGCTCGCCGAGCCGGCCGACCCGGCGGTCGACGCCGAGCGGCTCGTCTTCCGCCGCGCGTACGCCGAGCTGATCGCCGGTCACGTCGCCCAGGGGGTGGCGAGCGGCGAACTTCCCCCGCAGGATCCCGAGCTGACCGCCACCGCGCTGGTCGGCGCCCTGGCCGAGGCGATGGTCGGCCCCCTGGCCGCCGGGGTCGCCGGGCCGCGCACCATCGAGCACCTGACCGCCTTCCTCCACCGCGCGCTGGGAGTGTCGCCGTGACGACGCACGAGGTCCTCAACCAGGTTCCGCCGCTGGTCGGTCACGACACGGCCGACGACGCGGCGCTGCTCGACGGGCTCGAACGCGAGGGCGCCGGCTGGGCCGCCGCCGAGCTGCACGAGTTGGGCCGCCTCGGCGGTGGCGAGCAGGCGATCGAGCACGGGCGGCTGGCGAACGAGCACCCGCCGGTCCTGCGCACCCACGACCGGCACGGCCACCGCGTCGACGAGGTGGAGTTCCACCCGGCCTGGCACGAGTTGATGCGTACCGCGGTCACGCACGGCCTGCACGCCGCGCCGTGGGCGGACGACCGGCCGGGCGCGCACGTGGCCCGCGCGGCCAGGTTCTACACCTGGCGTCCCGACGCCGGCCACGGCTGCCCGATCTCGATGACCTACGCCGCCGTGCCGGCGCTGCGGCACGCCCCGGAGCTGGCCGCGCGCTACGAGCCGCTGCTCACCGCCACGTCGTACGACTTCGGGCTGCGCCCGCCGCTGGCCAAGCGGGGACTGCTGGCCGGCATGTCGATGACGGAGAAGCAGGGCGGCTCGGACGTACGCGCCAACACCACCACCGCCCGCCCCGAGCCGGACGGCACCTACCGCCTGCTCGGGCACAAGTGGTTCACGTCGGCGCCGATGTGCGACCTCTTCCTCACCCTCGCCCAGGCGCCGGGCGGGCTCACCTGCTTCCTCGTGCCGCGCGTCCTGCCCGACGGCACGCGCAACCCGATGCGGCTGATGCGCCTGAAGGACAAGCTCGGCAACCGCTCCAACGCCTCCGCAGAGGTCGAGTACGAGCACGCGGTCGCCTGGCGGGTCGGCGACGAGGGCCGTGGCGTGCGCACCATCATCGACATGGTCAACCTGACCCGCCTCGACTGCGTCATCGGCGCGGCGGCCGGCATGCGCCAGGGCGTGACCACCGCCGCCCACCACGCCACCCACCGGCAGGCCTTCGGCCGGTACCTCGTCGAGGCGCCCCTGATGCGCAACGTGCTCGCCGACCTCGCGGTCGAGTCCGAGGCCGCCACCGTCCTGATGATGCGCCTCGCCGGGGCCACCGACCGGTCCGCGCGCGGCGACGCCGGCGAGACCGCGTTCAAGCGGCTCGCCCTCGCCGTCGGCAAGTACTGGGTCTGCAAGCGCTGGCCGGCGCACGCCGCCGAGGCCCTCGAATGCCTGGGCGGCAACGGCTACGTCGAGGAGTCGGGCATGCCGAGGCTGTTCCGCGAGTCCCCGCTGAACTCGATCTGGGAGGGCTCCGGCAACGTCGCCGCGCTGGACGTGCTGCGCGCCCTCACCAGGGAACCGGAGGTCATGGCGGCGTTCCAGGCCGAGGTCACCGCCGCGGCCGGCGCCGACGCCCGGCTCGACGCCGCCGTACGCCGGGTGCAGGCCGAGCTGTCCGACCACGACGACGTCGAGCTGCGGGCCCGCCGGGTCGTCGAGCGGCTCGCCCTGGTCCTGCAGGGCTCGCTGCTGGTGCGGCACGGCCACCCCGCCGTCGCCGACGCCTTCTGCGCCTCCCGGCTCGGCGGCGACCACGGCCAGGCGTACGGCACGCTGCCCCGCGGCGTCGACTTCGCCGCGATCATCTCCCGCGCCGTACCCAAGGTGGGCTGACCGCCGGCGTCGGGGCCGACCGGGCCCCGACTTCGCGCGCGAGCGCCCCTTGCGGCGGTCGACCCGCCCGCCGACGTGGCGTCGCCCACTCTCCGGCGGTCGGAAATCGTACGCCGATCGTCGGTGCCGCTCGTTAGTCTGCCTGCGGACAGTGTCAGTACGTGACAGGTCGAGGCACGGCTCGCGCCGGCCACCACGGGGACCCAGGAGATTTAGTGACACAGCAATCCATCGCGACCTCGGACAAACTCGACGCCTCGGTGCTCAAGGTCGCCGGGGTCGTCGTCCTCGGCGCGATCATGTCGATCCTCGACGTGACGGTCGTCACCGTCGCCCTGCCGACCTTCCAGCGCGAGTTCAACGCGTCGTACGCCGAGGTCGCCTGGACCATGACGGCCTACACGCTCGCGCTGGCCACGGTGATCCCGCTCAGCGGCTGGGCCGCCGACCGGTTCGGCACCAAGCGGCTCTACATGATCGCCATCGCGCTGTTCACGATCGGGTCCGGGCTGTGCGCCAACGCCGACACGATCGGGCAGCTCATCGGCTACCGCGTGCTCCAGGGCCTCGGCGGCGGCATGCTCCTGCCGCTGGGCATGACGATCATGACCAGGGCGGCCGGGCCGCACCGGATCGGCCGGCTGATGGCCGTCCTGGGCATCCCGATGCTGCTCGGTCCCATCGGAGGCCCGATCCTCGGCGGCTGGCTGATCGACGTCGCGAGCTGGCACTGGATCTTCCTGATCAACCTGCCGATCGGCGCCCTGGCACTCGTCTACGCCGCACTGGCGCTGCCGAAGGACAACCCCGAGCCGTCCGAGTCGTTCGACTTCCTCGGCATGCTGATGCTCTCGCCGGGGCTCGCCCTCTTCCTCTACGGCGTCTCCTCGCTGCCCGAGACCGGCACGTTCGCCGACACCGGGGTGTGGGCGCCCATGGTGGTCGGCGGCGCGCTCCTCGTCGCCTTCGTCCTCTACTCCTTCAGGACCCGGCACCCCCTGCTCGACCTGCGGCTGTTCGCCAACCGCAACCTCACCGTCGCGGCGGTGACCATGTTCGTGTTCATCATCGCGTTCATGGGCGCCGGCCTGCTGTTCCCGAGCTACTTCCTGCAGATCCGCGGCGAGACGACGCTGGCCGCCGGCCTGCTGATGGCGCCGCAGGGCATCGGCGCGATGGTGACCATGCCGGTGGCCGGGATGCTGGCCGACCGGGTCCCCGTCGGCCGCACCGTGCCGTTCGCGCTGGCACTCATCGCCCTCGGGTTCTTCACCTTCACCCAGGTCGACCCGCAGACCTCGTACGTCCTGCTCTGCGGGTCGCTGTTCGTCATGGGCCTGGGCATGGGCGGCACCATGATGCCGATCATGACCTCGGCGCTGAAGACCCTCAAGGCGCACGACGTGGCCCGTGGCTCCACCCTGGTCAACATCCTCCAGCAGATCGGCGGGTCCGTGGGCGCCGCCATGATGTCGGTGATCCTCACCAGCGAGCTGAACGGCTCCCGGCCGATCCCCGGGGCGACCGACCCGAGCGGGGAGCCGTTGACGGAGGCCGGCCTCGCCATCGCCGTCCAGCAGCAGCCGGAGCTGGCCGAGCAGTTCCCGGTGGACCCCTCGCTCATCCAGCGTGGCCTCGACTTCGCCGCCAGTTCCTTCGCCACCACGTTCTGGGTCGCGTTCGCGCTGGTGCTGCTCACGTTCGTCCCGGTGGCGTTCCTGCCGCGCCGGCGCGAGCCGTCGCACCTGCTCGACGGCCAGCAGGAGGGGCAGCCGAAGGCTCCCGTCATCATCCACTGACGCGACGCTCCGGCCCCCGGGACGCCCCCGGGGGCCGGAGCGCCCGTCGGTCAGCGCTGCCGTGGCGCGGGGGCGGGCTCGTCGTGGGCGCCGTGGTAGCCGGCGGCCTGGAGGGCGAACAGTTCGGCGTACCGGCCGCCGGCGGCGACGAGTTCGGCGTGACTGCCGGCCTCGACCAGCGCGCCGTCGTGCAGGACGAAGATCCGGTCGGCGTGCCGGACGTTGGCCAGCCGGTGGGTGATGAGGATGGTGGTCGCCCGACCCTGCCGGTCCCGGATGGCCTGGAACAGGGCGTCCTCGGCGCGCGGGTCGAGGGCGGAGGACGGCTCGTCCATGACGAGCAGCTCGGCGTCGCGGAGGAAGCCGCGGGCCGCCGTGATGCGCTGCCACTGGCCGCCGGAGAGGTCCTGGCCCCTGGCGAACGTCCGGTCGAGCAGCGTCTCGTACCCGTCGGGGAGTTCCTGGATCATGTCGTGCGCGACGGCACGGGCGGCGGCGGCCTCGATCCGGTCCTGCCGTGCCTCGCTCTCGACGTCGCCGACGGCGATGTTCGTCGCGGCCGTGAACGGCCACTTGTGGTATTCCTGCGTGACCACCGCGATGCGGGCCCGCAACCGGTCGAGGTCCCACTCGGGCAGGGGTCGCCCGTTCCAGCAGATGACGCCCTCGGTGGGCGCGCGCAGGGTGGCGATCATCGCGGCGAGGGTGGTCTTGCCCGAGCCGTTCTCGCCCACGAACGCCACCGTCTGCCCCGCCGTGATCGTCAGCGTCACGCGGTCCACGGCGGGGACGTCCCGGTCGGGGTAGCGCAGGCTGACCTCCCGCACGGCCAGCTCACGCAGCGGGCCGGGATCCGTGCCCGCGGCGCCCGGCGCCGGGTCGTGCAGGTAGTCGGCGGCGCGGGTCATGAACCCGGTGTAGTCGCCGAAGTGCTGGCCCTCGGTGTAGACGCGGTCGACCTGGAAGGTGGTGACGGCCAGCGAACGCTGCGCGGCCTGCACCGCGACCACGCAGGTCGCCGCCGCCGCGAGCGGGATCTGACCGTCGACGAGCAGCAGCCCGAGCAGGAGGTAGACCACGGCGGTGGCGATTCCGCCGATCACCGCCCCGACCGTGGTGGTCGTGGTGACCCGGCGGGCGAGGGCCAGCTCGATGTCGGTCTCGACCTCCATCACCCGGTCGTACTGGTCCAGCAGGAAGCGGCGCAGCCCGTAGGAGCGCAGCTCCGGCGCCGAGTCCCGCTCGGCCATCAGCCGGTGCAGCAGCCACAGCCGCCGTCGCCGCACCGAGCCGGCCGTGTAGGTCCGGTAGCGCAGGTGCCCGGCCCGCAGCGACGCCCAGGCCTTGGGCAGCGTCGCGACCAGCAGCGCCAGCAGCAGCAGCGGGTGGATGACGACGACGGCGACTGCCACGGCGAGCAGGCCGGCCAGCCCGGCGAGCAGGTTCATCGACGACTCCACCAGGTCGACCGTCGACTCGGTGCCCCGGGAGGCGCGCTCCATGTCGTCGGCGAACGCGTCGGCGTCGAACGCCTCCAGCCGTACCGCCGTGGACATCTCGAACAGGCCGCGTTCCACCTCCCGGCTCACCCGCGGGGTGAGCCCGTTCTGCGCGTACCCGGTGGCGATGCCCATGCCGGCGCGCAGCGCGGTCGCCCCCGCCAGCACGGCGAGCGCGGGCGTCGCGGCGACCACCTTCTCCGTGGTCGGGCCCCCGGCGAACAGCTCGACGAGCACCCGCTGGGTGGCCAGCAGCCCGAAGGCGGCCATCGCCCCGCCGCCGACCGTGGCAGCGGCCACCACCGAGGTCCGGAGCCGGTCGGCCCGCCAGCTGGTCCGGACCGCCGTCCAGACCAGCCGGGGCAGTTCGGCGAAGACGGTGAACAGGCCGGCTTCGGACCGCGCCTGCATCCCGGTCTCCCAGTACATCGTCCGCAGCTCCGGCAGGACCGACTGCGCCCCTGCCGGAGCCGACTGTTCCGACGTGGTGCCCTGTTCGGTGCGGGTAGCGGCTCCGGTCACGGGCGTGTCTCCTCGCTGCGCGGTGACGTGGTCGTCGGTCGCGGGTCGGGTGGCGGTGGGGGAGCGAGCTATCCAACCCACAGTATTTGCACAGCTACCAATGGTCACTGTCGACGACGCGCTGGTCCAGACCCCACGGCAGGGAAGATGGAGCGGATCCGGACGGGTCAGCTCACCCGGAAGCCGTCCTCCAGGTAGCGGGTGACGCCGTCGTCGCGCGCGGCGAGTGCCTCCGCGACCCGTCGGGCGAGCAGCGGGACCAGCCGCCCGTCGGCCTCCCGCCGGTCACACCACGACCAACTCCGCAGTTCGGCGGGCGGCAACACGATCAGGGCGGCCTGCGACGGGGTCAGCCGGCCCCCGTCGTAGACGAACATGACCCCCTCGGTCCTGGGGTGCCGCGGGGGGACCCAGTCCACGACGAGCAGCCGCCCCGGCTCGATGGCGAGCCCGAGCTCCTCACGGCACTTGCGGGCCGCCGTCCGGTGCGGAGACTCGTCCGCCTCGACGCACCCGCCGGGAATCTCCCACGACGTCTTGTACGCCGGCTCGACGAGGAGGACCCGGCCGGCGGGATCGGTCACGAGCAGGCCGGCGCCCATGCGCTTGCGGGGCAGCCGGCCGTGAAGTCGGAACCCTCAGGCGGCATGACCGGACCCTAGGCGAAATCCGGTGCCGCGCGCGAGCGGCGGTACGGCACGCCGCCGCTCGCGCGGTGTGGCTCAGTGCCCGCTCACGCCGTCGGGGTGGGCAGGCGGGTCGGATCGTCCGCGGCCCGGGAGCGGCGGGCGGCGACGAAGCCGAAGGCGGTGGCGGTGAAGAACATCAGGATGCCGTAGATCGCCGGTGGCATACCGATGTCGGTGTTGTTGAGCAGGGCCGGGCTGAGTGCGATCGTGATGGCCAGGGTGGCGTTGTGGACGCCGATCTCGAACGACGACGCGACGGAATCCCGGTGCCCGACGCGCAGCAGGCGCGGCGCCGCGTACCCGATGGCCAGGCTGAGCAGGTTGAACAGCAGCGCGATGAGGCCGACCGCGCCGATGGTGGCGGCGAGTTCGTCCTTGACGCCGAGGACCGCGCCGACGATCACGACCATGAGGACCACGATGGAGAGGATCTTCACCGGTCGCTGCATGCGCTCGGCGAACGCGGGACGCCGCTGCCGGACGACCATGCCGATCGCGATCGGGATGAGCACCAGGGCGAACACCTGGAGCACCTTGTCGAACTGGAGGCCGAGCGAGCTGTCCGAGCCCATGAACGCGGCGACGGAGAGGTTGACGATCACCGGCAGCGTGAACAGGGCGAGTACCGAGTTGATGGCGGTCAGGGTGACGTTCAGCGCGACGTTGCCCTGGAACAGGTGGCTGAAGAGGCTGGCGGTGCTGCCGCCGGGGGAGGCGGCGAGCAGCATCATTCCGACGGCCAGCTCCGGGCGCAGGTCGGCGGCGAGCACCAGGCCCAGGCAGACGGCCGGCAGGACCAGCATCTGGCAGACCAGGGAGATGACCACGGCCCGGGGATAGGCGACGACGCGACGGAAGTCGGCGATGGTCAGGGTGAGGCCGAGGCCGAGCATGACGATGCCCAGCGCGATGGGGAAGAGCACGAGCGACAGACCGGTATTCACAGTGCTGGGCCTCCTGATCGCGGTACGCCAGGGATCACCGGAGCTTCACACCACGACGGGTGCGCCCGCATCTTGCAACGTGCGGAGACGACCGTCAATGGGCGTCGTCCACCGGCCGTGCCCCGGCGTCGGCCCCGGGCGACGGGGCCGACGCCACGACGCGGTCAGAAGGGCCACTGGTCGCGGGACCCCGCCTCGATGAGCGGAATCATCGCGAACGCGGCGTCGGAGAGGCCGCCGAACGTGTGCCGGTTGCCGGTCGCCGGCGCGTGCCCGACCCGGTATCCGGCCAGGTTCCAGGTGTACACCGGTATCCGCGCCGGCACGGCGGCCGTGACGTCTGCCGCGCCGTGCCAGTGCGCCTGCTCGTCGGTGAGGATGACCACCCGGTCGTGCCGGTCGTAGTGGTCGCGCACCGCCTTCTCGGTCTGGGTCCCGGCGCCGTAGAAGTAGCCACCCTCCTTGAACCGGCGCACCGCCGCCAGCACCGACTCACCGGCGACGGCCGGGAAAACCGTGCTGGCGTTGGAGAACGACACCACCGTGGCGTCCCGCGCGCGGGCGGCCAGCGCGAGGCCGAACACGGTGGCCGCGTCCCAGCAGCGCAGCGTGCCGTCCTTGCTGAACGCGCTGTTCATCGACCCCGACGTGTCGATCAGAACCAGGGTCCGCCCGTCCAGGGCGGGCACGTGCGCCAGCGCCTGCTGCAACGCCCGCTCCAACGGGTACGCCCACCGCAGGCTCGGTGCCGCGTTGTACGCCGACAGGTACCGCATCGGCAGCACGCGCGACCGGGCGACCTCGCCCGGGTCGGCCAGCCTCGCCGCCACGGCCTCGGCGACGGTGTCGCTGACGCCGGCCCGGTCGAAGTTGCGCAGGTTGCGCAGCAGCGCCAGGTAGCCCATGGTCGGGATGATCGCCTCCCACGCTGCGGCGTCCATCGCGGTCTGCCGCCAGCCCGCGAGGGCCTCCCAGGTCATGCCGGCCGCGCCCAGCACCGCCGGGTCGGTGATCTCCACGCGCCGCTCGACCGGCAACGCCATGAGCTCGGCCCGCGCCGCCAGCATCGTGAGGGACCCGGGCAGCGGGTTGTCGCGCTTGTGCCGGCGGTCCAAGGCGTGCCGGAAGAGGTCGCCCTGCCGCGCGTCCCTCGCTGTCGGGTGGGTCAGGTCGATGACGTCGCCGAACCGCACCGGGCTGCCGTCGGCGTCGTACTTGAGCAGGCTCCGCTCGTGGTACAGCCGCATCACCGCGTCGGCGATGCCCCGCTTGACCGGCTTGGGCATCGCCCGGCCGTGGCGACCCAGCCAGTACGCGAGGGCCTCGCCCGGCTCGTCGGCCCGCTGCAACGCGGAGTCCACCACCGCCCGGGAACCGGGGATGCCGGCGGCGACCTGCGCGCGGGCGCCCTCCAGGGCGGCCACGACGGATGCGGACCGCAGCATCGCGCCGGTACGCAGCCACCGCACGAAGCGCGCGAACCAGTCGGGGTCGGCGACGGCCACGGCGGCGACCAGCTCGCGGAACCGGGAGTCCCGGTCGGCGGCGCCCTCGTAGAAGGTGTCCTCGCCGACCATGTTCGACACGCCCAGCAGGAACAGCTCGGCCCGTGGCTCGCGGACGAAGCCGGTCGCGCCCTCGGCGGTGACGGGCAGCTTGGCGCGCCGCAGCTTGAGGTTGAACTTGGCCATCGCGTACCCCGTGTGGGTGGAGCGGAAGGCGCGACCGCACCGCACACCCGAGACCAGAAGTCGGCGACGGACCTGTCCGCCGCTCTGCCGCTTGAGCCAGCCGCCCGAAGGCGGCGGAGGACTCGAACCTCCAACCTGCGGATCCCTGAAGTAACCGTCACCTGCGCACCGGGCGTGCGGCGTGGTCGCGCCTCCCGAGATCGGAGCCGGCGACGGACGGCCTCTTCAACGGGGTGCGGGCACCCCTCCAAGATGTAACCGTCGCCTTCGCACCGGGAGGTGCGGGCAAGACCGTAGCGGTGGCGCCGCCTCGGGGGCAACGAGGTTTGCCGCCCGGTGACCGGGGCCGGAAATGACGGCCACGCCGCGTACCCGAGACCAGAAGGTCGACGGCGGAAGGGCTATCGCTCTGCCAGCTGAGCTACCAGCCCCGGAAGGCTGGAGGGGACTCGAACCCCCGACCCATAGATGAAGTATCCGCTGTCTACGCACCGGGTACGCGGCGCGCGCACCTCCCGAGATCGAAGCGGCAACGGAGACTGGCCCTCGCGGGCCAAGGTGACCTGGGCTGCTGGTCGACACCGCATTTCGGCGGCGGCGGGATTCGCACCCGCGTCTCCCCGTTGGAAGCGGAAGTAGCCGTTGCCTGCGCACCGGGAGGTGCCGGCCGAAGGTAGGCGACCGGTGCGGAAGTGGGCAAGCCAGTTCACTGCCGCAGCCCCAGCGTGTCCTCCTGGGTGGCCCCCGGCAACCGCCGGGCCAGCTCGCGGCGTAGCACACCCGGGCCTGGCGTCATACCGGTGAGCGGCACCACGATCTCGTACGGGCGGCTCTGCCCGTACCCGGCCCACTGCCATCGCCTCATCGGTGGTCGGGTCCGTTCCGGATCGGCCGGCTCGACGTGCAGCGACGGCGTCAGGCGCCCGCGGATCTCGGCGCGCTCGACGTTCGACCAGTCGATCGCCAGGGTCGTGTCGCCGGGGCCCGACATTTCCAGTCGCTGGTCGTCGAGCCGCACCGGCAGGCGTGTCCGCTGGCTGCCTCTCGGTGGGGTTGGTAGCGGCGAGAAGTGGAAGACCGCGAGGTACGGCAGCAGCACCCACAGCCCGTCCCACCACAGCCGACCCCGCGCCAGGCTGACGAGGACCCCGATCGCTGCGGCGGCGAGCAGCCCCAGGGTCGTCCTCCGGATCAGCCGGAGGGCCGACCGTCTGAACTCGACGGTGTGGGGTTCATCGGTGCGAGTCACTGTGGCCCCTTTGCCCGGCCCGACGGGGTGAAAAACAGCAGAAGGCCGCGACCGGTCGGTCCTATCCAGCGGGCGGGGCGGGTGCCGCCACGCTGCGGAGCAGCGGTCGCTGCGTACGTCGGCACGTAGCTTCGGTCGGTTGGATGTCCTACCGTCCTGATGGACTGTTCGGATGCGCATCGAAGAACTCGAGGGCATCGCGGCGGCACTGGGCAGCAGGGTGGTGACGACATCCGTGTTGGCGGGCGGCTTCTCTCACGAGACGTGTCTGCTCACGCTTGCTGACGGCCAGGTCGTTGCCCGGTTCGGAGGAACGGACCCGGCGATCGAGGCCGGGGTCATGGCCGCCGCCCGTCGGCATGTGCCAGTTCCGGACGTCCTGTTGGTCACGCCCGGTGAGGACGAGAGCGTGCGGCCGGCGATGGTCATCGAGTATGTGGACGGCGATGCTCTGAGCGGGGTGCTCGCCAAGGGTGATCTTGGTCAGGTGGAAGCGGGTGAGCTGGGGGCTGAGGTCGGAAGGGTCGTCGCGGAGGTCGCTGTGGTGGCGTTCGACCGACGAGGCTTCTTCGTCGACGCGGACCTCACCGTCAAGGAGGAAGACCCGTGGTCGCAGCAACTGGTTGAGGTCGCCGAGGCTTGTATGGCCGCGGTTCCCGAGGGCCGGCTCGACGGCGAGACGCGTCGCGCCTGGGCGGGGTTGTGCGCGGCTCACTCGTCGGCGCTGGAAGGCGTTGACGGTCACACCCGGCTGGTGCATGCCGACATCAACCCGAAGAACATCCTGGTCTCTCGCGTGGGCGGCGGTTGGCGGGTGGATGCGCTGCTCGACTGGGAGTTCAGCTACTCCGGTTGCCCGTATGGCGACGCCGCGAACATGGCCCGGTTCGGCGCCGACTATCCCGCCGGCTTCCTGCACGGCTTCCGCGCGGGATTCGCTGAGCAGCAGCCTGCGGACCTGCCCCTGGTCGAGGACTGGGCCTATGTGGGGCGGGTCCTGGACATGTTCGCGTTGAGTGACCTGGTGACTCGCCCCGTGGGGCACGCCGTTGCTGACCAGGCGGCCGAGCAGGTCCGGCGTTGGATTGGGCGTGGCGTGCCGGACAGGGTGTGACGTGTGCCTGGTCGTACACCAGGCGGTCGAACGGGGACAGCAGCGCGGTACGGCCGCTGAGGGGGCGCGAGCCGGCAGGGCCGGTCGAGGCGGTGTGCCCCGGCCGACCCTGCCGGCGTCCGCGTCGAGGGGATCAGACGCGGGACCACTTCTGGTTGGCGTCGCCCGTGCAGTCCCACAGTTGGAGCTTGCCCCCGTTGCTGGGGTTGCGGTCCCGTACGTCGACGCAGCGGTTGGCGCTGAGGTTGACCAGGTCACCGGCGGCGTTGAGCGTGAAGCGTTGCGCCGGGTTGCCGTTGCAGGTGACGAGGTTGACCTCGGTGCCGTTCGCCGTGCCGGCCCAGGCCGGGTCCATGCACTTGCCCATCGCCCGGATCGTGCCGTCGGAGGCGAACGTCCAGGCCTGTGCGGCGGTGCCGTTGCAGTCCCAGATCTGGAGCTTGGCCCCGTCGACCGGGTTGGCGCTCGGGATGTCGATGCACCGACCGCTCAGCGCGCCCCGGATGGCGTTGGTGCCGGTCGGCGGGTTGCCGCCCGAGGTGTAGCCCGAGACGCGTACGTAGTCCACGAGCATCTGCTGCGGGAACTGCGTGGAGGCGTCGGGGTAGCCCGGCCAGTTCCCGCCCACCGCCACGTTGAGGATCATGAAGAACGGGTGGTCGAACACCCAGCGGTTGCCGCCCAGCCGACCCGGATCGACCCGGTGGAACTCGACGCCGTCGAGGTACCAGATGATGGAGTTCGGTTCCCAGTCCACCCGGTAGGTGTGGAAGGTGTCGGCGAGTGGCTGGCCGATGGTGCGGCTGCCGGTGATGCCGCCGCCACCCGAGTAGCCCGGGCCGTGGATGGTGCCGTAGACGGTGTTCGGCTCCCGGCCGATGTTCTCCATGATGTCGATCTCGCCCGCGTTCGGCCAGCCCACGCCGCCCATGTCGTTGCCGAGCATCCAGAACGCCGGCCAGATGCCCTGACCGCGCGGGATCTTGATGCGGGCCTCGAAGCGGCCGTACGCCTGGGTGAACGTGGCCGCCGTCAGCAGCCGGGCAGAGGTGTACTCGCACCGGCCGTAGTGGCACTGGTAGTTGGCGGGGTTCTCGCGGCGGGCGGTGATGACCAGGTTGCCCTGGCCGTCGTGCACGGCGTTGCTCGTGCTGTTGGTGTAGTACTGCCGTTCGTTGTTGCCCCAGCCGCTGCCGCCGATGTCGAAGCGCCACTTGCTCTGGTCGACGGGCGTGCCGGCGGAGGCGTTGAACTCGTCCTGCCAGGTGATCCCCTCGATGGCGGCCTGCGCCGGTTCGGGGTGGACCGGCACGGAGAGGGCTGTCGTGGCGGCGATGATCGCGGTCGCGGCGAGGGCGAGCGCCCACGGCCGGCGGCGGGTACGGACTCTGAACATGTGGGACCTCCTTGGAGGATGCCGGCGCGATGTCTCGCGCGGACGATCGGCCGTTCGGCGTGGGCGCGACGGCGGACGGGTGCCGGTCAGCCGCGACGCCACTTCTGGTTGGCGGCGCCGAGGCAGTCCCACAGGTGCAGGCGGGCGCCGTCGGAGTTGTTCCACTCCTTGATGTCGACGCACTTGTTGGCCTGCGGGTTGACCAGGTCACCGGCGGCCGAGAGGACGAACTGCTGGGCCGGGTTGCCGCTGCAGTTGGCGATCTGGATGACCGCGCCGTTGGCGGTGGACCCCCACGCCACGTCCATGCACTTGTTGTTCTGGGTGCGCAGCGTGCCGCCGGTGAAGGTCCACGACTGCGCGCCGGTGCCGTTGCAGGTCCAGGTCTGCAGGGGCACGCCGTCGGAGAAGTTGGAGTTCGGCACGTCGATGCAGCGGTTGTTCCAGTTGCTGATCAGCCGGCTTCCGCCGCCGCCACCGGTGGTCACCAGGGACAGCCCGTAGACGCCGAGGATCTCGTTGACCGGCTGGAACCAGGTCGTGCCGCCCGTGGAGCAGTTGCCGGAACCGCCGGAGGTGACGCCCTGGGCCTGGTTGCCGGAGATCCAGGCCCCGCCGGAGTCGCCGCCCTCGGCGCAGGCGTTGCTGCGGGTCAGGCCCGACACCGCACCCTGCGGGTAGTTGACCGTCTCGTTGCGACCCAGGATGGTCCCGCAGCGCCAGCCGGTCGTACGCCCGGAGCGGCAGACCGAACTGCCGATCGCCGCGTCCTGCGAGCCGGCGACCGTCACGTTGCCTCCGGCGTAGTTGTTCACCCAGGGCTGCGGCGTCCAGGAGCCGTTGGTGCGTACCCACCCGTAGTCGTTGCCGGGGAACGACGACCCCGCGAACGTGCCCTGGGAGACGTTGTTGAAGCCGAGGGTCGGGCTGCCGACGCCCCCGCAGTGGCCTGCGGTGACGAAGCCGCCGACGACCGCGAAGCCGACCGAGCAGAGGGTGTTGCCGTTGATCACGTACTGGTCGCCGCCGCGGATGTCGTAGAGCGGGCGGGGCGCGTCGGTTGCGGTGACGACCCGGATCGCGTCCGCGGGCACGCCGCTGGCCTTGGCGTACGCGATGGCCTTGTCGGCGGCGCCCGGCCGGACCGTCACGACCACGCTGTTGCGGGCGACGTCGACGTGCCAGCCGTGGACGTCGCGCGGGTCGGCGGCGGCGGTGCGCCGGTCGAGGGCGCGCTTGACCGCGTCGAGGGTGCGCTCGCTGCGGGCGACGACCGTGACGTCGGCGCCCTCGGCGCGGACGTCCGTGGCGAGGGCCGCATCCGTGACGGCGACGGTGAGGCGCTGCCCGCCGGGCGGGATCCACGCGCCGGCGAACGTCGGGCCGAGCTTTGCCCGCAGGCGCCGTTCGACCACCGGCGCTGCGGCCTCGGTGCGCAGTCGTTCGTCGACCTGGGTGGGGGTGAGGCCGAGGTCGCGGCGCATCGCCTCGACCAGGGCGGGGCTGGGCCCGGCAGTGGCCGCCTCGGCGCGGTCCGGGGCGGCGGGGGACGTGTCGCTGGCGTGGCCCGCCGCCGGGGTCAGGCCGAGGAGCAGCAGGCCGGCGGCGGCGGGGACGAGCATGCGCAGTCTTCGAGACAAGAGGGTTCCTCCCGGTGCGGCGGGGGTGGCAGACGGATCAAGAGAGCGCTCTCTGAAAGAAGTCTGTCGATATCTCGACACATCTGTCAAGAAGGTTGCCAGTTGTGGCCCGCGCGTCGCCCTCGGCGACGGCCGGTGCGCGCCCGCGCCGGGCCCGGCGGTGGGCGGCGGGGGCGTCGAAGCGGCGACGGATCAGGCGGGGGAGAGCAGGCCGCGCGCCGCCTGGACCTGGTCGACGGCCCGGCGGAGCGCGGCCACGATCCGGTCCTCGCCGGCGGCGCCCAGCCGGGCCACCGGCACCGACAGGCTGATCGCGTCGGTGGCCGGCGCCGCCAGGGGTACGGCCGTCGCGAAGCAGACGATGCCCTCGGTATTCTCCTCGCGGTCCACCGCGTAGCCGTGCTCCCGGACGGCGGCCAGCTCGGCGCGCAGCGCGTCGGGGTCGGTGACGGTGTGCGGGGTGAGCGCGGGCAGCGGCCAGGTCAGCAGCCCGTCGAGCGCGTCGTCCGGGCGCTCGGCGAGCAGCGCCTTGCCCAGGGCGGTGGCGTGGGCCGGCAGTTGCCGGCCGATCGCGCTGTAGAGCCGCAGCGGGTGCACCGACTCGCGCTTGGCGAGGTAGACGATGTGCGCGCCGTCCAGGCGTCCCAGGTGGACGGTCTCGCCGAACTGCCGCGACAGGTCGTCGAGCACCCCGCCGAGCAGGCCCACGGTGTCGTCGCTGGTGAGGTACGCGGCACCGACCTGGAGCGCGCGTACCCCGAGCCCGAAGCGGGTGCCGGTCGGGTCGCTCTCGACCCAGCCGCGCTGGGCCATGGTGCGCAGGATGCCGTGCAGGCTGCTCTTCGGGATGTCCAGCGCGCGGGCCAGGTCGACCAGCGAGCGCCGCTGCGGCGAGGCGGCCAGCGCCTCCAGCACCTCCAGCGTCCGGGTGGAGGACTTCACGGGCTGGAACCCGCCGGGCAGCGTCATGGGCGCCACTCTAGCGGGGTTGACAGGCCGGGCGGCAGCGCTAGGGTCACATATGTGACTGGCGTACAGAATGATGAACAGAGACCTGCGGTCGTGGCGGCCGTCGGCGCGGCCCGGATCCTGCCGGTCGTCGTGCTCGACGCCGCCCGCGACGCCGCCCCGTTGGCCGAGGCGCTGGTGCGCGGCGGGCTGCCCTGCGCCGAGGTGACCTTCCGCACCGACGCGGCGGCCGAGTCGATCCGCGTCATGTCCGAGCGGGGCGACCTGCTCGTCGGCGCCGGCACCGTGCTGACCCCGGCCCAGGTCGACCGGGCCGTCGAGGCGGGCGCCCGGTTCGTCGTGACCCCCGGGTTCTCCCCGGCGGTCGTCCGGCGCTGCCAGGAGGCGGGCGTGCCCGTCTTCCCCGGCGTCGCCACCGGCACCGAGATCCAGATGGCCCTCGACGCCGGGCTCGACACGGTCAAGTTCTTCCCCGCCGAGCAGCTCGGCGGCGTCGCGATGATCAAGGCGCTCGCCGCGCCGTACCGCTCGGTGCGGTTCGTCCCGACCGGCGGGGTCAACACCGCCAACCTCGCCGACTACCTGGCCCTGCCCGCCGTCCTGGCCGTCGGCGGCACCTGGATGGTCGCCCCCGACCTGATCGCCGCCGGGCGTTGGGACGAGGTCGCCGCCCGCACCGCCGCGGCCGTCGAGGCCGCCCGATCGACCGTGGAGGCCTGAGCCGTGCTGTCCATCCGTCCGGCCGGCGAGTGCCGGTACGACCTGGTCTCCCTCGGCGAGATCATGCTGCGGCTCGACCCGGGCGAGGGCCGGGTCCGCACGGCCCGCACCTTCCGGGCCTGGGAGGGCGGCGGCGAGTACAACGTGGCACGCGGCCTGCGCCGCTGCTTCGGGCTGCGGACCGCCGTGGTCACCGCGTTCGCCGACAACGAGGTGGGCCGGCTGCTGGAGGACCTCGTGCTCCAGGGCGGGGTGGACACCTCACTGGTGACCTGGCTGCCCTACGACGGGGTCGGCCGCGCCGTGCGCAACGGGCTCAACTTCACCGAGCGCGGCTTCGGCGTCCGGGGCGCCGTCGGCACCTCCGACCGTGGCCACAGCGCCGCCAGCCAGCTCCGGCCCGACCAGGTGGACTGGGACCACCTGTTCGGCACGCTGGGGGTGCGGTGGCTGCACACCGGCGGCATCTACGCCGCCCTGTCCGAGACCACCCCGGAGACGATGGAGGCGGCGATGGCCGCCGCGGCCCGGCACGGCACCGTCGTGTCGTACGACCTGAACTACCGGCCCAGCCTCTGGAAGGCGGTCGGCGGGCAGGCCCGCGCGCAGGAGGTCAACCGCCGGCTGGCCCGGTACGTCGACGTGATGATCGGCAACGAGGAGGACTTCACCGCCTCGTTGGGCTTCGAGGTGCCCGACACGGACGCGTCGCTGTCGGAGCTGGAGGTGGCCAACTTCCAGCGGATGATCGAGGCGGCCACCAAGGAGTACGACAACTTCAAGGTCGTCGCCACCACCCTGCGTACGGTGCGCACCGCCACCGTCAACGACTGGGGCGCGATCGCCTGGGCCGACGGGCGGTTCGTCGAGGCGACCCACCGGCCCGGCCTGGAGATCATGGACCGCGTCGGCGGTGGCGACAGCTTCGCCTCCGGCCTCATCTACGGGCTGCTGGAGAAGGGTGACCTGGCCACGGCCGTCGAGTACGGTGCGGCGCACGGCGCGCTGGCGATGACCACGCCCGGCGACACCTCGATGGCCAGCCTCCGGGAGGTCGAGGCGCTCGTCCGGGGCGCCGGCGCGCGCGTGCAGCGCTGACCCGCCGACGGCCGACCGGCCCGGGAGCGGCGCGGCTCCCGGGCCCCGGCGGCGGTCCGCAGTGCACGACGCGGCCGGCCGGCGGCCAGCACCCACGGCGGGGCCGTCACCGGCTGCCCGTCCCGCTCACTCCCCGGTGAAGTGCGGTTCGCGCCGGTCGAGGAAGGCCCGGACCGCCTCGTCGTGGTCCCGGGTCTGGTGCGCCAGCGCCTGCATGGCGGCGGAGAGCTCCAGCACGCTGTCGAGGCTCTGGTGCTGGGCCTCGCGCAGCAGCTTCTTGGCCATCCGTACGGCGTGCGGAGGGTTCGCGGCCACCCGGTCGGCCAGCCGGCGCGCCTCGGTGAGCAGTTCCTCGTGCGGCACGACCCGGGAGACCAGCCCCCACTCCAGGGCGGTGGCGGCGTCGACCCGGTCCCCGGTCAGCGTCATCTCGGCGGCCCGGGCGGCACCGACGGCACGGGGCAGCAGCCAGGCGCCGCCGTCGCCGGGGATGATGCCGAGCTTGACGAAGCTCTCCGCGAAGAACGCCCGCTCCGAGGCGATCCGCAGGTCGCACATGAGCGCCAGGTCGCAGCCGGCGCCGACGGCCGCTCCGTTCACCGCCGCGATCAGCGGCACGTCGCACGCGTACATCGCCCGGGGGATCCGCTGGATGCCGCGACGGTAGCCGTCGCGCAGCTCGTGCGGGGCGCCGCCGAAGAGGCCGACCCGGTCCGCCATGTCCTTGACGTTGCCGCCGGCGGAGAAGGCGCTGCCGGCGCCGGTGAGGATGACCGCCCGGACCCCCCGGTCGGCGTTGACCGCGTCGACCCGGGCCACCAACGCGTCGATCACGTCGTCGCCGGAGATGGGGTTGCGGGCCTCCGGCAGGTTGATCGTCCAGGTCTCCACGGGACCGTCCCGCTCGACGAGAACCGGGTCGTCCACGCGTGTCTCCTCGGTGTGCCGCTGATCTGGTCTGCCCCGAAACCAACCACACGCCGGCCCGGCCGGCAAGGCGGGGTGCCCCGGACGGCTCTGCGCCACGGCGGGCGGACAGCCGCCGTCGGCGATGCGGGCGCCGGTCCTTCGACGTATTGAGATGCCCGTACCCGCAATGGCATGATCCTCGCTCCATACACGATCATGAGCGGGGCGGATCTCGACAGGTGCCAGCAACGGAGGAACCTTCCGCACGTCCGCTCCGTCTCGTCATCGCCGCGCACGCCGTGTCCACGTACGGCAGCTTCCTGAACATGGTGGCGCTGGGGCTGTTCACCCTGGAGATCACGGGCTCCGCCGTGTCCACCGGGATCTTCATGGCGGTCCGCCTGTGCGCCGGCGTCCTGATGGGGCTGGTCGCCGGCACGCTGGTCAGCCGGTACGCCCGGGCCAGGCTCATGATCGGCGGCGACCTGCTGTCGGCCGGTGCGCTGGTGCTGCTGGTCGCGATGCCGTCCGCCGCGCAGCCGACCATGCTGCACGCGCTGGCCGTGCTCCTCGGCGGGAGCCAGACGCTGTGGGTGGTCGCGCTGCGCAGCGGGTTGCCCGCGCTGGTCGGCCCGGACGACCTGGCCCGGGCCAACGCGAACCTGGTAGCGGCCCGCTCGGTGGCCATGCTGCTGGGCTTCGGCAGCGCGGGGATCCTCGTGACCCTGTTCGGCTACCACGCCGCGTTCCTGCTCGACGCCACCTCGTTCGTGGTGTCCGCACTGCTGCTCTCCGCGGTCCGCGCCTGGCGTGTGGTGGGCCGCCCCGCCGGGCCGCCCACCAAGGGCTCCCGCCGCGGGGCGGGGCTCCGGCGCCTCCTGCCCTCGGTCGCCCCCGTGATCCTGGCCATGATCGCGGTGCGGTCCGTCGACGCGTTCGGGTCCGCCTCCCACAACGTGGGCCTGCCGGTGTACGCGAACCTGGCCTGGCCCGACGCCCCCGCCGCGTTCGCCGCCCTGTTCACCACGCCCTGGGCGGTCGGCAGTCTCGTCGCCGGCCGGTGGTACGCCCGGCGGGCCGCCGGCACCTCCCGCCCGGGATCGCCGAGGGCCTTCGGCGTCGCCACCTGCGCGATGTCGCTGCTGTTCGTGCTCGCCTTCGCGGGGCCCCCGATCTGGCTGGTGGCCGTCCTGGCGCTGGCCGCCGGCATGGCGGACGGCTACGCCGAGATCAGCTACACCACCCGGTTGCAGACCGTCGAGCCCTCCCGTCTGCCGCAACTCATGGGCCTGGCCAGCACCGCGCAGAACGCGGGGTTCGGCATCGGCATGATCGTCAGTGCCTTCGCGCTCGACCGCCTGACGCCCCTGTCGGTGGTCGCGCTGGCGCACGGCCTGGCGCTCGCCGCCGCCGGTGCCTTCCTCATCTCCCACGCCCGCACGCCGGCGCACCGTCCGCACCGAACGCAAGAAGTCGAGGTAGCACCGTGAAGTCGACGTCCGCCGATCGCCCCGCTGCCGTCAGCCACGGCGGGGACCTGCCCGGCCCCGTCGACCATCCCCGGACCTTGGGCGAGGCGCTGCTGCGGGCGGCCCGGAACCACCCGGACGCGGGCATCCGGATCGTGGGTCCCGACGGGCGCGAGGAGTTCCTCGACCACGGGCGGCTGCTCGCCGGGGCGCGCGCGGCGCTGCCCGGTCTGCGGGCCCACGGCCTGGGGCGGGGGTCCCACGTCGTCCTGCGGATCACCTCGGGCGAGCAGTACTGGCCGACCTTCTTCGGCTGCGTCCTCGGCGGGATCGTGCCGCTCACCGTCGGCGCGCCCACCGGGTACGACGCGGACAACCCCACCGCCGCCGCCCTCGTGCACGCCTGGCGGGTGCTGGGGGAGCCCGTGGTGCTGGCCGGGCCGGAGGACCTGGACGTGCTGGCCCGGCTGCCGCTGCGGGACCGGGTGGTCGCGGTGCCGGAGCTGACCGCGACGACCGCTCCCGACGGCCCCGCCCCTTCCGTACCGGAGCCGGAGGCGACGGACACCGACCCCGGGTCGGTGGCGCTGCTGCAGCTCTCCTCGGGCAGCACCGGCCGGCCGAAGGTGATCCCGTTGACGCACCGAGGGCTCTCGGAATATGCCGTCGGGGCCCGGACGATGCTCGACATCGGCCCGCGGGACGTCCTGCTCAACTGGCTTCCCCTGGACCACGTCGCCGGCCTGCTGCTCTACCACCTCGGCGGCGTCTTCCTCGGCGCCACGTCCGTCCACGTCGCCACCGAGTGGGTGCTCGACGATCCGCTGCGGTGGTTGGAGCTGATGCGGCGGCACCGGGTCACGCACAGTTGGGCGCCGAACTTCGGCCTGCGGCTGGTGGCCGACGCGGTCGCCCGGGCCCCCGGTGAACCGTGGGACCTCGGCGGCGTACGCCGCATGGTCTGCGGCGGGGAGCAGTGCCTGCCGGAGACCTTCGAGGCGTTCGTCGCCGCCACCGGGGTGCCGGCGGAGGCGATGACGCCGGCCTGGGGCATGTCGGAGACCAGCACGGGAATCACCTTCGCCTCCTTCGCCGAGCCCGGCACCCGCCTCCGGATCCGTACGGCGAGCCTGGGCGGCGACCTGGAGTACGCCGAGGACGACGACCCGGCCGACGTCACCGAGTTCCTCTCCGTCGGGCCGCCCGCGCCCGGTGCCACCCTGCGGATCGTCGACGCCGCCGGCGCGGTGCTTCCCGAGGGCCGCATCGGCCGGCTCCAGGTCTCGTCGGCGCGGGTCACGCCCGGGTACCTCGCCGACCCGGAGGCGAACCGCCTGGCCTTCCCCGACGGCGACGGCTGGCTGGAGACCGGCGACCTCGCCTTCATGCGGGACGGTCGGATCGCCATCACCGGCCGGGCGAAGGACATGATCATCCTCAACGGGCACAACCTGCCCTGCCACGAGGTCGAGCAGGTGGCGGGGGAGGTGGCCGGGGTACGGCGGGGCCTGGTGGCCGCCGTCGGCGTACCGGAGCCCCGCACCGGCACCGAGTCGCTGGTGATCTTCTACGTGCCCGACGACGACGCACCCGCGACGGGGGTGGCCGAGGCGGTGCGGGCGGCGGTGGCCCGACGCTGGCAGGTCGTACCCGAGCGGGTGCTGTCGCTCCCCGCGGAGCAGTTCCCGCGTACCACCGGGGGGAAGATCCGGCGCGCGGAGCTGGTCCGGCGCTGCCTGGCCGACCGGTCGCCGCACCGGCCGCACGACAGGCGGCGGGCGACCACCGACCCCGCCGGGGCCACGGCGGCGCGCGCGGCCGGACCGGGCAGGGCGGAGGTACGCGCCCTGCTGACCGGTATCCTCGGCGACCTGACGGGTGGCCAGGTCGACCCGGCGCGTCCGTTCTACGAACTCGGCATCGGCTCGGTCGAGATCGTCCGTCTCCGGGCCCGCCTGGAGCGGGCACTGGAGCGCCCGGTTTCACAGCCGGTGCTCTTCGCCCACCCGACGGTCGACGCGCTCAGCGCGCACCTCGCCGCCCCGGCGGCCACGCCCACGGCGGAGCCCGTCGGCGGGCCGGTACGGGACCGGCGGATCGCGGTGATCGGCATGGCGGTCCGGTTCCCCGGAGCGCGCACGGTCGACGAGTACTGGGCGAACCTGACCGCCGGGGTGGAGAGCGTGCGTGCCTTCACACCGGACGAACTCGTCGCGGCGGGAATCCCACGCGACACCGTCGACGCCCCCGACCTCGTGGCGGCCAGCGGGGTCCTCGACGACGACGTCGCCGGCTTCGACGCGGGCTTCTTCTCGATCAGCGCCCGGGAGGCGGAGCTGCTCGACCCGCAGCACCGGCTGTTCCTGGAGACCTGTCACCACGCGTTGGAGGATGCCGGGCACCCGGGCGACACCCGGGGGCTGCGGACCGGCCTCTACGCCGGCAGCGGAATGAACCTCTATCCGCACCACACCTATCTCCGCCAGCTCGGCCACCGGACGGGGCCCGCCGATCCGGCCGACTCGATCGGCGTCGCCCTCGGCAACCAGCCGGACTTCCTGGCCACCCGGGTGGCGTACCGGCTGGGGCTGACCGGGCCGGCGATCAACGTGCAGAACGCCTGCTCGACCTCGCTCGTGGCGGTGCACCTGGCGGTGCGGGCGCTGCTCGACGGCGAGGTCGACCAGGCGGTCGCGGGCGCCGTGGCCGTGCACGTGCCGCAGGTGACGGGTCACCGGCACACCCCGGGATCGATCCTGTCGGCGAGCGGTCGGTGCCGGCCCTTCGACGCCGACGCGGACGGAACGGTCGGCGGCAACGGCGTCGCCGCCGTGGTGCTGAAGCCGCTCGACCGGGCCCTCGCCGACGGCGACACCGTGCACGCCGTGATCATCGGCTCGGCCGTGAACAACGACGGTGCCGGCAAGGTGGGCTTCACGGCACCCGGAGTGGCCGGGCAGGTCGACGTCGCCCGGCGGGCGCTGGCCGCCGCGCGCGTCCCGGCGGAGTCGATCGGGTACGTCGAGGCACACGGTACGGGCACGGCCCTGGGCGACCCGGTGGAGCACCACGCCCTCGCCGAGGTGTACGCGGGCGGTCGACCGTTCCTCGGCTCGGTCAAGGCGAACATCGGTCACCTGGACAGTTGCGCGGGCATGGCCGGCCTGATCAAGACGATCCTGACCGTGCGTTCCGGCCGGGTCGCCCCACAGATCAACTTCCGCCGGCCGAATCCGGCGATCGACCTCGCCGCCGGCCCCTTCACGGTGACCACCCGTGGCACGCGGTGGCCAGCGGACCTGCGGCCGCGCCGGGCGGCCGTCAGCGCGTTGGGGGTGGGCGGCACCAACGCCCACGTGATCGTCGAGGAGCCGCCCCCGGCGGACCGACGCCGGTCGGACGAGCCACCGGCCCACCCCGCGCCGGGACTGCTGCCCCTGTCGGCGGCCGACCCGTCGGCGCTGGTGGAGCTGGCCGCCCGCCACCGCGACCTGCTCCGCGAGGACCCCGGGCCGGCGTTGGCCGACGTGGTCACCAGCGCCGGGCGGCGCAGACGCCACCTCCGGCACCGCCTGGTCGCGCTCGGCACCTCCGCCGCCGAGCTGGCCGACGGCCTCCACCGGTACGTCGAGGCGGGCGTGGCGGGAAACGTGCTGACCGGCCGGGCGGAGCCGGAGAGCGTCACTCCGGTCGCGCTGGCCTTTCCCGGGCAGGGCGACCGTCGCTGCGTCGTCCTCGATCTCGCCGAGCGGTTCCCGGTCGCGCGGGACGTGTTGGCCGAGGGGGCCGACGCGTACCGCCGAGTGACCGGTGGCGACCTCGTCGCCCGGCTGCGGGAACACCCCGTCGGAACGGGTCGCCCGACGGACGTGGCGCAGCCGGCGCTGGTGGTCACCGCGGTGGCGTTCGCCGAGCTGTGGCGGTCGTGGGGGCTCACGCCGGACGTCGTCCTCGGGCACAGCGTCGGCGAGTACGCCGCACTGGTCGTGGCCGGTGCGCTGTCCCTGGGCGACGCGGTCGGGCTGGCCGCGCACCGGGGCGCCCTGATGCGCGACGCGCTGCCACCCGGCGCGATGTGCGCGGTCCTGGCCGACGAAGCGACGGTCGATGAGCTGCTGCGTGGGTCGACGGCGGAGATCGCCGCCCGCAACGGCGCGGAGCACCACGTGCTCGCGGGTTCCCCGGATGCCCTGGCGGCGGTCGTCCGGGAAGCCGAACGGCACGGCGTGGCGACCCGCCCGCTCCCGGTCGACCGGGCGTTCCACTCGACCGGCGTGGACGCGGTCCTCGACCGGCTCCGCCGGATGATCGGGGAGGTGCAGCTCGCACCGACCCGCCTGCCCCTGATCAGCAGCCTGGACGGCCGGGTACGCCCACCCGGCTGGCTGCCGGACGCCGACCACCTGTGCCGGCAGGCGCGCGAGCCGGTCGCCTGGAGCGCCGCCGTGGCCACCCTCGCCGAGCAGGGCGTGCGATCGGTCGTCGAGGCGGGCGCGGACGGGGCGCTGACCAGCATCGCCCGCGGCACGGGATCCGACCTGCGGTGGGTGCCGTCGCAACGTCGTGGCACCCCACCGGTCGACGGGCTGTGGCGCGCCGTCGCGGAGTTGCACGTGGCGGGGTTCCCGGTCGACTGGGCCGCGCTGACCGCCGACTGCGGTGGCCGAGCCGTGCCACTGCCGGCCTATCCGTTCCAGCGCCGGCGGTTCTGGGTCTCCGCGTCCGGGGCGGCCGACATCTCCGCCGCGACCGACACCTCTGCCGCGACCGACGTCCGGGTTGCGGCCGGCGGGTCTGCCGCGAGCGGCGCGGCCGGGTCGTCGGCGACCGCCGAGCCGGGGCCGTCCCGGCCGCCGGCCGGGCACGACGTCGGGGCCGAGCAGGTGCTCGCGCGCATCCGGGCCCTGACGGCCGAGCGGCTCGGACTGGACGTGGGAGAGGTCGACCCGGACGAGACCTTCCTCGACCTCGGTGCCGACTCGCTGCTCCTGATCACCATGGCCCGGGAGATCGACCACGCGTTCGGGGTACGGGTTCCCGTCCGGGACCTGTTCGCCGCCGTGGACACCCCCCGCCGGCTCGCCGAGGCGGTGACGCGCGGCGCCTCGGCCGGCGTGCTCCCTCCGGCGGCCCCGCCGGCCGGTCCGACGACCGCGTCGCCCTCCGTCCCTGTCGCGCCGGTTCCCGTGCCCGCCGGGCCGGTTCCCGTGCCCGCCGGGCCGGTTCCCGTGCCCGTCGCTTCGGCGGCACCGGCCGACCCGGGCGACGCCCCCCGGGACGTACCGGCCGACCTCGTCACGATCGTGCACCGCCAGCTGGACCTGATGCGCGACCAGCTCGCTCTTCTCGGCGCCGCCACCGGCGCCGGCGGCAACGGCGCCACCGCCACCGGCGCCAACGCCAGCACCAGTGGCGGCGCGGCCGTCGTCCCCGAGCCGTCGACGCGGCCGGCGCCGGCCGCGTCGGTGGCCGGCACGCAGGACACCGTCGACTTCAGCCTGTACTTCTTCGGCGACTACCCCGACTCGGCCCGGGACGACGCCTACGGAACCATCATCGAGGCCGCCGAGTTCGCCGACACCCACGACTTCCACGCGGTGTGGCTGCCCGAACGGCACTTCCACTCCTTCGGCGGGCTCTTTCCCAACCCGTCGGTGCTCGCCGCGGCCCTCGCGACGCGGACCCGCCGGCTGCGCCTCAACGCCGGCTCGGTGGTGCTGCCCCTGCACCATCCCGTCCGGGTCGCCGAGGAATGGTCCATGGTGGACAACCTCTCCGGGGGGCGGGTCGGGCTGGGGTGCGCGCCCGGATGGCACGCCAACGACTTCGTCTTCTACCCGGACAACTACCGTCGCCACAAGCAGGTGATGTACGACAATCTCGACACCGTACGGCGGCTCTGGCGCGGCGAGGCGATCACCGCGCGGTCGGGCAGCGGCGAAGACGTCGACATCCGACTGTTCCCCCGCCCGGTGCAGGCGGAACCGCCGACCTTCACGGCGATCGTCGGCAACCCGGACAGCTACCGGGAAGCGGCCCGCCGCGGCCTCGGCGTGGTCACCAACCTGATGACCCAGGACGTCGCGCGGCTGGCCGAGAACGTCGCGCTGTACCGGCGTACCCGGGCCGAACACGGTCTCGATCCCGCTGCGGGGCGGGTCGTGGTGCTGCTGCACACCTTCCTCGGCGACGACGCCGAGCAGGCGCGGGCCATGGCGTTCGAGCCGTTCTGTGCCTACCTGCGCTCCTCGTTCAGCCTGCTCGGCCAGGTGGTCAACAGCCTGGGCATGAACGTCGACCTCGCCGACACCCCCGACGAGGACGTCCGGTTCGTGTTGTCCCGTGCCTACCAGCGGTACTGCGAGCAGCGAGCCCTGATCGGCTCGCCGGAGAGTTGCCGGCCGGTGCTCGACGCGGTGCTCGACGCCGGCGCCGACGAGATCGCCTGCTTCGTCGACTTCGGCCTGCCGGCGGGGGCCGTGCGGGACGGCCTGCCGGCCATCGACGCCCTGCGGCGGGCCACGCCCCGTCGACCGGCCCGGGCTGTGGCCCCGGCCCCGGCTGTGGCCCCGGCCCCGGCTGTGGCCCCGGCCCCGGCTGTGGCCCCGGCCCCGGCTGTGGCCCCGGCCCCGGCTGT
>NZ_JBEYEU010000008.1:0-195227 GCF_040634035.1 Micromonospora sp. NPDC007220 | reverse complement strand
CGGGCTGTGGCCCCGGCCCCGGCTGTGGCCCCGGCCCCGGCTGTGGCCCCGGCCCCGGCTGTGGCCCCGGCCCCGGCTGTGGCCCCGGCCCCGGCTGTGGCCCCGGCCCCGGCTGTGGCCCCGGCCCCGGCTGCGGCCCCGGCCCCGGCCACCATGGTCGTCGGGACGGCGGCGCGGGAGGCCGTCGGGATCGCCGCGCCACCGACCGTCGAGATCGCGCCGCTGACGCCCGGCCAGCGGCGGCTGTGGCTGGTCGAGCAGGCGTACCCGGGCACCCCGGCCTACACGGAGGGCGCGGCCGTGCGGCTGTGCGGCGCGCTCGACACGGCGGCGCTGCGCGGGGCGTTGCAGGACGTCGTGGACCGGCACGCGCCACTGCGGACGACCTACCGCGAGGTCGACGGGCAACCCTGCCAGGTGGTCCGGCCGACGGCGACGGTCGACCTGCCGGTGCGGGAGCATGCCGGTGCCGACGAGGACGCCGTGGTGCGGGCCGCGATGGCCCGGGAGAGCGCGCGGGTGTTCGACCTCGTCGAGGGGCCGGTCTTCGCGTTCGAGCTGCTGCGCTTCTCCCCGACACACCACGTGCTGGTGATGTCGTTCCACCACCTGGCCACCGACGGCGGCTCGTACGCGGTCCTGACCCGCGAGGTCGGCGCGTGCTACCGGGCTCGGTCGACCGGTACGACGGCCGCGCTGCCCCCGCTGCCGGTCACCTACCCGGAGCTGGCCAGGGCGCGTGCCCGGTCGGCCCGGGACGGCGTGGACAAGAGCCTGGCGTACTGGCTCGACCTGCTCGATCCGCTGCCGCCCACCCTCGTGCTGCCCTCGGACCGGCAGCGACCGGCCACCGTCTCGGCCGCCGGTGAGAGTCTCCTCGTGGAGATCCCGGTGGAGTTGACCGAACGGGTCCGGCAGCTCAGCCGCGTCGAACGGGTCACCCCGTTCACCACGCTGCTCAGCGCGATCGGCGTGGCGCTGTTCCGGTTCAGCGGCCAACCGGACCTGGTGATCGGCACCGGCATGAGCGGCCGCGACGAGGATTCCGAGGACCTGATCGGGTTCTTCGTCGACACCATGCCGCTGCGGCTGGACCTCGCCGGTGACCCCACCTTCCGGGAGCTGCTCGCCCGGGTCCAGTACCGCTCGGCGGACGGGTACGAACACGCAGGTGTGCCCTTCGACGACCTCGTCAGCGCGCTCGCCCCGAACCGGGAGGCCGGCCGCCACCCGCTCTTCGACGTGGTCGTGGAGTACGAGCGCGGCGCCCCGGCGTTCCTGTTCGACCTGCCGGGGGTCACCGCCGAACCGATCCCGGTGGGCCTGGACAAGGCCCCGGTCGACCTGGTCGTCTACCTGTCCCACGGCGACACCGTGCGCTGCCACGTCGAGTACCGGACCGACGTGCTCGACCGGGCGACGGTGCGTCGCCTGCTGGACTACGTCGAGCGGCTGCTCGACCGGGCGACCCGGGAGCCCGACGAGCCGCTGTCGGGCCTGGCGGCGTACCTGGACGACTCCGCCGACCGCCTGCACGGGCCGCGGACACCCGTCGGCGACGCCCGGCTGCACGAGTTGTTCCTGCGGCAGGCGGCCCGCACCCCGGACGCTGTGGCGGTCGTGTGCGGGACGACCCGGTGGACGTACCGCGAACTGCGCGAGCGGGCCGACCTGCTCGCCCGCCGGATCGCCGCCGCTGGCGTCGGGCCCGACGACCTCGTCGCGGTGCTGCTGCCGCGCCGACCGGAGCTGATCGCCGCCCAGCTCGCCGTGCTGATCGCCGGCGCGGGCTTCCTTCCCCTCGACCCGGGGCTGCCCGCCGCCCGGGTGGCCACCCTGTTCGCCGACAGTGGCGCCCGGCTGCTGGTCACCACGAGGGACGTGGACGCGCCGACGGACGCGGTCTGCCTGCGGGTCGAGGATCCCGGCGACCCGGACCTGCCGGCCCCGGGCCGGGTGCCGACGGCGGAGCAGGTGGCCTGGTGCGTCCACACGTCCGGCTCGACCGGCCGGCCGAAGGGCGTCCTGGTGCCGCACCGGGCCGCCGTGGACGCCATCGACTGGCACGTGCGGGCCCTGGCCCTCACCGGAGCCGACACCGTCGGCCACGCGCTCGGGCTCGGCTTCGACGCGAACCTCGCCGAGATCCATCCGGCGCTCGCCGCCGGCGCCACCGTGCATCTCGTACCGGAGGAGGCGCGGAGCGACCCCGCGGCCCTCGTCGAGGAGTGGTCCCGCGGCGGCGTCACGGTGGCCTTCCTGCCGGCGCCGCTCGCCGAGCTGGTCTTCGCCCTTCCGATGCCCGCGCACGCCCCGCGCACGCTCGTCGTGGGCGGCAGCCAGCTCCGGCGCCGACCGCCCGCCGGCTTCCCGGCCGAGGTGATCAACGCCTACGGTCCGACCGAGTGCAGCATCGTCGCCACGGCGGGTCCGGTGCGGGCGGACGTCCCGGGGCCGGTCGACATCGGCGCCCCCGTCGACAACCATCGGCTGTACCTGCTGGACGAGCGCGGTGTGCCGGTGCCACGGGGGGCGGTGGGGGAGCTGTACGTCGGCGGGACCGGCGTGGCCCGGGGCTACCTCGACCGACCCGCGGCGACCGCCGCCGCCTTCCTGCCCGATCCTGGCCTGCCCGGGGCACGGGTCTACCGGACCGGGGACCTGGTCCGGGAACGGGGCGACGGGACCCTCGAGTTCGTCGGCCGCGTGGACGACCAGGTCAAGATCGCCGGACAGCGGACGGAGCCCGGCGAGGCCGCTGCGGAGCTGGCCATGCTGCCCGGGGTACGCCAGGCCACCGTCATCGCGCGGCACGACCGGGGCGACGAGCCGTACCTCGCCGCGTACGTCGTGGCGGACGACGACGGGGAACCGGCGGCGACCCGCGCGGAGCGACTCGCCGCGGTGCTCGCCGAGCGCCTGCCCGCACACCTCGTGCCCCGGGCCTGGGTGCTGCTGGACACCCTGCCCACCACGGACAACGGCAAGGTGGACCGGTCGCGGCTGCCGGCGCCCGCCGTGACGGGCGCCGCCGACCGGCCCCGCACCGCCATGGAGCAGCTCGTCCACGACTCCTGGTGCGCCGAGCTCGGGGTGGCCCGGCTGCCGGTGGACGTCCCCTTCTTCGCCGCGGGCGGCCACTCCCTGGCGGCCGTACGGTTGGCGAACCGGCTGACGGACCTGCTGGGCCTGACGGTCGGCACGCACCGGGTGCTGCGCAGCCCGGGCATCCGGGCGATGGCGCGGGACCTGGCGACCGCGGACGGCGGGTCCGAGGTCGTGGACCGGGCGCCGGCGACCTACCCGCAGGAACTGATGTGGCATCGCCAGCGGCAGGCCCCCGACCCGCCGGCCGTGCACATGGCGGTACGGGTGACCCTCGCCGGTCGGCTCGACGTGCCGGCCCTGCAACGGGCGGTCGACGGCCTGGCCGCCCGGCACGAGGCGCTGCGCACCCGCCTGGTGGAACGCGCCGGTGAGCTGGTCCAGGAGGTGCTCCCGGCCCGGCCGGGGACGCTGCCGGTGTGCGACCTCGCCGCCGACGAGGTCGAGCAGTGGTGCGTGCGGACCGGCCGCGAGCCCTTCCCGGAGGACACGGGACCATGGCTGCGGGCCCGGCTGGCGCGGCTGGACGACGACGCGTGGGTGCTGATGCTGGTCGTGCACCATCTCTGTGGTGACGGCTGGTCGATGCTCCAACTGCTCGACGAGCTGGGAAGGGGCTACGCCGCGGAGACCGGCCAGGGTGCGGCCCCCGCCGCGCCCACGGCACGCTACGTCGACCACGCGCGCCGGCAACGGGCGACCGCAGTCCCGCCGGACGTCCTGCGGTACTGGCGGGACCAGCTCGCCGGAGCACCCCGCGCGGTGTCGTTCCCAGCCGACCGCCCACGGCCGGCGCGGCCGTCCGGCCGGGGCAGCGAGTTCGCCTTCGACGTCCCGGCCGAGCTGACCGACCGCCTGACCGGCCTCGCCGAGCGCTGCGGCACGACCCTGTTCCCGGTCCTGGCCAGCGGGTACGCGCTGCTCGTACGCGAACTCACCGGCACGCGTGACGTGGTCCTCGCCTGCCCGTACGCCCACCGCGACCACCGCGAGGACGAGTCGGTCGTGGGCCTGTTCACCAGCCCGCTGCTGATGCGGCCCCCGCTGGCGCGCGCGGCGTCCTTCGCGGAGCTGACGGCGGGCACCGACCGGGTGTTCCTCGACGCGCTCCGGCACCAGCCGGCGCCCCTGGCCGAGGTGTACGCGGCCCTCGACCCGCACTGGCGGGTCGGCATGCCGCCACCGGTCGCCACGACGCTGTTCGGCTGGAATCCGGGGATGCCGGAGGTGCGGCTGCCGGGGCTCGTGGCGCACGTCACCGACCAGGGGCTCGGCTGCGCCCGCCGGGACTACGCCACGGTCTTCACCCCGCACGAGGGCGGCCTGCGGGGCGTCGTGGAGTACTCCACGGACCTGTTCGACCGGTCCACGGTGGTGGCCTGGTGCGACCGCTTCGTCGCCATTCTCGTCGCGGCCGCCGACGAGGAGCCGGGGCAGGTCGCGGGGCGGACTATGGTCGGATCATGACCTCGGGCACCGGCAACTCCGACGACTGGACCACGCCCGGAACGTTCGAGGTCGCCCCCGGCGTCCACCGCGTGCCGCTGCCGCTGCCGAACGACGGCCTGCGCGCGGTGAACGTGTACGTCCTGCGCGACGACGACGGTCTCGTGCTCGTCGACTCCGGGTGGGCGATCGCCGAGGCGCGCTCCGCGCTCGACGCGGCACTCAAGGAGCTGGACTGCTCGCTGGGGGACGTGCGCCGGTTCCTCGTCACGCACGTGCACCGGGACCACTACACGCAGGCCGTGCACCTGCGCCGCGAGTACGGCATGCGGGTGAGCCTCGGCGCCGGCGAACGCGACAGTTTGGCGGCGTCCATGACGCCGCACCGGAATCCGCTCGCCGAGCAGCTCGGCCGCCTGCGACTGCTGGGCGCCGGCGAGCTGGCCGACACCCTGGCGGGGCTGACCGGGACGCGGCTGAGCACCGAGGACTGGGAACTGCCGGACGACTGGTTCCACGACGGTCAGCAGATCAGGCACGGCGAGCGCACCCTGCACGTCGTCGAGACGCCGGGCCACACGCGCGGGCACGTCGTCTTCCACGACACCGGCTCGCACCTGTTGTTCGCCGGTGACCACGTGCTGCCCACCATCACGCCCTCGATCGGCTTCGAGGCCGCACTCTCGGCGAACCCGCTCGGCGACTTCCTGGCATCGCTCGCGCTGGTGCGCCGGCGACCGGACGCGCGGCTGCTCCCGGCGCACGGGCCGGTGACCCCCAGCGTGCACGCGCGGGTCGACGAACTCGTCGCGCACCACGGCGCGCGGCTCGACGAGACGGAGGCCGCCGTGGCCCGGGGGGCGAGTTCGGCGTACGAGGTCGCCGCGCGGCTGCGCTGGACCCGGCGGG
Source organism: Micromonospora sp. NPDC007220 (assembly GCF_040634035.1). Lineage (NCBI taxonomy): Bacteria > Bacillati > Actinomycetota > Actinomycetes > Micromonosporales > Micromonosporaceae > Micromonospora > Micromonospora sp. NPDC007220. The sequence continues at coordinate 189,767 of NZ_JBEYEU010000008.1, read as the reverse complement.
AGCACAGGCTGGCCGACCTCGACGTGTTCAACGCGATGCTCGCCGTCACCGAGACCGCGGCGCACCTGGAACTCCTGGTCGCCCAGGGCCGCCTGACCCGGTCCGACGTCGACGGGCTGCGCCGCTACGCCACTGCCTGACCCGCCTGACCCGCCGGGCCCCGCTCGCGCCGGACGCGTCGCGTGCGGCCGGGTCAGCGCGGGGCACGGGGGTGCCCCTACGATGCGGCGTATGGCGCTGTTGTACCGGGCGGAGATGCGCCCCACGAAGTTCGCACTCCTGGCGGCGTGGCTGCCCGGCCGACCCTGGTTCCAGGGGCCGGCCGGCGTCGACGTCGAGCGCGTGGCGGCCTACCGGTTCGACGACCCGGCCGGCGCCGTCGGCGTCGAGACGCTGCTCGTCAGGGCCGGCGACGGGCCGATCCACCAGGTTCCGCTGACCTACCGCGGCGCGCCCCTCGACGGCGGCGACGACTGGCTCGTCGGCACCACCGAGCACTCCGTGCTCGGCCGCCGCTGGGTGTACGACGCGTGCGCCGATCCCGTCTACGCCGCGACGCTGGCGGCGGCCGTCCTCGCCGACGCAGGGCAGGCGCAGGAGTACTTCGAGGCCGACGGCCAGCGGGAGTACCGCGAGCTGTCGATGACCATCGCCGGCAGCGGCACCCGGGGCGCCGAGGTCCCGCCCGTCGGCGCCGTGCGCCGCGTGGTCGAGGACGACCTCACCGTCATCGTCACCGACTCCGTGGAGTTGGCCGTCGTGCGCCGCCCCGACGGCGGCACCGCGTCGGAGGGCGCCGTGCTGACCGGCACGTGGAGCGGCCAGGCGAGCCCTCTGCCGCTGGCGTACGCCCGCCGGCGCTGACGGCCCGTACCGCCGGCTCGGGGCAGCGCGCCGACCCCCTTCGGCCCACCGGCGGGCGAAGGGGACTTGTATTCCTACTGATCCAGTAGGAAAACGGGGTCATGCCGCGCGTACCGCTGCTCACCTCCCGCCGGGTTGTCGACCTGATGCGGGTCGCCTCGCAGCTCTGTCCCGGTCCGCGCCCGGTGGCCTGACCGCCGATCGCGTCGCGCCCGACGGCCGCACCGGTCGGTTCCCGGCTTCGTCGCCGCCGACGTGATCGCCACCTGCCCCCCTCGACGCGGCCAGCGCGGCCACCGTCGCGGTCGTCGACGACCCGCGGGGGCGGTTCCTGGTCCCGGCGCTTCCCGACTCCAGGATGCCGCCGTGGACCGAGGTCCGCGTGCCGTCGCTGCGGGCGGCCGGGGCGGGCGGCCGGGGCTGGCGTCGCCGCTCTGTCACGATTCTCTGCCTGACTCCCCTCCGGAAGGTCCCGATGGTCATCGCGCGGTACGACACCGACCCCCTCGTCCGACAGTGGCGGGACGGCCCGGAGGGCGGGTGGACGGTCGACGCCGACGCCCGCGCGCTGCGCACGGTGCTGCGCCACCAGGCCAGCACCGTCACCGTGGTCACCGCGCCCGGCGCGCCGCCGGTCGGCTTCACCGCCACGTCGTTCACCTCGGTGTCGCTGGCGCCGCCGGTCGTGTCGTTCTGCGTGAACCTCGGATCGTCCAGCTGGCCGACCCTGGCCGGCGCCCGCCACGTGGCGGTGCACCTGCTCGCCGAAGACCAGCGGGAACTGGCCCGTACCTTCGCCACCAGCGGCATCGACCGGTTCGCCACCCCCACCCGGTGGCGTACCGGACCGGAGGGGGCGCCGATCCTCGGGGGCGTCCTGGCCTGGCTGCTCTGCCGGGTGGTCGACCGGGTGCCCGTCGGCGACCACGCCGTCGTGCTGGCCGAGCCGGAACTGATCCGGCACGCCGACGGCGGCTCGCCGCTGCTGCACCACCAGGGCCGCTACACCGGGGTCGACGGGGCGGGCCGAGAGGCCGCGTGACCCGGCTTCCCGCCGGTCGACCCGGATCGGCGCGAGCGGCCCCGGCCCCACCCGGATCTGCCGGGTGGGGCCGGGGCCGTTGACGGATCTCCGTGGCGAGGACCGGCCGGTGCGGGGCCGGCGGCGCGGTCAGGCGGCCGGCACGCCGAGGCGGTCGAGCAGGTGGCGGCGCAGCGCGCCGAAGGCCGGCTCGTCCGGCGTACGCACCGACCCCAGGTCGACCGGGAGTTCCTCGGCGATGACGCCCCCTTCCAGCAGCAGGATCCGGTCGGCGAGCAGCAGGGCCTCGTCCACGTCGTGGGTGACCAGCAGGGCGGCGAAGCCGTGCTCGGCGCGCAGCCGGCGTAGCAGCCCCTGCATCCGCAGCCGGGTGAGCGCGTCGAGGGCGCCGAACGGCTCGTCGAGCAGCAGCAGGTCGGGTTCGCGGACCAGCGCCCGGGCGACGGCGACCCGCTGAGCCTGGCCGCCGGACAACTCGGCCGGCCAGGCGCGGCGCCGGTCGGCGAGCCCGACCTCGGCCAGGGCCCGGTCGATCCGCCGGTCGGTGTCGGCGCCGGACAGGCCGAGCCCGACGTTCTCGGCCACCCGTTTCCAGGGCAGCAGCCGGTGCTCCTGGAACACCACGGCGGCCGTGCCGTGCACGGTGGTCCCGCCGGTGGCATCGCCGTCGAGGCCGGCGAGGATGCGCAGCAGGGTGCTCTTGCCGGAGCCGCTGCCGCCCAGCAGGGCCACCACCTCCCCCCGGGAGATCGCCAGGTCGACGCCGGCCAGCACGACCGAGGGGCCGAACGCCCGGCGTACGGCGTGGGCGGTCAGCACCGGCCCCGCGCCCGTCAGGTCGCCCGCAGCCCGCGACGCCATGTCAGCGTCCTCCTCTCCGCGACACGCAGCGCCAGGTCGGACGCCAGGCCGAGCAGCGCGTAGATCAGCAGGCCGAGCACGACCACGTCGGTCTGGCTGAACTCGCGCGCCTCCATCATCAGGAAGCCGATCCCGGTCTGGGCGTTGACCTGCTCGCCGACGACCAGACTGAGCCAGGCCGCCCCGATCGCCAGGCGTAGGCCGAGGAAGAGGGCGGGCAGTGCGCCGGGCAGCACCACGTGGCGCAGCCGGGCGGCCTGCCCCAGCCCGCACGTCCGGGCCGCCTCGACGAGGCGTTCGTCGATGTCCCGGATGCCGGCGTAGGTGTTGAAGTAGATCGGGAAGAACGCACCGAGGGCCACCAGGCTGATCTTGAGCGACTCGCCGATGCCGACCCAGATGATCAGGAGCGGCACCAGTCCCAGGTGGGGGAGCATCCGGGCCATCTGCACCGGGGGGTCGACGAGGTCGTCGCCGAGCCGGAGCAACCCTGCCACGGTGCCGAGCAGCAGGGCGAGACCCCCGCCGATCAGCAGGCCGACGCCGGCGCGGGTGAGCGAGTCGAACAGGTGGGTGGCGAGGATGCCGTCGCGGGACAGCCGCCACCCGGTGGCCAGCACGTCGCTCGGCGCCGGCAGCTTCTCGGGTGCCAGCAGCCCGATCCGGGCGGCCAGCTCCCAGGAGAGCACCAGCAGCACCGGGCTGGCGAGCCGGCGCCACCGCCGGGCCGGCTGCGCGGGCCGCTCAGGCCGCGTCGGTGCGGTCGCCGTGGCCGGGGCCGGGGCGTCGGCCAGCGTCGTACGGCTCACTGGAAGACCTCGTTGAACCGGCCGTCGACGCGGCCCCGGATGTCGACCGGCCCCGGGACGAGCTTCAGCGCGACGAAGCCGTCCGCGATCGCCTGGAGTTCGTCGCCGACGGCCGGGGTGACCGGGGACAGGGGCTTGGCGCTGCGGAGCAGGGCGCGTTCGGTGACGTCCTGCGCGATCTTCAACTCGGGCGCGAGGGTGCGGGCCCGCTCGTCGGGGTTGGCGATGCCCCAGTCCGTCACCGTCCGGTACATCCGCAGGAACGCCCGGATGTCGTCCGACCGGTTCTGTACGGCGTCCGGGGCGGCCAGGACGTACTCCCGGTTGCTGGCGAGGCCGGTGGCGTCGGCGAGCACCCGGACCCCGGGCTGCTCGGCCAGGGCGAAGTACGGGTCCCAGATGATCCAGGCGTCGACCTGCCCGTTGTCGAACGCGGGCCGTCCCTCGGCGGGCTTGAGGTACTTGACGTTGATGTCGTCCAACGTCATCTTGTGCGCCGCCAACAGGCGCACGAGCAGCCAGTGCACGTTGGAGCCCTTGTTCAGGGCCACCGTCCTGCCGCGCAGGTCGGCGAAGGTGCGGTAGCCGCTGTCGTCCTTGACCAGCACCGCCTCGCCCTGCGGGACGGGCGCGGAGGTGCCGATGACGGAGAACGGGATCTTGGCCGCCGCGGCGAAGACGGGCGGCGCCTCGCCGACCTGCCCGATGTCGATCGAGCCGGCCTTGAGCGCCTCGGTGAGCGCCGGGCCGCTCTCGAACAACGACCACTCCACGTCGGGGGCGGCGTTGCGGGCCTTGACCAGGCTCAGTCCTCCGAAGCGCTGGTAGCCGATCCGAAGTGGGCCCTTGTCTCCGCCGGCCGCCGCGGACCCGTCGCCGCAGGCGCTGACGCCGCCGACCGCGACCAGTGCCACGGCGGTGAGCAGTGCCGTCACCAGGCGGTGCCGACGGGGGAGGGCCGTTCTGGGGGTTCGCATGACAGCTCCTACGGAGATGGACCTGGGGGCGCGACGGCACTGACAGCCGCCGGTCGCACTAAGCCTACTAACCCGATAGGTTTTATGGGTAGACTGTCACCGGGATCGTCCCACCCCTCAGGAGCACCCGGCCGCCGGCCGCCTGCCCTGCCGCACCTCTTCTCGCCACCGCACTGGAGGAAAGATCCGGATGGCCCTCACCTTCCACTGGTTCCTGCCCACCTACGGCGACAGCCGGGACATCGTCGGCGGGGGCCACGGCGTGCCGGTCGGCACGGCCGGCGGCGCCCGCCCGGCGACCGTCGCCTACCTGGGCCAGATCGCGCGGACCGCCGAGCAGCTCGGCTTCGTCGGCGCGCTCACCCCGACCGGCGCCTGGTGCGAGGACGCCTGGCTGAGCACCGCCATGCTCACCGAGGTGACCGAGCGGCTGAAGTTCCTGGTCGCCTTCCGCCCCGGCCTGCTCACGCCCGCGCTGGCGGCGCAGATGGCCTCGACGTTCCAACGGCTCTCCGGCGGCCGGCTGATGGTCAACATCGTCACCGGCGGCGAGTCGCACGAGCAGCGCGCCTACGGCGACTTCCTGGACAAGGACGCCCGGTACGCGCGCACCGACGAGTTCCTGCACATCGTGCGGGCGCTGTGGCGCGGCGAGACCGTGGACCACGCCGGCGAGCATCTGCGGATCGCGCAGGGCCGGCTCAACCGGCTACCGGACCCGGTCCCGCCGATCTACTTCGGCGGCTCCTCCGCCGCCGCGCTGCCGGTGGCGGTGCGGCACAGCGACGTCTACCTCACCTGGGGCGAGCCGCCGGCCCAGGTGGCCGGCAAGCTCGACCGGGTCCGCGCGCTGGCCGCCGAGGCCGGCCGCGAACTGCGCTTCGGCATCCGGCTGCACGTCATCACCCGGGACACCGCCGAGGAGGCCTGGGCGCAGGCCCGCCGCCTGCTCGACGGCATCGCCGAGTCCGACCTGCGGGCGGCTCAGGCGGGGCTGCGCGGCAGCGAGTCCGAGGGGCAGCGCCGGATGCTCGACCTGCACGGGGGCTCCCGCGACGGACTGGAGGTCGCCCCCAACCTCTGGGCCGGCTTCGGCCTGGTCCGGGGCGGCGCCGGCACGGCCCTCGTGGGCAGCCACACGGAGGTGGCGGACCGGATCGCCGAGTACCACGCGCTCGGCCTGGACGAGTTCATCCTCTCCGGCCACCCGCACCTGGAGGAGGCGTACTGGTTCGGCGAGGGCGTGCTGCCGATCCTGCGCGCGCGGGGGCTGTGGCGGCACCCGGCCGGCGAGGCCCAGCCGGTGGAGCCGAGGAGCCTGCCGTTCGTCCCGGAACCCGCCGGCGCGCGGTGACGAACCCGCCCCCCGGCGGGCCGGGCCGGCTGGCCCACCGGCCTGCCCGGTCCGTCCGGGGCACGGGCGGACGGATCAGGCGCGGGCGCGGCGCGTGGAACGACGGGACAGGGAACTCGGCGCGTTGACGCCGGCGTTGTCGCTGACCCCGATGCCCAGCCGCTCGACCAGCTCGCCGCCGAGCCAGGCCGTCATCCCGGACAGGAGGATGCCCGCGAAGCTGCAGATCAGGGCCAGGGCGTTCGGCTCCCAGTTCGTCGCGGAGGCCCGCGCCAACCAGCTCACCGCGAACAGCAGCACGACGACGACGTTGCCGATGCCGTGGATCGCGCCCACCCGCTTGGCGCGGGTGCCGGACGGGATGGCCCGCCAGTCCGTGAAGCCGAAGACCGCCGCGAGCAGGCCGCCGATGACGCCGGCGCCGATGGTGTACGCGGCGGAGATCTGGAATCCGGCGCGGTCCGTGATCAGGTACAGGATGTCGAAGATCACCGCCGTGGCGAGCAGTCCCAGCGGAAAGACGATCATCATGGGATGGATCCCGTGACCCAACGCCTTGGCTCGACTCTCCACGGTGACCTCCCGACAGACGGATGCTGGCCGCGCGGGATACCCCGCTCGGGCGCGGGTACACCTACCAGTACCTACCTTGTCGGTGGCCCAGGCTGCGGCGTCCCGTACGGCGAAGGCGGAACGCCCCGTGCGGCGGATCCCACGGGCTAGGGCCGACTACCGCCCGCCGGTCGGCCGGTCCCCCGTCGGGGGACCGGCCGCGACACGCCGGTGGGGCGAGGTCAGCCCCAGATGGCGGTCGCCCACTCCGGGTGGTCGACGAACGGGTTCCGGTTGCCCTGCCAGCGCTCGTAGATCCGCTGGTTGCGGCGCTTCTCGAAGGTGTCCGGCGGGTCGGCCTGGTTCCACTGGAGCAGCACCGCCATCTTGCCGTGGTACGGCGCGCTGCCGTTGTTGACCGACTGGTTCAGCTCCAGGTTGGGCCAGCCGTCGGTGCCCTCGTACCGGATCGCCATGTACATCAGCATGCGTGCCACGTCGCCCTTGACCGCGTTGCGCGGCTCCCACGAGTCGGCGTCGGTGTAGCAGCCCGGCGCCTCGGCGACGGGGCTGCCGCCGGTGTCGAAGTCCTTGTTGCCGCGCGTCGAGTTGACCGAGACGTCCTCCGGCCGGAGGTGGTGGACGTCCGTGCCCGGGCCGGTCGCGGTGCCGAAGTCGCCGTGCGACTTGGCCCATACGTGCTCACGGTTCCAGTCGTTCACGCCGCCGCCGTTGCTGCTCTTGCTCTGGGACCGCCCGGTGTTGAGCAGGATGACGTTGTTGGTGTTGGCCGGGTCCTGGTCGGTGTCCTTCAGCGCCTCCCAGACCTGGTCGTAGGAGAGCTTCGTCTGCACCTTGATGATCGAGTGCAGCGAGCTGCGCAGCGCCGTGCCGGACTTGCCGATCGCGTTGGCGTAGTAGGTGGAGTCGTAGTCACCGCCGGGTGCCGGGGTGGTCGTCGGGACCGGAGTCGGGGACTGGCTCGGCGATGGCGTGGTGCCGCCGAGGGTCATCGCCGTCGGGTTCTTCAGGCCGCCGTGGCTGAAGTAGGCGGTGAGCGCGCCGGTGGCGGTGATCCGCTGGCCCCGCAGGCCCGGGTTGGTGAGCAGCCCGAACGTGCTCCGGTAGGCGGCGGTGACCTGGACGTAGAGCATCCTGCTCGCGCCGGTCTCGGCGGCCGTGTCGGCGATCGCGATCGCGGTGTCGGCGGTGAAGCCGGACCTGAGCACCGTCGTGGTGCTGGTCGGCTGGCCGATGACGTAGCCGGTCACGGCGGCCGTCCGGCCGTCCTGCGCGGCAAGCGCCTGGGCCACGGTAAGGGGGCCGGCGGCCGACGCCGCCGCCGTCACCGCCACGGGCGCCACCAGGACGACGGCCAGCGCGAACGCCATCGCCAGCCTTCTGGGGCCCGAGCGGGTACTGCTCCTCGTATTCATGAGCAGCGATGCTAGCGGGGCGCGGGTGAACGGCGGGAGATCGGGACCGCAACTTTTCGGCGGGGCGGCCGCGCCTGCCCGGCGGACGGCCGCGCCGGAGGCGGCCACCGGTCGCGCCGGAGCCGGCTACCGGGGCGACGGGCCCGCGCGCAGGTAGGTGAGGGCCGCCAGCACCCGGCGGTTGGTGTCGTCGCTGGGCGGCAGGCCGAGCTTCGCCAGGACGTTGCCGATGTGCTTGCCGATGGCCGCCTCGGTGACGTGCAGCCGCGCGGCGATCGCCGCGTTGGAGTGCCCCTCGGCGAGCAGCGTCAGCACCTCGCGCTCCCGGGCGGACAGGGCCGCGAGCGGGTCGCGTGGGCGGTGCAGCAGCCGCCGCACCACGTCGGGGTCGACGACCGTGCCGCCGCCGGCGACCGTGCGCAGCTGCCCGGCGAACTCGGCGACCTCGGCGATCCGGTCCTTGAGCAGGTAGCCGACGCCCCGTCCGTCGCCGCTGGCGAGCAGGGCGGAGGCGTACTCGGCCTGCACGTGCTGGCTCAGCACCATGACGGCGAGCCGCGGCCGTTCGGCGCGCAGGTCGACGGCGGCCCGCAGCCCGTCGTCGTGCGGGCCGGGCGGCATCCGGATGTCGGTCACCACCAGGTCCGGCTCGTGCGCCCGGACCGCGTCCCGCAACTGCGGTGCCGTGCCGACGGCGGCGACCACCTCGAAGTCGAACCGGGCCAGCAGGCCGGCGAGGCCCTCGCGCAGGAGGACCTCGTCCTCGGCGAGCACGACGCGCGTCATCGGTGGCACGGCAACTCCACCCGGACGAGCGTGGGGCCGCCGGGCGGGCTGGCGAGCAGCAGCCGCCCGTCGGCCGCGGCGACCCGATCGGCGAGGCCGGTCAGGCCGGTGCCCCGCGCCGGGTCGGCCCCGCCGTGGCCGTCGTCGGAGATCTCCACGACGAGTTCGCCGTCGGCCTGGACGAGCCGGACCTCGGCCCGGGTCGCCCCGGCGTGCCGGACGACGTTGCCCAACGCCTCCGACACCACGAAGTACGCGGTGCTCTCGACGAGTTCGGGCAGCGGCTGCCCGAGGTCGGCGTGGACGGTGACCGGGACGGTGGCCTCGCCGGCCAGTTCCCGTACCGCGCCGGCCAGGCCCAGGTCGGTGAGGCTCTGCGGGCGGATGCCCTGCACGATCTGCCGTAGCTCGACCATCAGGTTCTTGGCCTGGTCGTGCGCCACGGCTAGCGGGGCGGCGGCGGGGGAGTCCTCGGGCACGTCCAGCCGGGCCAGACCCAGGTGGAGGGTGAGGCTGGTCAGCCGGGGCTGCGCGCCGTCGTGCATGTCGCGCTCGATGCGGCGGCGTTCGGTCTCGTACGCGTCGACCAGCCGGGCCCGCGAGCGGCTGACCTCCCGCAGGGCCGCCCCGTCGGCGGGCCGGCCGAGCAGCCACCGCGCCACCGCGCCCTGGGCCGCGGCGAGCACGCCGAGCCCGTACCAGAGCACCGGGAGGAGCAGGACCCCGAGGACGGCGTACGGGACGGCCTTGCCGGCCGTGTCGACGGTGGTCCAGACCACGATGACCTCGTCGGCGTCGCCGACCAGCCAGGGGCTGGCGACCAGCGTGAGGTCGAGCAGCACGAGCAGGGTGGACACGGCGTAGCCGAGCGGCACGACGCCGCCCAGCCAGAAGGTGTAAGCGACCTCCCGCCACGCGTCGGCGTCGGTGTAGCGCGCGGCCAGGCCCCGCCACCGGTACGCCGGCAACGGCCGCCCGTCCACGAGGCCGAGCCGCTGCCGTTCCACGGCGGTCACCGCGATGCTCACGACCGGGGCCGACGCCAGCACCGTCAGGGCACCGACGGCCAGGAACAGCACGAGGGGCAGCTCGACCGGGCGGTCCTGCCGGGCGGCGTTGACCGCGGCCAGCAGGGGTGCCCCGACGACGAGCAGCCCGACGGCGAGCACCCCGGCGACGGGGACGGTGGTGAACAGGTAGGCCAGCGCGCGCCACGGCCACGGGGAGAACAGGTATCCGGGCCGGCGCAGCGCCTCGGCCAGGCACAGGGGACGAGCTGTCGTCATGCCGCTGACGCTAACCGTGGGTGACGCGCCGACCCAGCCGTCTGGAGGTAGTTCCCGGGTAGGGCCAGCACTACCCGGTGGCCGGCCGACCCCGGCGGGCACCGCGCCATGCCAGGGGCGGACGCGACGGCGCGGCGCCCCGCCGGGGGTAGGCTGACCTGCGTGGATCACGAAGACCGCATCGCCCTCTTCCTCGACTACGAGAACCTCGCGTTGGGGGCCCGCGACCACCTCGGCGGCGTGGCCTTCGACTTCCGTCCCATCGCCGACGCCCTCGCCGAGCGCGGCCGGGTGGTGGTGCGCCGGGCGTACGCGGACTGGTCGTACTTCGACGAGGACCGGCGGATGCTCACGCGGTCGCACGTCGAGCTGATCGAGATTCCCCAGCGGATGGGGGCCTCGCGCAAGAACGCCGCCGACATCAAGATGGCCGTGGACGCGGTGGAGCTGGCCTTCGAGCGCGGGTACATCTCGACCTTCGTGATCTGCACCGGCGACAGCGACTTCACCCCGTTGGTCCACAAGCTCCGCGAGCTGAACAAGCGCGTCATCGGGGTGGGCGTGGAGAATTCGACCTCGGCGCTGCTGCCGCCCGCGTGCGACGAGTTCCTCTACTACGACCGGTTGGAGGGCGTCGACATCCCTCCCGCCCGAGTCCGGCGGGGCCGCCCGGCCCGCCTGCCCAGCCCCGACGTGCCGCGGGTGGAGCAGGAGCCGGAGCCCGAGCCGCAGCCGGCGGCCGAGGAGGCCGGGCGGGACGTCGACACGCTCGCCGTGTTCGTGGCGCAGACCGTCGCCGGCCTCCAGGGCAGTTCGAGCGGCGAGGTGACGGCCTCGACGTTGAAGCGCACCCTGCTGCGCAAGGACCCGACGTTCAGCGAGTCCGACTACGGGTTCCGCACCTTCGGGGAGCTCATGCGGCACCTCGCCCAGCACAACGTGGTCGAGCTGGCGGAGGGACCCGCCAAGGGCGACCCCGAGGTCTCCCTGCCCGAGCACGGCGACCGGGAGGTGGCGTTCGCGCTGCTCGGCTCGGTGGTGTCGGACCTCGCCGGAGACGAGGGCGCGGTGGCCCTCTCCGGGCTGAAGAACCAGCTGCGCCGGGCGCGGCCCGACTTCAGCGAGAAGAAGCTGGGTTACCGCAGCTTCCTCCAGTTCTGCAAGGCGGCCGCCACCAGCGGCGTCGTCGACCTGCGGTGGAGCCCCGAGGCCGACGACTACCTCCTCACCCCCCGGGCCGCCTGACCGGTTCCGGTCGGTGCCGGAGGGCGTCACCTCGTCGTGGGCGTCGCGACCACCGGCCGCGAGGGCTGACCCCGCCGTGCCCGGCCCGTCGCGCGGGGTCGGGCCGGGCACGCGGGTGGTCGGTCAGGGGACGGTCACGCCGTACGCGGCCAGGATCTCCATGATCGGCTGGTAGTAGGTGGTGCCACCGCTGGTGCAGTTGCCGCTGCCACCGGAGAGGATGCCGAGGATGGTGCCGGTGCCGGCGGCGTAGAGCGGCCCGCCGCTGTCACCCGGCTCGGCGCAGATGTTGGTGCGGATCAGGCCGGAGACGCTGCCCTCGGCGTAGTTGACGGTCGCGTTGAGCGCGGTGACCGTGCCGCAGCGCACCCCCGTCGTGGAGCCGCTGCGACAGACCGCCTGGCCGATGTAGGCGTTGCCGGCGCCGTTGATGGTGAGCAGGCCGGGGTACGTGTAGACGGCGCTGGGGTGGGCGACCAGGCTCGTGTAGCGGACCAGCCCGTAGTCGTTGCCGGGGAAGCTGCTGCCCGCCCGGCTGCCGAGGACGGTGGTCTGCGCGCTGTTGGCGTACCAGGTCGTGCCGACGGAGGTGCAGTGGCCGGCGGTGACGAAGTAGTAGGTGGTGCCGCTGCGGACGTTGGCGCCGAGGGAGCACCGCCCGCCGCTGTAGATCGCCTGCCCGCCGGCGATGAGGACGCGCAGCTCGCCCGGCTCGTGCCGGAGCACCGCACCGGCACGGGCGGCGGTCGCCCGCAGCGCGGCGACGTCCTGGGCGGAGACGGTGTCGTCGACGGTCAGGGTCATCCGGCCGGTGGCAGGGTCGAGCCCCCAGGCGGTGCCGGCGGTACGGACCTGCGCGAGCGCGGCCGCGGCGCGGCCGGTGTCGTGGTCGGGGGCGGCCCCGCCGTGGTCGGGGGCGGCGTGGGCGGGCGTCGGCAGGCCGAGCAGCAGCGCGGCGAGCAGGAGCAGGGCGGGCGGGAGACGACGCATCGAACCTCCATGGATTCGTTTCTGTCGATTCCCTACAGGATCCACCCCCGGCGTGACACGGACAAGCGGCTCGTCGTGCCGGCGACCCGTTCGCGGTCCGGCTACCGCAATGGCTGGGAGATGCCCCGGGCGTGGTCGGTGAGGGCCGCGCCGACCACGGTCGCCTCCAGCGGCAGCATCTCCAGGCAGCGGCGCACGGCGGCGGCCATCAGGGCGTTCGGCACCCGCATCGACAGCGTGCAGTGCGGCACCCAACGCCCCGGCCGGTAGTGCTCGACCAACCCGATCCCCGCCTCGGCCAGCCGGTCGTGCACCCGTGCGTGGTGCGCGAGCAGCTCGGCGGTGGGGGTCGGGCCCAGCCACAGCACCCGGCCGACGAACTGCCCGACGTGCTCGAAGCTCAGCCGCAGCGGCGCGGCCACCACCGTTCCGCGCAACGCCGCCGCGACCCGCTCCGGATCGAAGCGGGTCGCGACGGCGAGTGAGACGTGTGGCCGGTGACGCTGCTCCAGCAGCGACCGCATGCTCTGCACGCCCTCGGACTCCAGCGCGTCCCAGAGCACCCGGATCCGTCGGGTGGCGTCGGTGTCCAGGTAGAGCTCCAGCGCCGCGACCACATGATCATCCTAGGGCCGCGGTGGTCACGGCACGACGACCGCCCGGCCCTCCAGCGTGCCGTCGCGCATCTTCCGGTACGCGACGACCGCCTCGTTCAGCGAGAAGGTGCTGGCCTTCGGCTTCACCAGGCCCCGGGCGCCCAGTTCGAGCACCTCGATGAGTTCCGGCCGGCTGCCCCAGTACGTGCTCTGGATGCTCACCTCGTACGGCACCGAGAAGAAGCCCACCGGCAGGGTGCCGCCGCCGATGCCGACGATGGTGAGGTCGCCGACGGTGCGGACGGCGGCGGCGCCGAGCGCGAGGGTCGGGTCGGCGCCGACGAAGTCCAGGACCACGTCGGCGCCCCGGCCGCCGGTGGCCTGGCGGATCTCCTGGGCGGTGTCCGCGCCGGAGAGCATGGTGAGGTCGGCGCCGCACTCCGCGCCGAGCTTCAGCGCCTCCTCGCGGGTGTCCACCGCGATCACCCGGGCCGCGGTGGTCGCCTTGAGGATCTGCACCCCGACGTGCCCGAGCCCGCCCACGCCGATCACCACGGCGGTGCTGGTCGGACCGAGCTTCGCCCAGGACCGGCGGATCGCGTGGTACGGGGTGAGCCCGGCGTCGGTCAGCGGCGCCGCCAACACCGGGTCGAGCCCGTCGGGCAGCGGCACGACGAGCCGGGCGTGCGGCACCAGCATGTACTCGGCCATGCCGCCGTCCAGGCCGAGGCCACCGCCCCCGCCGGGCACCGGCGCCTCGGCGACGTTCTCGCAGTACGACTCGACGCCCACCCGGCAGCGTTCGCAGGTGCCGCAGCCCCACGGCCCGTAGACAGCCACCGGCTGCCCCACCGTCAGCCCACTCACCCCGTCGCCGAGCGCGTGCACCCAGCCGGCGTTCTCGTGGCCGAGGATGAACGGCGGGTTCCAGGGCACCGCGCCGGCCTCGAAGTCGTGCATCAGGTGCAGGTCGGAGTGGCAGGCGCCGGCACCGCCGATCTTCACGACCACCTGATCCGGGCCCGGGGTCGGCTCGTCGACCTCGACCAGTTCGGGCTCCGACTTCCAGTTGGGCAATCGCAGCGCGCGCATGACGCCTCCTGTTCTGCCGCTTCCGGTCCGCCTGCCGGCTGCCCGTTCCGCGACAGCCCAAACGGCCCGCCGCGACGCTCCGGTCCGCCCCGTGGTGGTGAGCCGCCGCAGGCGTGGACCTCAGGGCAGGGCCGTCGCGTCGGGCCGGGCGGCGTCCGGGGCCGTGGCCGGGCCGGCCTGACCCCCTGGCGTGAAGGGGGCGTCGGGGGCCATGGAGGGGGCATCCGGGCTGGTCGCGGGGGCGGCCTGCGCCACGGCACGGCGGCCCAGGCCCCGGTCGACGGCGACGAAGAGCAGGCCCAGCAGCCAGAACGCGGCGGCGAAGAAGACCGCGCTGACGGCCACCCCCGCGTAGCCCAGCTCGCCCGCGTCGATGAACGGGTACGGGTACCGGTCCACCACCAGCCCTCTCAGCAGCGCGAAGCCGAGGTATCCGAGGGGGAACGCCAGCCACCAGGCCGCGTAGCGCGGGCGGAGCCGGCCCCGGCGGTCGAACAGCGCCCAGTCCGCCACGGCCAGCAGGGGCACGACGGTGTGCAGGAACTGGTTGCCCAGCGCCTCGCCGAGCGTACGGTCGGCCGGGGGCATCGCGAACGGGCTGGCCGGGTTGGCCAACACCAGGTGGTAGACCACGCCGGTGATGGTGATGTAGAGCGTGACCGCGCCCTTGAGCGCCGAGGGCGGCTCGGGCCGGTCCTGGCGGGCCAGCCAGGCGGCGTATCCGGCGAAGAGCCCGACGGCGAGGTTGCTCTGGATGGTGAAGTAGGGCAGGAGGCCGGTGAGCGTGGCGGAACCGAGCGCGGTGAGCACGATCCCGGCCAGCACGCTGATCACGATCGCCAGGCGGAAGACCACCGCCACGCGTCGACGCCGCAGACTCATCGGGGCAAGCTACCAGCCGCCCGGAGCCGAGGTCACCGGCCGACGGCACGCGGGCCACGCCGCCGGGGGAGGGCGCGCGGGCAGGGGCGCGCCCCTGCCCGTCGGCCGCCCGGTCAGCCCGCCTCGCCGCCGCTCGGCGGGGCGGTGTGGCGCCCCTGCTCCGGCGGGAGGTGGGCAGGGCCGGGCCCGGCCGGTTGCGCGGCCGTGGCCGACGGCGACGCCGTGGGCAGCGGCCCGGTCCGCCGGCTCGGGTCGGCTCCGGGCCGACCGGTCGGGTCCACCCCGGGACGGCCGGTCGGGTCGGCTCCGGGGCGGCCGGTCGGGTCGGCTCCGGGGCGGCCGGTCGGCTCCGCTCCCGGATGGCCCGTCGGGTCGGCTCCGGGTTGGCCCGTCGGGTCGGCTCCGGGATGGCCGGTCGGCGTGGCTGTCGGCCCGCCGGACGGGCTGCCGTGCGGGGCGGGGCTCTTCGGCTCGCCGGCCAGCACTCGCTCGCAGTAGCCGGCCACCTTCCCAGGGCCACCGGCGGCGCGGATCAGGTCATCGAAGGCGGCCTCGTCCGGGAGACCGCCGTCGCCGACGTCCGCCCGGTACGCCCGGCACGACTCCCGTACCGCCGCGTCGTGCTCCGGCCGACCGTCCACCCCGCCCGTCGGGGCGGACGGCGGACGGTGGGCCCTCGTGGGTGCGGCGCCCGTGGTGGGGGCGGGCCCGGGAGCGGCGGTGGTGGGTGCCGGACCGCGCAGCGGGTCGGGCAGCGCGCCCCCGGTGGCGGCGAGGGCCACCCCGCCCGTGAGGGCGAGGGCGGCACCGGCCAGCGCGGCGCGGACGCCGAACCCCGCGAGGGCGGGACGGCGGCGCGGCTCCGGCCGGCCGGGCGGGTTGCCGGCCCGAGCCAGCCGGTAGGCCCGTACGGCCGCCTCCTCGCCGGCCAGTTCGTCGGCGTGGGGCGTGGCGCGCACCGCCGTCAACAGCGACGTGAGGGACTGCGGGCCGTCCTGCGGGTCGAGGACAGGGCCGTCGAGCAGCCGCTCGACGGTTTCCTGGTCCATCCGGTGTGCGTTCATCTCGTGTCCCTCAGCGCCACGGGCCGTCGGGCCGTCACACGGGTCGGGTGTGACGTCCGACAAGTGCCGGGCCGGGACCGACCGGTCCGCCCATGGTCCTGACACGCCGCGACCGCCTCGCGCAGGATGCCCGGACGCCGGGTTTCCGCCAGCGGTTGCCGATTCGTCCGGTGCGCGGTGCACTGAATCACATGGGTGTGATCAAGGTGGGCACGTCGTCCTGGGCGGACCAGATGCTGCTGCGCTCGGGCTGGTACCCCCGCGCGGCCAACACCCCGGCCGGTCGGCTCGACTTCTACGCCGGGCGCTTCCCGCTGGTCGAGGTGGACACCTCCTACTACGCGGTGCCCGTGCCGGAGACGACACGAGGCTGGGTGGACGCCACGCCCGAGGGCTTCACCTTCGACGTCAAGGCGTTCAGCCTCTTCACCGGTCACCCGACACCGGTGGCGGCGCTGCCCCGCGACCTGCGCCCGGCCGGCGGCCCGAGCCGGATCCGGCGCCGGGACCTTCCCGCGGCCGCGTACGACGAGCTGTGGGACCGGTTCCGGGCGGCGCTGGACCCGATCGCGGCGGCCGACCGGCTCGGCGCGGTCCTGCTCCAGTTTCCGCCGTGGCTGGCCCGTGGGGCCGCCGCCGAGCGGCGCATCGCCGAGCTGGCGGAGCGGTGCCAGCCGTGGCGGGTCGCCGTCGAGCTGCGCCACGCGTCCTGGTTCGACGGCACCGCCGCGCTGGACACGCTCGGGTTCCTGCGGGAGCGCGGGCTGTCGTTCGTCTGCGTCGACATGCCGCAGGGGCACGCCTCGTCGGTGCCGCCCATCCTGTTCGCCACGGCGGAGCTGGCGGTCGTCCGGTTCCACGGCCACAGCACCGCCTGGGAGACCGGGGACAAGCAGGAGAAGTTCCGCTACGCGTACGGCGACGAGGAACTGCGCCGCTGGTCGGAACTCCTGGTCGAGCTGGCCGGGCAGGCGGGGGAGCTGCACGCGCTGTTCAACAACTGCTGCGGCGACCAGGCCCAGCGTGACGCGGCCCGACTCGCGGAACTGCTCGGGGTCCGCCCGGCGGGACGCGACCGGGCGGGAGCCGGTTCGCCCTCCTGAGCACCCACCGGCCCCACCCGGGATCGTCGGCGCGGCGCCAGGTTTCCCCGCCGGCCGCCCGGGTACCGGCGGGGGCGTGAGCGACGGAAGGGGACGCGGTGATGGGTGAGCAGCGGCAGGAGCACCCCGGGGAGGCGACGCCGGGCGTACCGGGGGACGCGGCGGCGCGCGAGACCCGGGAGGCGCAGGAGGCGCACGGCGGCAGCATGGCGCCCGCTCTGGTGGACGACACCGGTCACCCGGTGGCGGCGGACCCCGCCGAGGTCGCCGACGAGGACACCGCCGGCGGCTGACCCCGTGACGCGGGGTCCAATTCCGTGGACCGGGGCCGGTGCCCTCCGGGATGATCGCCGGATGGCGGCAACCTCCCGTGCGCTCCTGCGCTGGCAGTTCGACCTGACGTGGTCGCTGTTCGAGTACCACCTCGAGCGCCTCGACGCGGCGGACTTCCTCTGGGAACCGGCCGAGGTCTGCTGGACGGTGCGTCGCGACCCCGCCGGCGGCTGGACACCCGACTGGGCCGACACCGAACCCGACCCCGTGCCGGTTCCGACCATGGGCTGGCTGTCCTGGCACATCGGCTGGTGGTGGACGGTGACCATGGACCATCTCGGGGGACGGCCACCACGGCAGCGCACCGACGTGCGATGGCCGGGCGCGGGCGAGCCGACGGTCGCCTGGCTGCGGGGCCTGCGCGCCGAGTGGCTGGGGCACCTCGACCGGCTGACCGACGCCGACCTCGACGGCACCGCGCCGTTCCCGTGGCAGGACGACCCGGGCCACACGGTGGCGCACATGCTCGCCTGGGTCAACGCCGAGCTGATGAAGAACGCGGCCGAGATCGGTCAGCTCCGGCTGCTGCGGGCGGCGGGGCGCGGCTGACCGCCGGGCTCTTCGGCGGGGGCGGTCCCGTCCGCGCAGCTCGGCGTCCAGGTCGAGGAACCACGCCTCGTGCAGCCCCGTGCCGGGGCGTGCCGGTCAGGAACGTCGGCCCCTGGTCCGCAGCGCGTCCTCCGTCCGCTCCTCGACGTCGGCGGCGTCGGGGAAGGACCGTCGGGCCGGCGCCGGGTCGGGCGGCGCGCCGGGGCCCGCCGGCCGCGTGGGTGTCGGTTCGACCGGGCCGAAGCCGTGCCGGCCGGCGGGGCCGGACGGTCCCGCCGGCTCGTCGGCCCGCCGCTCCCCGCGCCGCCCTTCCGGCACGGCGGTCTCCTCGCTGCCCTCGTTCATGGGGTCGTGCTCAGCGACGCCCCACGGCGCCTCCACGTCCATGCCGTCCCTGGTCACCCAGGGCGTGGTCGCCTCCGGTGCGCGTCGGCCCCCGCCGCGTCCCTCTCCTGCCGTCATGACCACCTCGCTGCTCGGTCCGCCGGTACCGGCCCCGAATGCCCGTCACCGGGGCGGTCATGCCTCGCCGGCGCCCCGGGGCCGCGGTGCCGGCGGGTGGGGACGCGCGCAGCGGCGCCCCGCCGCCGAGGAGTCGGCGGGACGCCGTCCGGCGGCACGTCGGTCAGCAGCGGCCGGACTTCGCCATCCGCTTCTGCCTGGCCCCGCCCATCGCCATGAGCGCGCCCATCCCCTTCGGGGCGTTCCGCATGCCGCCGACGCGCCCGAACATCCCCCGGAACACCTCGCCGGGCTTCTGCTGCTCGCCCATGTACGCGGTCATCACGATGAGCGCCCCGGTCATCGCCGGGACAGCCCACTGGAGCATCCGCATCTGCCGCTGGCACGACGCCACGTTCGACGGCGTGTGCGAGTTCGGCTCGGTGACCCCCTCGACCGCCGGCCCGCCCGCCTTCTCCAGCTTCATGCCGAGCAGTCGGCTGTAGCCGGTCACCGCCAGCGCGCCGACCGTCAACGCCGTCTTCAGCGTGCTGGCCCGGGCCACCCCCGACTGGGCGGCCACCCGGGGGCTCTCCGTCACCAGTTCCCCGACGGCCCCCGCCAGGTGGGCGCCGATCGCCGCGGCGTTCACCGGGGTCCACCGGGCCCAGCCGGCCGAGGCCATCGGCAACCGCTGGGTCGAGTCGTTCATCTGTGCCGCCGCGCCGTTGACGCCGAACGCTCCCATCAGGGAGCCCCCGAACCAGGCCGCCAGGCCCAGGTCGTGCATCGAGCGCAGTGCGGTGTGCCGTTCGGACATCTGATCCCCTTCCACCGTGTCGGGCGGTGCGGCATACCCGCCGCCCGGCCGGCTAATCCCGCCCGTGACCTGCCGATATGCCGCGGCGGCACAGATACCGGACCCGGGGCGTCGTCGCCGGGGACGGGCCGGGAGGAGTCGTCGGGGCCGGCGCGGGTAGTTCGTCGGACGACCCGAGCGAGAGGGGAAGCGGATGTCGCAGCCCGAGGAGAGCCGGGAGAAGACCGCGTCGACCGACGCGGTGCTGATGCACCCGGACAACGATCCGCGCAGGACCACGGCGCAGGTGCCGCCGCCCGCCGAGCGCGGCGAGACCCGCGTGGAGCGGGACGGCGAGATGGTGCCCGTCGACACCGACGAGTGAGCGTCTCCGTCCCGGGCGGTGGTCGCGCCGCCCGGGACGCGTGCCGCAGCAGCCCGGCGCCGGTGTCACGTGACCGGGGGAGCGGCCCCGACGGGTCGCCCCGCTCGGTGCCGCGTCCCGCCCCGGGTCAGCGGGCCGGCAGGTCGGCGGCGAAGCGGGCCACCCGGGCCGCCAGCGGGCCGCTCGCGCGTACCCAGGTGAAGTGGTCCATCGGGGCGCCGGCCTGCGCCGGCGTGTAGCGCTCGCGCGCGACGGGCGCCGCGGCCAGCTTCGCGCACAGGTGGTCGACGGTCTCGTGCGGGGTGTACTGGTCGTCGTCGACGCTGACCGCGAGGACGGGGGTCCGCAGCGCCCGCACGGCCGCCTCGGCGTCCACCCCGTCCAGCTGCGGGAAGCGCCCGGTCCGCGCGGTGTACGCCCAGTCCCGGATGACCCCGCGCGCCTGCCGGCCGCCGAAGCCCCAGCCCGGCCAGACGCCGAGCAGCCGGGCGGTCGCCGCGATCCCCTGGGTGTACGGCAGGACGCCGTACCCGCGCAGGCCCGGGTAGCTGCGCCACCACGGTACGCCGACGGCGACCAGCGCCAGCCCGTCGACGTCGTGCTCGCCGTGCAGGGCGAGGTGCAGCAGCGCCGCCTGCCCGCCGAGGGAGTGCCCGAGCAGCAGCGTCCTGCGCCCGTCCCGCCGGGACTTGAGCGCCGCCAGCGCGGCGCCCACGTCGGCGGCCAGTTCCGGGTAGCCGTACCGGCAGGCGCGGCTCGGCTTCGGGGTGCTCTCCCCGGTGCCGCGCAGGTCGGCCACCGCCACGGCCAGGCCGGCGGCGCGCAGCGCGGCGGCGAACGGCCGGTAGTAGCGCGCCCGGACGCCCATCGCGGGCGTGATCAGCACCAGCGGGGCGTCGGCGACGCCCTCCGGATCCGGATACACCTGTAGCCCGATGCGGGCCCCGTCGACCTCGACGAACTCCTGCCGGTATTCCCCCGTCGCGTTCACCGGCCCAGGCTACGGCCCGAGGCTACCGACGGGTAACCGTGGGGTGGTGGGCGTCACGTCCCGGGCGACGAC
The DNA here is from genome assembly GCF_040634035.1 of Micromonospora sp. NPDC007220. NCBI lineage: Bacteria > Bacillati > Actinomycetota > Actinomycetes > Micromonosporales > Micromonosporaceae > Micromonospora > Micromonospora sp. NPDC007220. The sequence goes on along the minus strand of NZ_JBEYEU010000008.1, from coordinate 169,258 downwards.
CGGGGGCCGCCCACCACCACCCTGCGCTACGCCACCGCCGGAGCGGGCCGGGCGACCGTGCTGACCGTGGCGTAGACCGTGCTCAGCTGCTCGGCGCAGCGCTTCCACGAGTACCGGTTGCGGATCCGGTCCAGCGCCGCCGTCGCGTACGCGAAGCGACGGACCTTGTCGGCGAGCAGCCGGCGGACCGCGGTGCCGAGGGCCCGGGGGTCCCGCGGCGGCACGAGGTCGCCGGTCAGGCCGTCTACCACGGTGTCGGCGATCCCGCCGACGTTCGTGCCGACGACCGGTACGCCGCACGCCATGCCCTCCAGCGGGGTGAGCCCGAACGGCTCGTACCAGGGGGCGGCCACCAGCAGGTCCGCCGAGCGGTACCACGGGGCCAGCTCCTCCCGGGGCAGCCCGCCCAGCAGCTTCACCCGGTCGGCGACCCCGCAGGACTCGGCGAGCGCGCGGAGCCGGCGGGCGAAGCCGTCCGCGGGGAGCAACTCCGCCGGCGGGCCGCCGACCACCACGCACTCGGCGTCCGGCACGGCCGGCAGCGCCCGGATGACGTCCTGGATGCCCTTGCGCTCCACCAGCCGGCCGACGGTGATGATCCGGGGGCGGGCCGGGTCGCGCGGGGCGACGGGCCCGTCGGGACGGAACAGCTCCTGGTCGACCCCGGCGGGGACCAGCGTCATCCGGGACCGGGGCACGCCGAGGCGGACCAGCTCGCCGACCTCGTCCTGGCACTGCACGATGATCCGGTCGGCGGCCCGGCCCAGGGCCCGCTCGTAGCCCACCCGGCCCGGTGGGCTGGTGTCCCGGGCGCCCTGCAACCGCCGCTTCACCGAGCCGAGGCTGTGGTACGTCAGCACCACCGGCACCCCGGTGCGCCGGCCAGCGTGCAGGGTGGCCAGCCCGCTCGTCCAGAAGTGGGCGTGCGCCACGTCCGGCGCCCAGCCGCCGTCGCGCCACTGACCCGCCAGCCAGCGCCCGAACTCGCCCAGGTGCGGCAGCAGCTCGTCCCTCGGCACCCGCAGCGCCGGGCCGGCCGGCACCTGGCACACCCGGTAGCCGTCCGGGGTGACGACGGAGTCGGGCGGGACGGTGGAGTCCCGGCGGGTGTAGACGCGCACGTCGTGCCCCTCGCCGGCCAGCGCGGCGGCGAGCTCCGCCACGTGCGTGTGCTGACCGCCGGATTCCTCCACCCCTCCGACGGCGAGCGGACTGGCGTGCTCCGAGATCATCGCGATACGCATGTGCTTCCTCCATCGGCCGGCCCGTCGGCGGGGACCCGGTCGAGCCCCGGGGCGTCTCCTCGCCGCCTGGCGGACCCCGCCGCAGGAGTCCCTACCCCCGACCTTCCCTCCTAACCGCCGCCTGCCCGGCTCGTCCTGACGGAGTGTCCGTCGGGTGTGGAGCGGCCGGCGGGCGGCGGGGCGAACCACCCCACCGCCCGTGACCGCCCGGTCGCAGCCGGTCAGGACCGTTCGTCGTGGAGCATGCCCGGCCCGAAGACCTCGTAGGCGATGCGCTCCACCGGCACTCCCCGGCGCAGCAGGCCGCCCCGGACGGTGTTCATGAACGGCAGCGGCCCGCAGAGGTGCACGTGGGCGTCGGGGGAGAGGGGGATCAGCGCCGGGTCGACCCGGCCCGCGATGACCTCGGCGGTCACCCCGGCCAGTTCGCCGTCGGTGAGGTCCTCGTACCAGAGGGCGGTGCGCAGGTTGGGCAGCGCGGCGTGCAGGCGCGGCAGTTCACCGCGGAACGCGTGGGCCGCGCCGGCCCGGTCGGCGTGCACCAGCACCACCGGACGCTCCGGTTCGGTGGCGGCCAGGTGCTCCAGGGCGGCCATCGCCGGGGTCAGGCCGATGCCCGCGCTGACCAGCAGCAGCGGGCCCTCCCCGGCCACCGCGCTGACCTCGCCGAACGCGGGGCTGAGCCGGAGGACGTCGTCGACACCCACGCGCTCGTGCAGGAAGGTGGAGACCATGCCGTCGGGGGCGTCACCGCCACCACGTACGCGCTTGACGGTGATCCGCCAGTGGTCGGCGCCGGGACGGCCGGAGAGGCTGTACTGGCGGATCTGCTGACCGCGCCCGCCGTCCAGGTCGACGGCGACCGAGGTGTACTGGCCCGGGACGAAGCCGGGCACCGGCCCGCCGTCGGCCGGGACCAGGGTGAACGACACGACATCCAGCGCCTCGGTGGTCCGGGCGACGACCCGCCAGTCCCGCCACACGGGCTCGCCCTCGGCCAGCCCGGCCACGGTGTAGAGGCGGGCCTCCCGGGCGATCAGCTCGCAGGCGAGCAGCCAGTAGACCTCGTCCCAGGCCGCCGCGACCTCGTCGGTGACGGCGTCGCCGAGCACCTCGCCGACGGCGGCGAGCAGGTGCCGGCCGACGATCGTGTACTGGGTGGCGGTGATGCCGAGCGAGGCGTGCTTGTGCGCGATGCGGTCCAGGATCGGCCCCCACGGTGCATGGCTGCCGCCGGTCAGGTGCTCCGCGTACGCGACCACGGCGGCGGCGAGGGCGGCCTTCTGGGTGCCGGTGGCCTGGTTGCTGCGGTTGAAGATGTTCAGCAGTTCAGGGTGCGCGTCGAACATCCGCTGGTAGAACCGGCCGGTGATCGCCTCGCCGTGCGCCTGCACGGCGGGCAGGGTCGCCGTCACCACTGCTGCTGAGGACTCCGAGAGCACGACTGTCTCCTTCTGGGCTGAACCGCTCGGGCCCCGACAGCAAAACAGGTATTCGAAATACCTCTTCAGGGCCGAAGGTCCCGGGTCGAGGGTCGTCCGGATCACACCCGGGGCCGGTCGGCCGTGGTGGGCGGTCGACCGCGCTGGCTAGGGTCGAGGCGTGAAGCTCAACCGGTCCACCGACATGGCGCTGCGCATCGCCATGCTCGCCGCCGCGAACCCGCGACGGATGACCGTGGACGAGCTGTCCGACCAGCTCGACCTGCCCCGCAACCACGTCGCCAAGGTGGTGCAGCGGTTGCAGCGGCTCGGGGTGCTGGTCACCATCCGGGGCCGTTCCGGCGGGGTGGCCTTCGCCGAGGACGGCGGGAGGACCACCGTCGGGCACGTGGTCCGGGCCTTCGAGGGCGACGACGAGGTGGTGTCCTGCGACGAGCCGGCCTGCTCGCTGCGCGCGGCCTGCCGGCTGCGGGGCGAACTGCGCCGTGCCCGGGACGCCTTCCTCGCCGTGCTGGACGACGTGACCCTCGGCGAGCTCGTCGCCGGGCCGACCGGCCCGGCGCTGCTCGCCCTCGGCCTGCCCCGCCCCCGGCCGGCGCCGTCCGGGGGGTCGCCGGCGCCCGACGCGCCGCCGTCCGGGGGGCCGCCGGGGCGCGACGTGTCGCCCTCAGCGACCGTGCCGCGTCCGCCGGAGCCCCACGCGCCGCCGTCGCCTGTCGGGCCCTCCGGAGCCCGGCCGGCCGTACCCGGTCCGGTCTGAGGAGTGACGATGCCCGCCAACAAGGTCTCCCACCCGGTCTTCGCCCGGGCGTTCCAGCGGGCGAGCGTGGCGATGGACCGCGCCGGCGCGGCCGCTCACCGGCGGCGCCTCGTCGCCGGCCTCGCGGGCCGGGTGGTCGAGGTCGGCGCCGGCAACGGCCGCACCTTCGCGCACTACCCGGGCACCGTCGAGCGGGTGCTGGCGGTGGAGCCGGAGCCCCGGCTCCGGGCGGCGGCGCGGGAGGCGGCGGGCACCGCTCCCGTACCCGTCGAGGTGGCCGACGGCCTCGCCGAGGCGCTGCCGGCGCCCGACGGCGACGCCGACGCGGTGGTGTTCTCCCTGGTCCTCTGCTCGGTGGCCGACCAGGCCGCCGCGCTGCGCGAGGCCCGCCGGGTGCTGCGGCCCGGTGGGCAGGTGCGCTTCTTCGAGCACGTACGCGCGCAGAGCCCCGGCCTGCGCCGCGTGCAGCGGTTGGCCGACGCGACCGTCTGGCCGTTGCTCTGCGGCGGCTGCCACACGGGCCGCGACACGGTGGCCGCGATCCGGGCGGCGGGCTTCACCGTCACCGAGCTGGACGCGTTCCGCTTCCCCGACAGTCGACTCCCGGCCCCCGCCACCCCGCACGTGCTCGGCGTGGCCACCCGCGACTGATCCACCCTCGCCCGTGGCCGCGCCGGTGGTCGGTGGCCGCGCCGGTCGTCCGTGACCGCGCCGGTCGTCCATGACCGAGCCGGCTGTCCGTGGCCGTCGGACCGGTGCCACTCACCGTTGCCGCGCCGGTCCGTTCCGGGCCCGGACGTGGCGGAACCCCGCGCCAGGCGGCACGGGGTTCCGGGACGCGGTCGCGGTCAGGAGACCGTGATCGAGCCGTCCCCGGCGCGGACGCAGGCCACGGAACGCGCACCGGTGGTGGCTGCGCCCGTCAGGCACTGCCCGAGCACCTGGTGGCCGGCGGCGTTCGGGTGCCACGACTCCTGGCAGGTCTGGAAGTAGCTCACGCAGGTGTTCGCGATCCGCTGGATGGCGATCTTGTCCTTGCCCGAGAGGCTGGTGACGAAGACGCCGTTGGGCGGGCTGTCCTGCAGCCGGATCGGGGTGGCCAGGGTGCCGGCCGGGCTGGTTCCCGACTCGCAGAGCCGGGCGCCGTCGAAGGCCCGCTGCACGTTGAGGTAGACCAGGTCCGCGCTGGGGAACTCGGCGGCCAGGGTGTCCCGGGTGGACTTCACCAGGGTGCCCAGCCCCTGCGAGAAGCGGTGCCCCGGCAGCAGGCTGGCCCGGTGGATCGGGCAGCCGGCCGCGTACCGCTCGGCGCCGAGCGCGCGGAACTTGTCCCGGGTGTCGTCCCGGCTGTCCTCCTCGTGGAACCCGGGGGCGAGGTCGAGCGGCAGCGGGTTGGTGTAGTCCTGGAAGACGATCCGGTGCTGGCCGTCGGCGTCGATCTCGCGCAGCGTGGCGAGGAGCTGGCGTACGGCCGAGGTGGTCTCCGCGGTCGCGGCGCTCCACTGGGCGGCGGTGGCCAGGTCGGCGTCGGAGCAGGGCTTCTGCTCGACGGGGCCGTTCAGGTAGGCCCAGAACTCCCACCAGCCGGTCCAGGCGTCGGCGATGAACCGGTTGGCGCACTTCTCCGCGACGTTGCCGAAGGTGAACGAGCTGTTGTTGGAGCCGAGCCCGAGCAGCACCAGGTCGATGTCGTGGGTCCGGCCGACCGCCCGGAGCTGGTCGAGCTGGGCGGCCACCTGGCGGCCGTTGGCCCGGGCCGAGGAGGCGGCGGCGATGTCGTGCGGCTGCCCGCCGGAGCAGGCGAGGTTGAACCGGTCCTGGATGCCCGGCAGATTGGCCCGGTGCAGTGAGGCGTTCGCCGAGCGGTGGCAGAAGAACGCGTTGTTGTTCGCTGCGGTCCAGCCCGGGAAGCCCTGGGCGACCCCGTTGGCGTCGGCCACCGGGGTGTACGCCCCGGCGCCCTCGCCGCTGATGAAGCTGTCGCCGAGCGCCACCGCGGCGGTGGGCGGGGCTGCCGAGGCCGGGGCGCTCAGCCCGACGGCGGTCGACAGGGTGGCGGTGGCGACGGCGAGCGCCGCCGCGAGTGCGGTACGACGGAACCTGGACATGCGTCCCCTAACTGTCCATCGAAACGTGAAAGATCCTCCGAGGGCGCGATCAGATCACTCCGGCACGACGGGCGTCAATGGCCTGTAACAAGATCTTTCCGAGAGGGACACAGTCGCCCCGGCCGCGACCCCGGGGGCGTCGGCGGTCGGAGCGCAGGTCCGGGGCGTCGGCGGTGGAGTGTCGGCGGCCGGTGACGCCGGCCACCCGGCCCCCGGGGGTCCGGCGTCCCGGCGACCGGAGAACCCGGCGTTGCGGTGCCCGGGGACCCTGCGTCAGTGGCGGCGTCAGCCGCGTGGGGGAAGGCTGGCCACGGCATCGTTGTTGTCCGGGTGGAACCGCCCGCCGGCCGGCGCCATCGCAAACCGGTCACGGTGGCTTCGATGCGCCGGAACCGGACGGAACGCGCTACCCTGCCGCCCGGGCCCGACCCACGACGAGGCGCGTGCCTCGCTGCGGGGCGCCGTCGTCCTGTCGCATCTCCCGGTTAGGCTCGCTGCGGCGCGCGGGCCGGCCGGCGACGTCGGACGCGGCACCACATCGCCGAGACCTGGGAGTACGACCAGTTGACCGCAGAGCCTGAGACCCTGTACGGGGCCGACGACCTCACGCACCTCGAGGGGCTGGACGCCGTCCGCAAGCGGCCCGGCATGTACATCGGCTCCACCGACAGCCGTGGCGTGGGTCACCTCGTCAACGAGATCCTCGACAACTCGACGGACGAGGGCGTCGCCGGCCACGCCACGAAGGTGGAGGTGACGCTGCACGCCGACGGCTCGGTCCAGGTCGACGACGACGGTCGGGGCATCCCCACCGACGTGCACGCCAAGTCCGGCATCTCCGGCGTCGAGCTGGTGCTCACCCGGCTGCACGCGGGCGGCAAGTTCGGCGGCTCCGGCTACAAGACCTCCGGCGGTCTGCACGGCGTGGGCGCCTCGGCGGTCAACGCGCTGTCCCGCCGGTTCGACGTCACCGTCCGCCGGGGCGGCAAGGTCCACGCGATGTCGTTCCGGCACGGCGTGCCGGGGGTCTTCGACGATGCCGGCCCCGACGCGGCGTTCACCCCGGGTCCCGGCCTCCAGATCGTCGGCGCGATGAAGCGCGGCCAGCGCACCGGCACCTCGATCCGCTGGTGGCACGACGCGCGCTACTTCGAGACCGGCGCCCGCCTGGACGCCGAGGCCGTGCGGATGAAGCTGCGCAACACGGCGTTCCTGGTGCCGGGCGTGAGCTACACGCTGCGCGACCACACCGGCGAGGAGCCGACCGAGGAGAGCTTCCACTACCCCAACGGCCTGACGGACATGGTGGAGTTCCTCGCCCCGGCCGGCGACCGGCCCGTCTCCGGCATGCTGATGGTCACCGGCGAGGGCACCTACCGGGAGAACGCCGCCGACGCCAACGGGGTCATGCAGTCCAACGTGCAGCGTCGGGCCGAGGTCGAGGTGGCCTTCCGCTGGGGCACGGGCTACGAGCGCACCGTCGAGTGCTTCACCAACACCATCCGCAACGCGCACGGCGGCACCCACCGCAAGGGCTTCGAGCGGGGCCTGGCGCGTACCCTTGCCGACGCCGTCCGCAACACCCGTGGCCTGCTCAAGGCCAAGGAGGACCCGCCCACCCTGGACGACGTCCTGGAGGGCATGACAGCGGTCGTGCACGTCCGGATCCCGGAGCCCCAGTTCACCTCGCAGACCAAGGACGAGCTCTCCACCGCCGGCATCACCAAGGTGATCCAGGGGCTGGTCGAGCAGCACCTGAAGGCGTGGCTGGAGGATCGCCGGACCAAGGCCGAGGCGCGTACGGTCCTCCAGAAGATCGTCGACGCGGCGCGCGTACGGCTGACGCAGAAGCAGCAGAAGGACGCCGCCCGGCGCAAGACCGCCCTGGAGGGCGCGTCGATGCCGCCGAAGCTGGTCGACTGCCGCGCGGCGGGCATCGACCGTAGTGAGCTGTTCATCGTGGAAGGGGACAGCGCACTCGGGACAGGGCGACTTGCCCGATCTGCCGAATATCAGGCACTTCTTCCGATTCGAGGCAAGATCCTCAACGTGCAGAAGGCCAACCTCCAGCAGGTGCTGGACAACGCCGAGTGCGCCGCGATCGTGCAGGTGCTCGGCGCCGGCTCCGGCCGCACGTTCGACCTGTCCGCCATGCGCTACGGCCGAGTGCTGATCATGGCGGACGCCGATGTGGACGGCGCGCACATCCGCACCCTGCTGATCACGCTCTTCGCCCGCTACATGCGACCGCTGATCGAGGCCGGCCGGCTCTACGCGGCGATGCCGCCCCTGCACAAGATCACCACCAGGGGGCGCAACCCGCAGACGATCTACACCTACACCCAGGCGGAGATGGAGGCCACGGTCCGCAAGCTGGAGAAGGCCGGCAAGCAGATCGTCACCCCGATCCCGCGATTCAAGGGTCTCGGCGAGATGGACGCCGACGAGCTGTGGGAGACCACGATGAACCCGGCTACCCGGGCCGTCCGCCGGATCACCCTCGACGACGTCGACGCCGCCGAGCGGATCCTCGAACTGCTGATGGGGGAGAAGGTCGAGCCGCGCCGCAACTGGCTGATCGACTCCGCCGACCGGGTCGACCGCGAGGCGATCGACGCATGAGCACCACCCGCCGAGAGGGAAGCTGAACGATGGCACGCCGCAAGGACGACCGCGCCAAGGTGGACCTGTCCGCCTTCGACCAGGCCGGCGCGCGGGTCTTCGACAACCCGCTGGTCACCGAGGTCTCCGACTCCTACCTGGAGTACGCCTTCTCGGTGATCCACTCCCGGGCCCTGCCCGACGCCCGCGACGGCCTCAAGCCGGTGCACCGGCGCATCCTCTGGTCCATGTACGAGCAGGGCCACCGCCCCGACCGGGGGCACGTGAAGTCCGCCCGCATCGTCGGGGACGTGATGGGCAAGTACCATCCGCACGGCGACACGGCCATCTACGACGCGATGGTGCGCCTGGCGCAGGACTTCTCGCTGAACGCGCCACTCATCGACGGGCACGGGAACTTCGGCAGCCCGGACGACGGGCCGGCGGCCTCGAGATACACCGAGGCCCGGATGTCGCGGGAGGCGATGCTGCTCGTCGGCGAGTTGGGCGAGGACACGGTCGACGTCGAGCCCAACTACGACGGCTCGCTGACCCAGCCCACCGTGCTGCCCGCCGCGTTCCCCAACCTGCTGGTCAACGGCGCCTCGGGGATCGCGGTCGGCATGGCGACCAACATGATCCCGCACAACCTCGGCGAGGTGGTCTCCGCCGCCCGCTGGCTGATCAACCACCCGGACGCCACGCTGGACCGGCTCATGGAGTTCGTGCCCGGTCCCGACCTGCCCACCGGCGGCCTGCTGCTCGGGCTCGACGAGGTGCGCCGGGCCTACGAGACCGGGCGCGGGGTGGTCCGGATGCGGGGCAAGGTCGAGATCGGCCCGCTGGAGGGCAGCCGGGGCCGGCAGGCGATCACTGTCGTGGAGCTGCCCTACGGCGTCGGTGCCGAGAAGGTCATCGCGGCCATCACCAACGAGGTCAACAAGACCAAGCGGCTCACCGGCATCGCCGACGTCAAGGACCTCACCGACCGGGAGAGCGGCACCCGCCTGGTCGTCGAGTGCAAGGTGGGGGTCAACCCGCAGGCGCTGCTCGCCGACCTCTACCGGCTCACCCCGCTGGAACAGTCGTTCGGCGTCAACAACCTGGTGCTGGTCGACGGGCAACCGCAGACCCTCGGGCTGAAGGCGCTGCTGGAGGTCTTCCTGGCCCACCGCTACGAGGTGGTGACCCGGCGCAGCTCGTACCGCCGGCGCAAGCGCCAGGAGCGGCTGCACCTGGTCGACGGCCTGCTGATCGCCCTGCTCGACATCGACAAGGTGGTCAAGCTCATCCGGGCCAGCGAGGACGCGCAGGCCGCCAAGGACGGCCTGATGCAGAAGTTCAGACTCTCCGAGATCCAGGCCACCTACATCCTGGACACCCCGCTGCGCCGGTTGACCAAGTACGACCGGATCGAGCTGGAGGCCGAGCAGGAGAAGCTCCGCAAGGAGATCGCCGAGCTCTCCACGATCCTCGACGACCCGAAGGTGCTGAAGAAGGTCGTCTCCGACGAGCTGGCGGCGGTGGTGAAGCAGTTCGGGGCGCCGCGTCGCACCACGCTCGTCGACGGGGACCTCAAGGAGGTGCTGGCCGCGTCCGCGCCGGCCGGCCCGCTGGAGGTCGCCGACGACCCCTGCCAGGTGATCCTCTCCGCGACCGGGCTGGTCGCCAGGACGGCGGCGGAGTCGGAGGAGGCGTCCGAGGGCCGCCGGCGGCACGGCCGGACCAAGCACGATGCCGTACGCGCCGTCGTGCACTCCACCGCCCGGGGGAAGGTGCTGCTGGTGACCAGCGCCGGCCGGGCGTTCAAGGTCGACGTGCTGCCGCTGCCGGTCCTGCCCGAGCAGGCGGGGACGGTGTCGCTGCGCGGCGGGATGGCCGCCGCCGAGCTGGTGCCGCTGGAATCGGGGGAGACCGTGGTCGGGCTGGCACCGCTCGGGCCGACGGCCGAGGGCTCCCCGGGCCTCGCCCTGGGCACCCGGCAGGGCGTGGTCAAGGTCTGCGCACCGGAGTGGCCCGTCCGCTCGGACGAGTTCGAGGTGATCGGCCTGCGGGAGGGCGACGAGGTGGTCGGGGCGACCTGGCTCACCGACGGCGCGGAGACGCTCACCTTCGTCACCTCGGAGGCGTCGCTGCTGCGGTTCGCCGCCGGACTGGTCCGGCCGCAGGGGACCAAGGGCGGCGGCATGTCGGGCATCAACCTGCCCGCCGGCGCCCGGGTGGTGTTCTTCGGGGCGATCCGCACCGACGACCCGGGCCACGGTGAGCCGATGGTGGTCACCTCCACGGGCGCCACGGTGAAGGTCACGCCGTTCCAGGCGTACCCGGCGAAGGGGCGGGCGACCGGCGGTGTGCGCGCCCACCGCTTCCTCAAGGGTGAGACCGACGTGGCCGTCGCCTGGGTCGGGTCGCGTCCGGCGGCCGCCACCGCCACCGGCGAGCCGGTGGAGCTGCCGGCGGCGGACCCGCGCCGCGACGGCTCCGGCTTCGCCGTGATGCTGGGCCCCACCGTGGTCGGCCACCAGATCGAACGCGACTGACCCTACCGGCCGGGGGCCGGCCGCTGACCCAACCGGCCCCCGCACGCCCACCCACCCACCCCCACTCCCACCCCCACCCCTGCTCCCCGCGCCCGGCTCAGCGCGTTGATCATGAAGTTGTTGTCACCCCGCCCGGCGTGTCACGACAACAACTTCATGATCAACGGGGCGGAGCGGGGGGCTGGGTGGGGGTGGGATCCGGGGTGGGGGTTCGTAGGTGGGTTACCAGGCGCATGCCGTGGTAGACGGTCAGGGCGGCGGCGGTGCCCAGGGCGATGCCGTTGAACGAGAGGTCGCCGGCGGTGAGGGTGTAGTTGGCCGCGCCGACGATCACCGCGACGGCGGCGGTCATCAGGTTCACCGGGTCGTGGAAGTCCACCCGGCTCTCGATCCAGATCCGCGCGCCGAGGATGGCGATCAGGCCGTACAGGGCGGTGGTGGCGCCGCCGAGGACACCGGCCGGCACGGTGAGGATCAGCGCGCCGAACTTCGGGCTGAGCCCGAGCAGCACCGCCGTCAGGCCGGCCACCCAGTACGCGGCGGTGGAGTAGACCCGGGTCGCCGCCATCACGCCGATGTTCTCCGCGTAGGTGGTCGTGCCGGAGCCGCCGCCGGAGCCGGCGAGCATCGTGGCCAACCCGTCGCCCATGAACGCCCGGCCCATGTCCCGGTCCAGGTTCCGGCCGGTCATCGCGGCGACCGCCTTGACGTGCCCGGCGTTCTCGGCGATCAGCACCAGGATCACCGGGATGACCAGCACGACCGCCCGCAGGCTGAAGCTCGGCGCGTGGAACTCGGGCAGGCCGACCCAGGCGGCGTCCCGCAGGCCGTCGACCGCCTTCGGGTCCAGGTCGCCGAGCACGGCGGCGAGGACCCAGCCGACCACCACCCCCAGCAGGATGGACAGGCGGGCCAGGAAGCCCCGGAAGGCCACCGTGGCGAGCAGGATGGCGGCCAGCGTCACCACCGCGATCAGCGGCTGCGCCTTCACGCCGGTGCCGCTCCCGTCGCCGTCCCAGGCGACCGGGGCGAGGTTCAGGCCGATCAGCGCGACGATCGCCCCGGTGACCACGGGCGGCATCAGCGCGTCGATCCAGCGCGACCCGGCGAGCTGGACGACCAGCCCGACGGCGGCCAGCGCCACGCCGGCGACGACGATGCCGCCGAGCGCCGGGCCGATGTCGCCGCCGGCCTTGGCAGCCAGCACCGGCGCGATGAAGGCGAAGGACGAGCCGAGGTACGAGGGCAGCCGGTTGCCGGTGATCAGCAGGAACAGCAGCGTGCCGAGCCCGGAGAAGAAGAGCGTGGTGGCGGGCGGGAAGCCGGTGATGAGCGGCACCGTGAAGGTGGCGCCGAACATCGCGACGACGTGCTGCACGCCGACGCCGAGGGTGCGCGGCCAGGAGAGGCGTTCGTCGGGGTGGACCACGTCGCCGGGGCGGATGGACCGGCCGTCGCCGTGGACCGCCCACGCGGACCAACGGGAGCGCGGCTCGGTGGAGGACTGGGTCATGGAACGCCCTTCGCGTCTGGAGAGGTGACGGGGGCGCAGGTGAAACCCAGGAGTCGTTTCTAGCAGAGGCCCGGCTCGGCCCGGCCGGTGGCCCGGCAGGGGTTCGGCTGGTGGCATGGGCGGGCCGTCCGGGCCCGCGAACCGTTGCCGCCCGTCGGGCGGGTCAGGCGACGCCGGCGGGGCGGAACTGGACGCTGACGCGGGGCCCGACGGGGCGGGTGGTCTTGGGCACGGCGTGCTCCCAGGTGCGCTGGCAGGAGCCGCCCATCACCACGAGGTCGCCGTGGCCGAGTGGGAAGCGCAGGCTGTCGCCGCCACCACGGGGCCGCAGCAGCAGTGCGCGCGGCGAGCCGAACGAGACGATGGCGACCATGGTGTCGGTGTGCGCGGAGCGGCCCTGGGTGTCGCCGTGCCAGGCGACGCTGTCCCGGCCGGAGCGGTAGAGGCACATGCCGGCGGTGACGAAGGGCTCGCCGAGCTCGGGGGCGTAGTGCCGGGTGAGGGCGGCGCGCGCCTCGGTGAGCAGCGGGTGCGGCAGCGGGCGGTGCCCGGCGTACCAGCAGAGCAGCCGGGGCACGTCGACCTCGGCGTCGTACATCGTGCGGCGCTCGGCCCGCCAGGGGACGTCCCGCAGCAGGACGTCGAAGACCTGGTCGGAGCCGGTGACCCAGCCGGGGAGATGGTCGACCCACGCGCCGTGGGTGAGCGGGTGCCGGCGCAGCCGGTCGGCCAGCGGGCTCAGCGACGGTCCGGCGGCGGTGAGGTCGAACATCGACGGCTGGTAGGCGGCCCCGGTCATCCGCCCAGCGTACCCGCCATGTTGGTACAGGTGTACGGACGCGTCGCCCGCCCGCCGGTCGCCGGTGAGGGGCGGCCGGACGGGCGGTGCGAACCCCGCCTCAGCGGCTCAGCATCCGGCGCACCCGGCCACCGATCACCTGCTTGACCCGGGCCTGCAGGCGCTGCCCGCGCAGCGTCTCCGTCTCCTTGCGCAGCTCGACGTTGCGGTCGCGCAGCCACTGGATCCGCTCCAGCAGCGCGTCGGGGGCGGTCGCGGCGGCCGGGCGTACGGCGGGCGGGAAGGCGGTGGAGCGCACCTGCGCGTCGAACCGGGCCGCGCTGTCGCCGTCGGCGAAGGCGTGGCCCAGGTCGTGCTTGGCGAGGAAGGCCAGCATCGTCTCGTAGCGCGACCTGTGGCCGGCGTTGAGCGCCGTGTAGTCCGCCTCCGCGTAGAGCTGGGCGGCGTCGACGTCGACCGGCACGTCCTTCATGACCCGGTGCGGGATCTCGAAGTACCGGGCGAGTTCCAGGGTGCGCGAGTCGTGCGCGAAGAGGTAGCCGGGCGTGCCGGCGATCAGCGCGGTGATGGTGCCGTGGATGCGGGTGCCGAACGCGAACTCGAACCCGGAGAGGTAGTCCATCCAGGTCCAGGGGTCGACGAACATCCGCACCTTGTCCTCGGTGAACAGCGGGTGCGAGGTGTGGATCGGGATCTTGCTGGTCCTGCCCCGGTCCCCGGGGGCGTCGCCGTAGAGGAGCGTGCCGAGCGTCTTGAGGTCCTGCGGCAGGTAGCGCAGGTTCGGGTACCGCTCGTGGTGCCGGGCGATGATCTCCGCCATCGACGTGACGTACGGGGAGACGGTGAGCGCGAGCCTGTCGTCGGGCGACAGGGACGCCTTCCTCTTCTCCACCCGCAGGCTGTCGCCGTGCAGGAACATCGACGGGCAGCCGATCACGTCGACGGCCGAGAAGCCCAGGGTGCGCAGGTAGTCACGGGTGATCTCGCCGCGCACGCCGATGCTGTGCGAGCGGTCGAGGACCGCCCGTACGAACCGGGTCACGACGTCGTCGATCGGGCGGAGGTACTCCCGGTCGCCGTTGATGTCGGTCTGTACGCCCACCCCGAGCACCACCACCGGGATCTTCAGCTGCTCGATGAGCTTCGTCATGGCCTCGACGCGGTGGGCGTAGCTGCGGCGGAAGGCGTTGGCGAGCGGTACGACGTAGACGTCGTACCGCTCGTTGATCATGTCGGCGTCGCGCGGGTCGATCCTGAACTCGGTCGAGGTGATCTCGGCGGTGGCGGTGCGCAGGAGCTTGTGGGCGGCGTGGCTGAAGACGAGGTTGCCGTTGTTGTCGCCGATCCAGTTCCGCTCGTGCGTCTCCTCCGGCGAGTAGACGTCGAACGGGCCCTTCTTCGCCCGCATCAGGATTCGCTGGTGCATTCGCCCGCCTCTCGTCACCTCCGGGTCTGGGAATACTAGCCACCCGATCGGCCGGAACCCGGATGCCCGCCACCGCCGTCACGGATGGGGACGCAACGGTCACGGAGGGACGGGAGGAACGGGACTCCCCCACGGGACAGAACGGGCACTCGCGGACGGGACGGAACAGAGCCTCAGGCCCGGCGGGTAGGGTGCCCGGCGGGGCGGCGCCGACCGGCGGACCGCCACGGGCCCCTCGGGGGCGCCTGAGGACGGGGTCGAGGAGGAGACGTACGTGCTGGTGACCCTGCGGATCGTCGGGATGCCGGCATGAACGACGCCGCGACCGTCGCGCCCGCCGCCCGGCCCGCGTCCCCGGCCAGCCGCCTGCCGTCGCTGACCGGGCTGCGCTGGGTCGCCGCCCTGCTCGTCTTCGGGTTCCACGTCGCGACGATGGGCATCATCGCCGAGCCCGGCCAGAAGGCCGTCGTGGACTGGGCCTTCGCACTCGGGCTGTCGGGCGTGCAGTTCTTCTTCATCCTCAGCGGCTTCGTGCTGGTCTGGTCGGCCCGACCCACCGACACCCGTCGGGCGTTCTGGCGGCGCCGGGTGGCCAAGATCTGGCCGAGCCACGTGGTGCTGTGGGTGGCGGCCCTGGCGGTCGCGGCCTGGTTCGCCGACCCCGTGGACCGGTTCGTCGCGGTGGAGAACCTGTTCCTCCTCCAGGCGTGGGACCCGCGGCCGGGCCACTTCTACAGCATCAACACGGTCAGCTGGTCGCTGTCCTGCGAGTTCTTCTTCTACCTCTGCCTGCCGTTGGCGCTGCCGCTGATCCGCCGGGCCCGACCGTGGGCCCTGTGGGCCGTCGTGGTCGCGGTGCCGCTGCTCATCCTGGCGCTCTGGCCGGCCCAGGCGCTGGTGCCCGAGGAGAGCCGCTGGTGGTTCACCCAGATCTTCCCGCCGGTGCGGTCGCTGGAGTTCTGGATGGGCGTCGCCGCCGCCGAGCTGATGCGGCGTGGCCGGTGGCGCGGGCCGGGCCTGCCGCTGGCCAGCCTGCTCTTCGTGGCGACCTGGGTGGTCGCCGCGCAGTGGGTCCGCGCCGAACTGTGGGCGGCGCTGCTCTCGGTGGCGTACATCCTGGTCATCGCCGCGGCGGCGGACGCGGACGTGCGCGGGCGGCGCTCGCCGTGGCGGTCCCGGCCGATGATCTGGCTGGGCGAGGTCTCCTTCGCCTTCTATCTGGTGCACGTCCTCGTGATGATCACCGTCCTGCGGCTCACCGGCGACTGGGGCGTCGGCTTCACCGGCTGGTGGGGGCTGGCGGTGGTGCTCGGCTTCCTGCTGGTCAACCTGGCCCTGGCCGGCCTGTTGCACCGTCTCGTCGAGACGCCGATGATGCGGCTGCTCACCCCGCGCAGGCCGGTCCGGGCGCCGCGGGACGGGGACGGCGCCGGGAAGGACCCCGGCGGCCCCGGGGCGACGCCGGGGGATCGGGGCAACGCCGTGCCGCGCCCCCGGGCCGCCGACCCGCAGGACGACCACCGACCGACGTACGCCGACTCGCGCTGAGCGCCCCGGCGGCCGGAGTGTCCGCCGAGGAAGTCCCGACCGTTTCGGTGACGCCGGTCACCACTTCGGCGAACCGGTCATCGGGCGCGTACCGGTCGAATCCTGCCGGGGTTTCGGCGCCGATGTCCGCCACTTGTCCCGTTGTCGCCCGGAGGTGCGCGCAGAAACGGTCGTCCCATTGAGTCGCGTCAGTGGCGAAGTGCCCGCAAAAATTGTCTGCCGATCAAGGTTTAGGCAGGTGGGACGGGGTTGGCAGGGCGCGGACCGGCCAGTAATGTCGGCGCGTCCGGTGCGGTACCCGATCGCCAGAGGCGACGCCGCGCCGACCCGCCTAATCGTGAACGACGAACCGGGGACCCAGTGCTCGTTGGGGTGAATCCGTGGGCCGTGGGCCCGTGGTAGGGCGTTCTTCCCGCCCGAATCCGTCAGCTAACCCGGTCGGCGGTGTCGGAAGGAGTTCCATCTTCATGCCACACCCGTACACCCCTCGGCTGTGCCGCCGTCTCCACGGCGCCGCGGTGACCGCGCTCGTCCGCCCGCAGGTCATGAGCTGACCCACCGGTCACCGTCCGTCGCCCGGCGTCCCGGGCGCACCCCTGAGTGGCCCACCACCCGCCCGGACGCCCGTCCGCGCGGTCGGTCCGCCCTGCCCTCGGCGCGGACCGACGGCCGCTCACCCCGAGCCCGTGGAGGAAACCGTGAAGCACCACCTCAAGCGACAGCTGCGTCGCCTCACGTCCGAGCGTCCGTACCAGTTGGCCGCCGCGTCCGCCGCGGCGCTCGTGCTGGCGTCGGGCACGGGCGCGCTGCTGGCCGGAGCCGACGAGGCCCCCGCCGCCGCGCAGGCCCCGGTGGCCGCGACCGAACTGCGGGACGACGCGTCGGCCTCGCGCAGCCAGGCCCGGGTCGCGCCCGCCCCGTCCAGCGCCGCCCCGGCCGCGTCCAGCGCCGCCCCGTCGGCCAGCGCGTCCAGCGCCGCCCCGGACCCGGACCTGACCCGCAAGCCGGAGCCGCCGAAGCCTCCGGCCGCCAAGAGCCTGGACTACGACTACCAGGCCCAGACCACCTTCTACAACTGTGGTCCGGCGGCCGTCCGGCACGCCCTCAGCGCCGCCGGCATCGCGCGCAGCCAGGACGCCCTCGGTGCCCAGTTGGGCACCGACCAGATGGGCACCGACTCGGCCCAGGACACCACCCGCGTGCTGAACGCGACGGTGAAGGGCGACCCGTACCGGACCCGGATGATCCCCGGTGGCGCCGCCACCCCGGCCCAGATGGACCGGCTCCAGGCCGACGTCGTCGCGGCCATCACCGACGGGCGGGGCGTCGTGGTCAACGTCGCCGGCAGCGCCACGGACACCGACGGCGGCTGGCACTCCTTCCCCGGCGGCCACTACATCGCGGTGGTCGGCTACCAGGACGAGGGGCGGCTGGTGAAGATCGCCGACTCGGCGAACCCGGCGACCGCGTCGTACTGGATCAGCACCATCGCCCTGGCGAACTGGGCCGCCACCCGCGGCTACTCCGCCTGAGCGACGCCGTCGGGCGTCGGCTCCCCACCCGGGGGGTCGGCGCCCGATGTCGTGTCCGGGTCACGGCCCTCGCCCGCGGCGTCCGACGGGTGGCACACTGCGCCCATGGTCGATGAGTCGGGTGAGCGGGACGGCCGGCGGGTGCTTCTGCTGCTGCACGGCATGGGCGCGACCGGCGACGTGTGGCTGCCCTGGGCGCCGCTGCTGGAGCGTCGGTGGGTGGGGCGGTGGCTGGCGCCCGACCTCGCCGGCCACGGCTGGTCGCCGCCGTTGCCGGAGTACTCCTTCCCGGGGCTGGCCGCGCGGATCGGCGCGGGGCTCGCGGCGGGGGACCGGCTCGTCGTGCTGGGGCACTCCCTCGGCGGGGTGGTCGGGCTGGCGCTGGCCGCCCGGGGCGCCGGGCTGCCCGTCGACGCCGTCGTCGGGCTCGGCATCAAGGCCGTCTGGTCGCCGGCGGAGCTGGCCAAGGCGGGTGAGCTGGCGGCCCGGCCGGTGACCTGGTTCGCCAGCCGGGACGAGGCGGCCCGCCGCTACCTGCGGGTGGCCGGCCTGACCGGGCTCTTCGCCCCGGAGCACCCCGTCGTGGAGGCGGGGCTGCGGCAGGTCGACGGCCGCTGGCGGCTGGCGATGGACCCGGCCGCGTTCGGCGTGGGCGCGCCGGACCTGCCCGCCCTGCTGGCGGCGACCGACGTGCCCGTGCTGCTGGCCCGCGGCGAGCACGACCCCATGGTCACCGACGCCCAGCTCACGGAGCTGGGGGTGCCGGTCGCCACCCTGCCCGGCCTCGGGCACAACGCCCACGTCGAGGCCCCCGAAGCGGTCCTGGACCTCGTCGAGCCGTACCGCTGACGGTGCCCCGCGAACGGCCCGACCCGGAGATCCGCCGTCGCGACCGGTGTGCCTCCCGAACGGTGCGTCAGGTGGCGGGGGAGAGGGTCGCCTCGTCCGGGTCGAGCGGCAGGCCGGTCGCGCCGCCCGTGCGCGGGGCGGGCGTCTTCCAGCCCTCGTCGAGCTGGCGCCGTGCGGCCTCCAGGAACGCCTCGGCGTACGACTCGGCGGGGAAGTCGCCCAGGTAGCGGCTCCGGGTGACCCACCGCGCCGAGGCCAGCGGATCGGTGTCCAGCAGCGCGGTCAGCACCTCGTCCACGTTCGCCATGTCGCGCCGCAGCACGTAGCCCGACCCGGCGAGCGGGAACTGCTCGGGGAACCGGTCGCCGGAGTCCACCATGTCGGTCACCGCGTACGGCTTGCCGGAGTAGAGGTAGTCGGAGATCACCCCGGACACGTCGGAGACCAGCGCGTCCGAGCGGTTCACGCACTCGGTCAGGGTCAGCTCCCGGCTGGCGGCGGCCCCGAAGACGTGCTGCCGGCCGCTGCGGGCCCGGTCCGCGGCCAGCAGTTCGGTGAGCCGGCCCAGCTGCCGGGCGGAGGCCGGGTTCTGCGAGGTGTACGGGTGGGCCCGCAGGATCACCGTCGCGCCCCGGTCGAGCAGCCGGCGCAGCAGCGTCTCGGCCACCGGCAGGGAGCAGTAGTTCGCGTCCGCGTTGTGCCCCGTCCAGGTCGGCGTGTAGAGCACGGTCGGGTTGGCCCGCCCGTGCGCCGGCTCCGGGCGTACCTCGATCGACTCGACCTGCGGGCGGCCGACGACGACGAACTTCTCCGCCGGGATGTCCACCCCGGCGCGGGCGTACCGGTCGATGGCGGCCTGGCCGGCGACGAAGATCCGGTCGAAGATCGCCGAGACCGGGTTGGCGCTGGGGGCCTTGTCGCTGTCGCCGTGGTGCAGCTGGACGTGGGTCAGCTGGGTGTAGCGGATGCAGTGGCTGTTCTTCGCGCCGTGGTTGACGTAGAACGCCACCCGCAGACTCGGCACCAGCGCCTCGTCCATGGCCCTGGTGGTGGGGCAGTAGACCACGGGCGCGCTGGTGGCCGCGGCGACCAGGGGCAGGAACTCCGGCTCGCGCACCATCACCAGGAACGGCCGGCCGATCCGCTCCAGGTACGGCAGCCACATGGTGACCTGGTACTCCGAGCCGGGCGGCGCGGAGAAGTGGAGCAGGAACTCGGGCTGGTGCCGGCGCAGCGCGCGGGACACCGCCGAGCCGCCGGCCCCCGGCCGGAACTTGCGCCGGGCGAGGTCCAGCCCGACCGCCGCGGCACCGGCGGCGACCAGGGCGACGGCCGTCAGCGCGACACCGGCGGGCAGGCCCGCGACGGCCGCCAGCGCCAGCAGGGCGAGCAGCACCGCCAGCGCGTCGCCGAGGCGGGCGGCGACCAGCGGCGTCCACGAGCGCACCGGCAGGTTCGCGGCGCGCACCTCCAGGCCGCCGGCGTCGCGGAGCGGGTTGACCAGCAGCACCAGCCCCAGCAGGGCCAGCGCGGTCACGGCCAGCGCGGGGTCGAAACCGGCGTCGAGGCGGCGGGCGTAGCCGACCAGGATCGCCGCCGCGACCAGCGTGGTCTCGGCGGCGTTGTCGGCGCCCGGGCGCACCCGCCGCTCCCAGGTGGCCGCCGCGAGGGCGGCCACCGCCAGCCCCAGCCCCCAGCCGGTCGCGCCGGTCAGCGCGACGACGAGGAACGCCAGCACCGCCAGGCCGGTGGCCAGCGCGCGGGCGAGCAGCTTCCGAACCAGGTCACCACGCATGTCGGCTCCGTTTCCCGCCGTGGCCCGAAATCCGCGTCAGCCGGCGTCGGCCGGGCTGGCGTCCCGCTCGGCCCGCGCCGGCCCCGGCTGGGCCGGCACCTCGCCGGGCGCGCGACGCACGTCGATGACCTGGCCGGTCAGGTCCGAGATCAGCACGTCCAGCGACGCCTGGGCCACGGTCTCGGCGGCGAGCAGGGTGTGCTCCGGCTCCTCGCCGAACGCCTTGGTGCGCATCGGCGTCGCGGTCCGCTCGGGGTTGACGCAGTTGACCCGTACGCCGAACTCCGCCCACTCGTCGGAGAGCGCCTGGGTGAGGTTGACCAGGGCCGCCTTGGTGGAGGAGTAGAGCGCGTAGTCGGCGCGGCCCCGGGTGTAGGAGCTGGAGGTGTAGAGCAGCAGCTGGCCCTTGGTCTGCTGGAGGTAGGGCAGCGACTGACGGGCCACGATGACCGGCCCCACGAAGTTGACCTGGAGCACCCGGTCCATGGTCTCCTGGTCCATCTCGGACAGGGGACCCTTCTCCAGGATGCCGGCGGTGACCACCACGTGGTCGATCCGGCCGGTGGCCTCGAAGGCGGTCTTCAGCGCCGCCTCGACGTCCTCGGCGCGCTCGACGTGGGTGCCGGTGCTGGAGCGGCTGAACGGGAAGACCTGCGCGCCGTAGCGGCGGGCCAGCACGGCGAGGTCGTGGCCGATGCCGTAGCTGCCGCCGAAGATGACGATGGTCCGGCCGGTCAGCTCCTCGGTGTAGCTGCGCTCGTCGGTCACCCGGGGTGCCTGCGCGGCGGCGAGCTGGAACAGCTTGTCCGCCAGGTGCACGTCGACCGGGTGGGTGACTTTGATGTTCTCGTCGGAGCCGTCGATGACCTTGATCGGCGTGCCGGGCAGGTAGCGCAGCACCACCCCGCAGTCGTCGGTGGCGGCGAAGTGCGGGTCGTCCTCGGCGAGCCGGTAGGCCGCGCGGATGGTGCCCGAGCGGAACGCCTGCGGGGTCTGGCCCCGGCGCAGCGAGGAGCGCACGGGGATGTCGGTGATGCAGTCGTCCTCGTCGACCTGGACGATCGTGTCGGCCGACGGGATGGCCACGTCGACCGCCGAGTACGTCCAGAGCGCGTTCACGCACTCCCGCACGATCCGGCCGCTGACCAGGGGCCGCACCGCGTCGTGGAAGAGGATGTTGCAGTCGCCCTCGCCGACGGCGTCGAGCGCGATGCGGGTGGTGGCGTTGCGGGTGTCGCCGCCCTCGATCACCTTGGTGACCTTGCGGAAGCCGGCCTTGTCGACGATCTGCTGCGCGTCGGCGACGTGGCCGGTGGCCATCAGCACGACGATCTCGTCGATCTCGGGCGCCGCCTCGAAGACCGCCAAGGTGTGCTCGATGATCGGCTTACCGGCGATCTTCAGCAGCTGCTTCGGGATGCCGAGGCCCAGCCGGGTCCCGGTGCCGCCGGCCAGCACCACCGCCACCGTCCGCGAGGGCCGCCATGGCGCCGGGTCCTCCGGTGCGGCGTCCGGGCCGGTGGTGTGGTCCTGCGTCATTGCCGAAGCCTCACTCTCAGGGTGCGTGAACAGAAGGTTCCGCCCGCGCGGCGACCGGATGAACCTTAACGCGCGGACCGCGCCGCCCCCACGGGGCGACGCGGTCGGCCGGCACCGGGCGGATGCCGTACGTGCGCCGGGGCGCTACTTGCCGCTGAACGCCTCGTACTCCCGGACGACCTCGTCGGTCGGGCCGTCCATGCGCAGGACGCCCGATTCCAGCCAGATCGTCCGTTCGCAGGTGTCCCGGATCGAGGAGAGCTGGTGGCTGACGAGGAACACCGTGCCGGCGCCCTCCCGCAGCTCCCGCACCCGCCGCTCGCTGCGCTTGCGGAAGATCTTGTCGCCGGTGGCGAGGGCCTCGTCGATGAGCAGCACGTCGTGCTTCTTGGCCGCGGCGATGGAGAAGCGCAGCCGGGCCCCCATGCCGGAGGAGTAGGTGCGCATCGGCAGCGAGGCGAAGTCGCCCCGCTGGTTGATGCCGGAGAAGTCGATGATCTCCGGGGTCTGCCGCTGCACCTCCTCGGGCGACATGCCCATGGCCAGGCAACCCAGCACGACGTTGCGCTCGCCGGAGAGGTCGTTGAGCAGGGCCGCGTTGACCCCGAGCAACGACGGCTGCCCCTGCGTGTAGACCGCGCCGCGGTTGACCGGCAGCAGGCCGGCGATGGCGCGCAGCATGGTCGACTTGCCGGAGCCGTTGCTGCCGATCAGCCCGACCGCCTCGCCCCGGTACGCGGTGAAGCTGACCCCCTTGACCGCGTGCACCTCCTGGATGTTCGGCGCCGAGGTGCGGCTCATGATCCGCTTGAGCGCGCCGACCGGGCCGCCGCCCCCACCGGCGCCCTTGTGGATCCGGTAGATGACGTGGGCGTCGTCCACCACCACGGTGGGGATGCGCTCCTGCACCTTGGGCAGCGTCACCGTCACGTCGTTGGACGACTCGAAGTGATCAACCACGGCCGTACTCCTGTTCGCCTCGCCAGAAGTAGATGAAACCTCCGACGCCCATCACGATCGCCCAGCCCAGCGCCGTCACCCAGAGCTGGGGCAGGGAGGAGCTGAGCGTCGGCGTGTTCTCCAGCAGCGAGACCCGGGCCAGCTCGATGTAGACGAGCGCGGGGTTGAGCTCGACCAGCCTGGAGGCCCAGGAGGGCAGCTGCTCCTCGAAGAGCGCCACGCTGTAGAGCACCCCGGAGCCGTACATCCAGGCGCGCATGACGAAGGGCATGACCTGCTTGAGGTCCGCCAGCTTCGAGCCCATCCGGGCCATCGCCATGGTCAGCCCGGCGTTGAAGATCGTCTGGAGCAGGATCGCCGGCGGCAGCATCAGCCAGGCCAGGGTGATCGGCTCACCGGTCACCAGCACGATGAGGACGAGCACCACCATCGAGCCGAGCAGCTGCTGGAACTGGGTGATCGTCACGGCCAGCGGCAGGCAGGCCCGGGGGAAGTGCAGGGCCCGGATCAGGCCCAGGTTGCTGGTGATCGACTGCGTGCCGTTCTGCACCGCGGTCTGGGTGAAGTTGAAGATGAACAGGCCGGTGCAGAGGTAGGCGATGAAGTTCGGGGTCCTGTTCTGCTCCAGCACCACACCGAAGATCAGGTAGTAGACCGCCGCGTTGGTCAGCGGGGTGAGCACCTGCCAGAGCTGCCCCAGCCGGGCGTTGCTGAACGACGCCACCAGCTTGGCGTTGGCGTACGCGGCGATGAAGTGCCGGTAGCGCCAGAGCTGCCCCGCGTATTCGCCCAGGGACGGCCGTTCGCCGGCGAACCGGAGACCGTAGCGCTGGGCGAGCTGGGCCCCGGTGAGCCCGGAATCCGGGTCTGCCACCGTGGTGTTGGCCATGGTTAGGCGCTCCGATCTCTTTCGTGCCAACGGGTTGCGCGCGACGACGGGAGAGCGTGGCCAGTGCGGAGCGCCGCCTCGTCGCCGGGCGAACCGTAGTGGAAAACACGTCGGGACGCAACCGTACCGTCGCTGCGCTACATTGTTGCACGTGAAGACCGATAAGAGGCGGGTGCCGGCCGGTGCGGCGGTGCTCCGTGACGACATCACCACGGCCATCCGCCGCGCGGTCACGCAGGAGCTGGCGGAGGTCGGCTACGGACGGTTGTCGATAGAGGCGGTGGCCCGGCGGGCCGGGGTCAGCAAGACGGCGATCTACCGCCGGTGGCGCTCCAAGCTCGAGCTGGTGCTGGACATGGTCTCCGCGGTCGCCGGGCGCAAGCTGCCGATGGTGGACGCCGGCAGCCTGCACGGGGACGTGGAGCTGCTGCTGCTCGTGGCCGCCGGTGCGCTACGTCACCCGCTGGCCTCGCAGATCATTCCGGACCTGCTCGCCGAGGCGGCGCGCAACCCGCAGATCGCCGAGACCCTCCAGCAGGCGCTGACCGGCTACCAGGACCGGGTCGGCGAGCTCGTCATCGGCCGGGCGGTCGAGCGGGGTGAGCTGCCGGCGGGCGCCGACCGACGCGGCGCGGCGGATCTGATCGTCGGGCCGGTCTACTGGCGGCTGGCGATTTCGCGGACACCTCTTGACACGCCGGAGATCACGCGCATGGCCGCCGCGATCGTCGCGGCCCTGCGGGTAGCATGTACCGGTCCGTCCCTCGACGAGCCAGCGGTGTGGGACACCCGGTCCCTGACCACTTCTGAACCCCATCGGGCCGGTGCGTGAACGTTGACCTCGTCGGTCTCGGCCTGATTCGCAACGGGCTAGTATCGCACCCCGAACCCCCACCCGAGCACCATCTGACACAGGAGGATGCCCCATGGCTGGGCCGCACCCAGAGTTCATTCCCCCAGCGCGGCCGATCATCGGCGACGCCGAGATCGAAGCGGCTGTCCGGGTGCTCCGCAGCGGCCGGGTGGTGCAGGGTCCCGAGGTCGCGGCCTTCGAGGAGGAGTTCGGCGAGCTGGTCGCCGGGCGGCACTGCGTCGCGGTGAACTCGGGCACCTCCGCCCTGCAGCTCACCCTCATGGCCCTGGGCTTCGGCCCGGGTGACGAGGTCATCGTGCCGTCGTTCTCCTTCGCGGCCAGCGCGAACGCCGTCCGGCTGGTCGGCGCCGAGCCGGTCTTCGTGGACATCGAGGCGGGCAGCTTCTGCCTCGACCCGGAGGCGGTCGCCGCCGCGGTCACCCCGCGCACCGTGGCGATCATGCCGGTCCACCTCTACGGCCACCCCGCCGCCATGGACCGGATCATGGCGATCGCGGAGCGGCACGGCCTGGCCGTCGTCGAGGACGCCGCCCAGGCGCACGGCGCCGCGCTGCACGGCACCCCGGTCGGCGCGTTCGGCACCGCCGGCTGCTTCAGCTTCTACCCCACCAAGAACATGCACGCCCTGGAGGGCGGCATGGTCAGCACCGGCGACGCCGAGCTGGCCCGCACCCTGCGGCTGCTGCGCAACCAGGGCATGGAGCAGCGGTACGCCAACGAGATCGTCGGCGCGAACATGCGGATGACCGACGTCGCCGCGGCCATCGGCCGGGTCCAGCTGGGCCAGCTCGGCGAGTGGACCGAGCAGCGCCGGGCGAACGCCAAGTTCCTCGACTCGAAGATCACCGGCATGGTCACCCCGCCGGTCGCCGACGCCGCCCGGCACGTCTACCACCAGTACACGGTGCGGGTGCAGGGCGACCGGGACGCCGCCCAGCAGCGCCTGACCGAGCTGGGCATCGGCAACGCCGTCTACTACCCGACCCCGATCCACCGGCTCAAGCCCTACCTGACCGAGGACGGCAAGCCCGGCCCCTGGGACCTGCCGGAGACCGAGCGGGCCGCCGCCGAGGTCGTCTCCCTGCCGGTGCACCCCTCGCTCACCGAGGCCGAGCTGGAGCGCATCGCCGAGGGCGCGAACCTGGCCGGGGGTGCCCGGTGAGCGCCGGCCGCAAGCTGCGCGCCGGCCTGATCGGCCTCGGCGCGATGGGCCGCAACCACGCCCGCATCCTCGCCGGTCTGGACGGCGTCGAGCTGGTCGGCATCGTCGACCCGGCCGGCGACACCACCGGCACGCTGCGGGCGCCGGTCGTGCCCGAGCTCGGCGACCTCCTCGCCCTCGGCGTCGACTACGCGGTGGTGGCCTGCCCGACGGCGCTGCACGAGCAGGTCGGCCTGGAGCTGGCCGCCAACGGCGTCAGCGCCCTGATCGAGAAGCCCCTCGCGCAGAGCGTGGACGCGGCGGTGCGGCTCGTGGAGGCCTTCGAGGCCGCCGGCCTGGTGGCCGGCGTCGGGCACATCGAGCGCTACAACCCCGCCCTGCAGAACCTGCGCACCCGGCTGGAGGCGGGCGAGCTGGGCGAGGTCTACCAGGTCGTCACCCGCCGGCAGGGTCCCTTCCCGCACCGCATCGCCGACGTCGGCGTGGTGATGGACCTGGCCACCCACGACATCGACCTGACCAGCTGGGTGACCGGCCAGGAATACACCTCGGTGTCGGCCCGGACGGTGTCGCGCAGCGGCCGGCTGCACGAGGACATGGTCGCCGTGGTGGGGCAGCTCGCCGACGGCACCATGGTCAACCACCTGGTCAACTGGCTGAGCCCGCTCAAGGAGCGGTCCACGGTGATCACCGGTGACCGGGGCTGCTTCGTCGCCGACACCCTCACCGCCGACCTCACCTTCTACGCCAACGGCGCCATCGACACCGAGTGGGAGGCGCTGCGCGCGTTCCGCGGCGTCGCCGAGGGCGACATGGTGCGCTACGCGATCCCGAAGCGGGAGCCGCTGCTGGTCGAGCACGAGCGCTTCCGTGACGCGGTCGAGGGCAAGGAGAGCGACATCGTGACCCTGCGCCAGGGCCTGCGTACGGTCGAGGTGGCCGGCGCCGTCCTGCGCTCCGCGACCGACGGCAGCACGATCACCGTGGGGGCGGGCACCGCGTCCCCGGCGGGGGACACCGTTCCCACCCGCTGACGATGGGCGACCGCGGTCCGCGTCCGGCGGGCCGCGGTCCGGCACCTCGCACCGCCAGCCCTCCTCCCACCTAAGGACAGCGCATGTCAACGCCCCGCCGAGCGCCGCGGCTCGTCGTACTGGTCGCCAACGGCATCACCGGCGACTCCCGCGTACAGAAGACCGCCATCGCCGCCGCCCGGGACGGGTGGGACGTGGTCCTGGTGGGCCGGAGCAGCCGCAAGAAGGGCGAGCCGGAGCGCTCCGCCATGGGGCCGATCCAGGTCATCCGGGTGCCGGTGCCGCAGACCCTGTCCCGCCGGCCGGCCCGCGAGCACCGGATCCGCCGCACGGTGACGCAGTTCGGCATCCCGGACAAGTCCGCCCTGGCCCGCTACCGCGCCTCGCACCAGGCCTGGCTCCGGACGCAGACGGCGAAGCGCAACCCTCCGCCGCGCGCCTGGCTGCGGGCGCACGAGGCGGTGCACCAGTTCCGGCTGCGGGCCTGGGGCTGGGAACAGTTCCACAGCACCCAGCCGCTGCCGCCGACCGGCGACTGGCGGACCGACTGGCCGACGCTTGTCGACATCGACCTGGCGTTCGGGCCGGTGCTGGAGGAGTTGGAGCCGGACGTCATCCACGCCAACGACATCAACACCATCCCGACGGCGGCGATGAGCGCCGCGCGGCTGCGGGCGCGCGGGCGCGGCTGCGTCTGGCTCTACGACGCCCACGAGTACGTGCGGGGCGTCGCCTGGCCCAAGCCGCAGCAGGCCAGCGGCGTGCGGGCCGCCGAGCGGGAGTTCATCGGCCGGGCCGACGCGGTGGTCACCGTCTCCGAGCAGATCGCGGAGAAGCTCCAGACCGAGTACGGGCTGCCGAAGACCCCGATGGTGGTGGGAAACTCGCCGGTGCGCGACGGCATCCGCAGCGGCGCCGTGACCGCCTCCGTGCGGGAGCGCGCCGGCGTCGCCGAGGGCGTGCCGCTGATGGTGTACGCGGGATGGATCGGCAAGGAACGCGGGCTGGACACCGTCATCGCGGCGCTGCCGCAGTTGCCGGAGCACCACCTGGCCCTGGTCAGCGGCCGGATGACCCCGCTGCTGGAGGACCTGCTCGCCCGCGCCGAGGCGACCGGCACGCGGGACCGGGTGCACGTGGTCCCCTACGTCGCGCCGTACGAGGTCGCCGACTACCTCAGCTCCGCAGACCTCGGCCTGATCCCGTTCCAGCGGACCCCGAACTGCGAGCTGTCCCTGCCGACGAAGGTCTCCGAGTACCTGCACGCCGGCCTTCCCCTGGTCACGAGCGACGTGCAGGTGGTCCGGGCGTTCGTCGAGGGGCACGACATCGGGGAGACCTTCACCTCCGGCGACGTGGCGGGCTTCGTGGAGGCGACGCGGCGGGCCACCGCCCGCCGGGCCGAGCTGGCCGCGCACATCAGCGAGCCGATCCTCGACGAGCTGTCCTGGGAGCGGCAGAGCAGCAAGCTGCTCCAGCTCTACCGGGACCTCTCCGGCGTCGCGCCGGCCGGCCCGCGCGAGGTGCCCTGGACGGTGCAGGAGCGTCCGGTCACCGCACCGTCGACGGGCACGGCCGAGCCGCGGCCCCTGGGCGGCTGGCGCGAGCTCGGTGACACGCCGATCCGCCTCGGCCTCGGCCCGGCCAACTACGCCGGTCAGGCCGCCGCCTTCGCCAGGGCCATCTGCCGGGACAACGCCGACGTGTCGGTGCAGGTGGTGATGAACAAGCTGCCCGGCTCGTTCGACTACCCGGCGGACGTCTACCTCGACTCGCTGCGCCAGCCGGAGCTCGACTTCCAGCTGGAGCAGGTCAACCGGGTGCTGAGCCAGTACACCCACGTGCTGGTGGACGCGTTCATGCCGCTGTTCGGCCAGCTCAACGGCGACAACATCGAGGGTGACCTGCCGGCGTTGCGCAAGGCCGGGATCAAGGTCGCGCTGCTGGCGCACGGCAGCGAGATCCGGCATCCGGACCGGCACCAGCAGCGGCACGAGTTCTCCCTGTTCAGCGACGCGCCCGACGGCATCGCGGCGAAGCTGCGGAAGAAGGCCGAGCGCAACCGGCGGGTGGCCGAGGAGTGCGGGCTGCCGGCCTTCGTGACCACGCCGGACCTGCTCGAGGACCTGCCCTGGGCGACGTGGGCCCCGCTGGTGGTGGACGTCGACGCGTGGGCCTGCGACCGGCCGGTGATGCAGCGGTCCCGCCCGCTGGTGCTGCACGCCCCCTCCAAGCGGTGGACCAAGGGCACCGACCGGATCCTGCCGGCGATGCAGGCCCTGCACGACCGGGGCGTCATCGAGCTGCGGCTGGCCGAGGGGGTCGCCTGGGCGGAGATGCGCGAGCTGGTCCGCGACTGCGACCTGGTGCTCGACCAGTTCACCACCGGCAGCTTCGGCACCTTCGCCGTGGAGGCGATGGCCGCCGGCAAGCCGGTGGTGGCCTACCTCAGCGAGCAGGTCACCAAGACCGTCGGCGGCGACCTGCCGATCGTCAACGCCACCCCGACCGACCTCACCACGGTCGTCGAGTCCCTGCTCGACGACCGGGAGGCGACCGCCAAGATCGGCCTCGCCTCCGCCGAGTACGCCCGCACCTACCACGACGGCACCTGGACGGCCCGCCAGCTCACCTCGTTCCTCGGCTGAGGCCACGCCGGTCCGACGGCCGCCCGTCCCCCGCTGCCTGCGGGAGGCGGGCGGCCGTCGGCGTGGCGGCCCACCTCCGACAGGCGGCGGCCCGGACGATCGCAATCGTCCGGGCCGCCGTCGTCGCTGCCGGCCGACCGCCGGTGGTGTCGGTCAGAAGACCGCCCGCACGTAC
The DNA here is from genome assembly GCF_040634035.1 of Micromonospora sp. NPDC007220. Lineage (NCBI taxonomy): Bacteria > Bacillati > Actinomycetota > Actinomycetes > Micromonosporales > Micromonosporaceae > Micromonospora > Micromonospora sp. NPDC007220. The sequence goes on along the minus strand of NZ_JBEYEU010000008.1, from coordinate 139,820 downwards.
GGGATCTTCGACGCCAGCATGGAGACGGCGAAGGAGATCACCAGCACGGCCGGGTAGGTCAGCCCGATGACCACCAGCGACCGCCCGGCCTCCACGTCGGGGACGAGCTGCCGGAAGACCTCGAAGACCAGCAGGTGGATCAGGAACACCCCGAACGAGGCGTCGGAGAGGCGGGTCACCAGGCGGCCCACGGCGGGGCGCCAGGTGACCCGGGACCCGATGCTCACCGAGGCCATGAAGATCAGCAGGGTGGCGGCGGCGACCAGGGTGCCGGTCGCCATCACCGGGAAGGTGACCTGGAGCAGGCGGTGCTGGGGCGCCACCCCGAACTGCCAGATCGCCTCGGCCAGCAGCAGGCCGGCGCCGAGCAGGGCGAGCGTCGTCCAGAGCCGGTTGAGCACCACCCGGCGCAGGGCCCAGCCGGCGATGAAGAAGCCGACGTACGGCCACCACCGGTTCCAGCTGGTCAGGATGTTCGGCCGGGAGTCGCCCAGCATCAGGGCGATGCCCGGGATCATGTACGCCACCATGGTCCAGCCCAGCGCCACCCCGGCGGTGACCAGCGCGCGGTGCCGCCCGCCGGCGTGCAGGAACGGCGCGAGGACGGGCGCGAGCACGTAGAGCCCGGCGATCAGCCAGAGGAAGTACAGCGCGGTGAAGACCTTGCCGTCGATCAGCAGCCGGGTGAGCAGGGTGAGGCTCACCTCCTCCCCCCGCATCGCCATCCGCACCACGACCACGTACACCACGTGCCAGACGATCATGGCGGGGAGGATCCGGGCGAACCGCTTGCGGTAGAACGCGGCCGGGCCGGCCCGGTGCGCCCGCGGATCGAGCACGAACGCCCCACTGATCATGATGAACGCGGGCACGGTCCAGATCGCCCCGATGTCGATGGCGGTCGCGACCCACCAGCCGAGGTTGCCGCGTAGGTCGTCCTGGCCGACGATGACGCCGAAGACGTGGATCGCCACCACGCCGCAGATCGCCACGACCCGCAGCGCGTCCAGCCCGTACTCGCGAGGTGGTGGTCCGCCGGCCCGGCCCTCCGGGCCCGCGGTGGCGACGGCGCCGTCCGACCGGTGCGGGGCCGGCGGCGGTGCGGGGTCGGCCCCGACGGCCGGCGCGACGTTGACAGGGTGGGAGGCGGTCACCGGGCCATGCTAGTGCCCCGGGCGGTGGTGTCCGCCGACGCCGCCGCAGCCGTTGGGTCGACCGCCGCGCGACGGCCGTCGACCGCCCCGGCGCACCGGGAGCGTGGCGTCCGGGCGGCTGCCGCTGCCGTACACTCGCCGGGGCCCGACGGGCCCGCACGGACGGAGGAGACACCCATGACCGACGGCGCCGCCGGACCGGCCACCCCCGCCACCCGGGGTCGGGTGGTCATGCTCGTGGACAACGCCGTCGAGGGCGACTCCCGGGTGCAGAAGACCGCCGCCTCGGCCGCCGAGGCCGGCTGGGACGTGGTCCTGCTGGGCCGCTCGGCCACCGGCAAGGTCAAGACCTGGCAGCTCGGCGGGGCCGAGGTCCGGCTGCTGCCGATGACCACCTCGCTCGCCCGGGCGCCGCACGAGTTCCGCCGCCACTGGGTGCGCGGCCCGCTGGCGTACCCGCCCACCGGCATCGCCGCCCGGCGCGAGCAGGAGGTGCGCGCCCGCCGCGCCGACCTGGAGGCGCGGCTCGGTGCGCTGAGCCAGGCCCGGGAGGAGGGGCGATCCTCCGCCGGGCTGACGCTGAGCCGGCAGCTGCTGCGGGGTGAGCTGCTGGCGACGAAGGTGTCGCGCCGCTGGGTGTCGCTGCGTCGACGCCAGCTCAGTCGGGCCCAGGAGGCACGCAAGGACCTGGCCACCCCGGTCGACCAGCTCTACACCAAGTTCTGGCAGACGGTGGCCGGCGACCGCGCCTGGCGCCGGCTCGACCCGGCGCTGTGGGACTTCGAGCTGGCGTACGGGCCGGTGGTCGACAAGCTGCGGCCGGACCTGATCCACGCCAACGACTTCCGCATGCTCGGGGTCGGCGCCCGGGCCAAGCTGCGGGCCGCCGCCAAGGGCCGGCGCGTCGCGCTGGTCTGGGACGCCCACGAGTTCCTGCCCGGCATCCGGCGCTGGAACGACAGCCCCCGGTGGCTGCCGGCCAACACGGCCCACGAGCGGGAGTACGCCCCGTACGCCGACGCGGTGCTCACCGTCTCCGACGGGCTGGCGGACCTGCTGCGCGAGCGGCACCACCTGCCCGAGCAGCCCACCGTCGTGCTCAACACCCCGAGCAGCGCGGACGCGGCGGGCGGCGGCGACGGGGTGCCCGACATCCGCCAGCTCTGCGGGATCGGGCCGGACGTGCCGCTGCTGGTCTACAGCGGTGCCGCCGCGGAACAGCGGGGCCTCGGCATCATGGTCGAGGCGCTCACCGAGCTGCCCGGCGCGCACGTGGCGCTGGTGGTGCCCCGCCCCGCCGCCCCGTACGTGAAGGGGTTGGTGGTGCGGGCGGGTGAGTTGGGGGTGGCTGAGCGGGTGCACGTGTTGTCGTACGTGCCGCATCATCAGGTGGTGCCGTTCTTGTCGGGGGCTTCGGTGGGGGTCATTCCGATTCATCATTGGCCGAATCATGAGATCGCGTTGATCACGAAGTTCTTCGAGTATTCGCATGCGCGGTTGCCGTTGGTGGTCAGTGATGTGCGGACGATGGCGGAGGCGGTGCGGTCGACGGGGCAGGGTGAGGTGTTCCGGGCGGAGGATGTGGGGGACTTCGTGCGGGTGGTGCGGGGTGTGTTGGGGGATCCGGGGCGTTATCGGGAGGCGTACGAGCGTCCGGGTTTGTTGGAGTCGTGGACGTGGGAGGCGCAGGCGCGGGTGCTCGACGGTGTCTACTCCCGACTGCTGCCCGACCACCCGCCCGCTCCGGCGCACCGCCCGGCGGCCGGGTCCGCGCCCGACTCGCCCCGGCAGGTGGGGGTCTGATCGCACGGCCCCGCCCTTGAGCGGCCCCGGCAGGTCGGGGGTCTGACCGCATGCCCGGCCGTCGGCGGCGACGGGGCGCGGTGGGCGGCGATGCGGCCGGAGCGGAGGCACCGTGGAGCGTGTCCCCATGAGTAGGATCGGGCACCGTGACCGCAGCGCATCCCCCGGCGACAGACCTCTCCACCGACGCCGCCGAGGAGCGCGCGCCGGCTGATCCGCCCCGGGAGTCCCGCCGGCGCCGGCCGGACCTCGTCGCCGTGTTCGTCCTTCTCGCCGGCGCGCTCTGGGTGACCGCCCGGGGCTGGCGCGACGTGCACGGCCGGGTGCTTGGCGCGCAGCCGGCGGACCAGGACTTCAACGAGTGGATGCTGGCCCACGCGGCGCACGCGGTGGCCAACCTGGAGAACCCGTTCTTCACGACGTTGCAGAACGCGCCGGACGGCGTGAACCTGATGACCAACGTGGGCATCCAGTTGCCCGGCATCCTGCTCGCGCCGGTCACCCTGCTCGGCGGCGCCTCGCTGTCCTACCTGGTGCTGATGACCCTCAACCTCGCCGGCACCGGCTTCGCCTGGTACTGGGTGCTCTCCCGGCACGTGGTCGGCAACCGCGCGGCGGCGCTGGTCGGCGCCGCCTGCTGCGCCTTCGCGCCGGCCCTCATCTCGCACAGCAACGGTCACCCGCACATCACCGCGCAGTGGCTGGTCCCGCTCATCGTGTGGCGGGTGGCCCGACTCACCCGCGGCGGGCGCCCGCTGCGCGACGGGCTCATCCTCGGCGCGCTGGTCTCCGCGCAGTTCTTCGTCAGCGTCGAGATCCTCTTCATCCTCGCCCTGGCCTGCGTGATGGCGCTGCTGGGCCACGTGCTGTTCCGGCCCCGGGCGGCGCTGGCCGCGGCCCCCCGGGCGCTGGCCGTGCTGGGTGTCGCCGGCGCACTGACCCTGCTGGTGACGGCGTACCCGCTCTGGATGCAGTTCCTCGGCCCGCAGCACCGCAGCGGACACCCCACCGACCCCGACAAGTACGCCCTGCGGCTCGCCTCCTACTTCAGCTACGCGACCGAGTCGCTCGGCGGCGGCCCGCAGGGTGACCGCCGGCTGGCCGCCAACGTGACCGAGGAGGCCAGCTTCTACGGCTGGCCGCTGGTGCTGGTGGCGGTCGCCGCGATGGCCTGGCTGCGCCGGGAGCACCTGGTCCGGGTGCTGGGCTTCACCGCGGTGCTGGCGGCGCTCTTCTCGCTGGGCAACACGATCAACTGGGCGGTCCGCGGGCCCGGGGTCCCCGGGCCGTTCCGGCTGTTGAACGGCCTGCCGGTGGTCGACGCGATGGTGGTGGCCCGCTTCGCCCTGATCACCACGGCCGCCCTCGGGGTGCTCGTGGCGATCGTGGTGGACCGGTTGCTCTCCGGCCGGGTCCCGGCCCGGGTGGGCGTCGTGCCGGTCCGGCCGCTGGTCGCGGTGGCGCTGGCCGTCGCCTTGGTGCCGCTGCTGCCGACCCCGCTGCCGGCCGTGGGTCGCCCGGAGGTGCCCGACTTCGTCACCGCCGGCGGGTGGCGGGACCACGTCGCGCCCGGGCGGACGCTCGTGCCGGTGCCGGTGGAGAACATGACCTCGGTGCGCTGGGGCGCCGCCGCAGGTGCCGGCTTCGCCGTGCCACAGGGCTACTTCCTCGGACCGACCTCGCCCACCGACGACACCGGCCGGTGGGGGGTGGATCCCCGGCCCACCGCGGTCCTGCTGACCCAGGTGGCCACCGGGGAACGCCCGGCGCCGGTCACCGTCACCCCCGCGGAACGCGCGCAGGCGGAGCTGGACGTGCGGCACTGGCGGGCGGACGCCGTGGCGCTGCCCCGGCATCCCCGCGCCGAGGCGCTCCGCGCGGTGCTGGACGCGTGCTTCGGTCCGGGCCGCCGCGTCGACGACGTCTGGCTCTGGGACGTCCGCCCGCTGACCCGCTGACCGTCCGGGCGGTTCCTACTCCGGGGGCTGCTGCCCCGGTCCGACCGCGGTGTCCGGGGCGGGCGCCGGGGCGGGCCGGGCGGGTCTGCCCAGCAGCATGGCGAGGCCGACCACCACCGGCAGCCAGATGACCAGGACCAGCCGGTCCGCCTCGGACTCCTTGGGGTGGGCCACCAGCGTGAGCAGTCCGGTCGCCCCGGCCGTGGCGAAGAGCAGCGCGGCTCGGCCGGGCAGCGCCCGGAACAGGGCGGCGAAGCCGACCAGCAGCAGGGCCAGGAACGGCGAGGCGGCCAGCGGCGCGCCCCCGTTCCACCAGGCGTTGAGCTGGGCGGGCCAGAATTCCCGGTTCAGCTCCACCAGGCGGGGCCACGGGTCGGGCACGTCCGGCCGGGTGAAGTGCACGGTGAACTTGTCCTGGAGCGTCTCCGCCGCGCCGGGGATGTCCAGCGCGGCGCTGAGGCCGAGCCAGACCGCCGTGGCCACGCCGCAGGCGGCGGTGAGCACGACCAGCCCCGGCTCCCAGCCGGCCCGGCGGCGGCGGGCCAGGGTCAGCGCGCCGAGCACCGCCGTCAGCGCGCCCGACAGCAGCAGGCCGGTCGCCGGCCGGGTGACGGTCGAGCCGAGCAGCGCGGCCAGCACCGCGCCGCCGAGCAGCAGCCGGCCGCGCGTCGAGCCGCCCGGCCGCAGCAGGGGTATGGCGGCGCAGAGCGCGGCCAACGCGAACGCCGTCGCGCCGGCCTCGGCCAGCAGCCGGCTCAGCCAGAACCCGGTGGGCAGGAGGAAGAGCAGCGCGGTGGCCGCGAGCGAGCTGACCAGGCCGCCACCGAGTAGCCGGACCGCCAGGGCCGCCAACACGCCGGCCAGCACGGCGAGCGCGGCGGTGGCCAGCACCATTCCCCGCTCCCCGAAGGCCAGCACGAACGGTGCCACGGTCAGCGAGTACCCGGGCCGGGTGGTGAAGATCCGCTGGTAGCGCGGGGGCATGCTGGCGGCCCACTGCCGGGTGCCGGCGACGCAGGAGACACCCGGGCGCGGGCTCGGCATGCCCTGGCGGCAGACCAGCCGGGCGGCGAATCGGTCCGCCTCGGCGGACGGCGTGCCGGTCGCGGTGACCGCCTGCCGGGCGTACCAGTAGGTGTCCGGGTAGGCGTGCTGCGGCGCGGTCTCCCAGCGGCCCACCCACAGCAGGCTGCCGAGCGCGGCGGCGGCGAGCAGGCCGAGCACCAGCCGGAGGCGGGCCCGGCGGGCGTCCGGCGCGGCCACCGGCGCGCCACCGAGGTTTTGGCTACTCGACATCTCGCCCTACTTCCGGCGGAAGGTATCCGGCTGACAGTTTCCTCGCGCGGAGCGCGCATCGACGCGGTCGGCGCCGGGACGGACAGCGGGGAGGGTACGCTCCGGGGCGCGCGGAGGCGAAGTCGACCCGCGCTTTCCCACATCCAGGGTGCGAGGGCGCCGGCCGGCGGTCTCGTACAATCGCTCGGGATCCGGGCCGGGTGACCCGGCCGGACAGCACCGGGCAGAGGCGGAGTAGCAGACGATGGGGCTGAACGGCGGCGCCGGCGCCCGGGGGCGTGTTGTCATGCTGGTCGACAACGGGGTCAACGGTGACTCCCGGGTACAGAAGGCCGCCCGTTCGGCCGCCGACGCCGGCTGGGAGGTCGTCCTGCTCGGCCGCACAGCCGCCGGGCGCGAACAGAGCTGGCACCTCGGCAACGCCGAGGTGCGCCTGCTGCCGATGCCCGAGCCGCTGGCCAAGCGCCGGCATGAGTTCCGCCGTGGCTGGCTGCGCTGGCCGCTGGCGTACCCGCCCACCGGGATCGCCGCGCACCGCAGCCAGGCGATGAAGGCCTGGCGTGCGGACCTGACCTTCCGGCGGGCCGCCCTGACGGTGGCCGCGCGCGCCGGTGGCGCCGGCCGCCCGTCACCCCTGCGGTGGCACGCGCTGCGCGCGGAGGAGTTGGTCGCCGGGGCGACCCGCCGCTGGGTCTCGTTCCGCCACTGGCAGCTCACCCGGTCCCGGCGCGGCCGGAAGAAGCTGGACGGGCCGCTGGACCGGGCGTACACCAGGTTCTGGCAGGCCGTGCAGGGCGACGGCGCCTGGCGGCGGCTGGAGCCGGGGCTGTGGGACTACGAGCTGGCCTACGGCCCGACGGTCGACGAACTGCGGCCGGACCTGATCCACGCCAACGACTTCCGCATGCTCGGGGTGGCCGCCCGGGCCAAGCTGCGGGCCGCCGCCAAGGGCCGGCGGGTCGCGGTCGTCTGGGACGCCCACGAGTACCTCCCCGGCGTGCAGGCGTGGCGCGACAACGTCCGGTGGCTGCCCGGCAACATGGCGCACGAGCGGGAGTTCGTGCCGTACGCGGACGCGGCGACGACCGTCTCCGGCGGGCTGGCCGACCTGTTGCAGCAGGAGCACGGCCTGGCCGAACGGCCGGAGGTCGTGCTCAACGCCCCCTCGCTGGCCGAGCTGCCCGGCCCGGGCGACGAGCCCGCGCCGGACATCCGCCAGCTCTGCGGGATCGGGCCGGACGTGCCGCTGCTGGTCTACAGCGGCGTCGCCGCCGCGCGGCGGGGCCTCGACGTCATGGTCGAGGCGCTGCCGCAACTGCCCGGGGCGCACGCCGCCTTCGTGGTCAACAAGCCCGACTCCGCGTACGTGAAGGGGTTGGTGGTGCGGGCGGGTGAGTTGGGGGTGGCCGAGCGGGTGCACGTGTTGTCGTACGTGCCGCATCATCAGGTGGTGCCGTTCTTGTCGGGGGCTTCGGTGGGGGTCATTCCGATTCATCATTGGCCGAATCATGAGATCGCGTTGATTACGAAGTTCTTCGAGTATTCGCATGCGCGGTTGCCGTTGGTGGTCAGTGATGTGCGGACGATGGCGGAGACGGTGCGGTCGACGGGGCAGGGTGAGGTGTTCCGGGCGGAGGATGTGGGGGACTTCGTGCGGGTGGTGCGTGCGGTGTTGGGGGATCCGGGGCGTTATCGGGAGGCGTACGAGCGTCCGGGTTTGTTGGAGTCGTGGACGTGGGAGGCGCAGGCGCGGGTGCTCGACGGCGTCTACTCCCGACTGCTGCCCGCCGGCCGCGGTGCCGGCGGTGACGACACCACCCCGGGCGCCGAGCCGCCAGCCCTGCGGGTCGGCGCGTGACCACGCCCGACGTGACGGTGGTGACGGCCGTCTACAACACGATGCCGGACCTGACCCGGTGCCTGACCTCCCTGGTGGAGCAGACCATCGGGCTGGACCGGCTGGAGGTCGTCGCGGTCGACGACGGCTCCACCGACGGCAGCGGCGCCGAGCTGGACCGCTTCGCGGCGGCGTACCCGGGCACCGTGAAGGTGCTGCACCAGGCGAACTCGGGCGGCCCCGCCGCCCCCAGCAACCGTGCGCTGGAGCACGCCACCGGCCGCTACGTCCTGTTCATCGGCGCCGACGACCACCTCGGGCCGGAGGCGCTGGCCCGGATGGTCGCCGCGGCCGACGAGTGGGGCTCCGACGTGCTGCTCGGCCGGATGGTCGGGGTCAACGAACGCTACGTCCACCAGGCGATCTTCGAGAGCACCCGGGCCGAGGTGGACCTCTTCGCCTCCGCGCTGCCGTTCGCCCTGTCCAACACCAAGCTGTTCCGGCGCGACCTGATCGAGAAGTACGCGCTGCGCTACCCGGAGGACATGCCGGTCGGCAGCGACCAGCCGTTCACCCTGGAGGCGTGCCTGCGGGCCGGGCGCATCTCGGTGCTCGCCGACTACGACTACTACTACGCGGTCAAGCGGCTCAACGCCGGCAACATCACCTACCGCAGCAACCACCTCGCCCGGCTGCGCGGCGTCGAGCGCGTCGTCGAGGTGGTGGCGGAGCTGATCGAGCCCGGCGAGCGGCGCGACGCGGTGCTGTACCGGCACTTCACCTGGGAGATCGCCAAGCTGCTCCAGGACGACTTCCTGACGCTGGAGCCCGACGTCCAGGAACAGGTCCGCGCGGGCGTGGCCAACCTGGCCCGCAAGCACCTCACGGATCCCATCCGGGACCGGCTGGGCGTCACCGCCCGGGTGCGCATCGGCGCCGCCTGGCTCGGGTCGCTCGCCGACCTGCGGGCGGTGATCAGGCAGGACGTCGAGGAGGGGCTGCCGCCCACGGTGGTGCAGGACGAGCGCTGGTACGCCCTGTACCCTGGCTTCGGCGACCCCCGTTCCGCCCTGTCCGAGGAGTGGTTCGAGGTCAGCCGGTCCGACCCCAAGTGGCTCGCCCGGCTGGAGGCGGTCTCCGCGACCTGGTCCCCCGACCGGGGCGGGGAGAGGACGCTGACGGTCGCCGCGCGCAGCCCCTGGCCGGAGCTCGCCGAGCTCGCCGACGGCGGGCTCACCTTCAAGGTGGGTTCGGCCGCCGGCACGGTCACCGGCCTGACGGAGGACCCGCTGGGGACCACCGTCCGGGTCACGTTCCGGGCCGTCGACCTGCTCGCCGGCCTCCCGCCCGGAGGGCGGACCCGGACCGTCCGGGTCACCGCCGTGGCGGCCGGGGAGAGCGGTTCCACCCCGCTGCGCGGGCCACGTCCGCCGGTCCGGCAGCGGGTGCTCCACCGACACGGCGGACAGCTGTACGTGTTCACCACGACCACGAACCACAAGGGCCACCTGGTGATCGCCGTCTCGCCGGTGACGCTGCGCCGGGTGGTGGCCCGCCTGCGGCGCAGGCTTCCACTAGGAGGAAAGTAGTTCCATGAACATCTGCGTCGTCGCGCTGGGGAAGATCGGTCTGCCGCTCGCCGTGCAGTTCGCCACGAAGGGCCACCGGGTGATCGGTGCCGACGTCTCCGAGCGGGTCGTCGGGCTGGTCAACGACGGGGCGGTGCCCTTCCCGGGCGAGACCGACCTGGACGTCAAGCTCAAGGAGACCGTCGCCGCCGGGCTGCTGACCGCCACCACCGACACCGCCGCCGCGGTCGCCGAGTCCGAGGCGGTCGTGGTGGTCGTGCCGCTCTTCGTGGACGCCGAGGGCGTGCCGGACTTCGGCTGGATGGACGACGCGACCCGCGCCATCGCCGCTGGCCTCAAGCCGGGCACCCTGGTCAGCTACGAGACCACCCTGCCGGTCGGCACCACGCGCAACCGCTGGGCGCCGATGCTCGAGGAGGGCTCGGGGCTGACCGCGGGCAAGGACTTCCACCTGGTCTTCAGCCCCGAGCGGGTGCTCACCGGCCGGGTCTTCGCCGACCTGCGCCGCTACCCGAAGCTGGTCGGCGGCGTCGACGAGGCGTCGGCGGAGCACGGCGTGCGCTTCTACGAGGCGGTGCTGGACTTCGACGAGCGGCCCGACCTGGCGCAGCCCAACGGCGTCTGGGACCTCGGCTCCGCCGAGGCGTCCGAGCTGGCCAAGCTGGCCGAGACGACCTACCGGGACGTCAACATCGGGCTGGCCAACCAGTTCGCCCGGTTCGCCGACACCGTCGGCGTGGACGTCACCAAGGTCATCGCGGCGTGCAACACCCAGCCGTACAGCCACATCCACCAGCCGGGCATCGCGGTCGGCGGGCACTGCATCCCGATCTACCCCCGGATGTACCTGTGGAACGACCCGGCGGCCACCGTCGTCCGCTCCGCCCGCGAGGCCAACGCGGCCATGCCGGAGTACGCGGTGGACCTGCTCGCCGCCGCCTACGGCGACCTGACCGACGTCGGGGTGCTGGTGCTGGGCGCCGCCTACCGGGGCGGCGTCAAGGAGACCGCCTTCTCCGGTGTCTTCCCGACCGTGGACGCGCTGCGGCGGCGCGGTGCCCGGCCGTACGTCTCGGACCCGATGTACACCGCCGAGGAACTCACCGCGCACGGCCTGCCGCCGTACGACGGTGAGCCGCTCGGCGCGGCCGTCGTGCAGGCGGACCACGCGGAGTACCGCACCCTCAGCCCGGCCGACCTGCCCGGCGTGACCGTCCTGGTCGACGGCCGCCGGGTCACCGACGCGGCCCGCTGGGCCGGCGTGCGGCGGGTGGTCATCGGCGGCTGATCCGCCGTCGCGTCACGGGGCCCCGGTCGACAACGGCCGGGGCCCCGTCGCGTCGAGCGGGGTGCCGCCGTGGCCCGCTGGTGGGCTGCGCGACACCCCGGCAATACTCGAAGGACATGCCACGTTAAGGTCGCACCTGCCCGGATTCGCCGGTGATCGATAGGGGAGTGTGTCTTTGTTCAGCAAACTGCGCAGGCAGCCGGACGCCGGCCTCATCGGCGCGCTACTGCTGTCGTACGCCGTCATGGTGCTGGCCGGGGCCCTCGGCTGGATGATCCCCTTCGCGGTCGCCGGCCTGGCCGTGGCCGCCGGTGAACTCACCCTGCTGCGCCGCCCGGCCGGCGGGGTACTGCTGGACAAGGCCGGGATCGGGAGCCTGTACCGGCACCTGGCCCGGGACCTGGCGGTCGTCCTGCTGATCGTGACGACGGTCCGCCCCGGCCCGACGGCGCTGGTCCTGGTGCTGCTGCTGCCCGCGGCGCTGCTGGCGCTCGCCCTCGGCACGGGGGTGCTGGCGCGCCTCGGCGAGCGGGGCGCCGCCGCCGTCGCCTTCGTCCGCAACATCGAGGTCGGGCGGTCCTCCGGGGCGCCCCGACCGCCGGCCTGGGCCGTCGCCCTCGAGGGCGACCGGCTGCCCCTGCTCAACCTGCTACTGGTGCCGGCGGCCGTGGTCGCGGTGCTGGCCGACGACGTGGCGCCGGTGGTGCTCACCGCGGCGGTCACCCTGGTGGCGGGGGCGCTGGTCGCCGCCGTGCTCGCGCTGACCTGGCTGCGCGGGCGCGGCCGGGCCACCTCGGCGCTGCCGGCGGTGCAGAGCTGGCTCGCCCGCGAGCAGCCGGACCTGGCGCTCTACTTCGCCGGCCCGGTCAAGGACGTCTACCAGGCCAACATGTGGCTCGCCCCGGTCGAGGCGACCGGCCGGCGGGCGGTGGTGCTGATGCGCCAGGAGGAGGCGTTCCGTGCGCTCGCCGACACCCGCCTGCCGGTGGTCTGCGTACCCGCCGGCACCGACTTCATGAACCTCGAACTGGGCAGCCTCCGCGCCGCCCTCTACGTGGCGAACGTCGGCGCCAACATCCACCTGCTGCGCGAGCCGGGCGTGAAGCACGTCTTCGTCGGCCACGGCGACAGCGACAAGCAGGCCAGCGTCAACCCCTACAGCAAGGTGTACGACGAGGTCTGGGTGGCCGGTCCGGCGGGGCGGGAACGCTACGCCCTCAGCGGCGTCGGCGTGCTCGACCGCGACATCGTCGAGATCGGCCGGCCGCAGCTGGCCGGCGTGCACACCTTCGGCTCGACGGCCACGGAGCGACCGTTCACCGTGCTCTACGCCCCGACCTGGGAGGGCTGGCTGGAGGAGGAGGTCTACCACACCTCCGTGGTGCTGATGGGCGAGCGGATCGTCGCCGGCCTGCTGGCGACCCCCGGGGTGCGGGTGATCTACAAGCCGCACCCGCTCACCGGCAGCCGGTCGGCGAAGGCCCGGTCGGCCAACGACCGGATCATCCGTCGGATCCGGGCCGCCGGCGGGCAGAGCGACGCGACCTCGCTGGCCGGCGACGCGCACCTCGTGGTCAACGGCCGGGCCCCGGGGCTGTTCGACTGCTTCAACCAGACCGACCTGCTGGTCAGCGACATCTCCAGCGTCGTCTCGGACTTCATGCAGAGCCAGCGGCCGTACGTCGTGGCGAACCCGGCCGGGGTGCCCGAGGACGAGTTCCGCCGCCGGTACCCCACCGCGCGGGCCGCGTACCTGCTCGGTGCGGACTGCGGTGAGCTGCCGAAGATCGTCGCGGTGACCCGGGCCGGTGACGACCCGATGACCGAGGCGCGTCGGGAGCTGAAGACGTACCTGCTGGGCCCGGACGAGCCGAACGCGATGGACCGGTTCCGGGCGGAGGTCGACCGGCTCTGCGGCTGACGCGTCGACGCGGGGGCGGTGTCCGGTGGTGCCGGTCACCGCCCCCGCGTCGTCCGTTCAGCCCCGCTGCGGCGGGTTCTCCACGTCCCGCGAGACGACCTCGCCGCGCTCGTCGACCCAGCCCTTCGGGCGCGCCGGGTTGCCGGCGACCAGCTGGTACGGCGCCACGTCCCGGGTCACCACGGAGCCGGCCGCGATCATCGCGTACTCGCCGACCTCGATGCCGCAGACGAGAGTGGCGTTGGCGCCGATCGAGGCGCCCCGGCGGACCAGGGTCGGCGTGATCGTCCAGTCCGGATTCTGCGCCCGGGGCCGGAAGTCGTTGGTGAAGACCGCGCACGGGCCGACGAAGACCTCGTCCTCGATGGTGACGCCCTGGTACACCGAGACGTTGTTCTGGATCTTGACCAGGTCGCCGACCGTCACGCCGGCGTCGACGTACACGTTGCGGCCGATGACGCAGCCGGCGCCGACCTGCGCCGAGGACCGGATGTGGGCAAGGTGCCAGACCTTCGTGCCGTCGCCGACGCGGGCACCCTCCTCGACGTCGGCCGTCGGGTGGACGAAGACGGAGGGGGGCAGGGAACTGCTGTCAGTCATCCTTCAACTCGCATGGCTCGGGGCGCGGCGTCGCGCCGTCGGTGATCCGCGTCGGCGTACGCCGGGCGGGCGTCGATCGCGCGGATCGGTTCTGCCACACCCGCCCCGGGGCGCGCGGGCGAGGCCGGGGGAGCGGACTCGGCGTAGCATAGCGACCCGTCAGGCGAGCAGCGCCGCCACCGCGTCGGCGACCGGCAGGTCCGCCGGCAGCGCGTCGGCGGCCACCACGGCGGGCACCGGCAGCGGGCCGTACAGGTGCGGGAAGAGCGCCCCGTCGCGCGACGGCTCCCAGCGCAGCGCGTCGCCCAGCCGGTCCGGGTCCACCGTCAGCAGGGTCAGCCCGGTGGCGCCCGCGAAGTACCGCCGGGCCGTACCGACCACCTGGTCGGCGCCGGAGAGGTGGATGAACCCGGACTGCCGGTCCAGCGCCGTACCGTCGAGGTGGCCGGCGGCCAGCGCGTCGTCCCACTCGGTGGTGGTGAGGAGCTTGTAGATCACCCCGGCAGCCTACGCGCGGCCGGTCCCGCCGGCGGCCGTCCCGGTTTCCCGGTACCGCCCCGGTGCCCGCCGCCGCCCGGCATGCTCGGGGCAGCGGGCCGCGGAGGGATGGCGATGGAGAGCTACGACGAGGACTGGACCGACAGCCAGCGGGCGCTGTACGACGAGTGCCACCGGGCGGGCGGCGAGTGGGCCGGCGACCCGGACACCCCGACCGAGGACGTGCAGCACGTGATCAACCTCGGCCAGGCGGACGACGACACCCTCCCGGACGCCGAGATCGACTATCCACCCCTGGTCGACGCGGTCACCCAGGCCACCGGCGAGATCGTCACCAGCGTGCCCGCCAGCCACCACGACCCCGGCTTCCGGGGCTTCGTCGACGGGGTCCGCGACGCGACGGCCGACGAGGTCTTCGGTCTCTGATCCGGCCGGCCTGCCCCGCCGGCGGCGGGCCGCACCTCCGACCGGGGAGCGGCCGGCGTGGGACCGGCCCTCCCGCCGCGAGCGGGTTTCTGCCACCATTCGGGTCGACAAGCCGACGAATGGGGGCCCCGGGTGCGCATCCTGCTGGTCGAGGACGACCGCCGGGTGGCCGCCGCGCTCTCCTCCGCCCTCACCCGCCGGGGGTACGAGGTGGAGCACGCCGCGACCGTCGCCGCGGCCCTCTGTGCCGCCCCCTGCGACCTGGTGCTGCTGGACCTGACCCTGCCCGACGGCGACGGCACCGACCTGTGCCGGGAGCTGCGGCGGCGCAGCAGCCAGCTCGGCATCATCGCGGTGACCGCCCGGGGCGAGGAACGGGACCGGGTGCTCGGCCTGCGGCTCGGCGCGGACGACTACGTGGTCAAGCCCTTCTCCATGACCGAACTCCAGGCGCGCATCGAGGCGGTGCTGCGCCGCGCGGCGCACGCCGTGCCGGAGCGCAACCTGATCGAGGTGGGGCCCGTACGCGTCGACGTGGCCGCCCGGACGGTCACCGTCGGGGGCCGGCCGGTGGCGCTGACCCGCAAGGAGTTCGACGTCCTGCTCTCCCTGGCCCGGCAGCCCGGCGTGGCGGTGGCCCGGGAACGGATCCTGCTCGACGCCTGGGGCTCGACCTGGGGCGACGGGCACACGGTCGAGGTGCACGTCGGCTCGCTGCGTGGCAAGCTGGGCGACCCCGGCCTGGTGGAGACCGTACGCGGGGTCGGCTACCGCCTGCGCGGCGAGTGAGGGGACGCCGTGCGACGTCGGCTGGTGATCAGCTATCTGCTGTTGATGGTGCTGGTGCTGATCGCGTTGGAGACCCCGCTGGCGATCACCCTGGCGAACCGGGAGACCGACCGGGTACGCGCCGACCGGCTCGCCGACGCCACCCGGTTCGCCTCGCTGGCTGGTCCGGCGCTGCGCGGCGGCACCCCCGGCCCGCTCGCCAACGAGCTGCGCAGCTACGACGCCCTGTACGACATCGGTGCGGCGGTGGTCGACCGGGAGCGTCGGACGGTGGCGGCCTCCGGGAGCTGGCGGATGGCCCCGGGTTCCCGCGAGGCGTTGGACATGGCGCTCTCCGGCCAGCAGGCCAGCGGGCCGGACTCGGTCTGGCCGTGGGTCGACGGGCCGATCGTCGTGGCGGTGCCGATCAACGACGGCGGCGAGGTGCTCGGGGCGGTGGTCATCACCACCCCCGCCGATCCGGTCCGGCGGGCCGTGACCGTCTGGTGGCTGGCGCTGGCCGGAACGGGGCTGCTCGCCGTGCTGGCCTGCGTGCTGACCGCGTTCGGGCTGGCCGGCTGGGTGTTGCGCCCGGTCACCGAGCTGGACGCGGTCACCCATGAGATCGCCGAGGGGGACCGTGGCGCGCGGGTGCAACACCGGCTCGGCCCGCCGGAACTGCGTCGCCTGGCGACCAGCTTCAACCACATGGCCGACGTCGTCTCCGACGTGATGGACCGGCAGCGGGCCTTCGTCGCGCACGCCAGCCACCAACTGCGCAACCCGTTGACCGCGCTGCGGCTGCGCGTGGAGGAGCTGGGACCGAGCCTCACCGACGCGGACGGGCGTGCCGAGCACCAACTGGCACTGGAGGAGACCGACCGGCTGGCCCTCGTGCTGGACGCGCTGCTGACCCTGGCCCGCGCGGAGCGGCGGGAGAACCAGCGGGTCACCGTCGACGCGGCGGCCGTCGCCGCGTCCCGGGTGGCCGCCTGGGAGCCGCTCGCCCGGCACCACCGCATCACCCTCCGGCTGGTGGCCGGGGACGCCCCGGCGTACGCGCGGACCGTGCCGACCGCCATCGACCAGGCCCTGGACGCGCTGATCGACAACGGGGTCAAGTTCAGCGACGCCGGTGGCGAGGTGACGGTGACCGTCCGGCACGACGGCGATGGCACCGCGCTGGAGGTCCGCGACACCGGGCCGGGCATGACGGCGAGCCAGCTCGGGCAGGCGACCGAGCGGTTCTGGCGGGCCCCGGAGGTGCAGAACATCGACGGGGCCGGGCTGGGCCTCACCATCGTCGCCGTGCTGGTCGACGCCTCGGACGGGCGGCTCACCATGCGCGGGGGCGAGCCGCGCGGCCTGGTCGCCGGCCTCTGGTTCCCCGCCCCCGCCGACGCCGCTCCCGCCGCGTCGAGCCGCGACGGCGCTCCCGCGTCGCCCCGCGCCACCGGGCAGCTCGACAGCGGCGTCGGGGTGTAGCGGCGGCGGGTCAGGGCTTGGCGGCGCGGTACCAGTCGGCGGCGCCGGGGTGCAGCGGCAGGGGGGCGGTGGCGATGGCCGAGCGGGGGCTCATCCGGCCGGCGGCCGGATGAGCGGCGGCCAACTCCTGGCGGCGTTCCATCAGCAGCCGGGTCACCTCCCGGATCAGGGGCGTCGGCAGGTCGGCCCGGACGATCAGGAAGTTCGGGTTGGCCACCGTGGTCACCGGGTCGGTGCCGTACACCGAGCGGGGGATGTCGCGGGAGACGTAGACCTCCGGGTTGCTCTCGCGGAGCGGCCCGGTCCACTCGCCGAGGTCGACGATCCGGGTCGCGCTGTCGTCCGTGAGCTGCTCCAGCGCCCTGACCGGCAGCCCGCCGGAGAAGAAGAACGCGTCGATCGTGCCGGCCCGCAGCGCCGCGACCGAGTCGTCGAGGCCGAGGTGCTCCTGGCGTACCCGGTCACCACCGAGGCGGGCCACCTCCAGCAGCCGGACGGCGGTGATCTCGGTGCCGGAGCCGGGCGCGCCCACGGACACCCGCCGCCCGCGCAGGTCGTTCAGGGTGCGGACGGGACCGCCGGCGGTGGTGACCAGGTGCAGCAGGTCGTCGTAGACCCGGGCGACCGCGACCACGGACGGGTGCGTCGCCGGCGCCGCCGGCAGCACGTCGGCCTGGGTGAAACCCAGCTCGGCCTCGCCGGAGCCGACCAGCCGGACGTTCTCCGCCGAGGCGGCGGTCACCACCACGCTGGCCCGGACGTCCGGCAGTTCCCGGTTGAGCACGGCGGCCAGGGACTGCCCGAAGGCGTGGTAGACCGCCGTCGGGCTGCCGGTCGCGATCCGGATCCGTACCGGTGGCTCGGGAGCGTCCTGGCAGCCGGCGACGCCGGGCAACGCCACCACCAGCAGCAGCGCCAGCAGCGCCGGCGGGTGGACACGGCGCGGGCGGACACGGCGGAACCCGGTGCGACTCACGCGCTGCACTCTGCGCCGTGCGGGCCGTCGCCGCAACCCGCCGCCCACCGACCGGGCTAGGAACCCGGCGGGTGTCGGTGACGATGGTCAGCTCGCTGCGGTACGCGACCGGTCCGCAGCGCTGCCGAACGTGCTCACCCGGCAATCACGACCGCTCGCGCAGGTGGGCGGGATCCAGCGCGGTGCTGTGCAGGATCCGCTGGCGGTCCGGGCCGTCGGCGACGCAGACCAGGTAACAGCCGGTGCCGGGGCGCAGCAGCGCCGGAACGTCCAGCAGGGCGGCCCCGCGTACCAGGATGGCGGCCAGTTCCCGGTCGGTGATCCGGACGCCGAGGATGTGCCGGCGGACGTGCCGCCCACCGGCGAGCAGGGCGGCCCGCCAGGCGGCGGCGGCCAGCCGGGGCCGCCACGCCCGCCGTACGGTCGACGCGCCCGGGACCGGCCCGCCCAGCAGCTCGCGCCGGCCCTGCCGCCAGCCGGCCTCCAGCGTCCTCGCGTACGCCGGCCGGTGCTGGTGCGGCACGGAGAGCCGGTGCAGCTCGAAGCGGCGGCGCAGGCCGCCCACGGTCACCTCGTGCTCGATGGGGACGTCCAGCCGGTGGAGGAGCTGACGCATGCGGTGCGCCGCCTCCTCCCGGTTGAACTCCACCGACGGGGGGCGGTGCTCCGCCGCCGGCCGGCGGGTGCCGACGACGGCCGGCGGGGGCGTGCAGCGCAGCAGGCAGGCGGCCTCGAACGCGTCCGCCAGGGTGGACCAGTCCAACGGCGGCGGCGTCGCGGGCAGGCGCGGCCGATCGAGCAGGATCTGTTCGGGAGCCAACTTGGGCACTCCTTGTCGGCGTCGGGGTCCCTCTACCGTGGTCGCTCGACGCCGCCGGGGAAACCGATCGGCCCCAGCCTTGAGGAAATCTTGCGGCTGTCCTACAGCTCCGTGACGATCACGTCGACCTGGCGTGGCCGACCGGGCGGGGCGGGCTGCTCCAGCACCGGATACTTCAGGTCGCGCAGCGCGGTCAGCAGCCCGCCGACGGTACGCGGCCGGATGCCCGCCGTCAGCAGGTCGCGGACCAGCCGGCCCTTGGTCGCCTTGTTGAAGTGGCTCACCACCGACCGGACGGGCACGCCGTCGACCTCGCGTTCGTGCAGCACCCGGACGGTCACGGTGCGGTCGGCCACCTCGCCGCGCGGCGCCCAGGTGGCCGCGTACGCGCCGGAGCGCAGGTCGAGCACCGGCCCGTCGCCGGCCGCCGCGGCCATCGCCGGCGCGAGCGCCCGCCGCCAGTACGCCGACAGCGCGCCGAGCCCCGGCAGCCGCGCCCCGATCGGGCACCGGTAGGGCGGGATCCGGTCGGTGAGGCGTACCGCGCCCCAGAGCCCCGAGCTGATCAGCACCGACCGGCGGGCGGCCCGCTGCGCGGTCGCCGGCAGCGAGGCGAGATCGAGCGCCTCGTAGAGCACCCCGGTGTAGACGCGGCCGGCGGGCGCGGTGGCCGCCGCCCGCAGCCGGGCGTTGCGGCGCAACTCGCCGCGCTGGCCCTCGCTGATCCCCAGCGCCGCCAGGGCCGCCCCCTCGTCGCCGTCGGCGCTGAGCGCGACCAGCGCCGTCAGCACCTCCTCCCGGGCGCCGGTCAGCTCCGGCAGGGAGAGCCCGGCGAGGTCGAGCCGCCGGCCGGTGCCGGCGTCGGCCTTCCCCTCGGAGGGCGGCAGCAGGATGAGCATCGGTGACTCCTCGGCTTGGCGCGGCGTCCGCGCGCCGGTCCGGCCAGCGTACGGGCCGGCCCTACCGCCACGGCCGCACCGGCGTCTGGGGGTGGTACACGCGATACCCGCCCACGTCGGCGACCAGCGCGGCGTCGGCCTGGTCGCCCAGCAGCCGGCGCAGCCGCCGTTCCGCCGCCGAGTCGGCCGCCAGCACGTACCCGGGCCGGTCGGCCCGCCCCACCTGCCGCCAGTACGCGGGATAGCGGTTCTGCCCGGGGGTGAGGTCGCCGTCGAGCACCGCGCACACCACCGCCTCGGCCGTGTTGAAGATCAGCCGGTTGCAGGTCCAGTAGTCCCCGTACACCTCGCGGGGGCCGCCCGTGCGGAGCGTGTCGGCCAGTTCGCGGGCCTGCCGCTCCTCGATCCGGGACGCCCCGGTGCCGGTGGCCGCGAACAGCACGGTGACCACCAGCGTGGTCGCGGCCAGCGCGGCGAGCACGGCGGTGGCCAGCGCGCCGGCCAGGCGGCCGAGCGCGCCGACCGTGCCCCGCCAGCAGGCGACCGCCGCCACCCAGAGCGGCCACAGCACCGCCGGCAGGGAGAGCTGGAGCACCGACAGGTAGCGGGCGTTGTCCAGCGGGCTGGTGGCCGCGAGAGGGCTGCGCACGTACGACAGCAGGGTCAACGCCGCGCCGACGACCAGCGAGAGGTGCACCACCGGGCCGACCCGCTCGCCGCGCGGGGCGCCCGCGGCCCGGCGGTACGCGAGGACGGCGAGCGCGGCGGCGACCACCAGCAGCACGGGGTAGAGCAGCCCGAACCAGCCCTGCCAACGAGCGCAGCCGTCGATCGGGCAGAGGCCGGCGGCGAGCGGCACCCCCTCCAACAGTCCGCCGTCGAGGCGCCGCGACCACGGCGGCGTCGGCCCGGCCTTGGTGCTGATCTCGCGGAACACCGACAGCGAGTCCTCGCCGGGCGGGGCGAGCAGGTTGTCCCGGATCATCGGCGCGATCCCGACGGCGAACCCGGCCAGCAGCAGCACCCCGGCCCAACCGAGCAGCTCCCGGCGGGCCACCCACGCCAGCACCAGCGCGGCCACCGCCAGGTAGGGCAGGATCAGCCAGTCCGACCAGACGGACACCCCGGCGAGCAGGCCGAAGAGCCCGACGGCCAGCCGGCGGTGCCGCACCGTTCCCCGGGCGAGGCCCACCGCGATCAGCAGCATCGCCAGCACCGCGACCTTGACCTCCGGGCGGCCGCCGACCACGGTCAGCTGGTCCCGGACGACCCGTTCCCCGCCGAGCGCCAGCAGGCCGACGATCCCGGTGGCGAACCAGGGCGAGCCGATCCGCCGGGTCAGCCGGTGGATCAGCCAGAGGAAGAGGGCGTAGAGCAGCAGCAGCGGCAGGCGCAGCAGCGGCCAGCCCGGCCCCGCCACCGCGATCAGCGGCGCGGCCAGGTACGACTCCAGCACCCCCATGTAGCGCTGCCCGTAGAGGAAGACCGGCAGCTCGCGGCCCTGCGCGATGTGCAGCGCGGCCAGCCCGAACGTCGCCTCGTCGCTGTTGGAGACGGGCACCGTGTGCAGGGTCAGGACCAGCCGGTAGCCGACCCCGGCGAGCCCGAGCAGCAGCGCCACGAGCGCCGGCCGGTCTAGCTGCGGGCGCCACCGCCCACGCTTGCGCACTGGTTGCGACACGACCAACGCCCCCGTCGTCGTCCCGACCGGAGTGTTTCACGCCGTCGGGGCCGGCCGGGGCGGATCGGCGCAGCGCGGACGATCCGCCGGACCACGGCGGGCATGACGTCGGGCTTCCCGACGGCCGGGGAAGATCGCCTCGCGTGGCCGAGGTGGCCGGGTTGTGGCAGGGTTGCTGGCGTGCCACCCACTGCCGCCGGCCAGTTGGCCGTACCGAACCTGCACCGGGCCGCGCGGATCGAGGACGCCGTGCACTCGCTGGTCGAGCGCCGGCTGCGGCGCACCGGCTGGCGGACGAACGTCATCGCGTACACCGGCTACGGCGCGCCCGGCTGGGTGCGGGTGATGTGCCGGGTGCTGCTGGGTCGGCCGGACACCCGCCAGCGCGGCCGGCTGGAGAAGGTGCGCGGGTGGCGCAGCTTCACCACGCTGCCAGCCAAGCACGTCACGGTCACCATCGAGGCCGGCGGGGAACGGCACGAGGCGCGGGCCGACCGCAGCGGGTTCGTCGACGCCGTGGTCGAGGCGGACCTGCCGCCCGGCTGGGGCTCGGTGCGGATCAGCCTGCCGGACGCCGAGCCGGTCGAGGCGCCGGTGCGCATCCTCGACCCGGAGGTGCGCTTCGGCATCCTCTCCGACATCGACGACACGGTCATGGTCACCGCGCTGCCCCGGCCGCTGCTCGCCGCCTGGAACACGTTCGTCCTCGACGAGCACGCCCGCAACGCCGTGCCCGGCATGGCGGTGCTCTACGAGCGGCTGGTCACCGCGCACCCGGGCGCTCCGGTCTTCTACCTCTCCACGGGCGCCTGGAACGTGGCGCCGACGCTGACCCGGTTCCTGTCCCGGCACCTCTACCCGGCCGGCCCGCTGCTGCTGACCGACTGGGGACCGACCGCCGACCGCTGGTTTCGCAGCGGGCGGGAGCACAAGCGGGTCACCCTGGCCCGGCTGGCCAAGGAGTTCCCGGACGTGAAGTGGCTGCTGGTCGGCGACGACGGGCAGCACGACCCGGAGATCTACCGCGAGTTCGCCGCCGCCCACCCGGAGAACGTGGCCGGCGTGGGTATCCGCCGGCTTTCGCCCACGCAGGCGGTGCTGGCCGGTAGCCTGCCCACCCCGGCCGGCGAGTCGTCGGCGGGGCCGGTGGGGCAGAAGTGGCTCTCCGCGCCCGACGGCGCAGGGCTCTGGAAGCTGCTGCGCGACGCCGGCCTGGTCTGACGGACCGCCGACCGGCAGCCCTCCGAGCCTGTTTCTGACCGGGCCCCGCCGGGGCCGCACGGCATCGAGCCTGCCCCGCGGGCAGGTACCGCTCGCATCGCACTCATGGCCCCGCCGACTGCAACTACTTGGCAACGCATAATAGTCGAGGTAGTGTGTGCCGCATGATAGCGGCCGGCTCCGGGGCCTCCGACGACGGCGACAGGCAGACGCAGTTGCTGCGTGGCGCCCTCGACATGTGCCTGTTGGCCCTGCTCGCCAGGCGGGCGACGCATGGCTACGAGCTGGTCGGCCGACTTGAGGCGATCGGCATCGAGGGCGTCGGCTACGGCACGATCTACCCGCTGCTGACCCGGATGCGTCGTCTCGGCCTCGTCGTCGACGAGGTGCAAGCCAGCCCGACAGGGCCGCCCCGCAAGGTCTACGCGGTCACCGACGCCGGCCAGGAGCGTCTGGACGCGTGGCGGCGGCAGTGGACGCGGTTCGTCCACACCGTGAACACCGCTCTGACCGACTCCACCTCCGACAACGCAAGGAGTTGATTGTGGACGCCATCGACGAGGCCATGGTGGCTGCTGAACGGGAATGGCGGGCATGCGGCATTCGTCGCCGGGACCGCGCGGTGCTCGCTGCCGATCTCCGGCTGGAGTTGCGCTCAGCCGCCGCCGACGGTGTCACGCCGGAGCAACTCCTGGGCTCCGACCTTCGGGGGTTCGCGCGACAGTTGGCCGACGAGGCCGGAGTGCAGCGCGTTCGACACGAGTACGCCCGCCTGACGCAGACCGCCCTGACCGGCGCCGTGCTCGGTGCCTGCGTCGGTGCGATCGCGCTTGTCCTCGTGTACCCGATCCTGGTCGCGTGGATCGACGTGCCGCGCGGGTTCCGGATGCCGACCGTGCTGGCGGTCCTGCTCTACTACGGCACCGCAGCCGCGCTCGCCGTCGGCGGCGCGGTCATCGCGGTACGGGCGCGGCTGGGGCATCTGCCACGGATCCGGCAGACCGCGAACGCCATGATCGTGCTGCTGCCGATCGGCGGCGCGATCGCCATGCCGGTCACCATGGGGTTCGCCAGGGCGGTCGGCTACAGCACCCACCCGCTCATCATGGCCATCGAGGCCGCGCTCGTCGCTGCCGCCGTCACGGGTGCCACCCTTGTGGCCCGCAAGTGGTCGCTGCGTGACGGTGGCGGGTACGAAAGGGCGGTAGCGGCGTGAGGCCGGCTCAACGCATTCACGCAGCCTGCTGCGACGTGGTCGTGGGTGTCCTTCTCCTGCTAAGAAGCGGATGAGGAACAGGACGAACTGGGCAGGTGGCCTGACGCTGTGGCTGCTGTTCGGGATTCATGATGATCATGTTCAGCCTGAACCCCGTTGTCCCCTTGGGGGTGCGGCTTTTGTAGCACCTTGGGCCGTGGTCGGGCAGTTCGACGGTGGCCTGCTGCGGGGCCACCTCGGCCAGCCGGGCGGGGCGCCCGGGGCGGCACCGGGGTCGATCTCCAGCATCAGCAGAAACCTCCACTGGTTCGAGGTGGTCGCCAGTTGACGGCAGTGCAGAAGGTCCGGCGCGACTCTCGCGGCGTCAACGCTCTGCTCATGGCAGGGGTCTGCTTGATCGCGAGCGTCCTTCTCGGTGCCTGCGGGCAGACGGAGCCACCGCCGATCAAGGCCGATGACGTGCCGGGGACCTGGTGTTCCGGAAGCGGAGACCTGTTGACGGTGAAGAAGGAAGGTGAATTCGTTCTCACGAAGTTGTCGCATGACTTCTTCACCGTTCTTCACGATGATGACGAGTTCGCCGAAGGGTATGTGCTGGATCGGGATTTCGG
This sequence comes from Micromonospora sp. NPDC007220, assembly GCF_040634035.1. Lineage (NCBI taxonomy): Bacteria > Bacillati > Actinomycetota > Actinomycetes > Micromonosporales > Micromonosporaceae > Micromonospora > Micromonospora sp. NPDC007220. Next base: position 115,773 of record NZ_JBEYEU010000008.1, on the reverse strand, counting down.
TGGCAGGCGGCCTGCGGGCGGACATGGCCGTTGGTCCTATGATGATGCTGCCCGATCGCCCAGCCTCGATCTGGAATTCGAGGTGCTCGGCTCGTCGGCGAATGCAAGGTCTGCCGAGCTCAAAGTTCGCACAGTTGACGGCGATATCGGGCTTTTTGGCTACGACGGTGATCCTGACCAGGGTTATACCGTCCGATTCCTCCGCTGTGAGTAGGGGGCCCACTCCGCCGCTCGATGCCGCTCGATCGGCGGCAGGGTGGTCGGGGGCCAACGGCCTGCGATCGCCCACAGGCTGGGCCGGCAGCCTCACCGTCGGGTGCCGACGTGACCCCGGTCGGTGAAAATCGTGAAGGATACTTGCAAAGCGCCGCGGCAACGCTGAATATCTTTTCGTGCGTAGAGATTATGGTCGATACCTGTCCGGGCTGGCGCTGGTGGCGGCGCTGGCCCTCGGCGCGGCCGTCCCCACGGGCGCCCCCGCCTCCCGTCCCGCCACGCCGGAGACCGTGCCCGTCGCCGCCCAGGCGGCCTGCGTGACCGACCCGGCCACCCCGAAGCGGCAGCTGCGCGGCATGTGGATCGCCAGCGTGGCCAACATCGACTGGCCCAGCCGCACGGGGCTCACGCCCGCCGCCCAGCAGGCGGAGTACCGGGGCTGGCTCGACCTGGCCAAGCAGCGTCGGATGAACGCCGTCGTCGTGCAGATCCGCCCGGCCGCCGACGCGTTCTGGCCGTCGACGTACGAGCCGTGGTCGCAGTGGCTGACCGGCACCCAGGGCGGCAACCCCGGCTACGACCCGCTGGCCTTCATGGTGGCCGAGGCGCACGCCCGCAACCTGGAGTTCCACGCCTGGTTCAACCCGTACCGGGTGGCGAACCACACCGACCTGACCAAGCTGGCGGCCAGCCACCCGGCCCGCAAAAACCCGGGCTGGACCGTCACCTACGGCGGGCACATCTACTACAACCCCGGCATTCCCGCCGTCCGCGCCTTCGTGCAGGACGCGATGATGGACGCCGTCAAGCGCTACGACATCGACGCGGTGCACTGGGACGACTACTTCTACCCGTACCCGGTCAGCGGGGTGGCGTTCCCCGACCAGGCCACCTACGCCCAGTACGGCGCCGGTTTCAGCACCATCGGCGACTGGCGGCGCAACAACGTCAACCTGCTGGTCCGGGAGATGCGTGACAAGATCCGGGCGGCCAAGCCGTGGGTGAAGCTGGGCGTCAGCCCGTTCGGCATCTGGCGCAACGCCGGCACCGACCCGCTCGGTTCGCGCACCACGGGCCTCCAGTCGTACGACGCGATCTACGCCGACACCCGGCGCTGGGTGCGGCAGGGGTGGGTCGACTACATCGCCCCGCAGATCTACTGGCACATCGGCCACCCGGCGGCCGACTACGCGGAGCTGGTCCGCTGGTGGTCCGAGACCGTGGCCGGCACCGACGTGCAGTTGCTCGTGGGGCAGGCCACCTACCGCGCGGGCGCGTCCGGGCAGGACGCCGCCTGGCAGGACCCGGCCGAGCTGACCGACCACCTCACGCTGAACCGCAGCTACCCGAGGATCGTCGGCGACATCCACTTCAGCGCCAAGGATGTCCGCGCGGACCGCATCGGCGCCGTCTCCCGGACGGCGACCGACCACTACCGCCGGCCCGCGCTGGCGCCGGCCGGGGTGGGCGGCGCCGCGCCCGCCGCCCCGAACCTCACCTCGGCGGTACGCGGCACCGGCGGCGTGACCCTGAACTGGCAGCGCGGCGCCACCGGCAGCACCGCCGCGTACGCGGTGTACCGGCTGCCCGGCGACGGTGCGGTCGACGCCTGCGACCTGGCCGACGCCCGCAACCTGCTCGGCACGGTCCGCGCCTCGGGCGGCACCGGGACGTTCACCGACGCCACCGCCGCGGCCGGCTCGACGTACCGCTACCTGGTGACGGCGCTGGACCGGCTGCACCACGAGAGCGCCGCGAGCAACGCGCGGGTGGTCACCGGCACCGGCGGTACGTTCAGTGTGATCGTGGACAACGCCACGGCCGGCGGCTTCACGGCCGCCACCACCTGGGGCACGTCGTCGTACCTCCCGGCGCGCTACGGGGCCAACTACCGGTTCGCCAGCCCGCAGGCGGTCAGCGACCCGGCCTGGTTCACCGCGACGCTGCCCGCCGCGGGCTCGTACCGGGTCGAGGTCTGGTACCCGGCCGACCCCGGCTACAACAGCGCCACGCCGCACCTGGTGGCGACGGCGAACGGGAACGTCACCGCCACCGTCGACCAGCGCAGCGGCGGCGGGCAGTGGCGGGTGCTCGGCACCTACGACCTCGCCGCGGGGACGCGTCAGGTCGTCGGGGTCAGCCGCTGGACCAGCACCCAGGGGTACGTCGTCGCCGACGCCGTCCGGATCACCCGCCTCTGAGCATGCCCGTTCCCCGGGGCGTCCCGCCGCCCCGGGGAACGGGCCGGCCAACGCTAGAGTCGGGCCGACAAATACGTTTCCGTGACCGCGGGAGGGCTCATGCGCCGACGTGTTGCCGCCGGTTCGGCAGCCGTGCTGGCGCTGGCCGTAGGTGTCTCGGGATGTAGTGACGACACGCCACCGCCTCCGCCGAAGACCACCGCCACCGCGAGCCCTTCCGAGTCGTCGGCACTCGACCCTCCGCTGGCCTTCGCCGCGAAGCCGGTCCGGATACCGCTGCCCAGCAGGATGTTCCAGCTCCGGGACGGGGCCGCGTATCTGCTGGACGGCAAGAACGCCCTCGCCGCGTACGACCTGGCCACGGGTGCGCGTCGCTGGAGTGCGCCGCTGGCCGGTCCGCCGGTCAGGCTGGGCAACACCGGGCCGATGATCGCGGAGGTGGACGGCAAGCCGACCGCCTTCGTGACCTATCGGGTGGATATCGTAGGCAGCGGAACGGTTCCCGCCCGCACCGTGCTGCGGGTGGCGAGCTTCGGGCTGGCCGATGGCGTGCCCGGCTGGCAGTCGGATGTGGACGACAGGGGCATCCCCGAGGACGGCAGCCTCGGGGTCGACAAGGTGGTGGCGGCCAGCTCCGACCATGTCGTGCTGTCCACCGACTCGTACGACACGGGCGTCAGCGGCGACTTCACCGCCGTTCTCGACGCCAGGACCGGCAAGGTCCGGTGGACGAAGCCCGCCTTCCAGGCCCGAGCCCTCGACGGCGACGTCGTCGCCGGCATGACTTCCGGAGCGGATGCGCACAGGGTCCCGAGTTCGACGATCGGGCTCGCCGCCTCGGACGGTTCCCAGGTGTGGGCCCATGAGGAGACGAAGCCCGCCGGCAACCTGATCAACGGCCCACTCGGCGGCGGGCTGCTCCAGGTGTACCCGGTGGGCCGCCGCGGCGACGGGCCCAACGGGATCGTCGACATCAGGACCGGTCGCGAGGTCATCCGCCTGGAGACGGGAGGTGGCGCCAGCGTCTGCCGATACGACGACGAGAGCGTCGTCGTCTGCTCGCAGCACCTCGTCAGCCGGACCGGAACCATGGTCGCGTATGACACCACGTCCCACGAGCGACTGTGGCAGGTGCCCGGGAAGGATTCCGGGCGGGAGGCGCCCAAAATCACGGCCGCCCGACGTGGCGTGGTCTACGGATCCACCAGCAACGGGCCGCTGATCCTCGACGCGCGCACGGGGCAGGACAGGGTCACGGATCTCCCCTTCGTCCCCGAAGTCGTCGTTCCGGGCTTCGGGATCGACGTCGAACAGAGGGAGATGACGGTCCATCCCGCGATCGGCTGAGCCTTGCAGCGAGGAGGACGGCCGAGGCGTCTCCGGCGTACGGTCAGTCGCGGCGCAGCCAGAGCACGCCGAGCGGGGGCACCCGCAGCGCGGCCGAGGCGGGCAGCCCGTGCCACGGCACGTCCTCGGCGTGCACGGCGCCCAGGTTACCCACCCCCGAGCCGCCGTAGTGGTGGGCGTCGGTGTTGAGCACCTCCGCCCACGTGCCGCCGGCCGGCAGCCCGATCCGGTAGTCCTCGAGTGGCAGGGCGGAGAAGTTCGCCACGCAGACCAGGGTCGCGCCGTCGGGGGCGATCCGGACGAACGAGACGGTGTTGTTGGCGACGTCGTCGCCGGCGATCCAGCGGAAGCCGGCCGGCTCGGTGTCCTGCGCCCACAGCGCGGGGGTGTCCCGGTAGACGCGGTTCAGGTCGCCGACGAGCCGCTGCACCCCGGCGCGGGCCGGGTCGTGCAGCAGGTACCAGTCGAGGCCCCGCTCCTCGCTCCACTCCCGGTCGTCGGCCAGCTCGCAGCCCATGAAGAGCAACTGCTTGCCGGGATGCGCCCACATGTACGCCAGCAGCGCGCGTACGTTGGCCAGCCGCTGCCAGGTGTCGCCGGGCATCTTGCCGGCCAGGGAGCCCTTGCCGTGCACCACCTCGTCGTGGCTGATCGGCAGCACGTAGTTCTCGCTCCAGGCGTACGCCAGGGAGAACGTGAGCTGATGGTGGTGGTGCTGCCGGTGGACCGGGTCCTTCGACGTGTAGAGCAGGGTGTCGTGCATCCAGCCCATGTTCCACTTGAACCCGAAGCCGAGCCCGCCGTCGGCCGTGGCGCGGGTGACCCCCGGCCATGCGGTGGACTCCTCGGCGATCATCGTCACCCCGGCGTGGTGCTTGTAGACCGTCGCGTTGACCTCCTGCATGAAGGCGATGGCCTCCAGGTTCTCCCGGCCGCCGTGCCGGTTGGGCAGCCACTGCCCCTCCTGGCGCGAGTAGTCCAGGTAGAGCATCGAGGCGACCGCGTCCACCCGCAGCCCGTCGACGTGGAACTGGTCGCACCAGTAGAGCGCGTTGGCGACCAGGAAGTTGCGCACCTCCGGGCGGCCGAAGTCGAAGACGTACGTGCCCCAGTCGGGGTGCTCGCCCCGGCGCGGGTCGGGGTGCTCGTAGAGGGCGGTGCCGTCGAAGCGACCGAGGGCCCACTCGTCCTTGGGGAAGTGCGCCGGCACCCAGTCCAAGATCACGCCGATGCCGGCGGCGTGCAGCGCGTCCACGAGGTGCCGGAACTCGTCGGGATCGCCGAAGCGGGACGTCGGCGCGTAGTAGCCGGTGACCTGGTAGCCCCAGGACCCGCCGAACGGGTGCTCCATCACGGGCAGCAACTCCACGTGGGTGAAGCCCAGCTCCGTGACGTACGCGGTCAGCTGCTCGGCCAGCTCCCGGTAGCTCAGCCCGGGGCGCCACGAGCCGAGGTGCACCTCGTAGACGCTCATCGGCTCCTGGTGCGGCTGCCGCCGGGCCCGCCGCGCCAGCCAGTCGGCGTCGCCCCACTCGTACGTCGAGTGGTGCACCACCGACGCGGTGGCCGGCGGCACCTCCGCGTACGCCGCCAGGGGGTCGGCCTTGTCCCGCCACTGCCCGTCGGCGCCCAGGATCCGGTACTTGTAGCGGGCCCCCGCCCCGACGCCCGGGACGAACAGCTCCCACACCCCGCTGCCGCCGAGCGAGCGCATCGGCCAGCCGTCGTCCGGCGCCCAGCCCGCGAAGTCCCCGACCACCCGCACGCCGCGCGCGTTCGGCGCCCAGACGGTGAACGCCACGCCCTCGTCGAAGACCCGCGCGCCGAGGGCCTCCCAGAGCCGCTCGTGCCGGCCCTCGCCGATCAGGTGCAGGTCCAGCTCGCCCAGCGTGGGCGGGTAGCGGTACGGGTCGTCGTGGATCCGGCCGTCGACCTCGACGCGGTAGTCGAGCACCTCGCCCGCGACCTCCGCCTCGAAGACGCCGACGTCGTGCACCCGCCGCATCCGGTGCCGCTCGCCGTCGACGACGAGGGCGACGTCGGCGGCGCCCCGGCGCAGCGTCCGGACGACCGTCCGCCCGTCGGCCGGGTGCGCGCCGAGGACGGCGTGCGGGTCGTGCGTGGCGCCGGCGATCAACTGGTCCATCGGGCGTCGTCCTTCTGGGCGGGAGCGGTGGGGGCGGTGCCGCCCGAGAGGTCGTCGGGGACGTCTTCGACGGTCAGGTCCGGCGCCGCCTGCGCCGGCGCGGGGCCGACACCGGGGGCGGGTCGCCGCACCGTCAGCACGTGCGCCGGTTGCAGGTACGGGTCGAGGCGCACGGCGTTGCGCTGCCCCCAGTCGTAGCTGGCGCCGGTCAGCTCGTCGCGCACCGTGAACCGGTCGTGCCAGTCGAGGCCGAGCGCGGGCATGTCAAGCGTGGTGTTGCCCCACTGCACCTCACGCGAGTCGAACGAGCAGACCACGAGCACGGTGTTGCCCGTCTCCGGGTCGTGCTTGGACCAGCAGAGCAGCGCCGGGTTGTCGATGTCGTGGAAGACCAGGTTGCGCAGCTGGTGCAGGGCCGGGTTCTCCCGGCGTACGCGGTTGAGCACCGCGATGAACGGCGCGAGGGAGCGGCCCTGCGCCTGCGCGCCGGCCCAGTCCCGGGGGCGCAGCTCGTACTTCTCGTTGTCCAGGTACTCCTCCGCGCCGGGGCGGGCGACGTGCTCGAACAGTTCGTAGCCGGCGTACATGCCCCAGGAGGGGGAGAGCAGCGCGGCCAGCACCGCCCGGATCTTGAACATCGGCGGGCCGCCGTGCTGCAACGACTCGTGCAGGATGTCCGGCGTGTTCGGCCAGAAGTTGGGCCGCATGTAGTCGGCCGCCTCGACCAGCTCCTCGCAGTACGCCCGCATCTCCGCCGCCGACGTGCGCCAGGTGAAGTACGTGTACGACTGGGTGAAGCCGATCTTGCCCAGCCCGTGCATGATCGCCGGCCGGGTGAACGCCTCGGCGAGGAAGAGCACGTCCGGGTCGACCTTCTTCACCTCGGCGATCAGCCAGTGCCAGAAGTCGAACGGCTTGGTGTGCGGGTTGTCCACCCGGAAGATCCGGATGCCCTCGCCGACCCAGTGCAGCACCACCCGCAGGACCTCGGCCCGGATGCCCTCCGGGTCGTTGTCGAAGTTGACCGGGTAGATGTCCTGGTACTTCTTCGGCGGGTTCTCCGCGTACGCGATGCTGCCGTCGGCCCGGGTGGTGAACCACTCCGGGTGCTCGGTCACCCACGGGTGGTCCGGCGCGCACTGCAACGCCAGGTCCATCGCCACCTCGAGGCCCTGCTCGGCGGCGGCGGCGACGAAGTCGCGGAAGTCCTCCGGCGTACCCAGGTCGGGGTGGATGGTGTCGTGGCCGCCCTCGGCGGCGCCGATGGCCCACGGCGAGCCGACGTCGTCCGGCCCGGCGGTCAGCGAGTTGTTGGGGCCCTTGCGGTTGACCCGGCCGATCGGGTGGATCGGCGGCAGGTAGAGCACGTCGAAGCCCATCGCCGCGACGCCGGGCAGGCGCTCGACGGCGGTGGCGAACGTGCCGGAGCGCGCCGGCGCGTCGGCGGTGGCCGGGACGGCCCCCTCCGAGCGGGGGAAGAACTCGTACCAGGCGGAGAAGAGCGCCCGCCGGCGGTCCACCCAGAGCCGGTGCTCCGCGCCGGTGGTGACCAGCTCCCGGACCGGGTGCTCCCAGAGCAGGTCGGCCAGCTCCAGCGCGGGGGCGACCCGCCGGGGCAGCTCCCTGTCGGCGTCGCCCAGCGCCGCCACCGCCGCGCGGACCCGCCCCGCGTCGCCGGCCGGCACCAGCTCCACGGCCGCGGTCAGCACCCGGGCGCCCTCGGCGAGGTCGTTGGCCAGGTCCGCCGGCCCCTGCCCGGCGGCGATCTTCTTGGTGACCGCGTTCTGCCAGGTCAGGTACGGGTCCTGGAACGCCTCCACGGTGAACACCCACTCGCCGACCGCGTCGGGGCGGATCACCGCGTGCCAGCGGTCCTGCCCGGGCTCGCCGGGGCGCATCCGGGTGAACGGTCGGGCCCGCCCGTCGGGACCACGCCAGACCACGTTGCAGCCGAGCGCGTCGTGCCCCTCCCGGTAGGCGCGGGCCGACACCGGCACCGGCTCGTCGACCACCGCCTTGGCCGGGTAGCGACCGCAGGAGACGACGGGGGAGACGTCTTCGATCGGGAACCGTCCAGTCACCGGTTCAACCTACTGCGCGAGATCCTTTCGCGCGCGGCCAAGCACCCCATCGCCCTCCCTCCTGACGTGTCCAGAGAGGTCCGGTCAGGGCCCGGCGGACACCTGGTGCCCGCACCATCCGCCCGAGTCCGCCGTCGTCGCTCAAGGCGCGGTGGCTGGCGTGGGCACGGTGGCGGGGTGTGGATAGTGGCGTTGTAGATCTTGGTACCAAATGGCCCCTCCAAGGGCCGTTTCCTGCCAAGATCTACTGCAATCCCGAGATTCGGAACGCTATGCCCAGGGGGTGGAAGATTGGGGTTCAGGCGGGCGGTTCGGTTGCCACGAAGGAGCCCTTGCCCTGCCGGGTCACGATCCAGCCTCTCTCCTCCAGGATCCGCAGCGCGTATCGCACGGGCCATGCGCTCGATTGGTACTGCTCGCGCATCTCGGCGATAGACGGCAGCTTGTCGCCGGGCTGAAGGGTGCCCGCGCGGATTGAGGCCGTGACATCGGCGATGATCTGCTCATACAGCGGTGCTTGCGGCATGGTGGCGCCACCTCTCGTCAGCGAACCGATCTTCGCACCCGAGTGACGCGCCGTGCATGCTCTGTTGACTGTGAAGGCAGTGCCTTCTAAGTTGGGATGGCAGGGGTTCTCTCGTCAGCAGCGGAGCGCCCCGGGGCCGGGCGAGGGAACGCGGACCGTCCTCTCCACCGACCCGCCCTGGCCCACCTCGCCCTGATCCACACCGCATGCTTCGCGCACCTCGTCCTGACCGCACGCTTTGTACTCACCCGCAAGGAGGCTCACCATGCAGGAGCGTCCGCCCGACGGGCCGCTGCCGGCGGCACACCCGGTCCCGGGTGCCCGCGCTCGGCACCCCGACGGGGATCAGGTGCCCTGTCCGCCCCGCCCGCAGCGCGCGCCGCTCACCCGTCGCCAGTACGCCTACGGCATCACGGTGGCGCTGCTCGTACTCGTGCTCGTCGCGGTCGGGATCCTGCGGTGAGCGGGACGGGCCGGCGGTGACGGGCCTGCCGGTGGGCCGGCGGGTCGCCCAGTGGCGGGTGCGGCGCAACATGACCCAGCAGCAGTTCGCCGACCGTCTCGGCAAGTCGAAGAGCTGGGTGGACAAGGTCGAGCGCGGAGTGCGCCCGCTGGAACGGATGTCCAACCTGCGGGAGGTCGCCGAGGCGCTGCGGATCGACATGGAGGTGCTGCTCGCGGAGCGGATCGGGCAACCGGACGTCGCCGTTGCCGGTGTGGCGCGGATCCGGGCCGCTCTGGCCCGCTACCACGTCGAGGCGTCGTCCCGGCCGCCCGACGTCGCGAAGGTACGGGCTCGCCTCGACCACGCCGAGCAGAGCTACCGGCACGCCCGGTATCCGATCCTGCTCGGCCTGCTGCCCGGGTTGCTCGACGCCGCCCGCGAGGCGCGGGTTGCCCGCCCCGGCCGGGCTGCCGACGAGCTGCTGGTGTCCGCGTACGGGCTCGTCGCCCTGGTGCTTGTCAAGGTCGGTCAGGGGGAGTTGGCGTGGCTGGCCGCCGACCGGGGGATGGCCGTCGCGCTGGCCACGGACGACGCGCGGCTGGCCGCCGTCGCCACCGTACCGCTGAGTCAGGCGTTGCGGGCCGTCGGCCGGCGGCGCTCCGCGATGGAGACGGCGCTCGTGGCCGCCCGCCGTCTCCCGCCGCGCGAGTCGGCCGAGAGTGCCCTGTCGCCGGGCGGTGACGGTGCCCCGTCGCTGCGCGTGACGTTGCTGCTCCAGGCCGCCCTCGCCGCTGCCGGCCGGGGAGACGGGCGCCGGGTGGCCGGCCTGCTCGACCAGGCCGCGGCAGCGGTCGGCACCGTCGGCGGCGGCTTCGGCCGGGCGTCGGTCGAGGCGGCGCGGGTGGTGGCCGAGGCCGCCGTCGGAGACGTACAGGCGGCGACGGTACGGCACGAGCGGCTGGTCTGCGGTGAGCAGTGGCGGTGGCTGCCGCCCGAGCACCGGGCGGCGTACCTGCTCGACGTGGCCCGCGTACACGCTCTCGCCGGCGACATGGTCCGGGCGGGGCGGGCGCTGCTGGACGCCGAACGCACCGCGCACAGCGAGGTGCACGACCGCCCGGCGGTGCGCGACCTGGTCGCCACCGTGGCCCGGTACGCCGCCGCCCCCGCCGGCCTGGCCCGCCTCGCCGCCGCCCTGCACGCCACCTGAGGCGGCCTGTGGCCTGCCCGAACCCATCCCCGACACGTATCGTTTGTATTACGTGGTAGAGGGGGGCGTCATGAAACTCAACAGCAAGGGCCAGGTCACGATCCCGGCCGCGTTGCGGGCCCGACACGGGCTGCACGAGGGCGACGAGGTCGACGTCGTGGAGGAGGGCGGTGCGCTGCGGATCGTCCGGGTGAGTGGCGCGGAGACCAGGGGCCAGCGCCTGGTCCGGCACATGCGCGGTCGCGGCGGTGCGAAGCAGACCAGCGGTATGTCCACCGACGAGCTGATGGAGCTGCTACGTGGGGAGTGAGCGGCTCCGCGCGCTGGCACCGCGGCCCACCGACTCCGCCACGACGCTGGTGGACACGAACGTGTTGCTCGACATCTTCACCGAGGACCCGAACTGGGCGGGCTGGTCGAGTGACGCCCTCGCCGCCGCCCGGGACGCCGGCGCCCTGGTGGTCAACCCGATCGTCTACGCCGAGGTCTCCGTCCGGTTCGACACCATCGAGGAACTCGACGAGGCGCTTCCAGCAGCGGACTTCCTCCGCGAGGAACTGCCCTACCCGGCCGGGTTCCTGGCCGGGAAGGCCTACGCCAGATACCGCTCCCAGGGAGGGGTCAAGCGATCGCCGATCGCCGACTTCTACATCGGGGCGCACGCAGCGGTGTGCGGGTACCGGTTGCTCACCCGCGACGGCACCCGCTACCGCACCTATTTCCCGAAGCTCGATCTGATCACCCCGACGGGCTGAGGCCGCGCGGCCAGCGAGCCGGCCGGCGTTTCGCCGCCGCCCTGCACGCCACCTGACCCCGCTTCGCCATCAGGCGAAGCGGCGTCCGGATCGCCAGTCTTCGGCGTTCTCGCGCCATATCGGCCAGGTGCGCCACAGGAACACACCGCCACCCGATCCCAACGCCACGACCAGGCCGATGCCGACCCACGCCGCGTACCGGTCGTCGCCGATGCGTACGTCGCGCACGATCGCGTCGGGTGAGGCGGGGTCATAGACCACGGTGGCCGCATCGCCCACCCGCGGCCGTGGACGCCAGTAGTAGTCGCTGACCTGCGTGACGACGTCATGGCCGTCGGCGGTGGTGAACGAGGCCACCACGTACGAGTCCCGCTGAAGACCGTGCACTTCCAGCACCGTCGCCGTGGCGCGCACGCCGTACGTGTTCAACCGGTGCGTGCGGTACGCCGAGTCGATCTGGAGCAGTAAGAGCCCCACGGCCCCGACCAGCAGGACCACGAGGCTGAGCAGAGGGTGGCGCAGCCAGTACCCGGGCAGCCACCGGCTGCGCAGCCGGATCGGCGCACGTCTCCTCCGCCAGCCCATGCCGCCATTCTGCCCACCGTCGGCGACTGGGGTCTCGACGGTCAGGTGCCGGATCGACGACCCTGCCGACTCACTTCAGCAGCGAGCGGTAGAGGTCGAGGGTGCGGGCGGCGATGGTGTCCCAGGAGAAGTGGTCGACGGCGCGTTGCCGGCCGGCCCGGCCGAAGTCGGCGGTGCGAGCCGGGTCGGCGAGCAGCTCGTTCATCGCCGCCGCCAGGTCGGCCACGAAGCGTTCCGGGTCCAGCGGCCGGCCGGAACCGTCGGTGGCCTGCTCGATGGGGACCAGCAGCCCCGTCTCGCCGTCGGCGACCACCTCGGGGATGCCGCCGGTGGCGGTGGCCACCACCGCCGTCTCGCAGGCCATCGCCTCCAGGTTCACGATGCCCATCGGCTCGTAGACCGAGGGGCAGACGAAGACCGTGGCGTGGGTGAGCACCTGGATCACCTCGTGCTTCGGCAGCATCTCCGCGACCCACACCACCCCGGAGCGCTTCGCCCGCAGCTCCGTCACCAGGCCCTCCACCTCGGCGGCGATGTCCGGGGTGTCCGGTGCGCCGGCGAGCAGCACCAGCTGGGTGTCCGCCGGCAGGTCGCGCGCCGCGCGCAGCAGGTAGGGCAGGCCCTTCTGCCGGGTGATCCGCCCCACGTACACCACGCTGGGCAGGGCCGGGTCGATGCCGAGCCGGCCCACCACGTCCGTGCCGTGGTCCGGGGCGTACTGCGCCGTGTCGATGCCGTTGTGCACCACCCGGACCCGGTCCGGGTTCACCGCCGGGTAGGCGGTCAGCACGTCGCGCCGCATCCCCTCGCTGACCGCGACGACCGCGTCGGCCGCCTCGAACGCCGTGCGCTCGCACCAGGAGGAGAGCGCGTAGCCGCCGCCGAGCTGCTCGGCCTTCCACGGCCGCAGCGGCTCCAGGCTGTGCGCGGTCACCACGTGCGGCACGTCGTGCAGCAGCTTCGCCGTGTGCCCCGCGAAGTTGGCGTACCACGTGTGACTGTGCACCACGTCGGTGCCGGCGCAGGCCGCGGCCATCTCCAGGTCCACGCCCATCGTCCGCAGCGCGGCGTTCGCGCCGGTCAGGCCCGCCGGTTCGGCGTACGCGGTGACACCCGCCTCGGTGCGTGGCGCGCCGAAGCAGTGCACCCGTACGTCGGCGAGCCGGCGCAGCTCCCGGGCCAGGTACTCGACGTGCACACCGGCGCCGCCATACACCTCGGGCGGGTACTCACGGGTCAGCAGGTCGACGCGCAGCCCGGCGGAGTCGTTCATGAACGGCACCCTAGTGCAGAACGCGCCGCCGCACCCGGCTGTGGAACTGTGCCGTACGAGTGGTGAAGTGACGGCGGGGTAGATAGCGTCTGGACATGGCTGCCAAGGTGCTCGCGATCGTCCTGGCCGGCGGAGAAGGCAAGCGCCTGATGCCGCTCACCACGGACCGGGCCAAGCCGGCCGTCCCGTTCGGCGGGATGTACCGCATGGTCGACTTCGTCCTGTCCAACCTGGCGAACGCCGGCTATCTCAAGATCGTCGTGCTGACCCAGTACAAGTCCCACTCGCTGGACCGGCACATCACCAAGACGTGGCGGATGTCGACCCTGCTCGGCAACTACGTCACTCCGGTGCCGGCGCAGCAGCGCCGCGGCCCGTGGTGGTTCGCCGGCTCCGCCGACGCGATCTACCAGAGCTTCAACCTCATCCACGACGAGCAGCCCGACCACGTGATCGTCTTCGGCGCCGACCACATCTACCGGATGGACCCCCGGCAGATGGTGGAGGACCACATCGCCTCCGGCGCCGGCGTCACCGTGGCCGGCATCCGGCAGCCGTTGTCGATGGCCGACCAGTTCGGCGTCATCGAGGTCGGCGAGGACGGCCGGCGGATCCGGGCGTTCCGCGAGAAGCCCACCGACGCGGTCGGCCTGCCCGACGCGCCCGACCAGATCTACGCGTCGATGGGCAACTACGTGTTCAGCACCAAGGCGCTGTGCGAGGCGGTCGAGCGCGACGCGGAGGACAAGACCAGCAAGCACGACATGGGCGGCAGCATCATCCCGATGCTGGTGGAGCGCGGCGAGGCCAACGTCTACGACTTCCGCGACAACGAGGTGCCCGGCAGCACCGACCGGGACCGCGGCTACTGGCGCGACGTGGGGACGCTCGACTCCTTCTACGACGCCCACATGGACCTGATCAACGTGCACCCGGTGTTCAACCTCTACAACTTCGACTGGCCCATCTACACCGGGCAGCTGACGTACCCGCCGGCCAAGTTCGTGCACCAGTGGGGTGAGCGGGTCGGCCGGGCGGTCGCCTCGATGGTGTCGCCCGGCGCGGTGATCTCCGGCTCGCTGGTGGAGAACTCGGTCGTCTCGCCCAAGGTGAAGGTGCACTCCTGGGCGCACGTGGACGGCGCGGTGCTGATGGAGGGGGTCGACATCGGCCGGCACGCGGTCGTGCGCCGGGCGATCCTCGACAAGAACGTGATCGTGCCCGAGGGGGCCGAGATCGGCGTCGACCTGGAGAAGGACCGGCAGCGCTACACGGTCTCCGACAACGGCATCGTGGTGATCGGCAAGGGACAGAAGGTGGAACCGTGAGCAGTCATCCCCGGGCCGGCAAGCCCGCCCAGCCCGCCGACCTGGTCGACGTGCCGCGGCTGGTGACCGCCTACTACGCCGAGCACCCCGATCCGCAGGACCCGGCGCAGCAGGTCTCCTTCGGCACGTCCGGGCACCGCGGGTCGAGCCTGCGCCACGCGTTCAACTCCGACCACATCCTCGCGGTCACCCAGGCGCTCTGCGACTACCGCCGCGAGCAGGGCCTGGACGGGCCGCTCTTCCTCGGCCGCGACACCCACGCGCTCTCCGCCCCGGCCGCCGTGGACGCGCTGGAGGTCCTCGCCGCCAACGAGGTCTCCGTGCTGCTCGACAGCCGCGACGGCTACACGCCCACCCCGGCGGTGTCGCACGCCATCCTCACCCACAACCGGGGGCGTACCAGCGGGCTCGCCGACGGCATCGTCATCACCCCGTCGCACAACCCGCCCGACGACGGCGGCTTCAAGTACAACCCCACCCACGGCGGCCCGGCGGACACCGACGTCACGAGGTGGATCCAGGACCGGGCCAACGCGATCCTCGCCGACGGACTGAAGGAGGTCCGGCGGATCCCGTACGCCCGGGCCCGCGCCGCCGACACCACCGGGTCGTACGACTTCCTCGCCCGCTACGTCGACGACCTGCCGGCGGCGATCGACATCGACGCGATCCGCGACGCCGGGGTGCGCATCGGCGCCGACCCGCTCGGCGGCGCGAGCGTGGCCTACTGGGGCGAGATCGCCGAGCGGCACCGGCTGGACCTGACCGTGGTCAACCCGACGGTCGACCCGACCTGGCGGTTCATGACCCTGGACGGCGACGGCAAGATCCGGATGGACTGCTCCTCGCCGAACGCGATGGCCTCCCTGATCGCCGCCCGCGCCGACTACCAGGTCTCCACCGGCAACGACGCTGACGCCGACCGGCACGGCATCGTCACCCCCGACGGCGGCCTGATGAACCCCAACCACTACCTCGCGGTGGCGATCGGCCACCTGTTCCGCACCCGCACGCAGTGGGGCCCCGCCGCCGCCGTCGGCAAGACCCTGGTCTCCTCCTCGATGATCGACCGGGTCGCCGCCGACCTGGGCCGCCCGCTGCTGGAGGTGCCGGTCGGCTTCAAGTGGTTCGTCCCCGGGCTGCTCGACGGCGCGGTGGGCTTCGGCGGCGAGGAGAGCGCCGGCGCGTCCTTCCTGCGCCGCGACGGGGGCACCTGGACCACCGACAAGGACGGCCTCCTGCTCTGCCTGCTCGCCGCCGAGATCATCGCGACCACCGGCCGCACCCCCAGCGAGCACTGGGCGGAGCTGGCCGAGCGCTTCGGCGCGCCCGCGTACGCCCGCATCGACGCGCCGGCGACCCGCGAGCAGAAGGCCGTGCTCGGCAAGCTCTCGCCGGAGCAGGTGACCGCCACCGAGCTGGCCGGCGAGCCGATCACCGCGACCCTCACCACCGCGCCCGGCAACGACGCGCCGATCGGCGGGCTCAAGGTGACCACCGAGTCGGGCTGGTTCGCCGCCCGGCCGTCGGGCACCGAGGACGTCTACAAGATCTACGCCGAGTCCTTCCAGGGCCCGGAGCACCTCGCCCGGATCCAGCAGGAGGCGAAGGACCTGGTCTCGGAGGTCCTCGAACGGGCCTGAGCACCTGGCTCGCCTCCCACCGCAGCCGACACCGGTGTGCGCCGGACCGAGCGGCGCCGGTGCCGGCGTCAGAAGGCCGTGCGCGACTGTCGAGCTGCCCCATGCCCGAGGGCAGGAGGGGGCGCTCTCCGGCGCGGGCGCCTGCTGACGGGAGCGCTCCTGCCAGGCCCGCCGTGCGTGCCTGGCCGGTCGTGCTGGCCTGCCGTGCCTGCCGTGCCTGCCTGGCCGGTCGAGCCTGCCTCGCTGTCGAGCTGAGTCGTCTACGACATCAGCTCGACAGCGTGTGTCGGGCCCAGCGTGTGTCGGGCCCAGCGTGTGTCGGGCCCAGCGTGTGTCGGGCCCAGCGTGTGTCGGGCCCAGCGTGTGCCGGGCCCAGGCTGGCCTGGGTGCAGGTGGGCGGGTCAGCGGGGCGGGGGCAGCTCGCGGCGGTTGAACTTCTCCCGCAGGCCCTCCGGCAGCAGTTCGCGGAGCTGGTCGGGAAGCAGCGGCAGGTCCAGCAGGCTCAGCTTGAGCTGGTTGCGTTCCTGGTAGCGGCGCGGGTCCAGGCGGACGACCAGGCCGGCGTCGTGCCGGTAGCGGATCTGCACGACGCCCTCCGTCGCGGCGTCCCGGATGACCAGGCCGTCCACCTCCACCGCGACCGGGCCGGAGCCCTCGCGCAGTTGCAGGCGGACCGTCTCGTGGGGGGAGAGCACCAGCGCACGGGAGATGCCGGCCATCGGGGCGGACGGGGTCACCACCACCGCCTCGGTGGCCGGCGAGACGAGCGGGCCGCCGGCGGCGTAGCTGTAGGCGGTCGAGCCGGTCGGGGTGCTGACCACCAGCGCGTCGCAGCGGTAGTACCCGTACTGCTGCCCGTCGACGGCGAGGGAGGCGCTGACGAAGCCGGCACCGGGCTGGCGGATCAGCGCGATGTCGTTGAACGCGACGAGGTCGTCGCCGCAGACGTCGCAGGCCAGGCAGCTGTGGTTCTCCACCGTGAAGTCGTGCGCCACCAGCCGGTCCAGGGCCCTCGGTAGCTCCGGCGGCTCCACCTCGACGAGGAAGCCGAGCTTGCCGACGTGTACGCCGAGCACCGGCTTCGGATCGTGGACGGCCGACCGGAGCGCGCCGAGCATCGTCCCGTCGCCGCCGATGGCGATCAGCGCGTCCGACCGGTGGGCCACCTCGCCCACCGGCAGCGGTTCGACCGTGGCCGGTACGCGGTGCCGGTCCTCGGCGCGTACGGCCAGGGAGATGTGGTGTCGGGCGGCCCAGGTCACGATGGTGTCGACCACCGCGGAGACGTCCCGGGTGGGGTGCAGCACCAGCCCGAGCCGGCTCCGGTCCATGCCTACAGCTCATCACATCCCGGGGTCCCGGGACGGGCGTACCGCGAGGCGGGCGGGCGACCGCGCGACGTGTCACTTCGTCACGTCCGGAGCTTTCCGCGTGACGCGCCGGTGCACGGGTCGTTGGTGGAGACGGGAGCGGGTCCGCAGGGGCTCGATGTCCCGGGCCCGCGTGCAGGTGGCGCGCCGGGCGGGAACCACGAGGAGGATCTTTGAAGATCGTCGTTACCGGTGGCGCCGGTTTCATCGGCTCCAACCTGGTACGCGCCCTCGCCGACACGCCGCAGGTCACCGAGGTGGTGGCCGTCGACGACCTCTCCACCGGGTTGCTGGAGAACCTGATCGACCTGCCGGTGCGGCTGTTCACGGGGACGATCCTCGACCCCGATCTGCTCGACGAGGCGGTCAGCGGGGCGGCCGGCGTGGTGCATCTCGGCGCCCTCGGCTCGGTGCCCCGCTCCATCGACGACCCGCTGCGCAGCCACCACGCCAACGCCACCGGCACCCTGAGCGTGCTGGAGGCCGTCCGGCGCCACGGGGTCCCCCACGTCGTGGTCGCCTCGTCGTCCTCCGTCTACGGCGCCAACCCCGTCCTGCCCCGCCAGGAGACGCTGCGGCCGATGCCGGTCAGCCCGTACGCGGTCTCGAAGCTGGCCACGGAGGCCTACGCGCTCGCGTACGCCGCCTGTTACGGCATCGGCGTGCTGCCGTTCCGCTTCTTCAACGTCTACGGGCCCCGGCAGGCAGCCAACCACGCGTACGCCGCCGTGGTGCCGAGGTTCGTCTCGGCGGCGCTGGAGGGCCGGCCGCTCCAGGTGCACGGCGACGGCACCCAGTCCCGTGACTTCACCTACGTCGGCAGCGTCACGGACGTGATCGTCGACGCGGTCCTGCGCCGCGTCTGCTCCCCCGACGTGGTGAACCTCGCCTTCGGCGCGCGGCTCTCGCTGCTGGAGCTGATCGCGGAGCTGGAGGAGGTGCTCGGTCGCCGGCTCGAGGTGGAGCACGGCCCGTCGCGGGCGGGCGACGTGCGCCACTCCGACGCGGACGACGGGGTGCTGCGCGCGCTCTTCCCCGACGTGACGCCGGTGCCGCGCGCCCAGGCCCTGCGGGCGACCGTGCAGTGGTACGAGGCGCACGCGGAGCAGCTTGCCTGACGGCGGACCGGCCACCGGCCGGGGCGCGGGCGGCGGTGGCCGGTACCCGCCCGAACGGGTTGGCGGGAGCCGCCGGTGCGACGGCACCCCGTCCTGATCCGCAACCGTGACCTTGGGTGTTGCTTGTCGTTGACTGTCAAGAAGGGTGCAAAAAGGTCATTTCGCCTAGTTGGCGCCGGTAGGCGGCAACACGCGACATCGGGGGAAACAGTTGAAGATCGTGGTCAGCGGCGGGGCCGGTTTCATCGGTTCGAACCTGGTCCGGGCGCTCGCCGAGCAGCCGCGGATCAGCGAGATCGTGGTGGTCGACGACCTGTCGACCGGTTCGCTGGACAATCTGCTGGACGCGCCCGCCCGGGTCCTCGTCGGCTCGGTCTGCGACCCGGACGTGCTGGACGACGCGCTACCGGGCGCCGCGAGCGTCGTGCACCTCGGTGCCCTCGGTTCGGTGCCCGGGTCGATCGACGATCCGGCGCGCAGCCACCACGCCAACGCCACGGGAACGGTGAGCGTGCTGGAGGCGGTGCGCCGCCACGACGTGCCGCACGTGGTGGTCGCCTCGTCCTCCTCGGTCTACGGGGCGGCTCCGGGGATGCCCCGGCACGAGGCGCTGCGGCCGATGCCGGTGAGCCCCTACGCGGTCTCCAAGCTCGCCACCGAGACCTACACCCTCGCCTACGCTGCCTGCTTCCACCTCGCCGTGCTCCCGTTCCGCTTCTTCAACGTGTACGGGCCGCGGCAGGATCCCGAGCACCCCTACGCCGCCGTGGTGCCGAGGTTCATCGCCGACGCGCTCGACGGCCGGCCCCTGACGCTGCACGGCGACGGCCAGCAGACCCGCGACTTCACCTACGTCGCCGACGTCACCGACATCATCACCGACGCCGTGGTGCGCCGCGTCGGCGCGCCCGACGTGGTCAACCTGGCGTTCGGCACCCGTACGTCGCTGCGGGATCTGGTCGCCGAGCTGGAGGTCGTGCTCGGCCGGCGGCTCGAGGTGGAGCACGGCCCACCGCGGCCCGGCGACGTCCGCGACTCGCAGGCCGACTGCACCCGGCTGCAGGAGCTGTTCCCCGCCGCCCGGCCGCACTCGCTGCGCGCCGGTCTGGCGGCGACGGTCGAGTGGCACTCGGCTGCCCGCGCGCTGAGTCCGGTCTAGGGCGGCCGACCGCGATGCACCCCGCCGTCACGCAGCCGGCCGACGCCCGATCCGCGCCGGCCGACCCGGCTGCGGACGACAGGGGCCGTGACCGGAGGCTGGTCGCCGGCATCGCGACGACGGTGGGCAGTCGGGCGGTCGGTGCCGTCGTGCCGCTGCTGCTGCTCCCGCTCACCCATCGGTATCTCGGCACGGAGCTGTTCAGCCTGTGGCAGGCGGTGACGGCACTGACCGCGATGGCGGCCTTCGCCGACCTAGGCCTGGGCAACGGGCTGATGACCAAGTTGGCGGACACCCAGGCCCGGGGCGAGACCGCCCAGGCCAGACGCTACGTCTCCACCGCCTACCTGACCCTGGCCGGCGCGGCGGTCGCGGCCTGCGCCGCCCTCTGGATCGGGGCGCTCGCCATCCCGTGGACCTCCGTGTTCAACCTGCCCAGCGCCGAGCTGGTGCCGACCGCCCGGTCCATGACGCTGGTCTGCCTGACCGTCTTCATCCTCAACGTGCCGATGTCGCTGGTCATCCGGGTGCAGTACGGCGTCCAGCAGGTCGCCCGCGCCAACACGTGGCAGTTGGCCGGGTCCCTGCTCTGCCTTCCGCTGACCCTGGCCGCCGTGGCCCTCGACGCCGCGCCGGTGACCTTGGTGGCCGCCGTGGTGATCGGTCCGCTGCTGGGCAACGCGGTGAACAGCCTGTGGTTCTACATCCGGCGGATGCCGGAGCTGGCCCCGTCGTTGCGGTGCGTGGAGAGGGCCGCCGCCCGGGAGCTGCTCCGGCTGGGCGGGATGTTCCTGCTGCTCACGGCAGCGCTGACGGTCGCGACCAACGCCGACCCGCTGATCGTGGCACAGACCCGTGGCCTGGCCGACGTGGCCGTGTTCGCCGTGGCCGCCCGCCTGATCGCCCAGCTCGGGCTGCTCATGTCGATGGTGAGCGCGGCGGCGTGGCCGGCGCACGGTGAGGCGCTGGCCCACGGGCGGGTGGCCTGGATCCGCCGCCGCACCAGGCGGATGACCCTCGTGGCCGCGACAGCCGTCGGGCTGCCGAGCATCGTGGTGGCGCTCGTCGGTGGGCAACCGTTGGCCGCGCTGATGGGGATGACGCAGGCACCGGACCGGTGGCTGCTCGCCGGCCTCGGTGCCTGGTGGATGGTGCTCGCGGTGGCCTCGCCCTGGTTCATGGTGCAGAACGCCGCCGGGGTGGTCCGTCCGCAGCTCGTCGCCTGGGCGGCGTACCTCGTCCTGGCGGTGCCGCTGAAGTGGTGGGGCGCCGGGGCGCTGGGGATGGCCGCGGTGCCGTGGCTGGGTGCGGCAGTCGCACTGGTGACGGTGTTCCCGGCGGCGCTGCTGGGTTACCGCCAGGTGCTGGCCCGAGCCGGCCCGGCGGTCCAGGGCCAGCGGGTCGCGGCATGAGCGGACCGCCGGACCGGCCGCGCCTGGTCGCGGTGCCACCACAGCAGGGGCCCGGTGACCCGGGCTTTCGTCGCCCGCCCGGCGGAGGTCTCCGCCGTGGCCGTACCCGGCCCGGTGCCGGAGAGGACAGTGCCATGACGGATTCATCCGGTTGGGTGGCGTACGTGGGGCCGTTCCGCTACCCGTGGGGCGAGGCATGCTCCCGGCGGGTCGACGGGATCGCCCGGTCGCTGGCCCTGGCCGGCCGGCACGTGGTGGTGGTCGGCGGGGAGCACACCCCGGCCGAGCCTCGACCGGTCGACGTCGTGACGGGGCCGGGCACGATAACCCACGTCGGAGTGGGCGAGTTGCCGCCCGCCGGGGCGAGCCCGGCGGCCAGGGCGACCCAGGTGCTCCTCCGCTGGGGAGCGCGGACCGTCGCCTGGCTGGCGGCGCAACCGACCCGACCGTCACATGTCGTGGTCTACGGCGGCGGGACGCCGTACATGGTCCACCTGCGCCGGTGGTGCCGGCGCCACGGGATTCCGCTGGTGGTCGACGTGGTCGAGTGGTACAGCCCTCGGCAACTGGTCGGCGGAGCGCTGGGCCCCCTGCACCTGTCTGCGAAGCTCGCCCTGCGCCACCACTACCCGCGCTGCTCCGGCGTCATCGCCATCAGCACCCTGCTCGAGGAGCACTTTCGGCAGCGGGGCTGCCAGGTCGTGCGGGTGCCGCCGACCCTCGACGTGCGGCAGCTGGCGAGCACACCGGAGACCCCGGCCACCGGGTGGGACGGGCTCACCCTGGTCTACGCCGGCACCCCCGGCCGCAAGGACCTGCTCGGCACCGTCGTCGAGGCGGTCGAGGCGGTGGCGCGCTCCGGTGCGCGGCTGCGGCTGAGGGTGGTGGGGCCGTCCCGCCAACAGCTGCGCGATCTGCTCGGCGGCGACCCGCCGGAGATGGTGGAGGTGGTCGGCCGGGTGCCGCAGTGGACGGTGCCGCAGCTGTTGCGCGAGGCCGACTTCAGCGTTCTGCTCCGGCCGCCGGCGCGTTACGCCAACGCCGGCTTCCCGACGAAGGTCTGCGAGTCGATGGCGAACGGCACCCCGGTGATCTGCAACCTGACCAGCGACCTGGGCCGCTACCTGGAGGACGGCGTCAATGCCCTGGTCTGCACCGACCACTCCGTGGCCGCGCTGGCGGCGACGCTGCACCGGGCGGTGCGGCTGACCGCCGAGGAACGGCTGCTCATGCGCAAGGCCGCCCGGGAGCAGGCGCTGGACTCCTTCGACGTCCGGGCGTACGCACAACCGCTGGCCCGGCTGCTCGATTCTGTACAGGAGGTAACGGGTGCCGGACACCGGGGGCACTGAGATGCCGGAGCGGATGCGGGTGTGCGTGGTGGGGCCCCTGCCGCCACCGATGGGAGGCATCGCCCGCGGGGTGGCGATGCTGGTCGACCGGTTCCGCGACGATCCGGAGGTCCACATCGAGGTGGTCGACATCGCCCAGCGGTGGCGCGGCGTGCACGACCTCGTGCCGGGGCGACGCCTGACGGCGGGGGTACGCCAGCTCACGGCCGGCGCCGTGGCACTGCGCCGCGTCCTGGCCGCGGGCCGGACCGACGTCGTGCACCTGCATTCGTCCGGTGGCCCCGGCGTCCTCCGGGACCTGGCGTTACTGCTCATCACCCGGGTGTACCGGCGACCGGCCGTCTACCACCTGCACTTCGGGCGGATCCCCGAGATCGCGGGGCGCGGCAGTCGGGAGTGGCGGTCGATGGCCTCGGCGATGCGGCTGGCGACGGTCGTTCTGGTCCTCGACGAGGCGTCCGAGTCCACCGTCCGCAACCAGCTCCCCACGGTGTGGGTGCGGCGGATGCCGAACGGAGTGGACCTCGACCGGCTTCCGGCGCCACACCGGAACCCCGCGCCGGCGGAACGCACGGTGCTGTTCGTCGGCTGGTTCCTGCACGCCAAGGGGGTCGAGGACCTGCTGGCCGCGTGGCGGACGGCCGCGCAGCCGGGTTGGCGGCTGCTCTTCGTCGGCCCCGCCGATCCGGCCTACCTGCGATCGGTGACCGAGCGGCACCAGCCGCCGGCGTCGGTGTCCTTCCTGGGCGAGCTGCCGCACCCGGACGTCCTCGCCATGATGGCCCGCTGCGACCTGTTCGTCCTGCCCAGCCACACCGAGGGGTTCCCCAACGTGGTGGTCGAGGCGATGGCGCTCGGCTGCCCGGTCGTCGCCACCGACGTGGGGGCGACCGCCGAGATCCTCGGCGACGACAGCGGGGTGGTCGTCGCGCCCTCGGACCCCGCCGGCCTCGCCGCGGCGCTGCGGGATCTGATGACCGACCCGGCGCGCCGTGCTGAGCTGGCCGACCGGGCCCGGGCCCGGGTGCACCGGCTCTACGGGCTACAGAGCGTGCTGCGCCAGCACACCGACCTGTGGCGTCGGGTCGCTGGTTCCCCCCGGCACGACCGCCGGCCGCCGGCCGCCGCTCCGGGGAAGCACCCCGTCGGGTCCTGACCGGTGGTCTCTGCGGTGGTGCCGGCCGCCGGTGCCGTGCGGGCGGCTCGACGGGTCGGCCGTGAGGGCGGGCACGAGCGAGAACAACGCCAGCGGTAGCCAGGCGGCCAGGGCGGCCTCCCAGTGCCCGGTGAGCCAGATCGGCAGGAACATCACCAGGAACAGCCCGGCCAGCCGCGCGCCGAGCCGGGAGGCGCGCCCGACGGGCCAAATGGCGGCGGCCAGGACGGCCGCGTAGCACAGCACGCCCACGAGCCCGAGGTCGGCGCCGAGGGTGAGGACCAGACTGTGGGCGCCGATTCCCCAGGAGCTGACCGCCATGAACGCGCCCGCCCCGATCCCGGCGAGCGGGGACTGCCCCCAGACAGCGACGGCCTCGGGCCAGACCAGCATCCGGCCGGCGAGGTCACCGGTCGCCCGGTCGGCGACGAGGCCGTCGAGGCGCAGCATCGTCGCCTCGCCCAGGCCGAGCGGTACCAGGAGCAGGACCGCCGGGACGACCACCGCCGCGACCAGCCAGCACGCCCGGGGGGCCGCCCGGCTGCACACCAGGTAGACGGCGCCGAGCAGCAGCGCGGCCAGCGCGCCCCGCGTGCCGCTGAGCAGCACCGCGTAGCCCAGCAGCGGCACGCACGCGTAGAGCGCGAGGCGGACCGCGCGGGGCAGCCCACCGACGCTGCCCAGCAACACCGCCAGCAGGATTCCGGCGACCATCGTGTAGGCGGTCAGGTTGATGTTGACTCCCTCGATGCCGTACCGGACGCTGAGGTCGAAGGCTCCCGTCCGGTCGAGGTCGCCGCCGGTGGAGGGTGCCCGGATCAGCTCGACCGCCCGGATGAGACAGCCGGCGATGAACGCGACGCCGACCGCGAGCAGATCGCGGGTGGTGGTCACGATGTGCCGCACCGCGACCAGCAGCAGCAGGCAGGTGCCGTACAGGTAGACGGTGCTGCGGGTCGCCGAGGTGTCGAGCGTCCACCCGAGGCTGGCGACCACCCACACGCCGAGCAGCAGGGCGAGCACGTCGACCAGCCCCGGCCGGGGGATGCGACCACTGAGGACGACGGCGGCCAACAGGGCGGGGCCCAGCGGGGTCTGGTCCACCGACCAGCCCACCATCAGGGCGACGACGCTGACGATCGCGACGCTGACCAGTGTGGCGTAACGCCGATGGGCCCGTCGCCGGTGCGTGCCGGGCGAGCGGGCGGGTCCGGACAGGAGGCCTGGAGGTACGTCGCCCACGCTGTAGTCCTTCGTGTCGGTGGCCAGGCGGCATATCCGCTGCTCGCCGAGTCTCCCACCTATTCCTTAATGAAGCGGGCATTCGTAGCGATTGTCGGATGAAAGGCGTTTCTCCGGTACGGGAGTGGTCGTTCCTCACAACGAACCCGCCGGGCGTACGGGGCGGGGCACGGCGAACCGACATGGGAGCGGGAGTGACCACAAATTCCAACGGCCAGCGGGTACTCATCACCGGCGGCACGGGTTCCTTCGGCAAGACGATGGTCCGCCGCCTCCTCGACCGTGGCGTCGGCGAGGTCCGGGTGCTCAGCCGCGACGAGGCCAAGCAGGACGACATGCGCCGGCAGCTCGGCGACGACCGGGTCCGCTACCACGTCGGGGACGTGCGCGACTACGACTCGGTGCTGCGGGCCAGCCGGGGGATCGACTACGTCTTCCACGCGGCGGCGCTCAAGCAGGTGCCCTCCTGCGAGTTCTTCCCGCTGGAGGCGGTGCGGACCAACGTCCTGGGCAGCGCCAACGTCGTCGAGGCGGCGGAGCGTAACGGCGTCGGCTCCGTGGTCGTGCTGAGCACCGACAAGGCCGTCCACCCCGTCAACGCGATGGGGATGAGCAAGGCCATGATGGAGAAGGTCGCCCAGGCGCACGCCCGGAACAACCCGAACAGCGCGACGACGGTCTCCTGCGTCCGGTACGGCAACGTCATGTACTCGCGCGGCTCGGTGATCCCACTGTTCATCGAGCAGATCAAGGCGGGCCGGGCGCCCACCGTCACGGACCCGGGGATGACCCGCTTCCTGATGTCGCTGGACGACTCGGTGGAGCTGGTCGAGCACGCCTTCCAGCACGCCCGGCCCGGCGACATCTTCATCCGCAAGGCCGTCGCCTGCACCGTCGGCGACCTGGCCGAGGCGGTCTGCGAACTCTTCGACGTGCCCGCGAAGCTCGACGTGATCGGCGTACGGCACGGCGAGAAGCAGGACGAGACGCTGGCCAGCCGGGAGGAACTCGCCCAGGCGGACGACTTCGGCGACTTCCTCCGGGTGCCGCTGGACGCCCGTGACCTCAACTACGCGCTCTACGTCTCCGAGGGCGAGCTGGGCCGGGGGCCGCGGGAGGACTTCAACTCCGCCAACGCGCCGCGGCTGGGCGTACCGGAGATCGTCGAGCTGCTGAGGACGCTGCCGGAGGTACGCGCGGAGCTGGCCCTGCGGGACCCGGTGCTGGCGTGCTGAGGCTGGCGGTCACCGGCGCCGGCGGCTTCCTCGGCTGGCACGTGCGGGTGCTGCTGCGCGTCCTCGGCCGACCGGAGCCGGTCGTCGTCACCCGGGCCGACCTGACCGACCCGGAGCGGGTCGCGGCGAAGCTCGACGGCGTCGACCGGGTGCTGCACCTGGCCGGGGTCAACCGGGGCGAGCCGGCCGACGTCGCCGCCGGCAACGTGCAGCTCGCCGCCCAGCTCGCGCAGGGCCTCAAGCACTGCCCGACGCCCCCCGGCGCGGTGGTCTTCGCCAACTCGGTGCAGGCCGGCAACGGCACCCCCTACGGCGACGCCAAGGCCGCCGCCGCCGGCATCCTGGCCGACACGGGCCTGCCGTTCGACGACGTCCTGCTGCCCAACCTGTACGGCGAGCACGGCCGGCCGTACTACAACTCGGCGGTCGCGACGTTCTGCCGGCTGCTCGCCGAGGGCGGGCAACCGGAGGTGCACGGCGACCGCGAGCTGAGCCTGGTGCACGTCACCGACGCGGCGGCCCGGCTCGTCGGCGTCCCGGCCGGCGGCTCCTGGGACCCCGCCATGCCGGCGCTGCGGACCGGCGTACGGGCCCTCGCCGACCGGCTCGCCGACGTCGCCGCCACCTACCGCACGGGGGAACTGCCGGCCCTGGTGGACCGGCACGACGTGCGGCTGTTCAACACCTACCGCTCGCACTGCTTCCCGGCGCACTACCCGCTGGCGCTGCCGCGCCGGGCGGACGCCCGGGGCGAGCTGGTCGAGACGGTCCGGACGCACGGGGGAGGCGGCCAGACCTTCTGCTCCACCACGCGCCCCGGCATCACCCGGGGCGAGCACTTCCACCTGGCCAAGGTGGAGCGCTTCGTCGTGCTGCGCGGCACGGCGGAGATCAGCCTGCGCCGCGTCGGCGACACCGGGGTGGTGCGGTTCGCGGTCTCCGGCGACGAACCGGTGCTCGTGGACATGCCCACGATGTGGGCGCACAAGCTGGTCAACACCGGCGGCGACGACCTGGTCACCATGTTCTGGACGAACGAGCTGTTCGACCCGGAACGGCCGGACACCTGGCCCGAGCCGGTGGAGACGGGCCGGCCGGAGCGCGCCGTGGCCGTCCCGTGAGGATCGGCCTGGTCAGCCAGTGGTACCCGCCCGAAGGGGTGTTCATCCCCGGCAACCTGGCGCGGCAACTGGCCGAACGCGACCACGACGTGCGGGTGCTCACCACCTTTCCGAGCTATCCGCACGGCCGGATCTTCCCCGGCTGGCGGCAGCGCTGGCGACACACCGAGGTCGACGGGCCGGTCGCCGTGCGGCGGGTGCCCGCCTATCCCAGCCACGACACGTCCGCCGCCCGGCGCGCGCTGAGCCACCTGTCCTTCGGGGCCAGCAGCGCGCTGGGCGGCGTCCGCTGGTTGGCGGGCGTGGACGTCACCTACGTCTACCACCCGCCACCCACCTCGGCGGCCGCGGCGGCGCTGGTCCGCCTGGCCCGGCGTACGCCGATCGTGCTGCACGTCCAGGACCTGTGGCCGGAGTCGGTGCTCGGCTCGGGCATGGCGCCCGCCGGCCGGGCGGGCCGGGCCCTGGAACGCGGCGTCGCCGCACTGATGCGCGCGACGTACCGCCTCGCCGGCGCCGTGGTGGTGATCTCGCCGGCGATGGCCGACCTGGTCGTGGCCCGGGGCGCGGACCCGGACCGGGTGCGGGTGGTGTGGAACTGGACCGACGACGCGCTGTTCCGGCCGGTGCCGGCCACCGACGAGGCCCGCGCGGCGCTCGGCCACCGCGGGCGCTGCACGGTGATGTTCGCCGGCAACATCGGCCTCCTGCAGGGGATCGAGACCGCGATCCGGGCGGCGGCCGTCGTGCGCGACCGGATCGACCTGGTGCTGGTGGGCTCCGGTGCCGGCGAGGAGGCCGCGCGCCGGCTCGCCGCGGAGCTCGGCGCCGACAACGTGCGGTTCGTCGGCCGGCGGCCCGCCGAACGGATGGCCGCGCTGTACGCCGCCGCCGACTGGCAGCTGATCTGCCTGCGCGACCTGCCCGCGCTGCGCGGCAGCATCCCGTCGAAGTTGCAGGCCGCGCTGGCCTGCGGCAGCCCCGTGATCGCGTCGGTGGGCGGCGACGCCGCGGCCCTGGTCCGCTCGGCCGGGGTCGGCCTCGTCTCCCCGCCGGGGGACTGGCGTGCGCTCGCCGCGCGCTTCTCCGTCGCGGCGGCCGAGTCCGCGGACGCCCGGGCGGAACTGGGCCGCCGGGCCCGACGGGTCTACCAGGAGCGCATGTCGCTGCGGGTGGGCGTGGACCAGTTCGAGGACATCATGACCAAGCTGGCAGCAGAGAGAGGACGGGCATGACCCGGATCATGACGGTGGTCGGCACCCGACCGGAGATCATCCGACTGTCCCGGGTGATCGCCCGGCTCGACGACACCGTGGACCACCTGCTGGTGCACACCGGGCAGAACTGGGACAGCACCCTCTCCGACGTCTTCTTCAAGGAGCTGCGGCTGCGCGAGCCGGACCGCTTCCTGCGGGTGGACACCTCGTCGCTCGGCCGGGTGCTGGGCGGCGTGCTGGTCGGCATGGAGACGGCGATCGCCGAGACCCGACCGGACGCGCTGCTCGTGCTCGGCGACACCAACAGCTGCATCGCCGCGCTGATGGCCCGGCGGATGCGGGTGCCGGTCTACCACATGGAAGCCGGCAACCGCTGCTTCGACCTCAACGTCCCCGAGGAGACCAACCGGCGGCTCGTCGACCACGTCGCCGACTTCAACCTCGTCTACACCGAGCACGCGCGGCGCAACCTGCTGGCCGAAGGGCTGCACCCACGCCGGATCCTGCACACCGGCTCGCCCATGCGGGAGGTGCTGGAGCACTACCGCGCGGACGTCGCCGCGTCGGGCGTCCTGCGCCAGCTCGACCTCGCACCCGGCCGGTACTTCGTGGTCAGCGCGCACCGCGAGGAGAACGTGGACCAGCCGGACCGCCTCCAGCGCCTGCTCGACTGTCTCCGGGCCGTCCGCGACCGGTGGGGGCACCCGGTGCTGGTCTCCACGCACCCGCGTACCCGCAAGCGGTTGGAGGCCCTGGCGCCGGACGCCGCCGCCCTCGACGGGATCGCGTTCCACGAGCCGTTCGGCCTCTTCGACTATGTGCACCTGCAGACCAGGGCGTTCTGCGCGCTCTCCGACAGCGGCACGATCAGCGAGGAGGCCGCGATCCTCGGCTTCCCCGCGGTGACGCTGCGCGAGTCGATCGAGCGCCCCGAGGCGCTGGACGCCGGCGGGATCATCATGACCGGGCTCGACCCGCAGGGCGTCGTGGAGGCGGTCGAGGTCACCGTGGCCCAGGTCGCCGCCCAGGGGGTGCCGTGCCCCGTCGACTACCGGGTCCCGGACACCTCCCGCCGGGTGGTCGACTTCATCCTCTCCACCGTCCGCCGGCACCACGACTGGGCGGGCATCCGCCGCTGACCCGTACCGCGAGGGCCGGCGACCGGAAGCTCCGGTCGCCGGCCCTCACCGTGTGGCGCGCGTCAGCGGGACAACGGCACCTGCACCGAGGCGCGGGGGACCGGCACGACCGGGTGGTCGCAGAGCGCGGCGAGCTGCGCGGCCACCTTCTCCGGATCGTCGTACGGGTCGAGCCCGCTGACCTCGATCGGGTCCAGGGCCGGCACCGCTACATGTGACACCAGCGGGTGCAGCGGCCGGGTGTCGGTCTCGCCGGTGCCGAACAGGTCCTCGTGCAGCTTCTCGCCGGGGCGCAGCCCGGTGTAGACGATCGGCACGCCGCTCTCCGCCTGCTCGGCCATCTGCCGGGCCAGGTCGGCGATGCGGACGGGCTCGCCCATGTCCAGCACCAGCGCCTCCCCGTCGCGGCCGATCTCGGCGGCCTGCAACACCAGGTGCACCGCCTCCTGCACCGTCATCAGGTAGCGGGTCACCTCCGGGTGGGTGACGGTCAGCGGGTGGCCCAGCTCGATCTGCCGCTGGAACGCGGTCACCACCGAGCCACGGCTGCTCAGCACGTTGCCGAAGCGGACGCTGAGGAAGGTGCCGGGGAACCGGGAGGCAGCGTGCGCGGTCAGCCGCTCGGTGATCCGCTTCGAGTAGCCGAGGACGCTGATCGGGTCGGCTGCCTTGTCGGTGGAGATGTTGACGAAGCGGGCCACGTCGCGGCACGCGTCGAGCACGGAGAGGGTGCCCCAGACGTTCGTCTTCACCGCCTCGCCGGGGTGCCGCTGGAGCAGCGTGAGGTGCTTGAGCGCGGCGGCGTGGAAGATGACGTCCGGCCGGCGCTCGCGGATGATCCGCCGGATGCCCTCGTCGTCGCGGAGATCGGCGAGGATCAGCTCGGGGCCGTCCAGCAGGGCGCGGCCGGCCAGCGACATCTGCAGGCCGTGCAGGGCCGACTCGTCGCGGTCGAGCATCATCAGCTCGCCCGGGTCCGCCTTCATCACCTGCCGGCACAGCTCCGAGCCGATGGAACCGCCGGCGCCGGTGACCAGGACCCGTCGACCGCTGAGCCCGTTGCCGCTCAGCGCCATGTCGGCGACCACCTGCCGGCGGCCCAGCAGGTCGTCGATCTGCACGTCGCGGACGTCGGTGACGGTGATCCGGTGGTCGACGAGGTCCCGGACCGGAGGCAGCACCTTGAACGTCGCCCCGGTCCGGAGGGTGGCCTCGCGGATCTGCCGGATCAGCGCGGCGTCGGCGTTGGCGACGGAGAAGATCACCGTCGTCGCGCCGGTGCGCCGTACGGCCGCCGCCACGTCCTGACGGCCACCGAGCACGCGTACGCCGCCGATGCGCAGGTCCCGCTTGTCGGGGTCGTCGTCGAGGGCGCCCACGGGCCGGTAGCGTCCACGCGGATCGCCGAGCATGGCCCGCAGCAGCCCCTGCCCGGCGTCGCCGAGCCCGAACAGCAGCACGGGGTTGGAGGACCGGGCGTCGGGCCGCATGGCCAGGTCACGGCGGTGCCGGTAGGTGAACCGGGCGGTCAGCATGAACAACAGGGCCAGGGCGCCGCCGACCAGCGGCGTGCTCGCCGGCACCGGTCGTACGCCGGCCGGCAGCAGCCCGATCAGCATGATCGCGGCCGTGGTGGCCGCCGTGCCCGCGACCCCCTGCACCTCCTGGAGGCTGCCCAGCGGGTGGCGTCCGGAGTAGATCCGGCGAACCGCCGCGACGGCGACGTGCACGACGGCGGCGAGGATGCCGCAGGTGGCGGCGCGCGCGAGCTGGCCGGAGGCCAGGTCGAGTTCGTAACGGAACCAGACCGCTGCGGTGAACCCACCGACCCAGGCGGTGCTGTCGGTGGCGAGGAATCCGATTGTGCGGCGACGCGCCCTGGCCCGGTGTGAACTCTGTTCACCGAGTCGGGTGGCCTCTGTTTCGGGCGGCATCTGTGCTCCCTGTCCGTCTCCGAGGGCTTCCGCCACAGGGCGGAAGGAGCTTTAGGGCTCTTTAGGTTGATACATGCCCGAACATGATTTTTGGCGTCTTTCGGGTTGGATGACCGATTTTTCGTCCGCGGGGCCGAGGGCTCGTCGGGTCAACGGGCGGGCACGCCCTTGACCACGACACCGTCCGGCACGTCCCGGACGACGCAGGCGCCCGCCCCGACGGTGCTGTCCCGGCCCACCCGCAGGCCCTGCAATACGGCCGCCGTCGTGCCGACCAGCACCCCCTCCGCCAGGTGGCAGTCGCCCGAGACGGCGGCCAGCGGATTGACCGAGACGAAGTCGGCGAGGGTGCAGTCGTGCCCGACCGTGGCGTTCTGGTTGAGGTGCACGTGCCGGCCGAGCGTGACGTTGGTGGTGACCCGGGCCCCCGCGAAGGCGACGAGGCCCGGGCCGTGCACCGTGTCCGGCCCGATCGTCGCCGCCGGATGCACGAGGCTCGCCGCCGGCGTGCCGTACGCCTCGACCCGGGCGGCGACCGCCCGCCGGACGCGCGGGTCGCCGATGCCGATGACGTGGTGCGCGTCCGGGGGCGCGTCGCGCAGCCAGGCGACGCCGCCGAGATAGGGCACGTCGAGCCGTTGCACCCGCTTCAGGTTCTCCTCGGAGGGCCGGTCGTCGACGAACCCGAGGAGGCGCCAGCGTGGCCGGCCGGCGGTGACGTCCATCGCCCGCGCGATCGTGAGGACCTCCCGGCCGTGCCCGCCGCAGCCGACGACCACCAGCGGGACCGTCACGCCGTCGACCCTCCCGTACGGGCCGCCAGGAACTCGTCGACGGCGGCGAGGACGAGGCCGACCTGCCGCTCGTTCATCGCGCTGCCGCTGGGCAGGGCCAGCCCGTCGGCGAACAGCCGCTCGGCCACTCCGGTGACGAGGCACTCGGCGTCGGCGTACGCCGGTTGCAGGTGCATCGGCTTCCAGACCGGGCGGGTCTCGATGTCCCGCCCCGCCAGGTGGGCGGCCAGGTCGGCGGCCCGCCAGCCGGCCCGCCGCGGGTCGACCGCGATGGTGGTCAGCCAGCAGTTGGAGCCGGGGTCCTCCACGCCGAGCAGCCGCACACCCGGGACCGGGGCGAAGAGCTTGGCGTACTGGTCGCGCAGGTGCCGGCGCCGGGCGATCATCCCGTCCAGCCGGACGAGCTGGGCGCGGCCCAACGCGGCGAGCAGGTTGCTCAGCCGGTAGTTGTAGCCCGTCTCGCGGTGCTCGTAGTGCGGCGTCGGCTCGCGGGCCTGGGTCGACAGGAACCGGGCCCGGGCCAGCAGGGCCGCGTCGTCGGAGACGAGCATCCCGCCGCCCGAGGTGGTCATGATCTTGTTGCCGTTGAAGGAGAGGATGCCCACCTGCCCGAAGGAGCCGGCGGGCCGGCCGTGATGGGTCGCGCCGAGGGACTCCGCGGCGTCCTCGACCACCGGTACGCCCGCCGCCGCGCAGACCGGGGCCAGCGCGGTGTGGTCGGCGCAGCTGCCGAAGAGGTCGACGGGGACGACCGCGCCGACGCGCTGGCCCCGGAGGACGAGTGCCCGGATCAGCTCGTCCACGAGGGCCACGTCGAGGTTCCCGGAGTGCGGGTCGCAGTCGACGAAGACCGGCCGGGCACCGGCGTAGCGGACCGCGTTCGCGCTCGCCACGAACGTCAGCGTCGGCACGATGACGGCGTCGCCGGGCCCGACTCCCACTCCGAGCAGCGCCAGGTGCAGCGCGGCCGTGCCGGAACTCACGGCGACGGCCCCGTGCGTGCCCACCCGCGTGGCGACCTCGCGCTCGAACGCGTCGAGGTCCGGGCCGACGGGCGCGACCCAGCCGGACCGCAGGGCCGCGACGACGTACGACTCCTCCAGCGGCCCGACGTCGGGCGGGGACAGGTGGATGGTCCCGCTCATCGGCCACCTCCGGCGGGGACGGTGAGGGTGGGGTCCGGTCCGGGTACTGCCGGGGCGGGCGGGGGCGTGCCGAGGAACTCGGGAGCCGTGGCCGAGCCCGCCGCGGAGATCCCCTCGCGGCGCAGCACGGTGCGGACGGTCGCGGCGAGGATCGACAGGTCCAGCCGCAGGCTGCGGTGGTCGACGTACCAGACGTCCAGGTCCAGCTTCTCCTCCCAGCCCAGGCTGTTGCGGCCACGCACCTGGGCCAGCCCGGTGACGCCCGGCCTGACCTCGTGCCGGCGGGCCTGGGTGGGGGAGTAGCGCGGCAGGTACTCGGTGAGCAGGGGACGGGGGCCGACCAGGCTCATGTCGCCGCGCAGCACGTTCCACAGCGTCGGCAGCTCGTCCAGGCTGGTGGAGCGCAGGAAGCGCCCCAGCGGCGTCAGCCGGTCCCCGTCGCGCACCCGTCCCCGCAGCGGATCCGGCGGGAGCATGGTGCGGAACTTGACCAGCTCGAACACCCGGCCGTGCCGCCCCGCGCGGGGCTGCCGGAACAGCACCGGCCGACCGAGTCCCGCCGCCACCAGCACCGCCACGACGAGGACCAGTGGCGCGGTCAGCACCAGCAGCACCGCGGCCGCCAGCACGTCGATCGCCCGCTTCAGGGCCTCCGGTCGGGGCCGCTCCGCGAGGCTTCCAGGCGTGTCCACGGAACCAGGCAAGGCTTCGACCTCCAGGGGCAGAGTCGGGCACCAGTTGACAAACACGTTCTAACAGGGATGAACACGCCAGCGGTGCGAAATCGCGACACTCGCCGCCGATCCCGACAGGTCAACCGCGCAACGGCCCGTCAGGACGCGGCCCGACGCCGAAGACGTGCCCCTCGACCCGCGTCGCGGCCCTGGTCGGGCGGCACGTGGGCCGACGCCGGCCGGTGCCGCCGCCCGCGACTGCGCAAGGGACCGGCCAGCCCCGCGCCCTCGGCGGGCCGCTACCCACCCGCCGGCTGATGGTCGGCGCACCCGCCTGCCGATGCCACGGCACCCGCCTGCCGAAGTCACCGCACCCGACTGCCGATGTCCGGCGCTCCCGCCTGCCTACGCTCAGGGCGTCGCGTCGCCGCCTTCGAGCCGGCGGACCAGTAGCGTGCGCAGGGGGATCGACTCGCCGTCGCGACCACCCGCGCCGACCACGAGCGGCGGCGGACTCGGCTGGGGCTCGGCCCCGAACAGCAGGGCGCGCGGTCCGCCGGCCACGGTCAGCAGGTGGAACCGCCCGTCGACGTCGACGGCCCTGGTGCGGGCCCGGTCGACGTACCAGCCGCGCAGCCCCGTCCGGTAGCTGCCGCGCCCGTCGAGGCCCCGGGCCGTGAGCCGTTCCGTGGGCAGGCCGCGCCGGGTCGCCTCGGCGACGAACCAACCGACCAGCTCCGCCGCCTCGGCGTGCTCGGCCGCCCGCCGGCGCTCGTCGGCCGCCGCGTGCGCCCGCACCGCCCGCCGCTGCCGTTCCCGCCACTCCAGGCCGTCGCCCCGATCCACGACCGCGACGGTACGCCCCACCGCCCGTCACCGGAAAGCACCACCGCGCCCTGTCGCCGGTCCGGCCGGTCGACAGGCGCGCCCGCCGGGCGCTGATGGCCGTGGGTAGGTCCGCGGGCGATTAGGTCGGCACGACGCTGTCGAGCTGAGTCGTTTGCGACGACGGGCGCTGGTGGTCGTGGGTGGGTCCGCGGGTGAGAGGTCGGCGTGACGCTGTCGAGCTGAGTCGTTTGCGACATCAGGCGGTTGCCTGAACCGTCGTTGAATCGTCTACGACATCAGCTCGACAGCGTCGCGCGTGCGTCCCGTGCCGCCCTGGAATCCGGCCGGCCTGGCCCTACATGCCGCCGTCGCTCCGTCCGGGCGACCCGGGCCGTGTCGGGCCAGTGCGGCCTGGGCGGTGTCA
This sequence comes from Micromonospora sp. NPDC007220, assembly GCF_040634035.1. NCBI lineage: Bacteria > Bacillati > Actinomycetota > Actinomycetes > Micromonosporales > Micromonosporaceae > Micromonospora > Micromonospora sp. NPDC007220. The sequence continues at coordinate 80,697 of NZ_JBEYEU010000008.1, read as the reverse complement.
GGCCAGTGCGGCCCGGGCCGTGTCGGGCGAGTGCGGTCCGGGCCGTGTCGGGCGAGTGCGGCCCGGGCCCGTGTCAGGCCAGTCCGGCCCGGCGCAGCGCGTCCGCCATGGCGTCGTTGGCCGGCGCGGGTCCCGCTGCGCCACGGCCCTGCCGTTGCGCCCCGCCCCGCCCGCCGCCCTGCCCGGACTGACCGCCCTGACCGCCGCGCCCGCCGCCGCCCTGACCACCACCGGACTGGCCGCCGCGTCCGCCGCCCTGGGCGCCTTGGGCGCCCCGGTCACCGCGTCCACCGCCCTGGCCGGGCTGGCCGCCCTGACCCGCCTGGGCGACCTGGCCGCCCCGCGAGGCGCCCCGGTCGCCGCGCGGTCCGCCCTGCCCGCCACGTTCGCGGCGCCCGCCGTCCGGGCCGCCGCGTCCGGCGCCCGCCTCCGCGTCGTCCTCCAACCGGAGGGTGAGCGAGATCCGCTTGCGGGGCACGTCGACGTCGAGCACCTTGACCCGTACGACGTCGCCCGACTTGACCACCTCGCGCGGGTCCTTCACGAACGTCCGGGACATGGCCGAGACGTGCACCAGCCCGTCCTGGTGCACGCCGACGTCCACGAACGCGCCGAACGCGGCCACGTTGGTCACCACGCCCTCCAGCACCATGCCGGGCACCAGGTCGCTGATCTTCTCCACCCCCTCGACGAAGGTGGCGGTGCGGAACTCCGGCCGCGGGTCGCGGCCCGGCTTCTCCAACTCGGCGAGGATGTCGGTGACGGTGGGCAGGCCGAAGGTGTCGTCGACGAAGTCGGTGGCCCGCAGCCCCCGCAGGATGGCGCTCCTGCCGATCAGCGACCGCAGGTCCTGCCCCGTGGTGGACAGGATCCGGCGGACCACCGGGTACGCCTCGGGGTGCACGCTGGAGGAGTCCAGCGGGTCGTCGCCGCCGGGGATGCGCAGGAAGCCGGCACACTGCTCGAAGGCCTTCGGGCCGAGCCGGGCGACCTTCTTCAGCTCCGACCGGGTGCGGAACGGACCGTTCGCGTCGCGGTGCAGCACGATGTTCTCCGCCAGCCCGGCGCCGATGCCCGAGACCCGGGTCAGCAGCGGCGCGGAGGCGGTGTTGACGTCGACGCCGACCGCGTTGACGCAGTCCTCGACCACCGCGTCCAGCGACCGGGAGAGCTTCACCTCCGACAGGTCGTGCTGGTACTGGCCGACCCCGATCGAGCGCGGGTCGATCTTGACCAGCTCGGCGAGCGGATCCTGCAGGCGGCGGGCGATGGAGACCGCGCCGCGCAGCGAGACGTCCAGCCCGGGCAGCTCCTGCGAGGCGTACGCGGAGGCGGAGTAGACCGACGCGCCGGCCTCGGAGACCACCACCTTGGTGAGGTTGAGCTGCGGGTACCGCTTGATCAGCTCGCCGGCGAGCTTGTCGGTCTCCCGGCTGGCGGTGCCGTTGCCGATGGCGACCAGCTCGACGCCGTGCGCCCCGGCCAGCCGGGCGAGGGTCTCGATCGAGGCGTCCCACTGCCGGCGCGGCTCGTGCGGGTAGATCGTGTCGGTGGCCACCACCTTGCCGGTCGCGTCCACGACGGCGACCTTCACGCCGGTGCGCAGGCCCGGGTCCAGCCCCATCGTGGGCCGGGTGCCGGCCGGCGCGGCGAGCAGCAGGTCCCGCAGGTTGGTCGCGAAGACCCGCACCGCCTCCTCCTCGGCCGCCTGCCACAGGCGCATCCGCAGGTCCGCCCCGAGGTGGATGAGGATCCGCGTACGCCAGGCCCAGCGCACCGTGTCGGCCAGCCACCGGTCCGCCGGCCGGCCCTTGTCGGTGACGCCGAACCGCCCGGCGATCGCCGCCTCGTAGCGGCTCGGCCCAGTGACCACCGCGTCGGCCTCGCCGGCCTCCTCGGACTCCATGGTCAGGTCGAGCACGCCCTCCTTCTCGCCCCGGAACATGGCCAGGATCCGGTGCGAGGGCAGCTTCGGGTACGGCTCGGCGAAGTCGAAGTAGTCGGCGAACTTCGCGCCGGCCGACTCCTGCCCGTCGCGTACCCGGGAGGCCAGCCGGCCCCGCGACCACATCTGCTCGCGCAGCGTGCCGATCAGGTCGGCGTCCTCGGCGAAACGCTCGATGAGGATCGCGCGGGCGCCCTCCAGGGCGGCGGCGGCATCGGCCACGCCCTTCTCCGCGTCCACGAAGCCGGCGGCGGTCTGGCGTGGGTCCTGGCCCGGGTCGGCCAGCAGCGACTCGGCGAGCGGCTCCAGCCCGGCCTCGCGGGCGATCTGCGCCCGCGTGCGGCGCTTGGGCTTGTACGGCAGGTAGATGTCCTCCAGGCGGGACTTCGAGTCGGCCGCCATGATCTGCGCTTCCAGGGCCTCGTCGAGCTTGCCCTGACCACGGATCGACTCCAGCACCGCCGCGCGCCGCTCGTCCAGCTCGCGCAGGTAGCGCAGCCGCTCCTCCAGGGTGCGCAGCTGGGTGTCGTCGAGCAGGCCGGTGGCCTCCTTGCGGTAGCGGGCGATGAACGGCACGGTCGCACCGCCGTCGAGCAGCTCCACGGCCGCCCGTACCTGACGCTCGGCGACGCCGATTTCCTCGGCGATCCGCTGATGAACAGAGAGGGTCACGATCTCGATCCGCCTTCGGTGTGGGTTCCGCCCTGCATTGTGCCGGCCCGCACCGACGGCCGTCGCCGCCCCCGGCCCGGCGAGCCGCCCCACCCCTTCCTTGCACCGCCTCGCCCGCGACGCCGCCCGCTGCGCTAGCGTGGCGATCATGGAACAGCCCGTGGACCCGCGCGCCCGGCGGCTCTTCGGCGGCAGCGCCCGGGCGCTCGGCGACCTCGCCGCCAGCCCGTTCCGGGCCGACCGCGACCGCATCGTGGCCTCGCCGTTCTTCGCCCGGCTCAACGGTGTGACCCAGGTGGTCAGCCCCGGCGGCTCCGGCCTGCTCGTGCACAACCGGCTGACCCACAGCCTCAAGGTGGCGCAGGTGGCGCGCGCCATCGCCGAGCGGCTCACCGCCGACGAGGCGCACCGCGACCTGCTGGAGAAGCTGGGCGGCTGCGACCCGGACGTGGTGGAGGCCGCCGCGCTCGCGCACGACCTCGGCCACCCGCCGTTCGGGCACCTGGGGGAGCGGGTGCTGGACCGGCTGGCCCGCCAGCGGCTCGGGCTGACCGACGGGTTCGAGGGCAACGCCCAGTCGTACCGGATCGTCACCAGCACCGAGATCCGCGGCGCGGCGACCACCGGCCTGGACCTCACGGCGGCGGTGCGGGCGGCGCTGCTGAAGTACCCGTGGACGCGGCTGGACCACCCCGACCCGCACCCCCGGCTGCTGGACCCGCCGCCGCGCGGCGCCACCCCGCCGCCGGACGACCCGGACAGCGGCTCGTCGAAGTTCGGGGCGTACCGGACCGAGCTCGGCGACCTGCGGCAGGCCCGGGAGCCGTTCGTGGGGCGCATCCCGGACTGGCAGCAGACCCCCGAGGCGTCGATCATGGACACCGCCGACGACGTCGCGTACGCGATCCACGACGTGGAGGACTTCTACCGGGTCGGGGTGCTCCAGCAGGGCGCGGTGGCCGCCGAGCTGATGGCCTGGCAGCGCGAGAGCGGGCACTTCCGGGCCATCACCGACGCGGCCCTGGCCGCCGCCGCCCGCCGGCCCGGCTCGGCGATCGAGCGGCTGCGCCGGCAACTGCACCGCAAGGACGCCTGGATCGCCGACGACGACGCGTTCGCCGCCGCCGTCGAGCACGTCCGCGAGGAGTTGGTGGAGGGGCTGCTCGCGATGCCCTTCGACGGCTCCATCGAGGCGGAGCAGTACGTGGCCCGGTTCTCCGCCCGGTGGACGACCCGCTTCGTCGACGCGATCACCGTGGTCGAGCAGCCGGCGGTCCGCTCCGGTCACGTGCTGCTCGCCCCCGCGCAGTGGCACGAGGTGCAGGTGCTCAAGTTCGTCCACCACCGGTTCGTGCTGGCCCGGCCGGACCTGGCCCTGCACCAGCGCGGGCAGGCCCGGCTGCTGGGCACCCTGGTGGAGGCGCTGCTGGAGTGGCTGCTCGACCCCGAGGAGGAGTCCCGGCTGCCGCGCCGCCTGCACGACCTCGTGGAGCTGGCCGAGGCGGAGCTGCACCCGCGTACGCCGGACCGGATCGGCAAGGCCCGCGGGCGGGCGATCGTCGACTTCGTCGCCCAGCTCACCGACGGTCAGGCGGTCGCCATGCTGGACGCCCTGTCGGGCCGCTCCGGGGCGCTCTGGACCGACGCCTTCGTCCTCTGAGGGGCGGCGCCGCGGCACGCCCCACGGCGCTCAGGCGACGGCCTGCCACCAGCCGTCGACGGCCGGCGGGTCGTCCACCACCACCCGCTCCCCGGGGCGGGGCACGGCCAGCCGTACGTCCCGGGCCTTAGCCTCGGCCCAGATCCGGTCCACCGGCTCGGACCAGTCGTGCAGGGCGAGGTTGAACGTCGCCCAGTGCACCGGTACGAGCAGCCCGCCGCGCAGGTCGAGGTGGGCGGCGACGGCCTCCTCGGGGAACATGTGGATGCTCGGCCAGGCCCGGTCGTACGCCCCGATCTGCACCAGCGTGACGTCGAACGGCCCGTGCCGCTCGCCGATCTCGGCGTAGCCGTCGAAGTAGCCGGAGTCGCCGGTGTAGAAGACCTTCCGGTGCGCGCCGGCGACCACCCAGGAGCTCCAGAGCGTCCCGTCGCGGCGCAGCCCCCGGCCGGAGAAGTGCTGCGCGGCGGTGGCCGTGATCTCCAGCCCCGCCGCCCGGTGGCTCTCCTCCCAGTCCAGCTCGACGATCCGCCCGGCCGGTACGCCCCAGCGGTCCAGGTGCGCGCCCACGCCCAAGGGCACCAGGAACGGCGCCGACTGCAGGGCGGTCAGCGCCTGGACGGTCGCCATGTCGAGGTGGTCGTAGTGGTCGTGCGAGATCAGGATCGCGTCCACCGGGGGCAGTTCGTCGAGGCGTACCGGCGGCTCGTGCAGGCGGCGCGGGCCGACCAGGGCCGACGGGGAGCACCGGTCGCTCCACACCGGGTCGACCAGCACCCGGCGGCCCTCGATCTCGATCAGCGCGGAGGCGTGGCCGTACCAGACGATGTTCAGCTCACGCCCGGCGTCGGTGGCCGGGGCGGCGCCCGGGCGCGACAGCGGCACGGCGGCGCCCGGCCGGCGCTTCTGCTTGCCGAAGATCAGCTCGCGGATCAGGTTGCGGTCGGGGGTGCCGGCCATCGAGCGGGAGCCGCCCGGGTTGCGGAAGGCGCCGTCGTGGAACCGGGGCGAGCGGGCAGCCCGCTCCGCGCGGGCGCCGGTGAGCCGGCCGCCGAGCGCCGCCGGCACGTCCCGGGCCACCCACGCGAGCCCGGCGAGCGCGGCCAGCCCGGCCGCTCCGCGTAGCCGCCGCCCGAGTGCCCGGTCGGGTCCCGCGCGTTCCGGTGCTGCGCCCATCGTCGTCCCTCCGCCGTGTCCCGTCGTACACGGTAGCCCGGCCACCAGGGGACCGGCGGAAGGTCGGCGGGGCCCGCCGGGACGGCGGACCCCGCACGTCGCGGGGCGGCTCAGCCGCCGTTGCTGGGCCGCTGGGCGGTCGGCCGGTGGGTGAGGCCGGTGCCGGTGAGGCGGTCCACCGAGGCCAGGAAGCGCCGGCCCATCCGGGCGCGGGCCTCGACGGCGGGATGCGTGGCGCCGTAGTCGGCCGGCTCGGCCTGCCCGTCGGCGAAGAGGGCGTACGTCAGCACGGGCGCACCGGCCGTGTCGAAGATCACCCCGGCCTCGTGCCGGGCGTCGGCGAACCAGCCGGCCTTCGTGGCGACGCGGGCCCGCTCGGTCGAGGACATCACCCGCCGGATCCCGTCGGTGTACGCGACGGGGGCGCGCAGCAGCCGCAGCACGAGCGCCGTGCCGGCCGGCGAGAGCAGCGTGCCGGCCACCAGCGCGCGCAGCAGGTCGTGGGTCTCCCGGGGGGTGCTGGTGCCGAGGAAGAACCGGTTGGGGTTGGCGACGGGCTGCACCTGCGTGTTCGGGAAGCCCTTGTCGCGCAGGATCCCGTTGAGCTCGGCGGCCGGGCAGACCAGGCCGCACAGCCGTACCGCCGTGTCGTCGGAGACGGTCAGCAGGTTGGCCAGCACGTGCCCGAGGGTCACGAAGCTCGGGTACGCCCCGTCGAGGCTGAACATGCCGTCCCCGCCGGGCACCACGATCGCCTCGGTCACCTCGACCCGCTGGTCGAGCGTCAGCAGTCCCCGGTCGACCTTGTCGAGCACCGCCACGGCGACCGCGATCTTGTTGACGCTGTACGCCTCGATGCGCCGGTCCGGCTCGTCGGACACGGCCACCACCGGGGCACCCGCCGGGTCGGCGACGCTGACGTACGCCTGCCAGTTGCCGCCCGCTGCCACCGTCTGCCGCTCGTAGATCGCGGCCACCCGGCGGGCGGCCTGCCCGGGCGTCGCCGGCGCCGGTTCGGCGACCTCGGGGGCGGCGGACGCCGGCGCGGCGGCGCCGAGCACCGTTCCCGCCGTGGCCACCGTGCCCAGTCCCAGCGCGGTCCTGCGGTTCACCCGGATAGTCAATCGTCTCTCCCGTCGTGGTGGGCCGGCCCACCACCCTAGGCGAGACGATCGACGCCGGTGATCCCGCGCTGCGCTCACGGCAGCCGGCGCCGGACGGCCGCCACGACCGGGCCGGGCAGTTCCCCGATGGCCCGCGCCACCCGCTGGAGGTCGGGCAGCCAGCCGCCGCGCACCGACGCGGCGGCCGGGTCCGGCGCGAACACCGTGCCGTCGTGCGGTGCGACCGGCCGGTCGGTCAGCCCGAGCAGTCGCATCAACGGCCCGACGAGGGCGTCGTAGACGCCCGGCAGCATGGTGAAGCCGATCCGCATGACCAGGTTGACCCGGCCCACCGACACCTCCCGGCGGGGCCGGTCGGCGCAGTCCACGATGGCCCGCGCCACCCGCTCCGGGGTGGTGACGGGCGGCGGGGGCCGGCCGGCCCGGCCGAGGTGGTTAGCGGCCCGCTGGTAGACCGGGGTGTCCACACTGCCCGGGTTGACGATGCAGACGTGCACCCCCGGGGTCTCCCGGGCCTCCTGCTGCAGGGTACGGGTCAGCCCCTGCAACCCCCACTTGCTAGCCACGTAGCCGCTCATGTAGGGCGCGGTGATGTGGCCCAGCACCGACCCGGTGAGGATCAGCGTTCCACCGCCGTCCGCCGAGAAGCGGCACAGCGCCACCCGGGCCACCGCGGCGGCGGCGAGCAGGTCGGTGCGCACCACCTGCTCGAAGACCCGCTCCGGGGTCTCCTCGAACCGGCCGTACGCCATCACCGCCGCCGTGTGCACCCAGACGTCGATGCCGCCGAACCGGTCGAGGGCCGCGTCGGCGAGCGCCGTCAGCGCGCCGTCGGCGGTGATGTCGGTAGGCACCTGGAGCACCTGCGCGCCCGCCGCCCGGCACTCGTCGCGCACCGCGGCGAGGGTGACGGGGGAGCGGGCGGCGAGCACGAGACGGTCCCCGCGTGCCGCGAAGGCCCGGGCCGCCGCCCGGCCGATCCCGCTGGTCGCGCCCGTCACGACCACCGTCCGGGTCACGGTGCCAGCACGACCTTGACGCAGCCGTCCTCCTTCTTCTGGAACATCTCGTACGCCTGCGGCGCCTCCGCCAGTGGCACCCGGTGGGTACGCAGGTCCATCACGCCCAGCGGGTCGTCGTCGCCGGAGAGCAGCGGGATGATCTCGTCGGTCCACCGGCGCACGTGGCACTGCCCCATCCGCAGCTGGACGCCCCGGTCGAACATCTCCATCAGGGGCATCGGGTCGACCTCGCCGCCGTAGACGCCGGAGATGGAGACCGTGCCGCCGCGGCGGACGGCCTTGAGCGCGGCCTTGAGCACGACCAGCCGGTCGACGCCCGCCTTGTCGGTCATGGTCTGCGCGAGCTTGTCCGGCAGCAGCCCGGTGGCGGCCTGGGCGAGCTTGCCGAGGGGCGCGCCGTGGGCCTCCATGCCCACCGCGTCGATGACGGCGTCGGGGCCGCGCCCGTCGACGAGGTCGATCAGCGCGCTGGGCACGTCGTCCAGTTGGCTGACGTCGAGCACCTCGATGCCGTGTCGGCGGGCCATCGCCAACCGCTCCGGCACCAGGTCCAGCCCGATGACCCGGTCCGCGCCGAGGTGCCGGCCGATGCGGGCGCAGAGCTGACCGACCGGCCCGAGCCCGAAGACGGCGAGGGTGCCGCCGCGTGGGGTGTCGGCGTACTTCACCGCCTGCCAGGCGGTCGGCAGGATGTCGGACAGGTAGAGCCAGCGCTCGTCGGGGCCGGTGTCGGGCACCTTGATCGGGCCGAACTGGGCGTGCGGCACCCGCAGGTACTCCGCCTGCCCACCGGGCACCGAGCCGTAGAGCGACGTGTAGCCGAACAGCGCGGCGCCCTTGCCCTCGGCCGTCACCTGGGTGGTCTCGCACTGCGCGTACAGCTGCCGGTCGCACATCCAGCAGGAGCCGCAGGAGATGTTGAACGGCACCACCACCCGGTCGCCCGGCTTGAGCCGGGTCACCCCCGCGCCCACCTCCTCGACGATGCCCATCGGCTCGTGACCGAGGACGTCGCCGGGCTTCAGGTACGGCCCGAGCACCTCGTACAGGTGCAGGTCGGAGCCGCAGATCGCGGTCGAGGTGATCCGGACGACGGCGTCGGTCGGCTCCTCGATCCGCGGATCGGGCACCTCCTCCACCCGTACGTCCCGCTTGCCCTGCCAGGTCAGTGCCTTCATGTCGCGTCGTCCCTCCTCGTGCCGTCCCCGGGTTTGCTACCCGCCCCCGACGACTTGAACCGGCACGGAGCGCCGAGGTGGCCGATGGCGGGCGGGTCGCGATGGCGGGGCCGGGGGCGGGTCGCGACAGCCGGGCCGGGGGCGGGTGGTTCGGGCGGCATCGAGGGCCGGGATCGCGTGGGTGACGGCCCGCAGCCGCCGCGGGGATGGTCGAAGCCGGATGCGCATGGTCGGGCGTCGTTCCCGAAGCGGCTCCGGCCCGGGTCCGGTGGCCCGGCGTTTGGTGGCCCGGTGTCCGGTGGCCCGGTGTCCGGTGGCCCGGCGTTTGGTGGCCTGGCGTCCGGTGGCCCGGCGGTCCGATGGTGCGGCGTCCGGTGGTCTGGTGGTGCGGCGTGCGGCGTGCGGCGGTCTGGTGGTCCGGTGGCTGCCTGTCGAGCTGATGTCGCAGACGACTCAGCTGATGTCGCAAACGATTCAGCTCGACAGGGCGCGAGCAGGGAGATCCGACGGGCGGGACAGTGGGCCGTATCGGGGCAGACCAAACTCCGTCGAAGTCGAAGTCGAAGTCGAAGTCGAAGTCGGGGCGCGGGCGTCGCGGTGGGGAGGGGGACGGCGGGCCGGCGATCGGCAGGTGCTACGGCGAGGGTCGCCGCGATCGGGTGGGTGCTACGGCGAGGGCCGCCGCGTTGGAAGACGCGGCGGCCCTGTGCCGATCTCGCCGGCGTGAGGTGTGCGGCTCAGGAACCGGGGGTGTTGTCGCCCCGCTTCGAGGTGGCCATCAGGAAGTCGCGGTTGAGCCGGCCGATGGTGTTCAGCGGGATGCCCTTCGGGCAGACCACGGTGCACTCACCGGCGTTGGTGCAGCCGCCGAAGCCGGCCTCGTCGTGCGCGTCGACCATGCCGATCACCCGGGTGTAGCGCTCCGGCTGGCCCTGCGGCAGCAGCGAGAGCTGGGTGACCTTCGCGGCCGTGAAGAGCATGGCGGAGCCGTTCGGGCAGGCCGCCACGCAGGCGCCGCAGCCGATGCACTCCGCCGCCTCGAACGCGGCGTCCGCGTTGGCCTTGGCGACCGGGGTCGAGTGCGCCTCGGGGGCGCTGCCGGTCGGCGCGGTGATGTAGCCGCCGGCCGCGATGATCTTGTCGAAGGCGCCCCGGTTGACCACCAGGTCCTTGATGACCGGGAAGGCCCGGGCCCGCCACGGCTCGATGTCGATCGTCTCGCCGTCGGAGAACTGCCGCATGTGCAGCTGGCAGGCGGTGGTGCCGCGCTGCGGCCCGTGCGCGTCGCCGTTGATCATCAGGCCGCACATGCCGCAGATGCCCTCGCGGCAGTCGTGGTCGAACGCCACCGGCTCCTCGCCGGCGAGGATCAGCCGTTCGTTGAGGACGTCGAGCATCTCCAGGAACGACATGTCCGGGGAGACGTCGTCGACCTTGTAGGTCACCATCCGACCCTTGTCCTCGGGGCCGGACTGGCGCCAGATGCGCAGGGTCAGGTTCACTTGTAGCTCCGCTGCGTGGGGTGGACGTATTCGAAGTTCAGGTCTTCCTTGTGCAGCACCGAGGGCTCGCCGGTGGCGGTGAACTCCCAGGCCGCCACGTACGCGAAGCGGTCGTCGTCGCGCTCCGCCTCACCGTCGGGCGTCTGGTGCTCGGCCCGGAAGTGACCGCCGCAGGACTCCTCGCGGTGCAGCGCGTCGATGCACATCAGCTCCGCCAGCTCGAAGAAGTCGGCCACCCGGCCGGCCTTCTCCAGCGACTGGTTGAGCCCCTCGCCGGTGCCCGGCACCCGGACCCGCTGCCAGAACTGCTCGCGCAGCGCGCGGATCTCGTCGATCGCCTTGCGCAGCCCGGCCTCGCTGCGCTCCATGCCGCAGTGCTCCCACATGATCTGGCCCAGCTCGCGGTGGAACGAGTCCACGGTCCGGTCGCCGTCGACGGCCAGCAGCCGCTGGATCCGGTCCTCGACGTCGGCGCGGGCCTGCACGGCCGCCGGGTGCGTGGCGTCGACCTTCTCGAACGGGCCGGACGCCAGGTAGTGGGCGACGGTGTTGGGCAGCACGAAGTAGCCGTCGGCCAGGCCCTGCATCAGCGCCGAGGCGCCGAGCCGGTTCGCGCCGTGGTCGGAGAAGTTGGCCTCGCCGATCACGAACAGGCCCGGGATGGACGACTGGAGGTCGTAGTCGACCCAGAGGCCGCCCATCGTGTAGTGCACGGCGGGGTAGATCCGCATCGGCACCTCGTACGGGTCCTCGCCGGTGATCCGCTCGTACATCTCGAAGAGGTTGCCGTACTTGGCCTCGATGGCCTTGCGGCCGAGCCGGTCGATTGCGTCGGAGAAGTCGAGGTAGACGCCGAGCCCCGTCTGGCCGACGCCGCGCCCCTCGTCGCAGACGTTCTTCGCGGCGCGCGACGCGATGTCGCGGGGGACCAGGTTGCCGAAGGAGGGGTAGATCCGCTCCAGGTAGTAGTCCCGCTCGTCCTCGGGGATGTCCCGCGGGCTGCGGGTGTCGCCCTTGGTCTTGGGCACCCAGACCCGGCCGTCGTTGCGCAGCGACTCGCTCATCAGGGTCAGCTTCGACTGGTGGTCGCCGGAGACCGGGATGCAGGTCGGGTGGATCTGCGTGTAGCAGGGGTTGGCGAAGTACGCGCCCTTGCGGTGGGCCCGCCAGGTGGCGGTGACGTTGCAGCCCTTGGCGTTGGTGGAGAGGTAGAAGACGTTGCCGTAGCCGCCGGAGGCGAGCACGACGGCGTCCGCGAACTCGGTGGTGATCTCGCCGGTGACCATGTCCCGCACGACGATGCCGCGGGCCTTGCCGTCGACGACGATCAGCTCCAGCATCTCGTGCCGGGTGTTCATCTCCACGTTGCCGAGGCCGATCTGCCGCTCCAGCGCCTGGTACGCGCCGAGCAGCAGCTGCTGGCCCGTCTGGCCCCGGGCGTAGAAGGTGCGCTGCACCTGCGCGCCGCCGAAGGAGCGGGTGTCCAGCAGGCCGCCGTACTCGCGGGCGAACGGGACGCCCTGGGCGACGCACTGGTCGATGATGTTGACCGAGACCTCGGCCAGCCGGTGCACGTTGGACTCCCGGGAGCGGAAGTCGCCGCCCTTGACGGTGTCGTAGAAGAGGCGGTGCACCGAGTCGCCGTCGTTGCGGTAGTTCTTGGCGGCGTTGATGCCGCCCTGCGCGGCGATGGAGTGCGCCCGGCGCGGGCTGTCCTGGTAGCAGTAGGTCTTGACCCGGTAGCCCTGCTCGCCCAGCGTGGCGGCGGCCGAGCCGCCGGCCAGGCCGGTGCCGACCACGATCACGGTCATCTTGCGGCGGTTGGCCGGGTTGACCAGCTTGGCCTCGAAGCGGCGGCGTTCCCAGCGGGTCTCGATGGGGCCGTCGGGAGCCTTGGTGTCGGCGATCGGGTCGCCCTCGGTGTAGAGATCCATGTCAGGACACCAATCCGGTGAGTACGGCGAACGGGACCGCCAGGTAGCCGGCGCAGAGCACGACGGCGAAGCCCAGCGCCACGGCTCGGGCCCGCCGCTCGCCGCGCGGGCTCTGCTGGCCGAGGCTGCGCAGCGCGCTGAACAGGCCGTGCCGCAGGTGGAAGCCGAGGGTGACGACCGCCAGGGTGTAGAAGAGCGTGACGTACCAGCGTTCCGGGGCGAAGTCGGCCACCACGTTGGCGTACGGCCGGCTCGGGTCGCCGACCGGGTTCAGCGTGCCGGTGGTGAGGTCCAGGATGTGGTAGATCACGAAGAGCAGGATGATCACGCCACCCCAGCGCATGGTGCGGGCCGCGTAGCTGCCCTGCACCTTCTTGCGGTGCGCGTACTGCACCGGGCGGGCGGCGCGGGCGCGCACGGCGAGGGCGGTCGCGGCCCAGATGTGGCCGAGCACCGCCGCCAGCAGCCCGATCCGCAGGATCCACAGGAACCACACGCCGGGCAGGATCGGGGCGCCGATCTCGCGCAGCCAGTGCGCGTAGTGGTCGAACGAGGTCGCCCCCGTGAAGATCTTCAGGTTGCCGAGCATGTGCGCGATGAGGAACAGCACCAGGATGATGCCCGTCACCGCCATGACGGCCTTCAGGCCGACGCTGGAGCGGATGGGCGACCGAGTTCTCGTGACTACCACGCGATCGACGCTAGGAGCACTTGATTCAGTCGTCCAATGCATCGAACTCGCAGTCTTGATAGCTATAGGCTATGTAGATGCAGCTCCATCAGCTGAAGTACTTCGTTGCGGTGGCGGAAGTACGACATTTCACCCAAGCCGCCGACATCGTGGGCATCACCCAGCCCTCGTTGAGTAAGCAAGTTCACGCCCTCGAGGACGGCCTCGGCGCCCCGCTGTTCGAGCGGGTAAGGGGCAACATCACGCTCACCGCGGCCGGTGAGGTGCTGCTGCCGCTGGCCAAGCGGATCCTCGCCGACGTCGACACCGCGACCCGCGAGGTGCAGGAGCTGGTCGGCCTGCGCCGTGGTCGGGTCCGGCTCGGCGCCACCCCCAGCCTCGCCACCTCGCTCGCCCCACCCGTGCTGCGCCGGTTCCGCGACGCCCACCCCACCATCGACCTTCGGGTGGAGGAGAGCGGCTCGCAGGACCTGGTCCGCGGCCTGCTCCGCGGCGACCTCGACCTGGCACTGATCATCATGCCGGCCCAGGGCACCGACCCGGGGCTGCGCGCCGACCCCATCCTGCGGGAGAGCCTGGTGGTCGCCTCCGTCGAGGAGCTGTCGGTGAGCCCGGAGACCGGTCAGCTGCGCGTCGCCGACCTGCGCGACCAGCCGATGGTGATGTTCCGGGAGGGCTACGACCTGCGCGACGCCACCCTCCAGGCCTGCCGGGAGGCCGGCTTCGAGCCGACCATCGCCGTCGACGGGGGCGAGATGGACGCGGTGCTGAGCTTCGTCGAGGCCGGGCTGGGCGTCGCGCTGGTCCCCGGCATCGTGGTGGCCCGGCGCCCCGGCGTACGCGTCACCCGGCTGGCCCCACCCGGCGTCCGGCGGACCATCGCGGTCGCCCGGCGCCGCGACGTGGTGCCCACCCACGCCGGCCGGGAGCTGCGCCGGATACTGCTGGACTACGTCCGCGACGCCACCACCGGCGGGGACCTGCCGCCGGGCGTCGAGCCCCTCTGACGCCGCCGGCACGCTGGTCCCACGGCGCCGGAACGCGCCGGTCCCACGCCGCCCGGCCGTGCCGTCCCAGGCCGCCCGGCCGCGCCATCCGACGCCGCCAGGTGCGCACGACGGAAGACGACCGGGCCCCGCCGGCCTGCCTACGCTGCCCGCATGGCAACGGGCAGCGCCGTGGTGATCGGCGCGAGCATGGGCGGGCTGCTGACCGCCTGCGCACTCACCGAGGCGTACGAGCGGGTCACCCTCGTGGACCGTGACCTGCTGCCCGAGCAGGCGGAGAGCCGCCGGGGCGTACCGCAGGGGCGGCAGTTGCACGTCCTGCTGACCCGGGGCCGGCAGGCGTTCGAGGAGCTGCTGCCCGGGATCTCGGCGGAGCTGAGCGCGCGGGGCGTGCCCACGGTCGACCTGCACGAGCAGGTCCACTGGTACAACAACGGCCACCGGATGCGGCGCGCGCCGTCCCCGCTGTTCGCCCTCGGGGTCAGCCGGCCGCTGCTGGAGCAGGTCGTCCGGGAGCGGGTGGCCGCCCTGCCCGGGGTTCGGATCGTGGCGGGCTGCGAGGTGGAGGGGCTGACCACCACCCTCGACCGGGGACGGGTCACCGGCGTACGGCTGCGCCTCCGCGACGGGGACCCGACCACCGTCGCCGCCGACCTCGTCGTCGACGCCGGCGGCCGGGGCACCCGCAGCCCGGTGTGGCTGGCCGAGCTGGGCTACCGGCCGGCGCCGGAGGAGCGGGTCAAGGTCGGCGTCACCTACCTCACCCGCACCTACCGGCGGGAGCCGCACCACCTGGAGGGGCTGCTCGGCGCGCTGACCAACGCCGTGCCCGGCCAGCCCCGGGGCGGCATCGTCGCCGTGCAGGAGCAGGGCCGGTTCGCGGTGGCGCTCAGCGGCATGCTCGGCGAGGAGCCGCCGGCCGACGACGAGGGGATGACCGCCTTCGCCGAGACCCTCGCCGCCCCGCAGATCGCCGACCTGCTGCGTACGGCGCGGCCGGAGAGCCCACCGGCGACGATGAAGTTCCCGGCCAGCGTGCGGCGGCGCTACGAGCGGCTGCGCCGCTTCCCGGCGGGCTACCTGGTGGTGGCCGACGCCGTGTGCAGCTTCAACCCGGTCTACGGGCAGGGCATGACGGTGGCCGCGCTGGAGGCCCTGCTGCTGCGCCGACTGCTGCGACGGCCGTCCGACCGGCTCGCCCGGCGGTTCTTCCGGGGCGCGGCCCGGCTGATCGACGGGCCGTGGTCCATCGCCGTCGGCACCGACCTGCGCTTCCCCGAGGTGCCCGGCCGCCGCTCGCCGCGGGTACGCCTGGTCAACGCGTACGTGGGCCGGCTGCACGAGGCGGCGACCCGGGACCCGGCGCTGGGCGCGGCGTTCCTGCGGGTGGTGAACCTCGTCGACCCGCCGACGCGGCTGCTCTCCCCGCCGGTGCTGTTGCGGGTGCTGCGCGGGTCGCCCTACCTGCCCTCGGCCTCGTCCATCGCCCGGTAGATCCGCTGCTCCGACACCGGGTACGGGGTGCCCAGCGCCTGGGCGAAGACGTTCACCCGCAGCTCCTCGACCATCCAGCGGATCTGCCGGACGGCCGTCGACTGCCGGCGCCCCGGCGGCAGCGCGGCGAGCATCTCCTGGTACTCCTTCTGCACCACCGCCACCCGGTCCTGCTGCTGCTTGTCGCGCTGCGGGTTGCCCGGCAGCCGGTCCAGCCGCCGCTCGATCGCGGTGAGGTAGCGCAGCAGGTCGGGCAGGCGCGCGTAGCCGGTCTCGGTGACGAAGCCCTTGTGCACCAGGCCGTTCAGCTGCGCCCGGATGTCGGCCAGCGCGGCCACCACCGCCAGGTTCCGCGTGGCGCCGAGGCGCTGCTCGACCGCGTACGCGGCGGCGAGCACCCGGCGCACCCGGTCCATGATCTCGACCACGGTGTCCACCAGGTCGGCCCGGACCTTGTCCCGCAGGGCGGCGAAGCCCTCGGCGTCCCAGGCCGGGCCGCCCGCGTCGCCGATCAGCTTGTCGATGGCCGCCCCGGCCGCGTCGGAGATCAGCTCCTGCACGCCGCCGTGCGGGTTGCGGCTCAGCGCCAGCTTCGCCTCGTTGGACAGCCGCCCCTGGAGGAACTTCGCCGGCGACGGCACGGTGAGCCGCAGCAGCCGCCGCGTGCCCGCCCAGTGCGCCGCCTCCTGCTCGGCGGGCGAGTCGAAGACCTTCACCCCGACGGTGTCGCCCTCGTCGACCAGGGCCGGGTACGCGGTCACCGCGTACCCGGAGCGGACCTGCTCGATGGTGCGAGGAAGATCGTCGATGCTCCACGTACGGAGGCCCGTCCGGGCGACGTCGGGTGCGGCGGCGGCCACGACCTGGCGTACCTCCGCCTTGAGCTGGCGTTGCAGGGCCGGCAGGTCCTTGCCCTCGGCGACCGGCTTGTTCTCCTCGTCGAGCACCCGGAAGCGGACCCGCAGGTGCGGCGGCAGCTTCTCCGGCTCCCACGCGTCCCGAGGCACGGTGACGCCGGTCATCCGGCGCAACTGCCGGGTCAGCGCGTCCAGCAGCGGCTCCTCGCCGGCGGGCATCGCGGCCAGCGCCGCGCGCGCGAAGTCCGGCACCGGGACGAAGTTGCGGCGCACCGCCTTGGGCAGCGAGCGGATCAGCGCGATCACCAACTCCTCGCGCAGCCCGGGCACCTGCCAGTCGAAGCTCTCCGCCGGCACCTGGTTGAGCAGGGGCAGCGGGATGTCGACTGTCACGCCGTCGGTCGGGGTGCCCGGCTCGAACCGGTAGGTCAGCGGCAGCGTCACCCCGTCGGCGGACCACTCGTCGGGGTAGTCGGTCTCGTCCACGCCGGTGCGGCCGGCGTTGACCAGCAGCTCCCGGGTGAAGGTGAGCAGGTCGGGCTGCTCCCGGCGGGTCTTCTTCCACCAGGCGTCGAAGTGCCGCCCGGAGACCACGTCGGCCGGGACGCGCGCGTCGTAGAAGTCGAAGACGGTCTGGTCGTCGACGAGGATGTCGCGGCGCCGGGCGCGGTGCTCCAGCTCCTCGATCTCCGCCAGCAGCCGCTGGTTGTCGGCCCAGAAGTGGTGGTGGGTCTGCCAGTCGCCCTCGACGAGGGCGTGCCGGATGAACAGCTCCCGGGACAGCGCCGGGTCGATCCGGCCGAAGTTGACCTTGCGTGAGGTGACCAGCGGGATGCCGTAGAGGGTCACCTTCTCGTAGGCCATCACGGCCGCCTGCTTCTTCTCCCAGTGCGGCTCGCTGTAGCTGCGCTTGACCAGGTGCTGGGCCAGCGGTTCGACCCACTCGGGCTCGACCCGGCCGGCGACCCGGCCCCAGAGGCGGGAGGTCTCCACCAGCTCGGCCGCCATCACCCAGCGCGGCGGTTTCTTGAACAGCGCCGAGCCGGGGAAGAGCGCGAACTTCGCGCCCCGGGCGCCCAGGTACTCGTGCTTCTGCGCGTCCTTGAGCCCGACGTGCGACAGCAGGCCGGGCAGCAGCGACTGGTGCACCTTCGGGGTGTCGATCTCCTCCGGCAGGTCCGCGCCGCCCCGGCGCCCGCCGCCGCCGTCGGCCGGTCGCCCACCAGCCTGTTCGGTGGTACGCCTCAACTGGCTGACGATGTCCTGCCACTCGCGTACCCGCAGGTAGTTGAGGTATTCGGCCTTGCACATCCGTCGGAACGCGCTGGAGGAGAGTTCGCGCTGCTGCTCGCGCAGGTGCCGCCACAGGTTGAGCAGCGACACGAAGTCCGACTCGCGGTCGGTGAACCGGGCGTGCGCCTGGTCGGCCTGGGCCTGTTTGTCGGCGGGCCGCTCGCGGGGGTCCTGGATGGACAGCGCGGCGGCGATCACCATCACCTCGGTGGCGCAGCCGTTGCGCTCGCCCTCGACGACCATCCGGGCCAGCCGCGGGTCGACGGGGAGCTGCGCCAGCCGCCGGCCCAGCGGGGTGAGCCGCTTCGCCGGGTCGGCCTCGGCCGGGTCCAGCGCGCCGAGCTCGTGCAGCAGGTTGACGCCGTCGGCGACGTTGCGCCGGTCCGGCGGGTCGATGAACGGGAACGCGGCGACGTCGCCGAGCCCGATCGAGGTCATCTGGAGGATGACCGAGGCGAGGTTGGTGCGCAGGATCTCCGGGTCGGTGAACTCCGGGCGGGACAGGAAGTCCTGCTCGTCGTAGAGGCGGATGCAGATGCCGTCCGAGGTGCGCCCGCAGCGCCCCTTGCGCTGGTTGGCCGACGCCTGCGAGACCGGCTCGATCGGCAGCCGCTGCACCTTGAGCCGGCTGCTGTAGCGGGAGATGCGGGCCGTACCCGGGTCCACCACGTACTTGATGCCGGGCACGGTGAGCGAGGTCTCCGCCACGTTGGTCGCGAGCACCACCCGGCGCCCGGCGTGCGGGGCGAAGACCCGGTGCTGCTCGGCGGTGGAGAGCCGGGCGTACAGCGGCAGGATCTCGGTGCCGCGCAGCGCCGGCTTCTTCTCCACCAGCTTGCCCAGCGCGTCGGCGGTGTCGCGGATCTCCCGCTCGCCGCTGAGGAAGACCAGGACGTCGCCGGGGCCCTCGGCGGCCAGCTCCTCGACGGCGTCGCCAATGGCCTGGACCTGGTCGCGGACGTTCTCCTCGTCCTCCCCGTCGTCCTCGCCCTCGGCCACCTCGACCAGCGGCCGGTACCGCACCTCGACCGGGTACGTGCGCCCGGAGACCTCGACCACCGGCGCCGGTACGCCGTCGGGCTCGTCGGCGGTGGGCGGGCCCGCGAAGTGCCGGGCGAACCGCTCGGTCTCGATGGTCGCCGAGGTGATGATCACCTTGAGGTCGGGGCGGCGGGGGAGGAGCTGCCGGAGGTAGCCGAGGATGAAGTCGATGTTGAGGCTGCGCTCGTGCGCCTCGTCGATGATCAGCGTGTCGTACTGGCGCAGCATCCGGTCGGTCTGCAACTCGGCGAGCAGGATGCCGTCGGTCATCAGCTTGACCAGGCTGCGGTCGCTCACCTGGTCGCTGAAGCGCACCTTGTAGCCGACCACGTCGCCCAGCTCGGTGCCGAGCTCCTCGGCGATCCGGTCCGCCACCGTACGCGCGGCCAGCCGGCGCGGCTGGGTGTGCCCGATCAGCCCGGTGATCCCGCGCCCCAGCTCCAGGCAGATCTTCGGCAGCTGGGTGGTCTTGCCGGAGCCGGTCTCGCCGGCCACGATCACCACCTGGTGGTCGCGGATCGCGGCGGCGATGTCGTCCTTGCGCTCGCTGACCGGCAGCTGGGCCGGATAGGTGACCACCGGTACGGCGGCGCGCCGGCTCGCCAGCAGCGCCTCGGCCCGCGCCACGTCGGCGGCGATCTCGTCGAGCGCCGACTCCCGGCGCTGCGGGTCGCGCAGCCGGCGCACCCCGTCCAGGCGCCGTTGCAGGCGGCGCTGGTCGCGGAACATCAGGGGACGGAGGCGGCGGTGCAGCTCGCGGACGGGGTCGGTCGCGGCGGGTGCGGCTGGATTCTGCATGTCGTCGCCAAGGATAGGCAGCCGACGGCCGGACCGCCCCCGGGTTACCGCCGCACCGCCCCGGCCCGCGCGCGCCCACGCCCGTCGGGGGCGCGCGGCGGCGTCGCCTCGGACCGGCCGTCGGGGGCACGCGGCGGCGTCGCCTCGGACTAGAGTGGGGCGTCGACCGACCTTGGCCACGGGGGACTGGATGACGATGCGCGACACCGACCGGGCCCTGGTGCAGGCCGCCACGGCGGTCGCCAAGCTGCGCTGCCGCAGCGACAACCACACGGTTGCCGCCGCCGCGCGGACCACCGACGGCCGGGTCTTCACCGGGGTCAACGTCTACCACTTCACCGGTGGGCCCTGCGCCGAGGTGGTCGCGGTCGGCGCTGCCGCCACCCAGGGCGTCACCGAGCTGGAGACGATCGTCGCGGTGGGCGACCGGGGGCGCGGGGTGATCCCGCCCTGCGGGCGCTGCCGGCAGGTGCTGCGCGACTACTTCCCCACCGTCCGGGTCATCGTCGGGCCGATGGACGCGCTACGCGTGGTGCACGTCGCCGAACTGCTGCCGGAGACGTACGTCTGGGCCGACCAGCAGCTCGACGGGCCCGCCGGCCCGCTCCCCGCGCCGCGACCGGCCGACTGACGTCCCGGGCCGTCAGTCGCCGGCGGCGGCCGCCAGGATCGACCGGGGCAGCGGCACGCTCTCGAACCGCACGATGCCCTCCGGCACCATCCAGCTCATCACCTGCACGCTGAGCCGCCCGGCCCGCACGGCCGGGTCGTTGTGGTAGAGCTCTCGGGCCTCCTGCGGGGAGATGGAGAGCACGACGAACCCGCGCAGCCGCTCGTCGTCGGCGTCGACGAAGGGCCCCGCGGCCAGCACGAGCCCCTGTTCCACCAGCCCCGCGTGGTGAGCCAGGTGGGCGTCCTGCAACCGGTCGGCCGCGTCCAGCGGTAGCTGCGGCGCGTCCGTCGGCCGGCTCAGGAGCACCACTGTGTGCTGGTCGAATCGCATGCCCACAACCCTAGGGCGGCCGGGGCCGCCGCCCGACCGGATCCGGCGCTGTCCGCCCTGCTCAGCGCCGCCCGGATCGACGACGGCGAGTTAGGCCCGGCCAGGGCGTTCCGCTACGGTAAGGCGACCCTAAGCCCGAACGTGCAGGAGCCTCGTGACCACCCTCGCCACCCGACCGGCACCTGCCGGCACCCGGCCCCGGGCGCGTGGGGGCCGTCGGCTCGCGGTCACGGTCGCCGCCGCGCTGGTGCTGCTGCTGGCCGTGCTGGCGAGCTTCGCGCTCGGCAGCCGGGCGCTGGCCGTCGACGAGGTGTGGCGCGCGCTCATCGCCCCGGACGGCGGCGAGGCCGCCACCATCGTGCGGGAACTGCGGATGCCGCGCACCGCGCTGGGCCTCGCCGTCGGGCTGGCGCTCGCCGTCGCCGGTGTCCTCTTCCAGGCCCTCACCCGCAACCCGCTGGCCGAACCGCGGATCCTCGGCATCAGCGCCGGCGCCTCGTTCGGTGTGGTGCTGGCCATCTCCGTCTTCGGCGTGAGCACGCTGGCCGGGTACGTCTGGTTCGGCATCGCCGGTGCGCTCGGGGCCGGCGTGCTGGTCTTCGCCGTCGCGGCCAAGGCCCGCGAGGGCGCCAGCCCGGTCACCCTCGCGCTGGTCGGCGCGGCCCTCGACGCCAGCCTCGCCTCCGTGGTGTACGCGCTGCTCAGCATGGACGCCCGCACCTTCGAGGAGTACCGCTTCTGGGTGGTCGGCGGGCTGACCGGCCGGGACCTCACGGTGGCCGCCCAGGTGGTGCCGTTCGTGCTCGCCGGGCTGGTCCTGGCCGCCCTCGTCGCCCGGGGCCTGGACGCGCTCGCCCTCGGCGACGACGTGGCCCGGGGCCTCGGGCACCGGATCGGGCTGGTCCGAATCGGCGGCGGCGTCGCCGCGGTGCTGCTCACCGGGGCGGCCGTCGCCGCCGCCGGGCCGATCGCGTTCGTGGGGCTCGCGGTGCCGCACCTGGCCCGCGCCCTGGTCGGCGCCGACCACCGCTGGACCCTCGCGGTCTCGGCGCTGCTCGGGCCCGCGCTGCTGCTCGGCGCCGACGTCGTCGGGCGGCTCGTCGCGCCGCCCGGGGAGGTGCCCGCGGGCATCGTCACCGCGCTGATCGGCGCCCCGCTGCTGGCCTTCCTGGTCCGCCGCGCGAAGGTCGTGACGGCGTGAGTGCCCCCACCGCCCCCGCCGCCGGGCGGCCGGCGGGCCGTCCCCGGGTGGGCGTCACCGCGCTGCCGGGGCGGTCGCTCGTGCGGATCGGCCCGGTCAGCGTGCAGGTCCGCCGCCGCTCCGTGCTGGTCGCCGCCGCGCTGGTCGTGCTGCTGCTCGCCGCAGGGGTGCTCAGCCTCTCCCTGGGCACCCCGTACGTCGCCCCGGCCGACGTGCTGCGCGCCCTCTCCGGCGCCGGCACCCCGTACGACCTGGTGGTCCTCGACCTGCGACTGCCCCGGCTGGTGCTGGCCGCGGTGGCCGGCGCGGCCTTCGGGGTGGCCGGCACGCTGATCCAGAGCGTGGCCCGCAACCCGCTCGCCAGCCCCGACGTCGTCGGCATCACCCAGGGCGCCGGTCTCGCCGCGACGGTGGCCCTGACGACTGGCGCCGCGGCGGTGCTCGTGGCCCCGGCGGCGCTGCTCGGCGGGCTGGTCGCCGCCGCGCTGCTGTTCCTCCTCGGCGCCCGGCACGGGCTGGCCGCCCAGCGGTTCGTGCTCGCCGGCGTGGCGGTCGCCTTCGCGCTGCGGGCCCTGACCGAGGTCGTCCTGCTCACCGCCGACCCGATCGACGGGCTGCGCGCGCAGATCTGGCTGATCGGCACGCTCGCCGGCAAGGGCTGGAACGAGAGCCTGTGGATCGCCCTCACCCTCGCCGCGCTCCTGCCGGTGCTGGCCTGGGCCGGCTGGGCGCTGAACAGCACCGCCCTGGACGACGACACCGCCCGGGGGATCGGCCTGCGCCCGGCGGCCCGCCGGGTCGGCCTCGCCGGCACCGGGGTGCTGGCCGCCGCGATGGTCACCGCACAGGTGGGCGCGGTGGACTTCGTGGCCCTCGTCGCCCCGCAGCTGGCCCGCCGGCTGGTCCGCACCGAGCGCCCGCCGCTGCTCTGCGCCGCGTTGCTCGGGGCCCTGCTGCTGGTGCTGGCCGACCTGGGCGGCCGGCGGCTGTTCGCCCCCACCCAACTGCCCGCCGGGGTGCTGACCGCCGCCATCGGCGGCCCGTACCTGATCTTCCTGCTGCTCCGCGGCCGGCGGCGGCCCTCGTGATGTCCCACCCTGGCAAGGAGGCGTGATGCTCTCCACCCGCGACCTGGTCGCCGGCTACGACGAGCGGACCGTGCTGGACGGGCTCGACCTGGAGCTGCCCGGCGACGCGTTCACGGTGATCGTCGGGCCGAACGCCTGCGGCAAGTCCACCCTGCTGCGCACCATCGCCCGCCTGCTCACGCCCCGGCGCGGCGCCGTGCTGCTGGACGGCACCGCCATCCGGGACCTGCCGACCCGCGAGGTCGCCCGCCGCCTCGGCGTCCTGCCGCAGAGCCCGCTGGTGCCCGAGGGGGTGACCGTCGCGGACCTGGTCGGCCGGGGCCGGCAGCCGTACCAGCGGTGGTGGCGGCAGTGGTCGGAGTCCGACGGGGCCGCCGTCGACCGGGCCATGGCGCTCGCCGACGTGACGGCGCTGGCGGACCGGCCGGTCGACACCCTCTCCGGGGGCCAGCGGCAGCGTGTCTGGATCGCCATGACCCTCGCCCAGGACACCGAGGCGCTGCTGCTGGACGAGCCCACCACCTTCCTCGACCTCGCCCACCAGGTGGAGGTGCTGGACCTGCTGCACCGGCTGCGCGTCGAGCGGGGCCGCACAGTCGTCGCCGTACTGCACGACCTCAACCAGGCCGCCCGGTACGCCGACCACCTGATCGCCATGCGCTCCGGTGCCGTGGTGGCCGCCGGGCCGCCCCGGGAGATCCTCACCGCCGACCTGGTCCGGGACGTCTTCGGCCTCGACTGCGTGGTCGTGCCCTGCCCGGTGACCGGGGCGCCCCTGGTGGTGCCCGCGCTCACCAGTCCCTCCCTGACCCGCCTGCCCGCCGGGGACGCGGCGACGCCGCTGACCGGCTCGCACCCTTCGAAAGGAATCTGATGCGTCGTCTCGCCGCCGCCCTCACCGCGGCGCTGGCCCTCGGCGTCGGTCTCACCGCCTGTGGTGAGAGCGACCCGGTCGCCGACACCACCACCGGGGAGACCCGGGAGATCGTCCACGCCATGGGCACCACGAAGGTGCCGACGGAACCGAAGCGTGTCGTCGTGCTCGACACAGACAAGATCGACACAGCCCTGACACTCGGCGTCACACCGGTCGGCGCCGCCACCGCCGGCGAGGCGAAGAGCTGGCCGACCTACTTCGGCGAGGAGAAGCTCGCCGGCATCAAGGAGGTCGGGGTGCTCACCGAGCCCGACCTGGAGGCCATCAACGCCCTCAAGCCGGACCTGATCCTGGGCAGCAAGTTCCGCCAGGAGAAGTTCTACGACGAGCTGGCCGCCATCGCGCCGACCGTCTTCACCGAGAAGGTCGGCATCACCTGGAAGGAGAACTTCCTCTTCGACGGCGCCGCGCTCGGCAAGGAGCAGCAGGCCAAGGACCTGCTGGCCGCGTACGAGACCCGGGCCAGGGAGTTCGGCGGCAAGCTCGGCAACGCCGCCGACCGCAAGGTCTCCATCGTCCGCTTCATGCCGACCGAGATCCGGGTGTACGGGCCGGACTCGTTCTCCGGCATCGTCATCGGCGACACCGGGCTGGGCCGCCCCGAGCGCCAGCAGCTCACCGGCAAGGAGGACCGGCGGATGGACCGGGTCAGCCCGGAGCGCATCGGCGAGGTCGACGGCGACGTCATCTTCGTCACCGCGTACGGCGAGAAGGCCGCCGCCGAGCAGGCCAAGGTCACCGGCGGGACGCTCTGGAAGGGGCTGTCGGCGGTCAAGGCCGGCAAGTCGCACGTCGTCTCCGACGAGATCTGGATGACGGGCATCGGCATCGGCGCCGCCAACAAGATCCTCGACGACCTGGCGAAGTACCTCACCGCCTGACCCGTGTCGCGCGCGGCAGCCGCTACGGCTGCCGCGCGTCACCCGTCACGGACTCGCCGGCGGCACGCCGCAGCGAGCGGTACCGGGAGAGGTCCTCGCGGGCCGGCCCGCCCTGCCGGAACCGCTCGGTCGGGTGCACCGCCGGCTGCTCCGGCACCCGGGGCGTCTCCCCGTCCTGCGTGACCAGGTCCTCGGTCTCCTGGACCAGGTAGTGCGGCCGACGCTTGGTCTCGTAGTAGATCCGGCCGATGTACTCGCCGATCACGCCCAGGATCGTCATCTGGATGCCGCCGAGACCGATCACACTGACGATGATGGTGGTGTAGCCGGGAACGTCGATTCCCTTGCTGACGGCGTCGGCGACCACCCAGGCCATGTAGACCACCGCGATCAGGGTGAGGAACAGGCCGCCGTAGATCGCCAGCCGCAGCGGCCGGTTGTTGAACGACAGCAGCCCGTCGAACGCGTAGTTGAACAGCTTGCCGAACGTCCACCTGCTCCGGCCCGCCTGCCGGGTCTCGTTGCGGTGCGCGACCACCACCGTCCGGAAGCCGATCCAGGAGAACAGCCCCTTGGAGAAGCGGTTGTACTCCGGCATCGCCAGCACCGCGTCCACCGCCAGCCGGGACAGCAGCCGGAAGTCACCCGCCCCGTCCAGCAGCCGCACGTCGATCCACCAGTTGACCACCCGGTAGAAGGACCGCGAGGCCAGCATCCGGACGAGGCGGTCACCACGCCGGTCCCGGCGCGCGATCACCTGGTCGAAACCCTGCCGGTACAACGCCACCATGTCGGGCAGCAGCCGGGGCGGGTGCTGGAGGTCGGCGTCCATGATGACCACCGCGTCGCCGGTGGCCCGCTCCAGCCCGGCCAGCATCGCCGCCTCCTTGCCGAAGTTGCGGCTCAGCGACGTGTAGCGCACGGCGGGATCGGCGGCGGCGAGCCGGCGCAGCGCCACGAGGGTGCCGTCGGAGCTGCCGTCGTCGACGTAGACGACCTCGATGTCGACGTCGGTGAGCTCCGCGACCGCGGCGGTCACCGCCGTGTGCAGGCGCTCCACCGAGGCCTCCTCGTTGAAGCAGGGCACCACCAGCGAAAGGCGCACCTGCGTCACCCCGCCCGGCCGGCGCCCGAGGACGCCCGCCCCGCGCCGCGCCTCGCGCCGCCCCGCTCAGAGGCGGTAGACCAGCACACCATCGATCTCCTCCCGGGTGATGCCGAGCCCGTCGATCGGCCGGTCCGCGATGCCCTCCCAGGGCGTCCCGGCGGTCCAGCCCGGCAGGGCCACCACGGACCGCACCCCGATGCCCCGCAGGTAGGCCACGCTGCCCGCATCGGGGAAGGTGGGCGTCGCGGCCCGGGTCTGCGCCTGGGTGACCGGCTCGAACCCGCCCAGCCCATTCGTGACCCGGGGGAACCCGTCCGTCGTCCACAACATGAAGATCAGGTCGACCGCGCCGCCGGCGGGCAGCACCAGCATCGGTTCCGCCGCCGTACGCATCGCGGCCGGCGGCGTCGGCACCACCGGATGCGGCGTCCGGTTGACCCCCTCCAGCCCGACCAGGGCCAGCGGGACCAACAGCAGCACCGGTGCCAGGAGCCTGGCCCAGCCCCGGGACGACCAGCGCCGCACCGCCGTGGCGAACACCGTCACCGTGCCCGCCGCCAGCACCGCCAGCAGCAGGCTCGTCCAGTGCATCATCCGGCCCGGCGTCCGCAGCGCGTCCCAGCCCGGCAGGTGCTTCGACAGCGTCAGGTAGCCCGGATCGCCGTCGCCGCCGAGGGTGACGCCCAGGCCCAGCAGCACCGTGCCGAGCACCCCGAGCGCCAACGCGACCCGGTGCCGGGCCGGGTACACCGAGACGAACAGCCCCGCCGCGGCCAACGCGAGCAGAACCATCCCGGGCAGCAGCGCCATCTCCGGCGGCCAGGACAGCTGTTCCCGCGCCGCCGCGTGCCGCTCGCCCCACCACCACGAGTCCGCCGGGGCGGTGACGAAGCCGATCAGCGGCGGCGAGAACATCTCCGTCCAGGCCAACGACCGTTCGGCCTGCGGGTTGAGGTCGACGACCTTCAGGTAGACCAGGCCCAGCAGGAGCGTCACCGCGCCGAAGACGGCGCCACCGGCCACGTCGGCGACCAGCAGCCGTCGGCCGAACGCGGGTCGTCGCCCGCGCCGCCACCAGGACCAGCCGTAGCCGCCGGCCCCGACCAGCACCGCGGCCAGCAGGAAGTAGACCAGTGGCAGCCCGATGCCGAAGCCCAGGCTGATCTGCCAGGCGGCGACGAGCCAGCCCGCGAGGGCCCAGCCGGGTCGCCGCCGCTCCGGCCGGTAGCCGTGCCGCAGCGACCAGCCGTGGCCGCGCGCCAGCATCGCCAGGCACAACGCGATCCCGCCGCTGGACAGGATGTTGAGGTGGCCGGAGTGCGCCAGCCGCCAGGGCGCGTACGCCCACGCGATTCCGGCGACCGCCCCGCCCAGCCGGCCCGCCCCGAGCTGCCGGGCCAGCGCGTACGCCCCGACGAAGGCCAACGCGTGCACCAGCACGTACATCACGTTGTAGCGGACCAGGGCGGCCTCGAAGCCCGAGCCGAGCATCCCGAACGGGGCGTAGCCGAGCAGGGTGTCGCTGTAGACGTACGTGTAGGTCTCGGGGAAGAACGTGTTCGAGTGCCAGAGACCGGTCGGGTTGTTGAGCACGGCGTGCCCGGCCCAGGCCATCTGCCACGCCTGCAACGTGGGGTCGCCGATGTCGCCGGGGATGGTGCTCGCCGGATGCCGCATCGTCGGCCAGGTCAGCACCACCGCCAGCAGCAGCCCGCCGAGCACCGCCAGTGTCCATTCGTGGCGCAGCCAGCCCCACCGGTCCCGTCGGCCGGGGTCCCCGGGGTCGGGAACCTGGTCGTGGTCGGAGATTTCGGCGGACGGTCGGGCGTCCGTGGACCCGGTGGTCATGAAGATAGATGATTCACGATGGTGGCCGCCGTGTCGATCCGCCGCCCGGGATGTGGGCTTCCGGGCGGGTTGGCCGACCCGCCCGGGGCGCCGCCGCACATGCTCCGACCCGCCGACCCGCCGACCCGCCGACCCGCCGACCCGCCGACCCGCCGACCCGCCGACCCGGCGGCGCGTGTCGCGGATCCCGGCCGCGCTGCCCGGCCGGCGGGTGTCACGGGCTCCCGGTCGGCGCCCGGCCCGGCCACGTCGGCCGGACCGGGCGAGCGGGATCGGGTGGGTGGTGGGAAGGGATCAGGCGGCGGTGGCCCAGATGGCCCGGAAGGCCGCCGCCTCGCCGGCCAGCCAGCGCTCGATCTGCTCCGGGCGGGCGTCGGTGGGCATGCGGTGGGCCTCGCCACGGCGGACGTCGACCAGGACCGGCTCGGCGTGCGGGAGCACCGCGTCCATGTGCCGGGCCATCAGGTGCAGGGTGGCGAGCGTCGCCTCCTCGCTGGGCGGCGCCTCGTCGAAGTGCAGTCGGACGGCCTCGACGCGACCGTCGGCGTGCCGTACGCCGAACTGGGGGTTGACCTTGACGGGCAGGTCGCCCAGCATCGCGAGCGCGTCGCGGGTCTGGGCGAGGTCGACGGCCCTCGGCTCGCCGAGGGAGCGCAGCCAGGTCGTCGCGCCGGGGACGAGAGCCTGGTAGAGCGGTCGCCAGCGGGGCTTGACCACGTCGACCACCTGGTCGAGGTGGGTGCCGCCGGTGTGGAAGGCGATGTCGGCCTTGAGCGCCTTGACGAACTGGCCGTGCGGGTTGAAGCCGGAGCGGCTGGCCCGCTGCTTGCGCAGGCCCCCGACGAAGGTGGCCTTCGTCGGGCCGATGCGGTCGACGTAGCGGGTGAAGCCGAGCAGGGTCGCGTAGGGGGTGGGTGGGGCGGAGGCGGGCGTGCTCACGGGCGTCCTCCCAGGTCAGGACCTCGATTAGTACACACATTCTAATCGACGGGTGTGACATCTCCCAGGGTTCGCAGGGACTCTCTTGCCCGGTCCGCCGACGGCCGACCGGCACCGGCCATCGAGGTGCGGGGGAGCGCGGGACACGCGAGGAGGTGAGGTGCCGTGGGCCGGTGCTCGGATACGGTGAGCCGATGCAGCGGCTCACCGATGAGACGGTCCTGGCAGTCGGCAGGCTGACGTTGGCCGCGGCCGAACTCGAGTTCTTCCTCGCGCGGATCGTGGCTGACCAGGCAGGCGACGATCCGGCGACCGTCTTCGCGGTCCCCGGAGATCCCCTGCTGGCCGCACGCGACCTGGTCCGGTTCGCCGCCGCGGACCGCCACGACGAGTTCAGCAGGTTGCTCGACTCCGCGGAGCTGTATCTGACGCAGAGCCAGCGAGCCGTTCGGGCGCTGTGGTCGGAGCACGGCCGGGTGGACGCGGTGACGTTCGACGAGATCACCGGCCTGCTGCTGCGCTGCCGGAATCGACTGCAGGAACTCTTCGACGACGTGGTCCGCGTACCCAGCGCATAGCTGCCGCCCGAGGGCGGGCGCCCGGGAAGGCCCCCGACGCGCACGCGGGAGAGCCGTGCCGACGGCCCGCGCCGAGGCGTGCCCCGCTGCCGCCTTGTGCGGTGTCGATTCCGACGGGTCTTCCGCCCCGGAAAAAACATTCCGCCCGGAAAGAAACAAAGGGAAAGGGAGTGTGGCCACCCCTTTCCCTTTTCAAGGTATATCGCACCCGGGGGCTTGCGGCAAGACCCGGTCCGTGCCGCAGAATCACCCGGCCAAGGCCGCGAGCTGCGGAAACGGGACCGACGAAAGCGGGGGTCGCCGTCGACGTACGGCCGAGTGCAGACGTCGAGCCGATGGCGGACGCCCGGTGCGCGCGTGCGGCGCACGGCATCGCGAGCCGGGAGCCGGGAGCCGGAACGAGAGTGGAGTTGCTGACGTGGATCGCCTGACGACCAGTGTGTTCGACCTTCCCGACCACCTCGCCGCCAAGGCCGATCCGACGCTGATCGCCGCCGACGAGCAGCACTTCGCGGCCGTCGCGGGGAGCATCGAGCGGACGAGCACCGAGTTGTCCGACCGCCTCGACGCCGAGCGCCGGGCCCCCGGCGGCAAGGGCCGGCAGGCGGTGGACCGGGACATGGAGGTCCGTCGGCTGGCCGCCCGCCTGCGCACACTGCGCCGCTTCGGCGTGGACCTGTGCCTCGGCCGGATGGTCGGCGCCGACGATCCCGCGCCCGCGTACGTCGGTCGGGGTGGCCTCACCGACGGCGCGGGCGGGCGGCTGCTGCTCGACTGGCGTTCCCCCGCGGCCGAGCCGTTCTTCGCGGCGACCCACGCCAACCCGATGGGCCTGGCGAGCCGCCGCAGGTACCGCTGGACGCGCGGCCGGATCACCGACTACTGGGACGAGGTGTTCACCCCGGACGCCCTCGAGGGGCACGCCGCCGCGCTCGACGACCAGTCCGCCTTCATCGCCAGCCTGGGCGCCAGCCGGTCGCCGCGGATGCGCGACGTGCTCGGCACGATCCAGGCCGACCAGGACGCCATCATCCGCGCGGGGTCGAGCGGGGCGCTCGTCGTGGACGGCGGTCCCGGCACCGGCAAGACCGTCGTCGCGCTGCACCGCACGGCGTACCTGCTCTACGCCGACCCGCGCCTCGGTCACCGCCGGGGCGGCGTGCTGTTCGTCGGGCCGCACCAGCCCTACCTGGCGTACGTCTCCGACGTGCTGCCCAGCCTGGGGGAGGAGGAGGTGCAGACCTGCACCCTGCGCGACCTCGTACCCGAGGGCACCTCGGCGGGCGTCGAGACCGACCCGGAGGTGGCCCGCCTGAAGTCGTCGGCGGAGATGGTGAAGGCGATCGAGTCGGCCGTCAGGTTCTACGAGGAGCCGCCGACCGCACCGATGACGGTCAGCACGGACGAGGCCGACATCCGGCTGCGCGCCGCCGACTGGGCCGAGGCGTTCGAGGCGCCGGGCCCCGGTACGCCCCACAACGAGGCGCGTGACGAGGTCTGGGAGGAGCTGCTCACGATCCTGGTGGGGAAGTACGACGGCGACGAGCCCGACGACGTGGTCCGCGCCTCGCTGCTGCGCAACCGGGAGCTGCGTACGGCGTTCAACCGGGCCTGGCCGCTGATCGAGGCGACCGACCTCGTCGGCGACCTGTGGTCGGTGCCCGCCTACCTGCGCCGGTGCGCTCCCTGGCTCAGCCCCGACGAGGTCCGCGCCCTCCAGCGCCGCGACGCCGGGGCGTGGACGGTGTCCGACCTGCCGCTGCTGGACGCGGCCCGGCAGCGGCTCGGCGACGCGGAGGCGTCCGGGCGCAGGCGCCGGCAGGAGGCCGTCGTCGCCGTCGAACGCGCGCGCATGGCCGCCGTCGTCGACGACCTGATCGAGGCCGACGCCTACGACGACGGCGAGGGCGTGCTGTCGAGCCTGCGCCAGCTGGACCTCCAGGACGCCCTGGTCGACGGGACCGCGCTGCCTCACGTGGAGCCGGACCTGCTCGCCGGACCGTTCGCCCACATCGTGGTGGACGAGGCCCAGGAGCTGACCGACGCCGAGTGGCAGATGCTGCTGCTGCGCTGCCCGTCGGGGAGCTTCACCATCGTCGGGGACCGCGCCCAGGCCCGGCGCGGGTTCACCGAGTCGTGGCGGGAACGGCTGGAGCGCGTCGGGCTCGACCGGATCACCGTGACCTCCCTGACCGTCAACTACCGGACGCCGGAGGAGGTCATGGCGGAGGCCGAGCCCGTCATCCGGGCCGTGCTCCCCGACGCCAACGTGCCGATCTCCATCCGCGGCGGCGGCGCTCCCGTCGTACGCGGATCCGCCGCCGATCGGGACTCGATCCTCGACACCTGGCTCGCCGCCCACGCCGAGGGGACCGCCTGCGTCATCGGCGACCCCACGTTCCGGGCGACGTCCCGCGTCCGGTCGCTGACCCCGGAGCTGGCGAAGGGGCTCGAGTTCGACCTGGTCGTCCTCGTCGACCCGGAGGCGTTCGGCGCCGGCGTCGAGGGAGCGGTCGACCGCTACGTCGCGATGACCCGGGCGACCCGGCAGCTCGTCGTCCTCACCACCTCCTGACGACGCGCCCGCCGCGCGTCCCGGCACGTGGCGGGCGCCGGGACGGGCGGCGTCAGCGCCGTCACGCCGCCGGGCGCCCGGCATCCCGTCGTCGCAGGAGGAGACCGACAGCGACGGCGGAGGCGGCGCCGAAGCAGCCGAGCGCCGTCGCGACGACGCGCAGCGCGGCGGTGAAGCCGTCGCCGGCGAGGTGCCCGCCGCTGACGATGGCGAGGGTGGAGCCGACGAGCGCGAGCGCGATCGTCTCGGTGACGAGCCGGCCGGTGTTGAACAGCCCGGCCACGGTGCCGGCCCGTCGGACGGGCGCGCTGGAGATGGCGAGTCCGTCGATCACGCCCGTGGTGGCGCCGACACCGGTCCCGATCAGCAGCAGCGGGAGCAGGAGGGAACCCGGTGTGCTGTCGGGCCCGATGGTGGTGAGGGTGAACATGCCGGCCGTGCCGAGGGCGATCGCCCCGACCGACAGCAGGCGGGGCGAGCGATGCGCGACCGCCGCGCCGACCGGGGGCAGGGCCACCGAGGGCAGGGTGAGCATGAGCATCCACAGCCCGGCTCGTCCGGCGTCGAGGCCGGCGACGTCGATGAGGTAGGAGGGCAGGTAGACCAGAAGGGGAACGAGCAGTCCCATCATGGTCGCGGCGACCAGCGAGTACCCGACGAAGCTCCGGTCGCGAAGGAGGCCGAGGTCGAACATCGGGTCGGTGCCGCGCTTCTCGACGCGTACGAACGCGATCCCGCAGATCACGAGGGCGAGAAGCGCGGCGAGCACCGACGGATGCGAGGCTCCCAGGGCGGGTGCCTCGACGAAGGCCCAGATGAGGAGCGCGAGCGCGGCGGTGAACAGCGCGCCGCCGGCCCAGTCGATCCTCCTTCTCGCGCCAGGCAGGGCGGGCAGGAAGGGGCACACCAGCAGCACGACTCCCGCCAGCGCGGCGGGGACCGCGAAGACGGCCCGCCATCCGAGCGCGTCCACCAGCAGGCCGGAGATCGTGGGTCCGAACGCGAGGCCGACGCCGAGGACCGCGCCGAGCGCGCCGAACACCCGGGTCCGGGCCGGTCCGCCGAAGGTCGCCGCCAGGATCGACTGACCGGTCGCCGTCGCCGCTGCCGCACCCGTGCCGGCGAGGACGCGTGCGAGGTTGAGGACCGTGGCGTCCCGGGCCAGCACGCACAGCACGCTGCCGGCGAGGAAGACCGCGACCCCGGCGGTGAAGAGGCGGCGCTTGCCGAGCAGGTCCGCGAGCGAGCCGCCGAAGGCCAGGAACGCCGCGAAGCAGAGGTTGTAGCCGTTGACGACCCACTGCGCCGTCGTGAGCGACGTGTCGAGGTCGTGCTGGATGCCGGGAAGCGCGACGGACGCCCCGGTGATGGTCAGCGGGAACGACAGCGACGACAACAGCACCGCGGTCAGGGTGAGGGCACGCGCGTTCACCGCGACCACCGACCCGGGACGACGACGGTCAGGAGGAGACGGAAGCGGGGAGCGTCACAGGGGACGGGACAGGTGGATGCAGAATTGTTCACGAAAGGCTCCGGACATCGCATGCGGAGCCGGGCAGCTCGGACGGCCACACCGGCGAAGGGTCGCTGATGCGGCGGAGCGGAAACGCAGAGCGTTCGGCAGTCTGGGGTTTCGCGCCGCCGCTAGGGGCGGCGCACCCTGTCCGAGGCGGGCACGGGGTCAACCTAGTCCAGGGCGGTTCACCCCGGCAACGCGATACCTGCCTGCGGGCACCCGGAGCACCGCGGTGGGGCCGGCCGGAGCCGGCCCCCACGGTCGAGGCGGTGGCTAGAGCTGGCCGACCGAGGTGATCCGGACGACCGCCGCGCCCGCCTCGTCGGAGGCCGCGAGGTCGATCTCGGCGCTGATCCCCCAGTCGTGGTCGTCCTCGGGGTCGTCGAGGATCTGCCGGACCGTCCACCGCTCCCGGCCCTGCTCGATCATGAGCAGCGCCGGGCCGCGCGCGTCCGGCCCCACCCCGATCGAGTCGTACGCCTCGAAGTACGGCTCCAGGGCGTCGGCCCAGGCGTCCGCGTCCCAGCCCGACGCGGCGTCCAGCTCGCCGAGGTCGTACCAGCGGCGCAGGGCGGCCAGCTCGACCCGGCGGAACAGGGCGTTGCGCACCAGCACCCGGAAGGCCCGGGCGTTGCGGGTGACCGCCGGCACGCGGTCGTCCAGGGCCTCGGCCGCCTCGGCGGCGTCGGTGGGGTTGCGCAGCCGCTCCCACTCGTCGATGAGGCTGGAGTCGACCTGCCGGACCAGCTCGCCGAGCCACTCGATGAGGTCGACCAGCTCCTCGGTCTTGGCGTCCTCGGGCACGGTCTGCCGCAGCGTCTTGTACGCGTCGGCGAGGTAGCGCAGGACCAGGCCCTCCGACCGGGTCAGCCCGTAGAACTGCACGTATTCGGTGAAGGTCATCGCCCGCTCGTACATGTCCCGGACGACGGACTTGGGGGAGAGCTGGTGGTCGGCCACCCAGGGGTGCCCCTGCCGGTACATCTCGTACGCCGAGTCCAGCAGCTCCGCGAGGGGCTTCGGGTGGGTCACCCCGTCGAGGAGTTCGAGGCGGGCCTCGTACTCGATGCCCTCGGCCTTCATCGCGGCGACCGCCTCGCCGCGCGCCTTGAACTGCTGCGCGGAGAGCACCTGGCGCGGGTCGTCCAGGATCGACTCGACCACCGAGAGCACGTCGAGGGCGTACGCGGGGGACTCGACGTCGAGCAGCTCGATCGTGGCCAGCGCCAGCGGCGAGAGCGGCTGGTTGAGGGCGAAGTCGAGCTGGAGGTCGACGGTGAGGCGGACCCGCCGCCCGGTCTCGTCGGGCTCGTCGAGCTGCTCGACGACCCCGCCCGCGCGCAGCGCCCGGTAGATGGCGATGGCCCGCCGGATGTGCCGGCGCTGGGCGGCGCGGTCCTCGTGGTTGTCGGTGAGCAGGTGCCGCATCGCGGCGAACGCGTCGCCGGGACGGCCGATGACGTTGAGCAGCATCGAGTGGCTGACCTGGAAGCTGGAGGTGAGCGGCTCCGGCTCGGCCTCGACCAGGCGGTCGAAGGTGGGCCTGCCCCAGCCGATGGAGCCCTCCGGCGGCTTCTTGCGCACCACCTTGCGCCGCTTCTTCGGGTCGTCGCCGGCCTTGGCGAGCGCCTTCTCGTTGTCGATGACGTGCTCGGGGGCCTGCACGACCACCCGGCCGACGGTGTCGAACCCGGCCCGCCCGGCCCGGCCGGCGATCTGGTGGAACTCGCGCGCCTTGAGCAGCCGGGTGCGCACCCCGTCGTACTTGGACAGGCCGGTGAAGAGCACGGTGCGGATCGGCACGTTGATCCCGACGCCGAGGGTGTCGGTGCCGCAGATGACCTTGAGCAGGCCGGCCTGGGCGAGGGTCTCGACGAGCCGACGGTACTTGGGCAGCATCCCGGCGTGGTGCACGCCGATGCCGTGCCGGACCAGCCGGGACAGGGTCTTGCCGAACCCGGAGGTGAACCGGAAGTTCCCGATCGCGGTGGCGATCATGTCCTTCTCGGCGCGGGTGCAGACGTTGACGCTCATCAGCGCCTGGGCGCGTTCCAGGGCGGCGGCCTGGGTGAAGTGCACGACGTAGACGGGTGCCTGCTTCGTCTCCAGCAGCTCTTCCAGGGTCTCGTGCAGCGGCGTCATCGCGTACGAGAAGATCAGCGGGACCGGCCGCTCGGCGGAGCGGACGACGGCGGTGGGCCGGTCGGTACGCCGGGTCAGGTCGTCGACGAAGCGGGTGGTGTCGCCCAGCGTGGCGGACATCAGGACGAACTGGGCCTGCGGCAGCTCGATGATCGGCACCTGCCACGCCCAGCCCCGGTCGGGCTCGGCGTAGAAGTGGAACTCGTCCATGACCACCTGGCCGACGTCGGCCCGGTCGCCCTCGCGCAGCGCCAGGTTGGCGAGGATCTCGGCGGTGCAGCAGATGATCGGCGCGTCGGCGTTGACGCTGGCGTCGCCGGTCAACATGCCCACGTTGTCCGCGCCGAAGACCTCGCAGAGGGCGAAGAACTTCTCCGACACCAGCGCCTTGATCGGCGCGGTGTAGAAGGTCGTCCGGTCGTCGGCCAGGGCCGCGAAGTGCGCCGCGATCGCGACCAGGCTCTTGCCGGAGCCGGTCGGCGTATTCATGATCACGTTGGCGCCGGAGACGATCTCGATGACCGCCTCCTCCTGGTGGGGGTAGAGGTCGAGGCCGCGCTCCTTCGCCCAGCCGGCGAACGCGTCGAAGAGGGTGTCGGGGTCGGCGCTTGTCGGCAGCGCGGCGGTGAGCGTCATAGCGCGTCCATGGTGCCTGGGTCATGCCCCCGAGCGCCAACCGGATCCGTGCGCCCAGGGTGTCAGCAAGGGCCCCCGTGCAACGGAATCCGTTGACAGGGGGCCCTTCCTCTCACGACCGGCGGTGGATCAGGTCGAAGATCGGGCGATCGGCCCGCAGGGCCCGGCGTTCGAACTTGGTGACCGGGCGGTGGGCGGGGCGGGGGGCGAAGCCGTCGTGCGCGTCGACCAGCCCCGGGTCGGCGTCCAGGGTCTGGCGCATCGCCTCGGCGTACTCAGCCCAGTCGGTCGCGCAGTGCAGGGTGCCGCCGGGCGCCAGCCGGGAGCGCAGCAGCGCCACGTGGGCCGGCTGGATGATCCGCCGCTTGTGGTGGCGGGACTTGGGCCAGGGGTCGGGGAAGAAGACGTGCACGGCGTCCAGCGACGCCTCCGGCAGGCCCGTGACGAGGTCCAGGGCGTCGCCCTGCGCCACCCGTACGTTGCGCAGGCCGTGCCGGTCCACCAGGTCCAGCAGGTTGGCGATTCCGGGCGTGTGCACCTCGACCGCCAGATAGTCTCGACCGGGGTCGGCGGCGGCCATCTCGGCCGTGGTGTCGCCCATCCCGGAGCCGATCTCCAGCACCAGCGGGGCCCGCCGGCCGAACAGGCCGGCCAGGTCCACCGGCGTGCCGGGCCGCTCCGGCACGTCCAGGCCGTAGACCGGCCAGAGCCGGTCGAGGGCGTCCGTCTGGCGGCTGCTCATCCGGCCACGGCGCGGATGGAAGGTCCGGATCGTCCGGGCGGCGGCGGGCGCGGGGACGGCGGCGGCGGGGGAGTCGGTGAAGGTCACAACGACCCGAGGGTACGCGACGACCGCGCCGAATCGGATGTGATGTTCGCCCGGGGATGAGAGGATCCATCCCGTACGGCAGACCGGGTGTCTGGTGTTGCCCGGCACTGCCCCAACGCGCCGGGAGGGGGCGTCGTGTCGGTGCACCGCGGCGGTGTGGCGCTGGCGATCGTGACCGTGGTCGCCGGTCCCCTGCTCGCGGCCGCCCCGGCCACCGCCGCTCCGCCGTCCGGCGTCGCCCTGTCGTCCACCACCGTCCTTGCCGCCCTGTCGTCCCCGCCGTCCGGCGTCGCCTCCAGGTCCGGCGGCGCTCTGCTGGCCCGGGCCGGCGCGCCCCAGCCGGGACCGCCGGGGCCGCGCGTCTTCGTCGAGGTCAGCCCGAGCACCGTCGAGCCCGGCTTCCTGGTGGGGATCCGGGCCAGCTGCCAGGACAATTCGGTCCCCGCCACCGTGGTCTCGGACGCCTTCGGCCGGGTGCAGGTGCAGCCGCAGCACGGCACGCTGACCGCCGCGCCGATGGTGCGGGAGCGCACCCGGCCCGGCAACTACCGGATCAAGCTGGAGTGCCGCGACGGCGAGACCGCCTCGACCATGCTCCAGGTCGTCAAGGCCGTGAAGCCCAGTCGCGGCCCGGCGACCGGGTTCGGTGGTGGTGGCGGCGGTGGCTTCACCGGCGGGCTGCTGCTTCCGGGTGGCCTCGCGCTGATCGTGACCGGCATCGTGCTCGCGGTCCGGTCGGCGCGCCGCCCGCGTACCGCCCGTCGCTGAGCCCGGTCATGGTCCCCGCACCCGCCCCGCAGTCGGCCACCACAGCGGCCCGCAGCCCACGGCCGCCCGGACGCCGCCCCTGGTCGGTGCCGCTGGCGGTGGTGCTGGTGCTGGCCGGGGTCTTCGCCACCGGCGCGGGCCTGGGGCGCACCGCCGGGCCGTTCGACTGGGCCGCCGGCGGGGGACAGGACCGGCCGGCCCGCAGCGAGAACGGCGCGCTGGCGGCCAGCCGGCCGGTGCGCCTGTCGATTCCCGCGATCAAGGTGTCCGCCCCGGTGGCTCCCGTCGGCCAGGCCCGGGACGGCTCCATCGCCGTCCCGCCGCTGGAGCGGGCCGACGAGACCGGCTGGTACGACCGGGGCCCCACCCCGGGCGAGCCGGGCCCGTCGGTCATCGTCGGGCACGTGGACACCAAGCGCGGCCCGTCGGTCTTCTACGACCTGCACAAGCTGCGCCCGGACGACACCGTCGAGGTGGCCCGGGCGGACGGATCGGTCGTGGTGTTCCGGGTCGACTCTGTGGAGCACTTCCCCAAGGAGCGGCTGCCGGCGGAGCGGGTCTACGGCGACGAGGGCCCCGCGGGCCTGCGCCTGATCACCTGCGGCGGCGACTGGCTCGGCGGCCGGACGGGCTACGCCGACAACATCATCGCCTTCGCCACCCTGCTCTCCTCCCGCAACCCCTGAACGCAGGCTCCCACTCACGTACCGCCTCGCGCGACGGGTCAGGGGCGGGGTGGGACCTGCTGGACGACCTCGAACTCCAGGAGGGTGGCGCCGGAGGCGACCGGGGGACGCTTCTCGCCCGTCCCGGCGTGGGCGGCGCGGGAAGGCCCGGCGGCCCACGCCCGATAGGCCTCCTCGGTCTCCCAGCGGGTGTACACGAAGTAGCGGTTCTCCCCGGCCACCGGGCGCAGCAGTTCGAAGCCGAGGAAGCCGGGGGAGTTCTCCACCGCCCCGGCCCGGGCGGCGAACCGCTTCTCCAGCTCCTCGCCCGCGCCGGGAGGGACGTCGATCGCGTTGATCTTCACGACTGCCATGGCTCCACCCTAGCGACGGGGCCGGGGCTCAGAACGACTCGACGGCCGGAACCAGGTCGGCGTCGACCACGATCGGCGCGTGGTCGGAGGGCCCCTTGCCCTTGCGCGCCTCCCGGTCCACGTACGCGGAGCGGACCGCCCGGGCGAACGGCGCCGAGGCGTACACGAGGTCGATCCGCATGCCCTTGTTCTGGTGGAACATGCCGGCCCGGTAGTCCCAGTAGGTGAACGGGTGCGGGCCCTTCATCGGCGTGGGCACCACGTCGGAGAGCCCGAGGTCGCGCAGCGCCGCGAGGGCCGCCCGCTCGGCGGGGGTGACGTGCGTGGAGTGGGTGAACAGCGCCGGGTCCCAGACGTCGGCGTCGGTGGGCGCCACGTTGAAGTCGCCGCAGACCGCCAGCGGCGGGCCGCCGGTCAGCTCCGCCTCGACCGCGTCCCGCAGCGCCGCGAACCAGGCGAGCTTGTACGCGTAGTGCGGGTCGTCCGGGGCCCGGCCGTTCGGCACGTACACAGACCAGACCCGGACCCCGTCGCAGGTCGCCGAGATGGCCCGGGCCTCGGGATCGGGGAAGCCCGGCTCGCCGGGGAACCCCACCGTGACGTCGGCCAGGCCGACCCGGGACAGGATTGCCACCCCGTTCCACCGGCCGTCGCTGTGGCTGGCCACCGTGTAGCCCAGCTCGCCCACCTCGGCCACCGGGAAGGCGCCGTCCGGGCACTTCGTCTCCTGGAGGCAGACGACGTCGGGGCCCGTGCCCGCCAACCAGTCCAGCAGCCGGGGCAGGCGGGCCTTCACCGAGTTCACGTTCCAGGTCGCCAGGCGCATGTGACCAGCCTGCCCCATCCCCGCGCGTGTCGCCGGTTCAGCTGCCCGGGGTGTCGCCCGGGCGGGTCTGCTCGGCCAGGAACCGCTCCAGTTCGGCGCCCAGCTCGTCGGCGGTGGGCAGTGGCCCGGCCTCGGCGGCCAGCAGGTTCCTCTCGCCCCGGCCGCGCGCGAACGCGTCGTACTGCTCCTCGAGGGCCTGCACCAGCTGGGCGGCGTCGTCGGTCTGGGCGACCTGCCGGTCGATCTCCACCCGGACCACCTCGGCCGCCGAACGCAGCCCGTCGCGGGGCAGCAGCAGCCCGGTGCTGCGGGACACGGAGGCGAGCAGCACCTCGGCGGCGGCCGGGTACTCCGTCTGCGCCACGTAGTGCGGCACGTGGGCGGCGAAACCGAGGGCGTCACGGCCCAGCTCGCCGAGGCGGTACTCCAGCAGGTGCCCGACGCTGCCCGGCACCTGCACCCGCTGCAACCACGGCTCGTAGCCGGCGATCAGCTCGCGGCGGGTGGCGTGTGCGGTCACCCCGGCGGGCCGGGTGTGCGGCACGGCCATCGGGATCGAGTTGAGCCCGACGGTGAGCCGGACGTCCAGCCGCGCGGAGATGCCGGCCACCGCGGCCACGAAGCGCTCCCACTGCAGGTCCGGCTCCGGGCCGGTGAGCAGCAGGAAGGGGGTCTCGTCGTCGTCGCGGAGCAGGTGCAGCTCCAGCGCCGGGGCGTCGTACGACTCCCAGTGGTCCTCGACGAAGGTCATCACCGGGCGGCGCGAGCGGTAGTCGAAGAGCTGGTCGACGTCGAACCGCGCGATCGGGCGGGCGTCCAGGGAGGTGAGCAGCTGCTCCCTGGCCAGTCGGGTGGCGCTGCCGGCGTCGACGAAGCCGGTGAGGGTCTGGATCAGGACCGGCTGACCGAGGTCGGGCAGATCGTCGGTGAGCTCGTAGAGCTCGTGTGGGTCGAGCACCGGTGCGGACCTCCCTGGTCGTGCGTACGGGTCGCCGCGCGAGGGCACCCGGTTCGGGGAACGTACCCGCCATCCTCGTGCATTCCTCGCCGCGCCCCGCCGCGGGTCGTCACCTGTCCGGTAATCGGGCGTATGCCCGCAAGCCCACCGGCGGACGAGGAACGTTGACCGTCAGGACGACCAGGCTATCGGCCGAACGGGCGAGTTTGGGGATCATGGGCCGGACGGTGGGGGTTTGTCCGTGTTCCGGGCGCGCAGGGGCGGGCCGGGGCGACCCGGAGGTCTGACCGGTCCGCGAGGTCCGTCCCCCGGGCTGCCCGGGGCGGCAGGGGCGTCCACCCGGCCCAGCCCATATCGTGAGGAAAGCCACGAGATCACCCGGGGTGATCGGCGGGTGGGCCTGCCTAGCCTCGGCTGATGCGTGACGACCGCACCTTCGACGACCAGATCGCCCCCGGTGACCCGGTTGGCCGTTCGAACGATACCCCCTCGTACGTTCGGTCAACCGCCCTCCGCGCTGCCGGGGCGTACGCCCACCTGCTGACACGCGGGCCCGCCCGGGCCCGGATCGCCCTCGCCACCGGCGTGCTGTGCTGCCTCGGCCTGACCGCCGTCGCCCAGGGCGCGGGGGACGACTCCGCCGACCCGGCCCCCGCCGCCGCCCCCTCCGCGCTCGCCGAGCGCGCCGAGCCGGACCCGGCCTCCCGCAAGGTGGAACGCGTCGCCACCTCCGCCAGCCCGACCCCGACCCGCGCCGCCGACCCGGACACCACCACCCCGGCACCGGAGAAGACCACCCGCAAGCCGATCGACCCCGCCCCGGTCGTCGGGCTCGACGACGCCCAGATGGAGAACGCCGAGGAGATCGTGCGGACCGGGCGCGAGATGGGGATGCCCCGGCGCGCGCTGGTGATCGCGGTCGCCACCGCGATGCAGGAGAGCAACCTCTACAACGTCGCCAGCGGGGTGCTCCCCGAGTCCCGCGAGTACCCGCACCAGGGCATCGGGTGGGACCACGACTCGGTCGGGCTGTTCCAGCAGCGCTCCAGCAGCGGCTGGGGCGAGGTCGGTGAGCTGATGGACCCGGAGTTCGCCACCCGACAGTTCCTCTCGGCGCTGGCGCGGGTGCCGGGCTGGCAGCAGATGCGGCTCACCGACGCCGCCCAGGCGGTGCAGATCTCCGCCTACCCGGAGCACTACGCCAAGCACGAGTGGCGCGCCTCCAAGGTCGTCGCGGCGTGCCTGGAGGCCGGGCAGTAGGCTTCTACCAACCACAGTGGACGGTTGCGGTTCGCGCATCCGGGGTACATGTGTTGTCGCTCCGAGGTACACATGGAACAGGCACCACCGACTGGAGGACGACATGTCACTGATGCAGCGGATCAGCACCTTCCTGCGTTCGCCCAAGGGTCAGCAGATGGTCGACCGTGGCCGTCGCGAGCTGGCCAAGCCCGGCACCCAGCAGAAGCTCCGGGGTCTCGCGGCCAAGCTCCAGAACCGCCGCTGACCCGTCACCGCCGACCTCTCCGACCCCCGGGAGACCCTGTGACCGATCCCGCGCCCGCCGACGACCAGCGCGTCGCCGGAGGACCTCAGCCGCCGGCCGTGGTTCCGGCACCGACGCAGGAGGCCACCGAGGCGCCGCCGCTGAAGCTCTGGGACCGGATGCGGGAGGACCCGCAGTACGCCCCCGAGCACCTCGCCCTGGAGGCCGTACGCCGGCTGGGGCCGGAGGCGGCGCAGTGGGCCGCGCGGGCCCGGGCCGAGCAGCCCGGCGTCTCCGCCGAGGCCCTGGCGGAGCAGGCGGTACGCAAGTTCGTCAACCACGCCCGGCTCTCCGGGGCGGTGTCGGGCGCCGCCGGGCTGCCCGGCGCCGTGATCGACGTGGGGATCCTGGCCTGGACGCAGGCCCGGATGGTGCTGCACGTCGCCGCCGCGTACGGGGTCGACCCGCTGCACGGCGACCGGGCGACCGACCTGCTGGTGCTGCAGAAGGTGCACAAGGTCGCCGAGAGCGCCCGGCTCGCGCTCGGGGTGGCCGCCGGCCGGGAGCGCGCCGGGGCCCTCTTCGGCAGCGGGGGGCAGAACCCGCTCGGCAAGGTCATGCTGCGCCTCGGCGTGCGACTGGCCCAGATGGCCGGGGTGCGCGCGGCGAAGCGGGTCTTCGCCAAGGTGGTGCCCGGCGCGGCGATCGTGCTCGGCACCTGGGCCAACTCGTCGGCCACCAAGGATCTCGCCGTGCGCTCCCACGCCCTCTACCGCCAGCACGGCGGACCGACCGTCCCCGAGCCCCGCCGGCCCTGAGCCGGTCGTCACCCGCCATCCCGCCGCCCGTCCGCCCGCCCGCCCCTGCGGGTGTGCGGTCGGCCGGCAGGGTCAGGAG
Source organism: Micromonospora sp. NPDC007220 (assembly GCF_040634035.1). Classification (NCBI taxonomy): domain Bacteria; kingdom Bacillati; phylum Actinomycetota; class Actinomycetes; order Micromonosporales; family Micromonosporaceae; genus Micromonospora; species Micromonospora sp. NPDC007220. Next base: position 38,048 of record NZ_JBEYEU010000008.1, on the reverse strand, counting down.
CCGAGGCCCGAGGCGCGCCACGCCACGTCGGCCAGGCGGTCCTGCCCGGCGGCGTTGGGATGGAACCAGTCCAGCGGGTTGACCAGCTCCAGGTCGAACCGCACGCGGTGCACCGCCCCGCCGTCGTGCCGGCAGCGCGAGCCGTACGCCTTGCAGGCGGCGGCGAGCTGGGCGTTGTAGTCGGCGATGCGCTCCCGCACGGCCGCCCGGCGGGCCCGGTCGAGCGGGTCCGTCGAGGTGGGGTTGGCCAGCAGCGCCGGGCAGACGCCCCGCTTCCAGGCCCGCACCGCCCGCGCGTCGGTGTGCCCGACCTCCCAGAGCCGGTGCAGGTTGGGCACGCTCACCACCAGCACCCTGGCCTTCGGTCGCCCCTGCCGCAGCACCCGCAGGCCGCGGTCCACCTCGGCGCGGAACTGCTTCACCGGGGTCATCGCCTCGATGCCGCCCCGGCACACGTCGTTGGCGCCGATCAGCACGGTGACGTGGTCGACGCGGTCGCGTACCGCCCGCTGGGCCTGCCCCTCCAGCGACGCCGCGCGGGCCCCGGGGCTGGCGTGGTTGTGGGCCTTGCCCCGGATCGCCGGGTTCCGGTCGAGCAGCCGCCGGTAGAGGCTGTCGACGCGCAGCCCGTCGCCGGTGGACCAGGAGTTGCGCTCGCACGAGACGAGCACCAGGCAGGAGCCGAAGCCGGTGCTGATCGAGTCGCCGAGGGCCGCGATGCCGCCGGGCGAGCCGGGCGACGGCGTCTCCCGTGGCGGGCGGGAGCCGGGCTCCCCGCCGCCCTCGCAGGCGAGCGCGACCAGCGCCAACAGGCAGGCGGCCACGGTGACCCAGCGTCGAGGCATACCATCCCCAGTCCCGCAGCGGAGAGCGACAGCGCGGTAACTCTAAGCGTGGCCCCGGTGGGGCAGCCCGCCGCTGTCGACAATGCGGCAGAGGGCTGTTCCCGCGCGGCTTCGCATGCTAGCGGATCGATACGTCAGGCGGGGCCAGCGTGGCGGCAGGGGCCAGCGCGCGAGGCGGAGGCCGGTGGGCCGGGCGGGGGTCAGCGCGCCAGGCGGGGGTCGGCGCGCCAGGGCGCGGGCTGGCCGTGCAGCCACCAGTGCAGGGTCCGGGTGATCCGGGGCAGCACCAGGTAGGTCATCAGCGGGGTCAGCGTGAGGGTCATCATCAGCACCCGGGCGGCCAGCGGCACGTCCGGGAGGAAACGGCTGGTGAGCAGCGTCGCGGTCAGGCTGAGCGGGAAGAACGCCAGCCAGATCGTCACCGCCTGCTTCCAGCGCGGCGGGGAGGGCGGCGGGACCGTCGGCTCGGCGCTGACCGGCACGGTCTGCGCCACGTGCTCCGGCGGCGGGTCGAACCAGCCCTCGACGCCGGTACGCCGCTCGACCCGCGTGTGCTCGACGATGCCCTGCGCCGAGGAGAGCCACCAGTGCCGCTGCGGGGACTCCTCCCAGCGGCGCAGCGTGTCGTGGTCGGCGAAGCGGTAGATGATGTGCCACTCCCCGGAGCCGGGCGCGCTGCGTACCCAGCCGGACCCGAGGAACCCCGGGAACGCCTCGGCCAGCGCCGTGCCGGCCCGCATCCAGGCCACCATCTCGCTGGTCCGGGCGGGGTCGGTGCGCCGGGCGACGGCGACGGTCACCGGCAGCGCGTGGGTCATCGTCATACCGGCCATCCTCTCCGCTCGGAGCCGGTTCGACAGGCTCACGGGCCACCGGTATGACGCACCCCACCAGCGGGGTGACGCGGCCCACCGCGATGGCCGGCGCGGCAGGACCGGCGGGGCCGACGCGGCCCACCGGCGGGGTGGCGGCCGGCCAACCCGCGCGGGGGACGAGGGGGAGCCCGGGGCCCACCGCCGGGGCGGGTTAAGCGGGTCGATCGGGGGTAGGTCGGTGAGATGACGAGATCGCAGCCCCGGCGCGCCCGTGGCACGGTCGGCCACGCCTACAGCGCGCTCAACATGCGGCTCGTGCTCGCCGGGTTCGGTCTGGTGACCATGACCGTCTTCGCGGTGCTGGCGTTCAACGCCGACCTGGTGTGGCTCGGGGTCCTCTGCGTGGTCTTCGCGGTGGTCGCCGTGGTCGACCTGATCATCATCCAGCGGCGCCGCGCCGCCCGCCGCCGGGAGGAACCGGGAGCCCGCCACTCACTCTTCGAGTGACAGGAGTACGAGATGCCCATCGCGACCACCAATCCCGCCACGGGACAGACGCTCAAGACGTACGAACCGATGTCGCCGGAGCAGATCGACGCCGCGATCGAGCGGGCCGACCTGGCGTACCGCCAGCTGCGCGGCACCACCGTCGACCAGCGCGGGCGCTGGCTGAACGCGGCGGCCGACCTGCTGGAGGCCGAGCGCGACGAGATCGCCCGGCTGATGACCACCGAGATGGGCAAGACGTACGCCTCGGCCCAGGCGGAGGTCACCAAGTGCGCCGCCGCCTGCCGCTTCTACGCGGCGAAGGCGGCCGAGTTCCTCGCCGACGAGCCCGCCGACGCCGGAGCGGTCAAGGCCACCCGCGCCTTCGTCCGCTACCAGCCGATCGGGCCGGTGCTCGCGGTGATGCCCTGGAACTTCCCGCTGTGGCAGGTGCTGCGCTTCGCCGCGCCGGCTCTGATGGCCGGCAACACCGGCCTGCTCAAGCACGCCTCCAACGTGCCGCAGACCGCGCTGCTGCTGGAGGACCTGTTCCGCCGCGCCGGCTTCCCGGAGGGGGCGTTCACCACCCTGCTGGTCGGCTCGGCCGAGGTCGACCGGGTGCTCAGCGACCCGCGGGTACGCGCGGCGACGCTGACGGGCAGCGAGGGCGCCGGCCGGTCGATCGCCCAGATCGCCGGCCGGGAGCTGAAGAAGACCGTGCTGGAGCTCGGCGGCAGCGACCCGTTCGTGGTGATGCCGTCGGCGGACCTGGACCGGGCCGCCGAGGTCGCCACCACCGCCCGCTGCCAGAACAACGGCCAGTCCTGCATCGCGGCCAAGCGGTTCATCGTGCACGCCGACGTCTTCGACGCCTTCGCCGAGAAGTTCGCCGCGAACATGGCGGCCCTGCGGGTCGGCGATCCGATGGACCCCGGCACCGACGTCGGCCCGCTGGCCAGCGAGGGCGGGCGCGACGAGATCCACGCCCAGGTGCGGGACGCGGTCGACAAGGGCGCCACCGTGCTCTGCGGCGGCGAGCTGCCCGCCGGCCCCGGTTGGTTCTACCCGCCGACCGTGGTCACCGACCTGAGGCCGGAGATGCGGATGTGGTCCGAGGAGGTCTTCGGGCCCGTCGCGGGCCTCTACCGGGTGTCGTCGTACGACGAGGCGATCGAGGTGGCCAACGGCACCTCCTTTGGCCTGGGGTCCAACGCCTGGACCCGGGACCCGCAGGAGCAGGAGCGCTTCGCCGTCGACCTTGACGCCGGGAACGTCTTCGTCAACGGGATGACCACGTCCTACCCGGAACTGCCCTTCGGCGGGGTGAAGAACTCCGGCTACGGCCGCGAGCTCTCCGCGCTCGGCATGCGGGAGTTCTGCAACACCAAGACCGTCTGGGTGGGCGAGGGGGCCGCCTCGGCCGGCGCCGGGGCGCACGCGGAGTAGCCCCGCCCGGCTCCGTCGGCGTAGCCGGACGCCGTCGTGGGTACGGAGTGACGCCATGACGGTGTTCGGCTTCCACGCGTCCCACGAGCAGATCCATCCCCGCGCCCTGCTGGAGGCGGTGATCCACGCCGAGCGGGCCGGCTTCGACGCCGCCATGTCCTCGGACCACTTCGCGCCCTGGAGCGAGCGGCAGGGCCAGTCCGGCTTCGCCTGGTCCTGGCTCGGCGCCGCGCTCCAGGCGACCAACCTGCCGTTCGGAGTGGTCAACGCCCCCGGGCAGCGCTACCACCCGGCCATCATCGCCCAGGCGATCGGCACCCTTGGGGCGATGTACCCGGGCCGGTTCTGGGCCGCCCTCGGCACCGGCGAGGCGAGCAACGAGCACATCACCGGCGACGACTGGCCGCGCAAGGACGTCCGCACCGCCCGGCTGCGCGAGTGCGTGGACGTGATCCGCGCGCTGCTGGCCGGCGAGGAGGTCAGCCACGACGGCCTGGTCCGGGTGGACCGGGCGAAGCTGTGGACCCGGCCGGAGCAGCCGCCGGCGCTGATCGGGGCGGCGGTCAGCGTGGCCACCGCCCGCTGGTGCGCCGAGTGGGCGGACGGTCTGATCACCGTGAACGCCCCGACCGCGCACCTGCGGCAGATGATCGACGCGTACCGGGACGCCGGCGGGCGCGGCCCGCTGCACCTCCAGGTGCACGTGAGCTGGGCGCCGGAGCAGGCCGAGGCCGAGCGGCTCGCGTACGACCAGTGGCGCAGCAACGTCTTCGCCCCGCCGGTCTGCTGGGACCTGGAGACCCCGGAGCACTTCGACGTGGTCTCGCAGGACGTGCCGATGGAGAAGGTCCACGACGTCGTGAACGTATCCGCCGACCTCGGCCGGCACGTCGGCTGGCTGGAGGAGTACCTGGAGCTGGGCTTCGACCAGATCGCCCTGCACCACGTCGGGCAGGAGCAGCGGGCCTTCATCGACGCGTTCGGCGCCGAGGTGCTGCCGAAGCTGCGCAGCGCCGGCTGAGCGGTCCCGTCCCGGGCCTGCGCGGTGCCGGCCCAGGGTGAGCGGACCGGCGTCAGGGCAGGCGGCGGACGAGGACCTGCCCGGGCCACGGGTCGCGGCCCGGGCGCTCGACCGTGAACGGGTCGGTGGCGATGAAGCCCTGCCGCTCGTACCACCGGACCAGCGCGCCGTCGTCGCCCGCGTAGCAGTCCACCCGCAGCAGGCCTAGCCCGCGCTCCCGGGCCAGCTCCGCGGCGTGCGCCAGCAGCCGGCCGCCGATGCCCGACCCGGCGTGTGCGCGGTCGGTGACCAGCAGGTTCACGTACAGCTCGGGTTCGGTGGCGGGTGGCACGTACTCGGTCGCCGTCCCGACCACCAGTGCGCCGACCGGTCGGTCGTCGAGCGTCGCCAGCCACAGCCCGCCGCCGCTCGTCCAGGCCTCGGCCTGTGCGATCCGCCGCGGGTCGGTCGAGGCCGCTTCGGTGCCCCACTGGCCGGTGCGGCCCCGCGCCGCCAGCCAGCCAATGGCGTCGTCGAACAGTCGCAGCACGGCGGGCGCGTCGGCGGGGCCGCCGGGACGCAGACTCGGGCTCCGCGGATCGCTCATGACGGACATGCTGCTACACCCGTCCCCGCCCCTGCCGCCCCTACTGCCTCGCGCTGGGGACGGGGGTTGGGGTGGGTCAGGGGGTGAGGGTGGTCAGGCGCTCCGTGTTCAGGCAGGAGGTCAGGCAGCGTTCCTTGGCGTCGCTGGTCATCCTGGCGGTCCAGTCCGTGAAGCCGCCGTCGCCGAGTTCGACCTCGTCGGCGCCGTTGCCAGCGGTGATCCGCAGCGCCGCGTCGACGTAGTAGCCCCGGCCGCGTCGGCGCTCCGGTTCGTCCACCAGCGGCACGCCCGACGGGCCCAGCGTCGGCCGGACGGTGTCGGCGATCCGTTCCCCGACCACGGGGCTGTCCAGCAACGTCAGGCGCACCCGGGCCGCCGCCGACGGCGGCAGCAGGGTGGCGAGCACCGTGCGCCAGTACGCCAGGTGCAGGGTGAGCAGCCGTGCCTCGGTGCGCCCCGAGCCGGTGTCGCGGGCGCTGGAGACCAGCGTGAAGAGCCGGAAGTGCGCCGACCAGGTCGGCCCGAAGTCCTGCGCCCGCAGCACCCGGTGGCAGGCGGCCAGGTGCACGGTGCCGCCGGCCGGCTGTTCCCGGCGGCGCACCGCGGCCTCGATCGCGAGCGCGTTGGTGGGGTCGCTGAGCACCTCGGTGGCGCGGAAGGTGGTGACGATGCGGTTCTGGCTCATCGGCGTGACGACTGAGCAGGTGCCGATCGGCGCGACGGGGGAGAGGTCGACGCCGGCGAACTCCGCCGGGAGTAGTTCCCACAGGCGGGCCTCGACGGCGGCCAGCGCGCGGGGGTCGGCCGCCGCCGGCCGGGTGAAGCGGTCCGTGCGCCAGCGGCGGACCAGGTCCGCCGGGCGTACCGCCGCCGCCCGGTCCCGGGCCACCGCCAGCAGCAGCGTGCGCAGGTCCGCCGGGCTCAGGCCGGCCAGGGCGCTCCGGGTGTCGTCCGGCAGTCGCGACCAGACCCGCCGCTCCGCGTCGTCCATGCCGGCAACCCTGTCGTACGCCCCGCCTGCCGTCCACCGGATTCGGCGGCTGCCGGCCGCACGGCCCGCGTCGCGGCCGGACCCGGTGGTGGCCTCCCCCGGGGACCCGGGGGAGGCCGTTACGCGGGCGACGCGCTCGTCACCTGGGACGATCCGGGCCGGTGCGGCCGAGGCGACGGATCGCCTGGGCGCGCACCGGACCACGGGTCGGTCAGGAGAGCGCGCAGGCCGCGCCGTTGACGGTGATCAGGCCGGGCGCCGGGTTGGCGCCGCCGCCGGTCACCGCGTTGAAGCCGAAGGTGACGGTGCCGCCCGGGGCGATCCTGGCGTTGTACGACTCGTTCTTCGCGGTGACCGTGGCCCCCGCCTGGGTCGCCTTCGCCAGCCACGCCTCGCGTACCTTCTGGTCGCCGGTGAAGGCGAAGCGGGCCGCCCAGCCGTCGATCGCGCTGGTGCCGGTGTTGCGGATGGTCACCTGGGCGGTGAACCCGGTGCCGCCCTGCCAGGCGCCGTAGTTGGTGTACGTGGCGGAGCAGGTGGGCGCCGGCACCGCCTTCGAGTCGCCCTGGTCGGCCAGGAACGAGGCGATCCAGGCCAGCGCCGAGTTCCAGTTGATGGCCACCTCGTTGGTCGCGTACGAGTTGATGTCGTCGACGTAGCAGAACATCGGCTTGCAGCCGGCGAGCAGCTTGGCGGCGAACGGGTCCTGGAGGGCGGCGTTCGGGCCGCCGGCCAGCGAGCCGGCGGGCGGCTTCGGCAGGTCCGGGTCGAGCTGGTGGCCGAAGATCCGGCTGTGCTGGTTCTCCGCCGCGTGCTCGCCCCACCCGGTCACGTACGAGATGTTCAGCGCGTTGCGGCCGAGGACGTAGTCCATCGCCTGCACCGCGCCGTCGCGGTACTTCGCGTCGCGGGTCAGGTCGAAGGCGGTGGCCAGCACGACCGCGTTGTTGATGAGGTTGCCGTTGCCGCCCCAGAAGTAGCTGTCCGGGTCGCCCGGCATCGGCAGCCCGTACGCCTGCCGGCCCGCCTCGGCGAGGTGGGCGTCGGCGGCGGCGGTGACGGAGGCGCGCACGCGGGCCAGGTCGGCGGCCGGCAGTCCGTTCGGCACGGTGGCCAGGTCGAGCCGGCCCAGCGCGGCGACGCCCTGCCAGCCGAAGCCGCGCGGGTCGAACACGTTGCCGGTGTGGTGCGGCGACGCGGTCAGGTCCGCCAGGTACGGCTGCTCGCCGGTGGTCAGGAAGAGCTCGGCGGCGGCCCAGTAGAACTCGTCGGTGACGTTCGTGTCGTCGTACGCGCCGCCGCCGGTGCTGTCGGCGGGGCTGGCGTACCGCGTCGGGTTGGCCTTCGCCGCGGCGTAGGCCGTCTTTGCCGCCGTGCCGCAGCGCGTCGCGAAGGCCGCGTCGTAGGGGGCGAAGAGCCGCGCGCACTGGGCGGCGACGGCGGCCAGGTTGAGGGTGGCGGCGGTCGACGGCGGGTGCAGCTCGCGCTGCTCGGGGTCGTCGTGCGGGGCGAGCGGCAGCCCGGTCCAGTTCCGGTCGTGGATCTTGTGGTGGGCCATTCCGGCGAGCGGCTTGCCGGCCGGCACCTGCATGCGCAGCAGGAACTCCAGCTCCCAGCGGGCCTCGTCGAGCACGTCCGGTACGCCGTTGCCGCGCTCGGGCACCCGCAGCGTGCTGTCGCCGAGGGCCGCGCCGTGCCCGGCGGTGGCGGCCGTGCGGGTCCGCTCGAAGGTGTTCAGCAGCTGGTAGGTGGCGATGCCGCCGTTGACCACGTACTTGCCGTGGTCGCCGGCGTCGTACCAGCCGCCGCGCACGTCGAGGGAGTAGTCGCAGACGCCCGGCTGGCAGGGCACGGAGGTGTCGCCCTTGTTGGGCGCGACGCCGAGGTGCCCGGCCGGGCGGGCGTACTCCGCGCCGATCAGGTCGCCGTCGATGGCGATGCCGCTGCGCTGGGCGTAGAAGAACTGGAGGGAGTCGGCGCGTAGCCGGTCGTAGAGGGTGCCCGAGATGTCGAAGGGGTGGCTGGTCTCGCCGTCGACGGTCAGGGTCAGCCCCGTCCCCGGGGTCCGGTACGACGAGAAGTCGAGCGTCTGCACGTTCTGCCCGGAGGCGGCGTCGACGCCGCGCGGGGTGGTGCTGCCGCTGGCCAGGACGGTGCCGGCGGCCGACTTGAGCTGCCAGGGCAGGGCGTCGGTCGCCGACGTGACCACTGTGGCGTTCTTCGGTCCGCCGGGCAGGTAGCCGACCTGGTTGACCCGCACCCGTGGCCCGGTGTCGGGCACGTACGGCGCGGGCGGGTCGCCGCCGCGCAGCGAGACGTCGTCCAGGCAGACGGTCTGCTCGGCCGCGTTGCCGCCGACCTGGAAGATCAGTTGGGCGGCGGGGTTCGCCTCGGGCACCGTGAACGTCTTCTCGAACCGCTGGGCGGTGCCGCTGGCGGTGGCGTCGACGCTGGCGTACGTGGTGTAGGGGGCGGTGCCCAGTTGCAGGACGGCCTTGACGGCGGTGCCGGGGGTGGCGGAGACGTCGAAGCCGAGCGTGTACTCGGCCCCGGCGACCAGCGGCACGCCGTCCTGGCCGATGCCGGCGTCCCACGGGTTGGCCAGGCCGCCGGGCACGGTGGCGCAGAGCCGGCCGTCGGTGACCGCGAGCGGGCCGGTGCCATAGGAGAACCAGGGGGACACGCCGGCGCTGAAGTCGCCGTTGTCGATCTGCTCGGGGGCGTCGGGGGGCGGTTCGGCGTGGGCGGTGCCGGCGGTGGCTCCGGTCAGGGCGAGGACGGTCGCGGTCGCGAGCAGTGCGAGGCGACGTCGGGATGGCGTCACGGGTGTTCCTTCCGGACGACTGCGGGGACGGGGGATGGCGGTGGTGACCTGGGAGCGCTCCCAGGCCCTGTCGATGGTTCCAGTGCCGCCGGCACCCTGTCAATCGATCCGGCTGGATGGCGTGGACCCGCCCGACGGGCCTCCGGGACAGTGAGATTCACCGCGCGACGCGCCGAGGTCCTGATCTCCTAGAGACAACTGAGCCCTCCGCCTGGCAGGCTGCCACCCATGACCCTGAAGCTGCGCTCCGTGGGAACGAGCGACCGTGGGCTGATCCGCAGCGGAAACCAGGACGCCCTGCACGCCGGCACCTGGCTCGTCGCCGTCGCCGACGGCATGGGCGGGATGGCGGCTGGCGACCTGGCCAGCGCGATCGCCATCGACGCGGTCGCTCCGCTGGACGTGGAGACCCCGGAGCACGCGCTGGTGGCCGCACTGCAGAGCGGCATCCAGCTCGCCACCGAGCGGATCCACCAGGCGGTCGCCGAGGATCCGGAACGCCAGGGCATGGGCACCACGCTGACCGCCCTGCTCTTCGCCCGGACGGGCAGCTGCCTGGCCCTCGCCCACGTCGGCGACTCCCGCGCCTACCTGTTCCGCGAAGGCGTGCTCAAGCAGATCACCCGGGACGACACGTTCGTGCAGATGCTCGTCGACCAGGGGGTGATCACCGCCGACCAGGCCAGCAGCCACCCACGCCGGGCCGTGGTCACCCAGGCGTTGCAGGGCGAGGAGGTCTCCCCCTCGTACGCGACGATGGTGCCGTGGGCCGGGGACCGCTGGCTGCTGTGCAGCGACGGGCTGTCCAACGTCGTCCGCCCGGACACCCTCGCCGAGGTGCTCGCCGAGCACCCCGACCGCGCGGACTGCGCCCGCCGGCTGATCGACCTCGCGCTGCGCGCCGGCGGGCCGGACAACGTCACGGTGGTCGTCGCCGACGTCGTGCAGGAGTGAGCGAGCGTCGCGAGCGAACCAGCCGGTTCAGCGCTCTGGAGCCTCGTGGCGTCGCCGACCGCAGGGAGGCGACGACATGAGCCCGCTCAGCGCCGGCGCGGGGTGGCGTGCCGGGTGGGCGGGGCCGTGGTCGGGTCCTCCGGCCACGGGTGGCGCGGGTAGCGCCCGCGCAGCTCCCCGCGTACCTGCGGATAGCCGGTGCGCCAGAAGGAGGCCAGGTCGGCGGTGACCGCCACCGGCCGCCCGGCCGGCGAGAGCAGGTGCAGCAGCACCGGCACCCGGCCGTCGGCGATGCGCGGCGCGTCCCGCCAGCCGAAGGTCTCCTGGAGCTTGACCGCGAGCACCGGCGCCGCCGGGTCGGCGTAGTCGAGCCGGATCCGCGATCCGCTCGGCACCGCGATCCGCTCGGGCGCCACCTCGTCCAGCCGCGCCGCCAGCGCCCACGGCAGCAGCCGGCGCAGCGCCCCGGCCACGTCGAGGCGGGCCAGGTCGGCGCGGCGGCGGGCGCGGGCCAGCTCCGGGCCCAGCCAGGCGGGCGCGTCGGCGAGCAGCGCCTCGTCGCCCACGTCGGGCCAGTCGCCGCCGAGCGACTGCCGACAGAACGCCAGCCGCTCGCGCAGCGCCCGCGCCGCCGGGGTCCAGGTCAGCAGACTGAGGCCGGTACGACGCAGGCCGGTCAGCAGGGCCCCCGCCACCTCCGCCGGGTCGGGCCGGGCGATCGGCCGCTCGACCAGCTCGATCGCGCCCAGCCGCAGCACCTCCCGGGCCACCACGTCCTCGCCGGCCCAGCCGACCTCCCGCTCGGTGCGCAGCAGCGGCCCGCCCGCCTCCCGGGCGGTCGCCTCGTCGAGCGGGGTGGCCAGCCGCACCCGGGCGGTCGGCGCGCCGGGGGAGCGGTCCGCCACCGCGACCGCCAGCCAGTCGGCGCCGGCCAGCCCCGACCCGGGCGACAGCTCCGCCGCGGTCCCGCCGCTCATCAGGTACGCCGAGCCGCCCGGCCGCCGCACCCGGGCCAGCCGCTCCGGGTGGGCCAGCCCGACCAGCAGCCCGGCGGCCAGGTCGTCGGTCAACCGGCCCGCGTCGCCGGCCCGTGCGGGGTCGCCGGCTGACCTCGCCCGGCCGGGGCCTCCCGCCGTTGCGTCAGAAGCAAGGGGCGGGCGGCCCCGGTCAGGCCGTCGCGACTGCGCGTCGGGCAGGGCGGCGCGCAGTCGGCGTACCTCCGAACGCCAGCGGGCGGTGGCGCCCGGGTCCGCGCCCGCGCGTAGCCGGCGCCACGCGGCGGTCAGGTCGTCGCCCGGCCCGGCGGCGGTGTCCTCGGCGAGCAGCGCCACGACCTCCGCCGCCCGGTCCGCCCCCACCCGGGCGGCCCCGTCGAGCAGCGCCCGGGCCAGCCGGGGATGCGCCCCGACCGCGGCGATCGCCCGGCCCCGGTCGGTTATCCGCCCGTCGGCGTCGAGCGCGCCGAGGGTGGTGAGGGTGTCGCGGGCCACCGTCATCGACGCCGCCGGGGGCGGGTCGGGCAGGGCCAGCCCGGCGCCGTCCGGCGAACCCCAGGCGGCCAGCTCCAGGGCGAAGCCGGTCAGGTCGGCGGTCGCTATCTCCGGCTCCGGCTGCGCGGCCAGCCGCTCGTGGGTCGCCGCCGACCAGCAGCGGTAGACGTGCCCGGGCGCCTCCCGGCCCGCGCGGCCGGCCCGCTGGGTGGCCGCCGCCCGGGACACGCCGACGGTGACCAGGGCGCCCAGGCCCCGGGCCAGGTCCATCCGGGCGACCCGGGACAGCCCGGCGTCCACCACCACCCGGACGCCCGGCACGGTCAGGCTGCTCTCCGCCACCGCCGTCGCCAGCACCACCCGCCGCCGGTCGGCCGGGCGCAGCGCCGCGTCCTGGTCGGCGCCGCGCTGCCGGCCGTGCAGCGGCAGGACGGCGACCGCGTCGCGCAGGTCGGCCAGCCGGCCCGCGACGGCACCGATCTCGCCGGCACCGGGCAGGAAGACCAGCACGTCACCGTCGCACTCGCGCAGGGCCCGGCGCACCGTCGCCGCGACGTGGTCGAGCAGGCCCCGGTCGACCGGGCCGGCCCCCGGCGCGGCCACCGGCCGGGGCGGCGGCGCCCAGATCCGGGTCACCGGGTGCATGGCCGAGGACGCCCGGACGATCGGCGCGGGAGCGCCACCGCCGCCGAGCAGCGCGGCGAAGCGGTCCGCCTCGGGGGTGGCCGACATCGCCAGCAGCCAGAGGTCGGGGCGCAGCGCGGCCCGGGCCTCCACCGCGAACGCGAGCGCGAGGTCGGCGTCGAGCTGCCGCTCGTGGCACTCGTCGAGCAGCACGGCGCCGGTGCCGGCCAGCTCGGGATCGCGGTGCAGCCGCCGCACCAGCAGCCCGGTGGTGACCACCTCGACGCGGGTCCGCGGTCCGCTGCGGCGCTCGCCGCGCACGGCGTACCCGATCCGCTCGCCGAGCGGCTCGCCGAGCAGCGCGGCCATCCGGCGGGCCGCCGCGCGGGCCGCCACCCGGCGCGGCTGGGCGACCAGCACGCGACCGGGGACCTCGTCGGCCACGGCCAGCGGGGCGAGGGTCGTCTTGCCGGTGCCGGGCGGGGCGACCAGCACCCCGGCGCCGGCGCCGCGCAGCGCCGCGACCAGCTCCGGCAGCACCGGGCGTACGGGCAGGTCGAGGGGTACGTCCGAGAGCACGGCCCAGTCTCGCACCGCCCGGCGAGCGGCTCAGCCGGGGCGTACCCCGTCGACGCCGGTGACGAAGGCGCGCCAGGCCGACGCCGGGAAGGCCAGCACGGGGCCGGGCCGGTCCTTGCTGTCCCGGACGGCGATCCGGTCCCCGGCGGCGGCGACCTCCACGCAGTTGCCGTTGCCCACGCTGCGGCTGCTGGTGCGCCACTGGGCGCGGGTCAGGTCGAGCGCGCTCATCGCGGTACCCCCGTCTGTGCCGGCGCGCCGCGTCAACGGTCACGCAAAGTGACGAGAAGCTTCCGTCAGGCGGGTCAGGGACGCCTCCGGACCGAGTGCCATCCGGCACATCTCCTCGTGCACAAGGCTATACCCGCGCACCTGTCCGGCCTCCTCCAGAGCCAGCCCCATCGTGAGGTTTTCCAGGTAAACCACGGCCGCGTCGGCGGTGTCGGCGAACGTCAGCACGACGTACGGCGCGTTCATCGCCGGATGCCCGCCGGCGGAGAACGGAAGTACCTGGAGGGTCACGTTCGGTAGTTGAGAGACCTTCGCGAGGTGGGCCATCTGGTCGGCCATCACGGCGTTGCCGCCGACCGGGCGGCAGAGCACCGCCTCGTTGAGCACCACGGACAGCTCGACCGGATTGTCGCGGTGCAGCACGTTCTGCCGATGCAGCCGCGCGGCGACCTTGCGCTCGATCCCGTCCTCGCCCGCGGTGCGCCGGAAGACCTCCCGCGCGTACGCCTCGGTCTGCAACAGCCCGGGCACCGCCTCGACCTCGTACGTGCGCAGGCTCGCCGCCTCCGCCTCCAGCCCGACGTAGAACTCGAACCACTCCGGCAGGACGTCGCTGTACTTCTGCCACCAGCCGCGCTGCTGCGCCCCGCGGGCGATCTCGATGAGCGCCTCGGCGTCGGCCCCGGTCACCTCGTACAGCGCCAGCGCGGCCCGGACGTCGCGCGGCTTGATGCCGATCTGGGCGTTCTCGATGCGGGAGAGGTTGCTCTTGGACATGTCCAGTTGCCGGGCGGCGACGTCCAGGGTCATGCCCGCGCGCTCGCGCAACTGGCGGAGTTCCCGGGCGATACGGCGGCGGCGGACGGTGGGGCTCGCGGTCACCCTCCGAGTCTGTCACGGCAAGATCCGCAGGTGGGCCCAGCACGGAGTGCAACTTCCATAAACGGGAGTTGCGTTGCAGTCACGGCCGGTGCATCCTTGCCCGGTTGCGATCACTGTGGACAACCCGTGCGGGAGGACCGGTTGCTCATCGCCGACGAGTTCTTCCTGATCACCCACAACGACAGTCGGGGCAAGGCGAAGCTGCACCCGACGGCGACCGGTCTCGGCCTCGCCGCAGGGCTGCTCGGTGAACTGGTCCTGCGTGGACACGCCACCGTCTCCGCCGGGCTCGTCACGGTGCTCGACCGTCGCCCGCCGGCGGACGCGCTGGCGCACACCGTGCTGGACCAGCTGGTCGGTGAGACGCAGCAGCACCCGGTGCGTACCTGGCTGAGCTTCCTGGCGCAGACCGCCACCACCTCGGTGGGCGAGCGGCTGGTCAGAGCGGGGGTGCTGCGCCGGCAGGAGACCCGGCGGCTGCTGCGCACCACCGTCAGCTACCTGCCGATCGACCTCAACGCGGTGGCCTGGCCGGCCACCCGGCTGCGCGCCCTGCTCGACCGGCCGGAACCGCCGAGCGTGCCCGACGGGACGCTGCTGGGTCTGGTCGTCGCCGCCGGGCTGAGCCGCGAGGTGCTGTGGAGCGCCGGCCCCCGGGCACACCACCGGCTGGGCGTGCTCATCCCGGCGCTGCCCCCGCCGCTGCGGGAACTCGTGACGCACACCGAGGCCGCCGTCGGCGCCGCCGTGCTGCGCGGCGTCGGCTGACGCCCTCCACCCCTCCCTCCCCTCGAACCGGAGTCCGCGTATGTCGACACCAACGCTCGACCGACCGAGCAACGTCTCCGAGGCCCTGGCCCGCGGCCGGCTCGGTGTGCCGTCGGTGATCTTCTTCGTCCTCTCCGCCGCCGCCCCGCTGACCGTCGTGGCCGGCGTCGTCACCACCGGCTACGGGGTCGTCGGGGTGCTCGGCATCCCGCTGGCATTCCTGACGGTGGCCGCGGTGCTCGCCCTCTTCTCCATCGGATACGTGGCGATGGCCCGGCGGATGGCCAACGCCGGCGCGTTCTACGCCTACGTCGCCCGCGGGCTGGGCCGACCGGCCGGCGTCGGCGCCGCCTGGGTGGCGCTGATCGCGTACAACGCCCTTCAGGTGGGGCTCTACGGCACCATCGGCGCCGCCGCGGAACCGGTGCTGGGCCGCCTGTTCGGGGTGGCCCCGGCGTGGTGGGTGGTGGCGCTGGTCGCCTGGGCGACGGTCGGCGTGCTCGGTCTGCTCCGCATCGACCTGAACGGCCTGGTGCTGGCGGCGCTGCTGGTCGCCGAGATGGTGGTGATCGTGGTCTTCGACCTCGGGCAGCTGACCCACCCGGCTGGCGGGGACGTCAGCTTCGCCGCACTGTCACCGGAGAACCTCGTCGTGCCCGGCGCCGGCGCGGTGCTGGTGCTGGCCATCCTGGGCTTCGTGGGCTTCGAGTCCGCCGTGGTGTTCAGCGAGGAGAGCAAGGACCCGCGGCGGACGGTGCGGTTGGCCACCTATCTCTCCATCGCCATCATCGCGGGGATCTACGCGCTGTCGTCGTGGAGCATGACCGTCGCCGTCGGGCCGGACCGGATCGCCGCCGAGGCGGGCGAGCAGAGCATCGGACTCATCTTCAACCTGGCCGAGGCGCACCTCGGGGGCACCGCCGTCACCATCGGCCAGGCGCTCTTCCTGACCTCGGTGCTCGCCGCGATGATCTCCTTCCACAACACCACCGCCCGGTACACGTTCGCGCTCGGCCGGGAGCGGGTGCTGCCGGCCGTGTTCGGGCAGACCTCGCCGCGCACCGGCTCGCCCCGGGCCGCCTCCCTCGCGCAGAGCGCGCTCGGCCTCGTGGTGATCCTGCTCTACGCGCTCAACGGCTGGGACCCGGTGGTGCAGCTGTTCTACTGGGTCGGCACCGCCGGCGGCTTCGGGGTGCTGCTGCTGATCGCCACCACCTCGGTCGCGGTGATCGCCTTCTTCGCCCGCAACGGAGTCAACGAGACGCTGTGGCGGCGCGCGGTCGCCCCCGGACTAGCCGCCGTGGCCCTGGCCGTGATCGTCCTGCTTGCGGTGGTCAACTTCGCCGACCTGCTCGGGGTGGCCCCGGACTCGCCCCTGCGCTGGGCGGTCCCGGCGGTCTACCCGGTCGCCGCGCTGCTCGGCCTGCTGTGGGCGCTGGTGCTGCGCGGCAGCCGCCCCGACACGTACGCCCGGATCGGTCTGGGCGCGGAGAGCGTGGCGGTGACGGCGCCGCCGCCGGCCGGGCACCTCGGCGGGCCCGTCCCGAGCGGGACGGCGGCGCGGCGGTGAGCGAGGTACGCATCGAGCGGCTCGGGCAGCGGGAGACGTCGCTGGTGGCCGGCCGGATCGCCGAGGCGTTCATGGCCCTCGACGCGCCCCGTTGGCTGGTGCCCGACGCCGGGCGGCGGCAGTCCGTGCTGGCCGGCAACTTCGCGATCCTGGTGGACCACGCGATGCGGTACGGCCTCGTCCACGCGACCGCGGACCGGGCGGGGGTCGCGGTCTGGTTCCCCTCGGTGGGCGACCCGGCCCCGCCGCCGGAGGACTACGACGCCCGGCTGGCCGCGGCCTGCGGGGAGTGGACCGACCGGTTCGCCCACCTGGACAAGCTCTTCGAGGCCCACCACCCGCACCCCGACCACCACCACCTGGCGTTCCTCGCCGTCGCACCGGACCGGCAGGGACAGGGGCTGGGCAGCGCGCTGCTGCGGCACCACCACGCCGTCCTCGACGCCGATGGGGTGCCCGGTTACCTGGAGGCGGCCAGCGAGACCGGCCGCGACCTGTACGCGCGGCACGGCTACCAGGTCGCCGAGCCCTTCCACCTGCCCGACGGCACGCCGTTCTGGCCGATGTGGCGGGAGCCCGCCCGCGCGGCGACGGCGGCCGGGCAGCCCGCCTGAACGACGGCGCCCTGTCCCACCAGTCCGAGCGGCGACGCCCGGGTCACCCCCGCGAGAGGGTGACCCGGGCGTCGTGCCGCCGTGGCGAGGCGTCCGCCCCGGACACGACGATGGCCGGGCCCGCCGGCCCGGCCATCGCCCACCACCCCTAGTACGTGCCGTCGAGCTGTCCCCGCAGCTTGGTCAGCGCGCGGGCCAGCAGCCGGGACACGTGCATCTGCGAGACGCCGATCTGATCGGCGATCTGCGACTGCGTCAGGTTGCCGTAGAACCGCAGCGTGAGGATCTTCTGCTCCCGCTCGTCGAGCGTGGCCAGCGCCGGGCCGAGGGCGACCCGCAGCTCGGCCAGCTCGAACTCGCCGTCCACTCCGCCGAGCATGTCGCCCAGCTCGGTCGCGCGGTCGCCGTCGCCGGTCGGGGTCGAGAGCGAGACCGCGTTGTAGGCGCGGGCGCCCTCCAGGCCCTCCAGCACCTCTTCCTCGGTGAGCTTGAGGTGGGCGGCGATGTCGGCCACCGTGGGCGAACGGCCCAGGGTCTGCAACAGCGAGCTGTTGGCGTCGGAGATGGCCAGCCGCAGCTCCTGGAGCCGGCGGGGGACCCGGATGTCCCAGGTGCGGTCGCGGAAGTGCCGCTTGAGCTCCCCGATGATGGTGGGGATCGCGTAGCCGGCGAAGTCGACGCCGCGGGACGGGTCGAACTTGTCGATCGCCTTGATCAGGCCGACCGCGGCGGTCTGGGCCAGGTCGTCGGTGGGCTCGCCCCGGCCGCTGTAGCGGTGCGCGAGGTGGTTGGCGAGCGGCAGCCAGGCCTCGATCGCCTTGTCGCGCAGGGCGGCGCGGGACGGGTGGCCGGCCGGCAGCGCGGCCATCGCGTTGAGCAGGTCCGCGGCGCTGTCGGTGAGCGCACGCGGGTCGAGCTTCTGGGCGGTGCTCGGCGCTGTCGTGGCCGCCGGCTCGCTGATCGTTGTCGCGGTCATGGGTGGTCCTCCCTGCACCTCGTCCGCGGATGAAAGACGTGACGCTTAGGTTTAAGTTCAGATGTCCGTTCGGAAGTCACCTTAGCCCGATCGGTCTGACGAAATCTAGCCGAAAGTACGATGTACTTAAGTGATTTTCCGGCACGGACGGCGTGAATCGGGCGAAGCGGCCTCGGATTGTGGGCTGTCTTACGTCGGGCGTACGGTCAGCCGGCCCCGCCGGACATCGACGATGTCGCATCCGGGCGGCCCGGACCGGCCGGCCGAGCGGTCACGGTCACCCCGGATGACCGGCGCCGATTGTCGGCTTTCCGTCGTTGTCCCGTCCACGAGACGGGCCGTAGCGTGCGGGTACCCGCCCCGCTCCGGAGGTGCCGTGCTCGACCCCGCCGCCCCCCATCTCGTCGTCAACAGCCGCACGCTCTTCTTCGGCTGGCTGCCGGCGGACCCGGACGCGGTCGCGGCGCTGGTCCCGGCCGGGCTGCGCCCGTCGGCCGACCGCCTGGTCTTCATGAACCAGTACGTGGTCGACGACGAGAGCCAGACCTCCGGCTTCGGCGCGTACTCGCTGACCTACCTCGGGGTGGCGCTGGCGGGGGTGGACGCGCCGGGCGGGATGAACCCCGGCGGCTGGTGGACGGACTACGTGACCTGTAGCGCACGGGTCCGCGCCTACGCCGCCGCGCGGGGGGCGCCCGCCGTCGTGGGCCGGACCCGCATCGAGCACCACGACGGGGAGATCGTCGCCGAGACGGAGATCGACGGCGTACCGGTGATCCGGGCCCGCTGCCAGGTGGGCGAGACGGGCCGGGCGATCAGCAGCGGCCACCACCGCTACTTCACCGCGCGCGACGGGCAGCTGCTCAGCGCCGTCTACCCGTACGTCGCCGAACCGGTCGACCCGTTCGTGATCGAGTCGGTGGAGTTCCTGGAGCCGGCCCACCCGATCTACGCGCTCCGCCCGGAGAATCCGCTGACGATCGGGTTCGGCTTCTACTCCCCGCGCGCCTCGTTCGCCTACCCCGGCGGGCTGACGGTGCACCCCGCCGACGCCGACGCCGACGCCGTCCAGGCCGTGCCCGCCCGCAGCCGGGCCGACGCCCTCTTCGTGCCCGCCTGACGATCAGCCCCCGTGCCGGGCCGGAGCGCTCACCACGTGCCCGCCCGACGGGCCCGCAGCGGCCGGCCGTCCGGGTCGTAGACCAGCCGGTACGCCGGCAGCGCCCAGGCCCGGGTGTACCAGGGCAGCCGTTCCGCCCGGTGCGGCAGCAGCCGGCCCGGGGGCCGGGGACCGGCCTGCCCGTCGTCGTACCACCGTTGCAGCGCGTCGGCGGCGGCCCTGATCGCCGTTACGGCGTCGGCCGGGTCGATCAGGTCGGCGTCCTCGCCGCCGTCGGGGTCGCGGTCCAGGTGCTCGCGCCACAGCCGCAGCCGCAGGTCCCGGGCGAAGACCCGGGCGCCGTCGCCGAGGCCGGCCGGGTCGGTCGGCGCCCGGTCGTCCCGGGTGCCGTCCAGCACCGCGCAGGACAGCTCGCTGTCGTGCGTCCAGGACCGGCGGTTGAAGTTGTCGCTGCCCACGCTGGCCCACACGTCGTCGACCACGCAGACCTTGGCGTGCACGTAGACCGGGGTGCCGGCGTGGTTCTCCACGTCGAGCACGTGCACCCGCTCGGGGGCCGCCCGCTCGCAGAGCGACAGCGCCTGCTCGCGGCCCACCATGTTGGGCGGCAGCGCCAGCCGGCCGTCCACGTCCGGGAACCGGGGGACCACGGCGACCAGGTGCAGGTCGGGATTCTCCCGCAGCGCCCGGGCGAACAGGTCGGCCACCTCGCTGGACCACAGGTACTGGTCCTCCAGGTAGATCAGCCGCCGGGCCCGCCGGACCGCCTTGGTGTAGCCGCGGGCCACCGTGCGCTCGCCGTCGGGGGCGAAGGAGTAGCGGGGCCGGACCGCCGGGTAGGTGCGGAGCACCTGGACGTCGTGCGGGCCGCAGGGCGGCGGGTCGGCCGGCTGCGGCGGCAACGGGTCGGGCCGTAGGTCCGCGCCGCGCAGCCGGTCGCGCAGGTAGGCGAGGGGGTTCTCCGAGTCCAGCGGCATCGGGTCGGTCCAGCGCTCCCGGAAGGTGGTGTCCAGCGCGCCCACCACCGGCCCCCGCACCGCGAGCTGCACGTCGTGCCAGGGCGGGTGGTTGCCGTAGCGGGCGGACATCTGCACCGCCTGCGGGTCGCCCCGGTGCGCGGCGTCGTCGCGGCGGCTGTGGCACAGGTCGATCCCGCCGGCGAAGGCGACGTCCCGTTCCGGCGCGCGCAGGTGCCGCAGCACCACCAGCTTCTGGTGGTGCGAGCCGCCCCGGCGGACCCGCTGGTCGAGCAGCACCTCGCCGCCGGCGGCGGAGACCGTCTCGCTCAGGTTGCGGTTCTCCGCCTCGCTGTAGGCCAGGAGGTCCAGGTGGGAGCGCCAGATCAGGCCCTTGACCACCACGCCCCGCTGCGCGGCGCGCGCGAAGAGCTGCGCCACGGTCGGCCCGTCCGGGCGCAACCGCTGGTCCGGGTCACCCCGCCAGTCGGTGAAGAACAGGTGGTCGCCGGCCTCCAGCGCCTGCACCTCGTCGACCAGCCGGTCGAAGTACGCGGCACCGTGAATTAACGGCTCGGCAAGGTTTCCGCTGCTCCAGACGGGTAACTCTGACACCGGGTTGGCGCGTTCGGCTGCGCTCAGGAACCAGTTGCGCGGTGCCACCGTTCCAGCCCCCCGAGGTCGACAACGTCCTCACGGTAGGACCCGTGTCGCGGGTCCGCATCCCGGCCGGCACTCCGGTGACCGGTCGGACGGCCCCCGACAGCCCGCCCGATCACGACGCGAACACCGAGGAGGCAACACCATGCCCGGCGAGACGACGAACCCCGTGACCGAGTACCGCGAGCAGGCGGTCGAAAGCGAGCGGGGCGCGCTGGTGACGGTGTTGCTCATGGTGATCCTGGGAGTCGCGGGCATCTTCGCCGTCTCCTGACGCGCCGGTGGGCGCCACGTCCCGACGCGCCGGTGGGCGCCACCCGGCCGTGCCGGGGGCGCCCACCGCCCGCGCGTGGGATCAGGGCCTCGGGGCCTGGCCGTCGGTGTGCGGCAGCCGCTCGGCGGGGACGACACCGAGCCGGCCGGCCTTGAAGTCCTCGAACGCCTGGAGCAGCTCGTCGCGGGTGTTCATGACGAACGGGCCGTAGTGCGCCACCGGCTCCCGGATCGGCTCGCCGCCCATGATGTAGAGGTCCAGCGTCGGGGTGTGGCCGTCCTGGCTGGCGTCCGCGGTGAAGGTCAGCGCGTCGCCGGGGCCGTGCACGGCGAGCTGCCCCGTGTGCACCGGCCGCCCGTCGGTGCCCACCGTGCCCCGTCCGCCCAGCACGTAGACCAGGGCGTTGAAGTCCGGCCGCCACGGCAGGTCGACGCGGGCACCCGGCTGCACGGTGACGTGCGTGATGGTGATCGGGGTGTGGGTGGAGCCCGGCCCCCGGTGCCCGGCGATCTCGCCGGCGATCACCCGGATCAGCGCGCCGCCGTCGGGCGTGGTCAGCAGGGCCGCCTCGCGACCCCGGATGTCCTGGTAGCGGGGCGGGTTCATCTTCGCGGCCCGGGGCAGGTTGACCCAGAGCTGGGTGCCGTGGAACAACCCGCCACTCATGACGAGGTGCTCCGGCGGCGCCTCGATGTGCAGCAGGCCGCTCGCGGCCGTCATCCACTGGGTGTCGCCGTTGGTGATCGTGCCGCCGCCGCCCTGCGAGTCCTGGTGGTCCATGATCCCGTCGATCATGTAGGTCACCGTCTCGAAGCCGCGGTGCGGATGCCAGGCCGTGCCCTTCGGCTCGCCCGGGGCGTAGTCCACCTCGCCCATCTGGTCCAGGTGGATGAACGGGTCCAACTCGCTCACCGGCACGCCGGCGAACGCCCGGCGGACCGGGAAGCCCTCGCCCTCGTAGCCGCTGGGCGCGGTGGTCAGCCGGCGGACCGGGCGGAACGCGGTGGACTCGTCGAGCCTGGGCAGGCGGGGCAGGACGAGCACGTTGTCGACGGTGATGGCGGGCATCGGGGGCTCCTCAGCTGTGCGGGTGGGCGGTCGACGCGTCGCGGTCCGCGCGCAGGCGCCGGCCGAGTCGCTCGAAGATCCGGGTGAGGCAGGCGACCTCGGCGTCGTCGAGGTCGTCCATCAGGTGGGCGCGCACCGACCGCAGGTGGTGCGGGGCGGCCTCGCGCAGGGCCAGCAGCCCGGCGGCGGTGAGCACGGCCTCGCTGCCGCGGCGGTCGTCGGGACAGGACTCCCGGGCGACCAGGCCGCGCCGCTGCATGGTGGTGATCTGGTACGTCAGCCGGCTGGGCGAGAAGACCAGGCGGCTCGCCAGCTCGCCCATCCGCAGCCGCTGGCCCGGCGCCTCGGAGAGCAGGACGAGCACGTGGTAGTCGGCGAAGGTGAGCGCGCTCTCGGCGCGCAGGTCGTCCTCCAGCCGTGTGTAGAGCCGCTGGCTGGCCTCGATGTAGGCGCGCCAGGCGGCGAGTCGGGTGCTGTCCAGGCTCTCGGTCACGCCATGACAGTAGCACTATTTCAAAATTTAACTAGTGTCCTGTGGGCGCGGTCACCCGCGACGCGGCGATTCCGTTCAGCTTTGAAGGGGGTACCCGGACCGGGGCGGGGCCGCCGCCGACCCGGACCGGCCGGCGCCGGCGTCCGCCCGGGGCGGACGCCGACGTCCGGACGACGGGCCCGGGGCGGTCGCGGCCGGCGGACGCCACCGGCGTGGGCCTCAGCGGGCGGGCGGTGCGGCCGCCATGTGCATCCGGCCGAGCAGCTGACGCGCCTGCTCGGCGAACTGGGCGTCCACGAGGACGGCGTACTGGCCGGCGCGCAGCGAGCTGGCCGAGGTGAAGTCGCGCCGCCCGCCGGTCATCGCGTGCGCGACCGCGCCGAACACCGCTCCCCAGATCGCGCCGACGACGAGCCCGACCAGGATCGCCGCGACCCAGTTGCCGGCGGTGAAGATGCCGAACAGCAGCCCGATGAAGAGTCCGAACCAGGCCCCCGTGCCGGCACCCGCCAGGGCCGCCCGCCCCGTCGTCATCCGGCCGAGCACGGTCTCGACCAGGGTGAGGTTCGTGCCGACGATGGCGCTGTGTTCGACCGGGAACCGGTTGTCCGCCAGGTAGTCGACGACCCGCTGGGCGGACGGATAGTCCGGATACGAGCCGATCGTCACGGTGGGCGGACCGGTCTGTGGGCCGTGCCCGTCGTGACCGGGGCCGCTCGGGCGGCCGGCCGGACCGGACGGGAGGGTGTCGCCGCCCGGCATCCCGGGCCGCCATGCCGAGGTGGGACTCGACGGTGTGGTCATGAGTTCCTCCTTCGTCACCGCCCGCGTTCCCGCCGCCGTCGCGAGGTAACGCTCAGCGGGCGGCGGCGCGCAGGTACGCGGCGGTGGCCTCGTCGGCGGGGAAGAAGGACTCGATGGAGAGCTCCTCGACCGTCACGTCCAGCGGGGTGCCGAAGGTCGAGACGGTGCTGAGGAAGGCCAGCTCGCCGCCCGGGTGACGCAGTCGCAGGGGCACGACCACGTCCCCGGCGCGGGGCAGGCCCGCCTCCGGGTCGGCCGGCCCGCCCGGGTAGCCGCGCAGCTCGTCGTGCAGCGCGCCCAGTTCGGGATCGTCGGTCAGCGCCAGGTGCCGGCGCAGCCGCCCGAGCAGGTGGGCCCGCCACTCGCCGAGGTTGGCGATCCGGGGCGCCATGCCCTCGGGGTGCAGCGTCAGCCGCAGCGCGTTGGCCGGCGGCCGGAGCAGGTGCGCGGCGACACCCTCCGTGAGCAGCGGCAGGGTGGCGTTGCCGGCCACCAGGTTCCAGCGCCGGTCCACCGCGACGGCCGGGTACGGCTCGTGCGCCCGCAGGACCCGGCGTACCGCGTCGAGGACCCGTCGCAGCTCGGGGGAGTCCAGCGGGGCGTGGGAGTAGACGGGGGCGTACCCGGCGGCCAGCAGCAGCCGGTTGCGGTCACGCAGCGGCACGTCCAGGTGCTCGGCCAACCGCAGGACCATCTCCCGGCTCGGCGCGGAGCGCCCGGTCTCCACGAAGCTGAGGTGCCGGGTGGAGATCTCCGCCCCGACCGCGAGGGCGAGCTGGCTGAGCCCGCGCCGTCTGCGCCACTGCCGCAGCAGCGCCCCGACCGGCGCCCGCCGCTCCTCCACCGCCACGGCCACGCCCACGCGCCGATTCTAGGCCGCGCCGCACGGGACGGCCCCGGGCCTCGCCCGCCCCGTGCGGGACGGGCGAGGCGCGGCGGTCAGGAGCAGGCGGTGCCGTTGAGGGTGAACCCGGTCGGGGTGGGCAGGGCGCCGCCCGGCCAGGTGCCCTGGAACCCGAGCGAGACCGTGCCGCCCGTGGGCAGGCCGGCGTTCCAGGCGGCGTTGCGCACGGTGATCCGGTCGCCCGACTGGGTCCAGTCGCCGTTCCAGCCGTTGGTCAGCCGGACCCCGGCGCCGGGGGCGAACGTGAGCGTCCAGCCGGTGAGCGCGGCGCCGTGGTTGGTCACCCGCAGCTCGGCGGTGAAGCCACCGGACCACGAGTTCGGGGTGTACGACACCGTGCAGCCGCCGGTCGGCGGGGGCGTCGTGGGCGGGGCGGTGGTCGGGGGCGCCGTCGTGGGCGGGGCGGTGGTCGGCGGGGCGGTGGTGGGGGCCGGACCGGCGGCCAGGGCCATGTCGTACGCCCGCTGCGGCACGAACTGGCCGGCCGGCGCGATGCAGCCGTCGGCCTCGCCGGGCAGCTTCACCCACAGGTACGCGTCGATGGCGGAGTCGCCGGTGGCGGTGGTGCTCGGGGTGCCGATGGCCCGCCCGGCCGGATCGCACCACTCGGAGCCGGCCGGCCCGTTGCCGTTGCGGCTGGTGTCGACGACCGCCTTGAGGCGGGACAGCCCGGTCGCCGCGATCACGGCCTTGGCGTAGGCGACCTCGTCGGCGGTGCGCCGGTAGTTGGAGACGTTGAGCGAGATGCCGTCCGCGCTGTTGGCGACGTCCGCGCCGAGCAGCCGGGAGGCGGCCTCGCCGGGGGCGAGCCACGCGGAGTGCCCGATGTCGAAGTAGACCCTCGCGGCGGCCGAGCCCGCCTTGAGCTTCCTGCCGGCGTACGCCATGGAGGCCTTCGTCTCGGCCTGCTGGGCCGCGTTCTGGCAACTGGTCATCAGCGGCAGCACGTCGGGTTCCAGGACGATGGTCGCCGGCCGTCCGGCCAGGCCGGCCGCGACCTGGTCGACCCACTGCCGGTACGTGGCGTGGTCGGGCGCGCCGCCGCCGCTCGCGCCGCTGCAGTCCCGGTTCGGGATGTTGTAGACGACCAGGATCGGCACCTTCCCGGCAGCCGCCGCCGCGCCGACCAGGGCGTCGACCTCGGACCGTACGGTCGAGGTGTTGGTCCGGGTGAACCACCGGCCCTGGGGAACGTTCGCGATCCGGCCGGATATCACGGCGGCCCGGGGGTCGCCGGGGTTGGCGGCGACCCAGGCCGCCGCGGCCGTCGCCGGGTCGACGTAGAACGCCGAGTCGGCGGCGACCGCGGCGGGTGCGCGGACGATGCCGACGGTGACGGTGGCGGCGACGGTGAGCGCCGCCGCGGCGCTCAGCGCGGCGAGTGCGGGTCTGCTTCTCACGGGATCTCCCATCCATCGAGGAGCACCGCTGGAAGCGCTCCCATGCATCGCCGTCAAACTACGTGTTGTTTGCGGCGATGTGAAGGGTCCGCGTCGAGGTCGCGACTTTCCGGGGCGGCGGGCCGGCCGCGGCGCGAGGTCCGCGGGGAGAATGGCGGGATGCGCCTGGTGATCACCGCCGACACCCACGTGCCGAAGCGGGCCCGGGACCTGCCGGAGCCCCTCTGGGCGGCGGTCGACGCCGCCGACGTGGTGCTGCACGCGGGGGACTGGGTCGACGAGGCGCTGCTGGACGCCCTCGCCGCCCGGGCCCGCCGCCTCGTCGGGGTGTACGGCAACAACGACGGGCCGGCGCTGCGCGCCCGGCTGCCGGAGGTCGCCCGGGTGGAACTCGACGGGCTGCGGATCGCCGTCGTGCACGAGACCGGCCCGAAGACCGGGCGGGAGAGCCGCTGCGCGGCCCGCTTCCCCGACACCGACGTGCTGGTCTTCGGCCACTCGCACATCCCCTGGGACACGGTCGCCCCGGGTGGCCCGCGGCTGCTCAACCCCGGCTCGCCCACCGACCGGCGGGCCCAGCCGCACGCCACGTACCTGACGGCGCGGGTGGCGGCGGGACGGCTCGACGAGGTCGAACTGCACCGCCTGCCACCGCGCCGCCCGCCCGGTCACTGACCGCGGCCGGTCTCCTCCTGGAGCTGGTCGATCCGCTTGGAGGCCTCGGCCTTCGTCAGGCCCTCCGGCGGCTCCTCGCCGGCCTCCCGGGCCAGGGTCGCCAGGTAGGACTCCTGGGCGGCGGTCGGCGGCTCCTCGCCGGTGACCCACTCGTCCGGGTCCTTGATGGCGCTCTGCGGGTCGGCCTGGCTGCTGCTGCGGTCCGTCATGGTCTCCACCTTCCTTCGAACAGACGTGCCAATACCCCGTGCGGCACCGATCCATGCCGCCCTCCGGCGCGTCGTACGCCCGGACGCGTCGGGCGTGTCTCCGGCCGTCCGGGCGACGCGGGCGCGCATACGATCACCGGATGACGGCGGCGCAGCGGGCGGGTGTGGTGGTGGTCGGCGCGGGCATCGCCGGAGTGGCGTGCGCGACGGAACTGGCCCGCGCCGGCATCCCGGTGGAGATCCGCGAGCGCGCCCGGGTCGCCGGCGGCCGGATGGCCAGCCGCCGCTTCGACGGCCGGCCGGCGGACACCGGCGCCGCCTACTTCACGGTCAGCGATCCGGACTTCGCCGAGGTGGCCGAGGGATGGCGCGCGGCCGGCCTGGCCCGCGAGTGGACCGACACCTTCGTCGCGTACGGCGCCGACGGCCGGCGTGCGGCGCCCGGCCCGATGCGCTGGGCGGCGACCCGGGGGCTGCGGACGCTGGTGGAGCACCTGGCCCGGGACCTGCCGGTGACCGTGGACCGGCTCGTGCTCGGCGTCGCGCCCGGACCGGTGGTGGACGGGCGGCCCTGCGAGGCGGTGGCGCTCGCCATGCCGGGGCCGCAGGCGGCCCTGCTGCTCGACCCGGCCCTGGCCGCCGCCACCCGGGCCACGCAGGTCCAACGCTGGTCGCCGTCCCTGGCCGGGGTGCTGCGTTTCCCGGCCCGCCGGTGGGCCACCTTCCGGGGCGCCTTCGTCAACGACCACCCGCTGCTGAACCTCGTCTGCGACGACGGCGACCGTCGCGGCGACGACGCGCCGGTGCTGGTCGCCCACACCACGCCCGGGTTCGCCGCCGGCCACCTCGCCCAGCCCTCCGGCGCCGGCCCGGCGATCGAGGAGGCCGTCCGGGACCTGCTGGGGCTGCCCGAAGCGGCGGAGCACGTGCACGTGCACCGCTGGACGTACGCGAAGCCCACCGAAGGCCCCGGCGGGACGTACCACCTCGACGCCGACGGCGTCGGGCTGGCCGGCGACGCGTTCGGCGCACCCCGGGTGCAGAGCGCCTGGCTCTCCGGTCGCGACCTCGGCCGCGCCCTCGTCACCCGCCTGGGCGCAGGGTGAGGAAGCGGCCCCTGCGCACACCGGCGGGCCGGGCGGTCAACCCCCGGCGGTGACGGGCTCGCCGGCGTGGCGGCGTTCGGACGGGTCGGACGTGCGTTCCCCCGCCCGGTCCAGCAACTGCATCACCGGGGTCGCCGCGATGCCGTGCACCACCACCGAGACGATCACCACGAGGCCGACGGTCGCCCAGAGCAGGTCCGCCTGGGGGAAGTCGGTCTTCGCGGTCGCGTACGCGATGTAGAAGAACGAGCCGACGCCCCGGATGCCGAACAGGGCGATCACCCAGTGCTCGGCCGGCCGGCCGGGCGCCCCCCGCAGCGACAACCAGCCGAGCAGCGGGCGGACCACGAAGACCAGCGCCAGTCCGACCGCGGCGGCCGGCCAGGTCAGCGGGCCCAGCAGGCCACCCACCACGGCGCCGCCGAAGAGCAGCAGCAACAGCACGGTGAGCAGCCGCTCCACCTGCTCGGCGAAGTCGTGCAGCACGGCGTGGAACTCGTGGGTGCGCTCGGCGGCCCGGATCGCCCGCGCGGCCACGAACACCGCCAGGAAGCCGTACCCGCTGACGACCTCCACCAGCCCGTACGCCAGGAAGGTCGCGGCCAGCGCGAGGAAGCCCTCCGAGTGCCGGGCCAGCCGCAGCTTGCTCGGGGCCCGGAAGAAGAGCTTGCCGAGCAGCCACCCGACCAGCCACCCGCCCGCCACCCCCGCCGCCACCTTCCAGAGCACGTCCACGCCGAGCCAGTGACCCAGCCAGTCGCCGGGGGCGAGGCTGGTGGTGGCGATGGCGATGGCCGCGTACACGAAGGGGAAGGCCAGCCCGTCGTTCAGCCCGGCCTCGGAGGTGAGGGCGAAGCGGACCTCGTCCTCGGAGTCCTCGACGTCGGTGGGCTCGCCGACCTGCACGTCGGCGGCGAGCACCGGATCGGTCGGGGCGAGGGCCGCCCCCAGCAGCAGCGCGGCGGCCGGGACCAGCCCGGCCCACCACCAGCCGAGCACCGCCACCGCCACGATGCACAGCGGCATGGCGATGGCCAGCAGCCGCCAGGTCGACGACCAGCGGGCCCAGCTCAACGGCCGGTCGATCTTCAGCCCGGCACCCATCAGCGCGACGAGGACGCCGATCTCGGTGAGGTGGGTGGCGATCTCCGGGTGCGCGAGCGGGTCGGGGTCCGGCAGCCCGATGGGGAGGAGGAAGACCAGCATGCCCAGCCCCAGGAAGGCGATCGGCATGGACAGTGGCCGGCGTTCGAGCACGCGGGGCAGGATCCCCGCCAGCAGCGCGCCCAGACCGACCACCGCGAACGCCACGTCTACCGGCTCCACGACCCCACCTCTCCGCCTCGCCCACGGCGTGCGGGCAGGTGGTGCAAGTCCTTGCCCCCGGAAGACTTCTCGTATTCCTCTTCGGAGCGACGGAGCCGGCGGCGGTCACCCCGCCCGGGTGACCGGCGAGTCGTCGAGGGCGGCGAGCAGCGCGGCGGGATCCTCGTAGACGGCCACCGCACCGGCCCCGGCCAGCTCGCCCCGGCCGGTGCCGCCGCAGGTCAGACCGACGCAGGGGATGTCCAGCTCGCCGGCGGCGGCGACGTCCCACACCGAGTCACCGACGAAGACCACGCGTTCGGCGGCGAGCCCGGACTGCTCCAGCGCGGCGACCAGGATGTCCGGCGCCGGCTTGCTCTCCCGCGCGTCCGCCGAGCTGGTGATCGTGTGGATCACGTCGTCGGCGGCCAGCGCCCGGCGCAGCGCGGTCACCTCGTGCTCGGCGGCGGAGGTCGCCAGCACCACCCGAAGTCCCCGCTCCGCGCAGGCGCGCAGCAGGTCGGCGGCGCGGGGCAGCGGGACCAGCCGCTCCCAGTACTCGGCGAAGAGGGTGTCATGGGCGGCGCGCAGCTTCTGGTCCGCGCTCCGGTCGCGCTCCGGGCCGAGCAGGTGGTCGAGCAGCTTGTCCGAGCCCATCCCGATGGCGCGGTGGATCGTCGCCATGGGTACGGGCCGGTCGGTCTGGCGCAGCGCCTCCCACCAGCTCACGGTGTGCAGGTAGGTGGTGTCGACCAGGGTGCCGTCCACGTCGAAGAGGACACCGGTGGGCTTGTCGGTGGGCATACGGTCCTCCTACCCCGTCGGGCCGGGCTGACGCCCCCGCTCACGCGGGCGGGATGAGGATCTCGAACCAGACCGTCGAGCCGCGTACGGTCGGGTCCGTCCCCCACGCGTCGCTCAGCTCCTCGATCAGCCCCAGTCCCCGGCCCCGACTGCTGAGCGTGTCGGTCTGCGCGCGGGTCACCGTGCCCCGGGTGCCCGAGTCGGCGACCGACACCAGCAGCCGCTCCGGGCTGAGGTCGATCTCCACCCGGGCGGCCGTGCCGGCGTGCAGCAGGGCGTTGGTGGTCAGCTCGCTGGTGCAGAGCACCGCCGCGCCGATGATCGACTCGGGCACCTGCCACTCCGCGAGCTGGGCGGTCATCCAGTGCCGTACCCGGCTCGGCGCGGTCGGCTCGGCCGGCACCTCCATGCTCGTCGACCGGGACGGCCGCAGCGCGTGCTCCACCGCCAGCACCGCGACGTCGTCCTCGGTGGCGCCGGGCACCGCCGCGGTGGCCACCGCGCACAACGCGCGGGGGTCGCCGCTGCCCGCGCCGGCCACGGCGACGGCCAGGGCGTCCAGGCCGGTCGTCAGGTCCTGCCAGCGCCGCTCCACCACACCGTCGCTGAACAGCAGCAGCGTGTCGCCGGGGGCGAAGGGCACCGTGACGGTGCGCGGCCGGCAGCCCAGGCCCAGCGGGGCGCCCGCGGGCACGTCGAGGTACTCGGCGACCGGGTCGCCGTCCGGGGCGCACCGGCGGATCAGCGGCGCGGGGTGACCGGCGCTGGCCAGGGTGAGCCGCTGCCGGTCGACGTCGACGACCCCGAAGACCACCGTCACGAACAGCTCGTGCGTGTCGCCCTCGGCGCCCAGGCTGGTCACCAACCGGTCGAGCCCGGCCAGCACGGCGTCGGGGCGGGGGTCGGTCAGCGCCAGCGCCCGCAGCGCCGCGCGGACCTGACCCATCCGGGCCGCGGCCTGCACGTCGTGGCCGGCGACGTCGCCGAGCACGATCCCCAGGCCGCCGTCGGGCAGCAGGAAGGCGTCGTAGAAGTCCCCACCGGCGGCGTTGCCGTCGACGCCCGGGTCGTAGCGGGCGGCGATCCGCATCCGGGGCAGGTCGGGCAGGTGCTCCGGCAGCATGCTGCGTTGCAGCAGCTGGGCCGTGCCGTGCTGGGTCTCGAACCGGCGGGCCCGCTCGGCGGCCTGGCCGACCAGCTCGGCCGACGCGGCCAGCAGCGCGCGCCGGGCGGCCGACCAGACGTGCGGGACCTGGTAGCCGACCGTCAGCCCGCCGCGCACCACCGAGGCCCGCAGCGGCACCGCCGCGAGCGAGCGGACCTTCTGGTCGTGCCGGTCCACCGAGATGTCCCGCAGCGGCTGGCCGTCGTCGACGAAGTACGGCACGCCGCTGCGGGCGGAGGTCACCACCGGCCCCAGCCAGTCCGGCGGGACGCGCCGCCACAGCGGGGGGAGTCGCTCGTCGGCCTCGTCCATCAGCTCGCCACGGATGCGCCGGACCATCCGCCAGCCGCCGCCGCCCTCGTCGACGGCGAACGAGACCCGGTCGGCGTCGAACACGGTGATCGCGTAGCGCAGCGCGACCCGGGCCACGTCGTCCAGGGTGAGGGTGCCGGCGAGCGCCGCGGCGAAGTCGCTGAGGCTCTGCAACTGCTGGGTGACCTGGGTGGTCTCCGCGGCCACGGTCAGCACGCCGACGATCCGCCCGGCGCTGTCGCGCACGGGGGAGTAGCCCCGGGTGAAGACCGACTGCTCGACCAGGCCGGGACGGCGGTGCAGCGGGAGCGTGGTCTCCTTCTCCAGGAACGGCTCCCCGGAGCGGTAGGTGTGCGCGATGGCGTCCCCGACGCCGGGCAGCGGCCAGGACTCGGCGAACACCTGGGCCGCCGGCCGGCCCACCGCGTCGGGGTGCCGGTCGCCGATCAGCTCCGCGTACGCGTCGTTGTAGACGAGCAGGTGCTCGTCGCCCAGGGTGAGGGCCATCGGCACGGGCGAGGCGAGGAGCAGTTCGGTGGCGGCCCGGACCGCCGGGTCCCACGTCCGCCACGCACCGAGCGGGGTGCCACCCCAGTCGTGGCGCGGGACGGCGGCCGCCATGCCCGACGCGGAGGGCGTTCCCGAGACCGGGGCTGGTGGGTTCGGGACCCGTCCGACCGTTCCTGGCATGAGCGCAGCCTAGCCGGAGGGTCCGTCGGCAGTTTCCGATCATGCCCCGCGCGTCGCCGGGGCCGGACGTTCGGGCAGGTCAGGGCCATTCTGCGGTGACATGTCGGGAAAAACCCGGGGACTCCGACGGCGTGCCGCGTCGGTGGCGGGGTAAGCGCGCGGCGCAGTCCATGCGACAGGAGGGACATCATGCCGGAAAGCCTCGCGGTCAGGCAGGTCGACATCGGCAACGCCGTGGCCGACATGTGGAGGTCGGTGCTGCTCTTCATACCGCGGGCCATCGCGTTCATCGCGATCCTCGTGGTCGGATGGCTCATCGCCAGAGCCGTGCTCAAGATCGTGGACACGGCGCTGGAACGGGTCGGGTTCGACAGGGCGGTGGAACGGGGCGGCATCAAGCGTGCGCTGGAACGCACCAAGTACGACGCCAGTGACATCCTGGCGAGACTGGCGTACTACGCCGTGCTGCTGTTCACCCTGCAGTTCGCCTTCGGGGTGTGGGGACCCAACGCGATCAGTGACCTGATCAGCGGCGTGGTCGCCTGGCTGCCACGCGCCTTCGTGGCGATCATCATCATCGTCGTGGCCGCCGCGATCGCCAACGCCGTCCGGGATCTGGTCACCGGGGCGCTGGGCGGGCTCGCGTACGGCAAGGTCCTGGCGGACCTGGTGGCGGTCTTCATCCTCGCGCTGGGTGTGATCGCCGCGCTGAACCAGGTGGGCATCGCCACCACGGTGACCACACCGGTGCTGATCGCGGTGCTCGCCACCGTGGCCGGCATCCTGATCATCGGTGTCGGCGGTGGCCTGGTGCGGCCGATGCAGAACCGCTGGGAAGGCTGGCTGAACCGGATGGCCGAGGAGTCGCGGGCGGTGCAGGAGCACCGCCGGGCCCGGGAGGCCGGTCAGACCGACGTCGGCCGGCAGATGGCGGACCGGACGGCGGCCGAGCGCACCGAGGTCATGCCCCGCGGGCAGGAGTCCGCGACGGCCGGCGGGCGCGGCACGTACCAGTCGGGGAGCGTCAGCGACGAGACCCAGCAGTTCCGCCGCTGACCTGGTGGTGAGCGAGACGGGGAGGGGTGTCCGCGGACGTGCGGGCGCCCCTCCGGCGTGTCCGGCCGGGGTCCGGGGCCCGCCCGGGCTTCAGATCAGCGGGAGCGGAGCGGTCGCCGGGGCCCCGAGCGAGCGGGTCAGCGCGCAGACCGCGAGCAGCCGGGTGAGCAGCCAGTCCGGTGCGGACCAGTCCACCGGGGCCGCCGGCGGCTGCCAGCCGTGCTCCAGCGCGGCGGCGCGGACGCCCTCCGCGTAGCCGGCGAGGGCGGCGGCGCTCAGCGGCCGGCGGTCGCCGTCCAGGCTCTCCCGCACCGCCGCGGCGTGCTGGTCGACCAGGGCGAGCAGGCCCGGACGCGCGGCGGCGGCGGCCAGTCCTTCGGCGCCGACCGAGGTGGACAGGAGAGCGAGGGTGGCTCGCGCCGAACTGGCGGCGGAACGGGCCTCGACCCGGGTGAACGGCACACGCATGGTGACCGAGGCTATCCGGCCGTGACCAGGGTCGACCTCGGCCGGTCGGCGGGTTTTTGACCCTCCCCCGAACGGTCAGCGGGCGGCGCGGGGGGTTGATCCGACGCGGGTGGGGCAGGAGAAAACCGCCCGGACGGGCACAGCGCAAACCTGGAGGAACGGATGGGACGACACGAGGACGGGCCGGACGAACGGCACCGCAGGCCCGCCGGGGTCAGCGACGAGACGGTGGCGGCGCTCGGCAAGCTGAGCGAGGCGCTGGAGTGCGTCGAGCGGGTCCGCGGTCACCTCTACTCGCTGCACCAGCTGGTGGGGCACGCCGACCTGATGCTCGACGACGCCGTGGAGATGTTCCGCGCCGCCGGGCACGACCGGATCGCCGACCGGATCGACACCGACCTGCTGGGCCGCAACGTGATCGCCGGACGGTGGACGTTCCAGATCGTCGAGGACTTCGACGACAACTACTACGCCCTCTTCCGTGACCTGGACCGGGCCGCCCGGGAGGAGCTGGTCGGCGGTCGCCGGCACCTCTACGAGGCGGAGATGAAGGAGCGGCGGCGCAGCCGGGGCCGACCCGGGCACGAGGCACGCCCCGACGGCGGAGGCTAGCCGCGTGCGCCCCCGCCGTGCGCGCGGCGGGGGCGCACGCCGCGTCGGCGGGTGGGCTGGCTGTACGGCCCAGGGACAGCTAGCGCGCCGCGACCGGGTGCTCCTCGGCCGCGATGCGCAGCGCCTCGACCAGGCGGCGGTAGAGGTCGTCGCCGGCCAGCAGCTCGGCGTGGGTGCCCTGGGCCCGGATCCGGCCGTGCTCCAGCACCACGATCCGGTCGGCGTCGAGCACCGTGGAGAGCCGGTGTGCGATGGTCAGCACGGCGCCGACCGCCGCGCGCTGCCGGACGCACTCCTGCAACGCCGCCTCGGTCAGCCCGTCGACCTGCGCGGTCGCCTCGTCGAGCAGCAGCACGTCGGGGGTGCGCAGCATGGCCCGGGCCAGGGCGATGCGCTGGCGCTCCCCGCCGGACACCTCCGTCGACGACAGCGACGTGTCCAGTCCGTCCGGCAGTGAGTCGATCTTGTCGTCGAGCCGGACGGCGCGCAGCACCGCCCGGATCTCCTCCTCCGTGGCGTCCGGATGGGTGAACCGCAGGTTGTCGCGGATGGTGCCGGGCACCACCGGCGTCTCCTGCTCGACGTACGCCAGCCGGGCCCGCACCTGGTCGTGCCCGTGGGCCGCGTACGGTCGGCCGTCGAGCAGCAGTTGCCCCCGCTCAGGCTCGAGGAAGCGCAGGATCAGCGAGAAGAGCGTGGTCTTGCCGGCTCCCGAGGGCCCCACGATCGCGGTGTGCCCACGCCGGGGGACGGCCAGGTCGATGTCCCGCACCGCCGGGGGCGCCTCCGGGCCGTACCGGGCGGTGACCCCGCGGAACACGAGCACCGGCTGCTCCGCGTCGGGCGTCGGCGCGCGTTCCGCCGGGGCGGGCGCCGGTCCCGCCGGCTCGGTCGCGATGGTCTCGACCTCGCGGATCCGTCCCGCCGCCGCGATCCCCGCCTGCAACGCCGTGGTGTTCTGGGTCAGCTCGGTGATCGGCCCCATCAGCTGGAACGTGTACAGCAGGAAGGCGATCAGGCTGGAGATCTCCAGCAGGCCGTGCTGGGCCCGCCAGGCGCCGATGCCCAGGATCGCGATCACCGCGAGCTGGATCCCCGTCCAGGCGATCGTCCAGACCGACGCCGTCACCCGCGCGGCCCGTACGCTGTGCGTCGCCGCCTGTCGGGCGTCGGCGACGATCCGCTCGGTCAACCGGGCTTCCGCCCGGCTGGCCTTGACCGTGCGGATCGCGCGCAGCGCCCCCTCCAGGACGCCGCCCAGCGCGCCCGTCGACTCCTGCGCCGCGGCCTGCGCCTGCCCGATGCGGGGCATCAGTGCGCCCATGACCGCGGCGACGACCAGCACGGCGGCCACGGTGCAGCCGAGCAGGAACAGGTCGAGCACCCCCATCAGCACGAGGGTGCCGGCCAGGGCGATGCCGGCGTTGACCAGGCCGACGATGCTGCCGGACGCCTCGCGTAGCAGCTGGGTGTCGGAGGTGGCCCGGGTGACCAGTTCGCCGGTGGGGCGGCGTTGCAGGTCGCCGACGCGGGCCTGGAAGTAGTGCCGGACGATCGAGGCCCGCGCGTCGAGCACGACGCGCTCGGCCAGCGTTCCGAGCAGCCGCCACTGCCACAGCGAGACGGCCGCGCCGACGACGACGAGCGCCAGCAGGGCGCCGATCGGGCGGGCCATCGACTCGCCGGCGCCGAGCGTGTCCAGGACCCACTTGGTGACCATCGGCGTCGCGAGCCCGGCCGCGTTGGCGGCGAGCCCCAGCACGAGACCGAGGAGCATCGTCCGCCGGTGCGGGACGAGGAACGAGGTGAGCGTGCGCAACCGGGAGAACGCCGGGGCGGAAGGAGTCATGCCCTGAATGGAACACCAGTGTTCCATTCAGGGCAACCGGTATTCCGAAAGGACGTGTTGGTATCCTCGCCGACGTGACCGACCAGCAGGTGTCCGGCAGTCGCGCCCGGACCCGCCAGGCCATCGTCGACGCGGCGATCGAGGTGTGGGGGCGCAACCCCGCCGCCTCCCTCGGCGACATCGCCGCCGCCGCCGACGTGGGGCGTACGACGTTGCACCGCTACTTCGCCGAGCGGGCCGACCTGTTCGGGGCGGTCGGCGCCGAGGCCGGCGCCCGGCTGGACCGGGCGACCGCCCAGGCGCGGATCGCCGAGGGCACCGGTGCGTCGGCCGTGCGCCGGCTCTGCCAGGAGTACTTCGACCTCGGCACTCTGCTCTCGCTGATCTTCACCGAGCCGGAGACCGGTGCCGGTTCCATCGACGGCGGGTGCGACCCGAACTTCGTCGCGATGGTCGAACGCGGGCACCGCGACGGCACCATCGACCCGGAGCTGCCGGCGGGGTGGGTGCAGAGCCTGATCTGGTCCCAGTTGTACGCCGGCTGGGCCTACCTGGCCGAGACCGGTGCCTCCCGGCACGAGGTGCTGCGCCTGATCCTGCGCACCGTCGACGGCGCGATCGCGGTCAAGCCGGGATGATCCGGCCGGCGCGGCGGGATGCCGTCGCGCCGGCTGCCGCGTCACTCCATGGAGCGGGCGTCCGCCGGGCGGCGGCGGGCCGCGTCGTCGGCGATGATCACGGTCGCCACCATCAGCGCGACGCAGAGGCTGAACAACCAGGAGTCGTCCGATGCCAGCTTGGCGGAGACGGGAGCCTGCAGCGCGGCGAGGAGGAAGCCGAGCCATGCCAGGCGGCGCTGACGCGTGGAGAGGATGCCGGAGCCCTGATGCATCCCGAAAGTCTTGCGCGCGACCCGGCGCTTGCCGTCAGCCGAACGGCCGATTCTGGATGAGCTGTCCGTTTTACCGCCCGTCCGGACCGTAATCTTCGTCCCACCGGGGGAGGCGGACTGGCGCCGCCGCCGACTCAGGGCAGGATGTTCCTCCGTGTCCACCGCCCCGCCCCGCGCCTCGCTGCTCCTGCTGGCCTACCTCGCCTTCGTCAGCCTCGGCCTGCCCGACGGCCTGATCGGCGTGGGCTGGCCCTCGATCCGGGCCGACTTCGGCGTGCCCACCGAGGCCGTCGGCCTCGTGCTCACCGCCGGCACCGCCGGGTACCTGACCTCCAGCGTGCTGGCCGGCTTCACGCTGGCCCGGCTCGGCGTCGGCTGGCTGCTCGCCGGCAGCACGCTGCTGGCCAGCCTCGCGCTCACCGGCTACGCGTCGACGCCCGGGCTCACCCTGATGGTGGGCTGCGCGCTGGTGCTCGGCCTCGGCTCCGGCGCGATCGACTCCGGCCTGAACGCGTACGCCGCCGGCGCCTTCGGCCCCCGGCACATGAACTGGATGCACGCGTTCTTCGGCCTCGGCGTGGCGCTCGGACCGTTGATCATGACCGGTGCGCTCAGCGCCGGGCTCTCCTGGCGCTGGGGCTACGGCCTGGTGGCGGGGGCCCAGTTCGCGCTGGCCGCCGCGTTCGCGCTGACCGTGCGGGCCTGGCGGGACCGCGCCCCGGCCCGCGAGCCCGCCGGGGAGGCGGCCGTCGCCCCACCGACCGTCACCCGGGTACGCGAGACGCTGCGCCTGCCGGCGGTCTGGCTCGGCGCGTCGGCCTTCGCTGTCTACGTGGCCATCGAGGTGGCGGCCGGGCTCTGGGCGTTCCTGCTGCTGACCGAGGGACGCGGCCTCGGCGCGGCCGTTGCCGGCGTCTGCGTCTCGGGCTACTGGGGCAGCCTGTTCGTCGGGCGCGTGGTGCAGGGCGTGGTGGCCGAACGGCTGGGCGCGGCGGTGGTGCTGCGGGGCAGCCTCGCCGGGATGGCGGTCGGCGCGGTCCTGATCGCGCTGCCGGCACCGGCCTGGGTCGCCGTGGCCGGGCTGTTCGTCGTCGGCTTCGCCGCCGCACCGGTCTTCCCGCTGCTCACCCTCACCACCGCCGAGCGGGTCGGTGCGGCGCACGCGGACCGGACCATCGGGCTCCAGATCGCCGCGGCCGGGCTGGGCGGCGCGCTGGTGCCCGCCGGCATCGGGGTGCTGCTCGGCAACACCTCGGTCGAGCTGCTCGGGCCGGCGCTCGTCATCCTCGCGCTGGGCCTGATCGCCCTGCACGCGGCCGGCACCCGCCGGCCGGCCCCCACGCCCCGCTGAGCGGCGCGGACCGTCGCGTCGAGCGGCCCGGACCCGTGGCCTCGGACGGCCCGGACCTTTCGCGTCGAGCGGCGGGGGGGGGGGGGGCCCGGGGGGGGCCCCCCCC
Source organism: Micromonospora sp. NPDC007220 (assembly GCF_040634035.1). Taxonomy (NCBI): domain Bacteria; kingdom Bacillati; phylum Actinomycetota; class Actinomycetes; order Micromonosporales; family Micromonosporaceae; genus Micromonospora; species Micromonospora sp. NPDC007220. The sequence continues at coordinate 67 of NZ_JBEYEU010000008.1, read as the reverse complement.
CGCCCCCCCCCGGGGCCCACGCCGGGCGAGCGCGCCCGCCCGGCGCAGAAGAGAAAAGAAGAAAAAG